>NZ_JASGET010000152.1:0-48555 GCF_047606145.1 Nocardioides sp. | reverse complement strand
GGCGACCGCCGCCGTGCGCAGCTCCGGCACCGGGTCGGTCTGGGCGGCGTAGGCCGGCAGCAGCGCCAGCACGCCGGGCACCACGGCGATCCTCACGCCAACCCCCGGATCGCCCGCTCGGGCAGGCGCCGACCCGCGATCGCGTAGGCCATGTCGACCACGTCGCGGGTCTCGCGAACCTGGTGCGCTCGGAAGATCCGGGCCCCGGCCAGGGCACATGCGGCGGTGGCGGCCAGCGTCCCGGGCAGCCGCTCCGCGGTCGGCCGGCCGAGGGTCTCGCCGACGAAGTCCTTGTTGGACAGCGAGACCAGCACCGGCCATCCGGTGGCCACCATCTCCCCCAGTCGCCTGGTCAGCTCCAGGGAGTGATGGGTGTTCTTGCCGAAGTCGTGTGCCGGGTCGATCACGATCGACGCCTCGGGCACTCCGGCCGCCCGCGCCCGCTCGGCGTAGCCGAGGGTGGCCTCCAGCGCCGCGGCCACGACGTCGTCGTACTCCATCCGGTGCGGATCGGTGCGGGGTCGCAGACCGCCGGTGTGGGTGCACACGATCGCGGCGCCGAATTCGGCGGCGACGTCGACGAGGCCGGGATCGTGTCCGCCCCACGCGTCGTTGAGCAGGTCGACACCCTCGCCACACACGACCCGGCCGACCTCGGCCCGCCAGGTGTCGACCGAGATCACCAGGTCGGGATGGTCGCCGCGCACCCGGGCGACGAAGCTCGCCACCCGGCGGATCTCCTCGGCCGCGTCCACCTCCGGTCCGTATCCGGCCTTGACCCCGCCGATGTCGACGATGTCGGCGCCCTCCTCGATCGCCTGGGCGATGCGGTCGAGGGCGGCGTCCTCGGCGTAGGTGGCGCCGCGGTCGTAGAAGGAGTCGGGAGTCCGGTTGACGATCGCCATCACCAGCGGCTGACCGTCGTCGAAGACACGCCGTCCCAGTCTCAGCGGGCGGTCGGTCGGCATGGGGCGACCTTATCGAGCGACCCGACCACTCACCGCCCCGATAGGGTCGTGGCCATGAGCTGGTTGGTCACCGGAGGAGCGGGTTACATCGGATCGCACGTCGTCGTGGCGTTGCTCGAGGCGGGCATGGAACCGGTCGTCATCGACGACCTCTCCTCCGGCTTCGCGAGGTTCGTGCCGGACGGGGTGCCCCTGGTCGAGGCCTCGCTGCTCGACACCGCGACGATCACCGCGACGCTGCGCGACCACCGGGTCGAGGGCGTGATCCACCTGGCCGGGTTCAAGTACGCGGGGGTGAGCGTCCAGCGGCCGCTGCACACCTACTCCCAGAACGTCACCGGCACCATCTCGTTGCTCGGCGCGATGGTGGAGACCGGGGTCGACACGCTGGTCTTCTCCAGCAGCGCGGCGACCTACGGCACGCCCGACGTCGACCTCGTCACCGAGGCGACGCCCACCCACCCGGAGAGCCCGTACGGCGAATCGAAGCTGATCGGGGAATGGCTGATCGCGGACGTCGCCCGGGCGCATCGGCTGCGGCACACCAGCCTGCGCTACTTCAACGTCGTCGGCTCGGGCAGCCCGGGGCTCTACGACACCAGCCCGCACAACCTGTTCCCGCTGGTCTTCGACGCGCTGGTCGCCGGCAGGACGCCGCGGATCAACGGCGACGACTACCCGACCCCGGACGGCACCACGGTGCGCGACTACGTCCACGTCGCCGATCTCGCGCACTCGCACGTCGTCGCCGCACGCAGGCTCGCCGCCGGCGAGAGCCTGGAGCCGGTCTACAACCTCGGGTCGGGGGACGGCTCGAGCGTCCGGCAGATCATGGACACCATCCGTGAGGTCACCCAGATCGACTTCGTCCCCGAGATCGCACCGCGCCGCGCCGGCGACCCGGCCCAGATCGTGGCCTCGGGCAAGCTCGCCCGCCGTGACCTGGAGTGGGAGATGCGGCATGACCTGCGCAGCATGGTCTCCTCCGCCTGGGAGGCGCGCCAGGCCGCCGGCTGAGCCTGGCGGGCCTGGCTCTCGTCGGTCCCGGTACTCGTGACCCGACCACCGATCAACCCGACTCCCCGCCGGCCGAGTAGCCCTCGCGAGGAACGAGCGAGGGTGTATCGAGGCCACGAACCGAAGGGCCTCGATACGCTCGCCGGCACTCGCCGTTCGATCAACGGAAAGTCGAGCGGTCGACGGGGGTCCACACCGCAAGGCGACCGCCGGATCGGCGAGATGTCGCCACTTTCGACCAACCCGACCTGCTGGCCCGTCCACCCCACTAGGATGGGCTCACCCGGGCCTCGTGCCCGGGTACGACGCGTGTCGGTCGCGCCGTCGGTCCCCTGGCGTGATCGGCGATGGCGTCGGTCCCCACCGCAAGGAGCGGGGCCCGTTCGCGCGAGCGAACGGGCCCCGTGCGGTGTTCCTCAGGCCTCGGTGGACGGCGTCTCCGGGGTCTTCGGCGCGGCCTTCTTCGCCGCGGCCGTGCTCGACTTCTTCGCGGTCGACGACGCCGTGGTCTTCTTCGCCGGCGCCTTCGCCGGACTGGACTTCTTCGCGGTGGTCTTCTTCGCCGGGGACTTCGTGACCGCAGTCGTTGCGGGGGCCTTCTTCGCCGCCGGCTTCTTCGCGGCCGGCGCCGGCGATGCCGGCTTCGGCGCTGCCGGGGTCGTCGCTGCCGGGGTCGTCGCCGGAGCGACCGACTCCTTGCCACGCAGCTTCGCGACCACCACCTCGCCGCGCTTGGCCAGGTCGTCATAGGCGTCGGTGGCGCTCACGCCGGCCTCGTTCAGCTTGGCCTTCGCCTTGCCCGGCAGCGAGGCGACATCGGCCTGCAACTCGGTGAGGTTCTTCCGGGCCTGGCCGCCGAACTCGGCGTACGACGCCCGGGCCTTGCCGGACAGGGCCTTCGGGTCGAACACGTTCTTGCGGGCCTGGCTGGTGGCGTCCTCGACGCGCTTGCTCACGTCGTTCGCGTAGCCCTTGACGGTCTCCACCGCGACGTCGGCGGCACCCGCGCCGGCGTACAGCGGCTTGGCGGGCAGGCTCGGACGCTGCAGCTTCGGCAGCTTGGGCAGGTCGACCTTCGGCAGCTTCGGGAGCTTGGGCAGCTCGAGCTTGGGCAGAGTGGGCATCAGTTCTCCTTGGTGTCGGTGACGTCGGGGGTGTCGGCGCTGTCAGCGTCATCGGCGTCATCAGCGCTGTCAGGGGTATCGGGGGTGGCGGCAGCATCGGCGGCGTTGCCGGCTGCTTCGGTCGGCTCGGCGGCGACGGCGCGCCCGTTCAGGGCCAGGAACGACTGGTAGACATCGAGCAGCGACCGCTTCTGTCGTTCGGTGAGCTGGGTGTCGCCCAGGATCGCGAGCTCCACCGAGCCGCCGGTGTGCTCGTGCGGGCTGAGGATCCCGGCACGGACATAGACCTGCTCGGCGGAGATCCGCAGCGCCTTCGCGATCTGCTGCAGCACCTCGGCGGACGGCTTGCGCAGACCGCGCTCGATCTGGCTCAGGTACGGATTGGAGACGCCGGCCTGCTCGGCCAGCTGACGCAGCGACATACTCGCCGATACGCGCTGCTCCTTGAGGTACTCACCCAACGATCCGACGGTCTTGCCGACCTTGCTCTTGGCCATGTCTCCATCATGCTAACTCTTGCTAGCAGATTCAAGCTCGAGGCAGCAGACGTGGCGCGAGTCACGACATCTGCCCAGGTCATCTGGGTGACACAGCAATGGATGAGGGCGCGCGAGCCGCTAGGCGAGCATGCGGTCCAGGGTCGGTCGCAGTGCACCGACCGGCGTACCTCCACCGAGCACCGGACGCTCGCCGAGCGACCGGACCGCGTCGAGGTCGACCCCGTCGAGGCCGGCGAGCCCGTCGCGCAGCAGGGCGGCGACCATCGCCACCGGCCGGGCCCGATCACCGCCGTCGGCGATCTTGAGCGCATAGGCGCGTCCGTCCGGCAACGCGACGGCATAGACGGCCTCGGCGCCGAACTTGCCGATCGCTCCCGGCACGGCGCGCAGCAGGACCGCCTCGTCCCGGCCGGTCCCGGACACGTGCTCGGGATGGCTGCGGATGGCGTCCGCCACTCGCGCGGCCGGGCCGGTCCGCGCCTGCGCCAGCCGGGCGTAGGCGCGGGCCAGCCCGATCAGGGAGACCGAGAGCAGCGGAGCGCCGCATCCGTCCACCGCCAGCTGGGCCGTCTCACCGGTGACCGCCTCGTACCGCTGCCTGATGGCGACCTGGAGCGGGTGGACGGGGTCGAGATAACCGTCCACCGGCCAGTCGCGCCGCACACAGGTGGCGAGCATCGCGGCGTGCTTGCCGGAGCAGTTCATGGCCAGCCTGGTCGGCTCCTCGCCCGATCTGATCGCGGCGAACCGGGCGCGTTCGTCGAGCGGATAGTCGGGGACGTTGCCGAGCGCGTCGACCTCGAGGCCGGCACCGGCCAGGATGCGTCGTACGCCGTCGAGATGGAAGCCCTCGCCGGAGTGCGAGGCGCAGGCCAGCGCCAGCAGGTCGGCGGGCAGGTCCAGCCCGAGGTCGACCATCGCCAGCGCCTGCAGGGGCTTGCTCGCCGAGCGCGGCAGCATCGGCGCCGCGACGTCGCCCAGCGACCAGGCGAGCTCACCGTCGGCGCCGAGGGCGACCATCGCACCACGGTGCAGCCCTTCGACGAAGCCCGAGCGGACCACCTCGACGAGCGGGACGAAGGCATCGTCGGTGAGCAGCGGTGACTGCGGCATGGCGCCAGTGTGTCAGGGTTGGCCCGTGCCAAGCATTCCGCAGTTCTCCCCCTCGCCACGTGAGCTCGACGACCTCGAGTTGATCACCTCCGGCGCGGTGCCCGGACCGCTCAACGCGCCCGGCTCGCCGCTCACCCTCGACCTGCCCGACGAGGTCGCCGCCGCGGCGAAAGAGGCCGGCGCGGTCGAGGTGGTCGACCCCGAGGGTCTTCCGCTGGCCCACGTGGCCTGGCCCGGTGGAGCGGTGAACGTGCTGAGCGTCCCGGCGTACGGGCCGTTCCGACGCCTGCATCTGACCCCCGCCGAGGTCCGCCGGCGCTACCCCGGCCGGACGGTCGTCCCGGTGGTCGGTCCCCTCACCGATGCCGCGATCGCCGAGCTCGCCGGTCTCGGTCCGGTGCTGCTGCTCGCCCTGGTCGGCACCGGCACCCCGGAGCTCTCTCCGGTCGCGCTGCTGCGCGCATCGCTGCTGGCGGCCGGCCAGCTGCCGGATGCCGTGGTGGTGGCCTGTCCGCTCGCCGCGCACGGCGACGCCGAGGTCGATCACGGCCTCGGCACGCAGGTGGTGGCGACGTACGCCGGCGAGGACCCGGTGCACGCGCTCACCGAGGACCCGACCGACAGCTACCCCGACGACATCGCCGCGGTGATCGACTTCGACCGGCCCGAGCCGGAGCGGAGGGGGCTGGTGCTCTTCTTCACCGGCCTGTCGGGATCGGGGAAGTCGACCCTGGCACGCGCCCTGCTGGACCGCCTGGCCGAGCAGGGCCGACGCACGGTGACCAGCCTCGACGGCGACGTGGTGCGCCGCAACCTGTCCGCCGGACTGACCTTCTCCAAGGCCGACCGCGAGACGAACATCCGCCGGATCGGCTGGGTCGCCGCGGAGATCTCCCGGCATGGCGGGGTCGCGGTGTGCTCGCCGATCGCCCCGTTCGACGCGACCCGGCGAGACGTCCGCGGCTACGTCGAACAGGCCGGCGGCGCCTTCTTCCTGATCCACGTCGCCACTCCGCTCGCCGAGTGCGAGCGACGCGACCGCAAGGGCCTCTACGCCAAGGCGCGGCGTGGCGAGATCGCCGAGTTCACCGGCATCTCCTCGCCGTACGAGGTGCCGACCGACGCCGACGTGGTGGTCGACACCACCGGCCACAGCATCGAGGACGCGCTGGGCGACGTCACCGACGCGCTGCGCGAGGCCGGCTACCTCGACCTGTAGCCGGGCCGCGACAATTCGTCTAGGTATGCAGGCGAGTGGGCGCTTCCCCGTTGGAGTTCCACCGGGGAAGCGGGTGTTCGGCTGCATACCTAGACGAACGGGCGGCGGCGGCAAACCCACCGATCGTGCCCTACACTGCACCGGTCGACCTAAGTCGACTTGAATAGTTGAACTACGAGAAGAGTGAGTAGGGTGCACGACCTCTTCACCATCGACGCTCTGGATGTCCTGATCGTCAGCTTCGGCATCGGCATCGTCGTCGGGCTGACCGGGATGGGCGGCGGCGCGCTGATGACGCCGGCGCTGATCTTCCTGGGCATCAACCCGACGGCAGCGGTCGCCAATGACCTGGTGGCCGCCTCGGTCAACAAGTCGGTCGGCGCGGCCGTCCACTGGAGACACGGCTCGCCGAACATCCAGCTCGCCCTCTACCTGATCCTCGGATCGGTACCGTTCGCCTTCGTCGGCGGCTTCATCGTCCACGACCTCGGCTCCGATGCGGAGGACTTCCTCACCTACGCCATCGGCGGGGCCCTGCTGCTCGCGGCCGCGTCGTACACGTTGCGGATGTATCTGCAGCTGCGCCTGGTCACCGGCGGCAACGAGGCCCCCTCCGGGGAGGTGGTCCTCCGCCCGGTGATCACGCTGGCCGTCGGCGCGCTCGGCGGCCTGCTGGTCGGGATCACCTCGGTCGGCTCCGGGTCGCTGATCATGGTCGCGCTGCTGCTCCTCTACCCGACCCTGTCCGCGGTCAAGCTGGTCGGCACCGACCTGGTGCAGGCGGTGCCGCTGGTGCTCTCGGCCGCGGTCTCGCACTGGATCAACACCGGGGTCGACTGGGCGATCCTGATCCCGCTGATCATCGGCGGCTCGCCGGGCACCTTCATCGGCGCCCGGATGGCACGCTGGATCTCACAGTCGGTGATCCGGCGCGGCATCGTCATCGTGCTCACCCTGACCGGTCTGAAGATGCTCGGCGTCTCCCCCACCTGGGTCGGCATCGTCGGCGCCGGCATGCTGCTGCTCGGCCCGCTGCTGTGGGGCTTCGTGCGGCAGACCCGCGGCATCCCGGCCTTCGACAACAACTCCGGCGCCTGGCGGCTGCCGGAGAGTTCGGATCAGGCCAAGTAGCGGCGCAGGGCGAGCAACTGGTCCTCGGGCTCGAAGCCGGCCGCGCGGATCTTCGCCAGCTCCAGCACCGAGTTGGCCGGCCGTGGCGCGAGCTGCCTGCCCTCGCCGTACGCGGCGGTGCTGGTCGGCGCGACGTCGTCGCGGGAACGGCCGCACAGCTCGAAGACCTCACCGGCGATGGCGTGCCACGAGGTCGGCTCGCCGCTGTTGGTGACGTGATAGACGCCGTACGGCGACCGGGAGCCGAGCAGGTGGGCGGTGGCGTCCGCGAGGGTGTCGGTGAAGGTGAGCCGGCCGACCTGGTCGTCGACCACGCTGGGGCTGACGCCGCGCTCGGCGAGGCTCGCCATGGTGCGCACGAAGTTCCCGCCGTCGCCGACGACCCAGGATGTGCGCAGCAGATAGTGCCGCGGCGCGAGCGCCACCGCCGCCTCCCCGGCCGCCTTGGACTGGCCGTAGACGCCCAGCGGCGCCACCGGCTCGTCCTCGGCATGGGACGCACGGACGCCGTCGAAGACGTAGTCGGTGGAATAGTGCACCAGGGTCAGCCGGTGCTCCCTGGCCACCGCCGCCAGGCGCACCACCGCGGTCGCGTTCGCGGCCCACGCCAGCGGCCGCCCGGCCGCCGTCTCGGCGGCGTCGACGGCGGTGTACGCGGCCGCGTTCAGCACCACGTCGTACGCCGACCAGTCCCAGCCGGCCACCGCCGCCGGGTCGGTCAGGTCCAACTCGCTCCGGGTGGTCACCTCGGCCTCGGGGAACGCCCTCGCCAGCGCCCGCCCGAGCTGGCCGCCGCCCCCCAGCACGAGCGTCCTCTTCGGTGCCATCGGGGTGACCTCGGCCAGTCGCGGGTTGTCCCGATCCTTCGCGGACAGCTCGACCTCGGCCGAGTCCAGCGGGATCGGCCACGGGATGGCCACCGTCTCGTCGGCCAGGTGCAGCGCCGGGTAGGCGGTGCCGGGCCGCCAGTGGTCGTTGACCAGGTAGGAGTAGACGGTACCGTCGGCCAGCGCCTGGTAGGAGTTCCCGACCCCGCGCGGCACGAAGACCGCCACGTCGGGTCCGATCTCGGTCCAGTAGGTGGTGCCGAAGCTCTCCCCGGCGCGCATGTCGACCCAGGCCGCGAAGACCCGGCCGACCGCGACCGAGACGAACTTGTCCCACGGCTCGGTGTGGATGCCGCGGGTGGCCCCGCGCGCGGCGTTGAAGGACATGTTGTTCTGCACCGGACCGAAGTCGGGCAGGCCGAGCTCGGTCATCTTGGCCCGCTGCCAGTTCTCCTTGAACCAGCCACGGGCATCGCCGTGCACCGGCAGCCGGACCACCAGCAGCCCCGGGATCGCCGTCTGCTCGACCGCGAGCTCCTCGACGGACATCGGGCTCACTGTCCCTTGGCGGCGTACGAGGCCTCGGTGTCGGCCTTCGCCGGCCGCCACCAGTCCTCGTGCGCCTGGTACCACGCGATGGTGTCGGCCAGCCCGGACTCGAAGTCGGCGAAGCGGGGCGTCCAGCCGAGCTCGGCGCGCAGCTTGCCGGACTCGATCGCGTAGCGCCGGTCGTGCCCGGCACGATCGGCGACGAACTCGATCTCGGCGGGATCCTCGGGATCGCGGCCGAAGTGCCGCAGGATCGCGCGGACCACCTCCAGGTTGGAGCGCTCGCCGTCGGCGCCGATCAGATAGGTCTCCCCGATCCGGCCCCGCTGCAGGATCGCCAGGACGGCGGCCGAGTGGTCGTCGGTGTGGATCCAGTCCCGCACGTTGCGGCCGTCGCCGTAGACCCGGGGCCGGCGACCCTCGATCACCTCGGTGATCTGGCGCGGGATGAACTTCTCCACGTGCTGCCACGGACCGTAGTTGTTGGAGCAGTTCGAGATGGTCGCCCGCACGCCGAAGGAGCGCACCCACGCCCGCACCAGATGGTCCGAGCCCGCCTTCGTCGCCGAGTACGGCGAGGACGGCCGGTAGGGGGTGTCCTCGGTGAACCGCTTGGCCGGCACCTCGTCGGTGACCAGCGGCAGGTCGCCGTACACCTCGTCGGTGGAGACGTGGTGGAAGCGCACCCCGCTGCGACGGACGGCCTCGAGCAGGGTGAACGTGCCCACGATGTTGGTCTGCACGAACGGCGCCGGGTCGGCGAGCGAGTTGTCGTTGTGCGACTCGGCGGCGTAGTGCACCACCGCGTCGACCCGGTCGACCAGCGGGTCGACCACGCCGGCGTCGGCGATGTCGCCGACCACCAGCTCGACCCGGTCGCTCGGCAGCCCGGTCAACGACTCGCGGGTGGCGGCATAGGTGAGCTTGTCGAGCACCGTCACCCGGGCCTCGGTGTGGCCCACCAGGTGGTGGACGAAGTTCGAGCCGATGAAGCCGGCGCCGCCGGTGACCAGGATGTGTTCCACGGCGATCATCCTAGGATCCCCGGACTCGCCGATGGGCCCCCGCCGGATTCCGTAGGGTGAGCGCCATGAAGGGGATCATCCTGGCCGGCGGCACCGGCTCGCGCCTGCACCCGATCACGCTCGCGGTGAGCAAGCAGCTGATGCCGGTCTACGACAAGCCGATGATCTACTACCCGCTGAGCACGCTGATGCTCGCCGGGATCCGGGAGATCCTGGTGATCACCACCCCGCACGACGCCGAGGCGTTCGGTCGGCTGCTGGGAGACGGGTCGCAGTTCGGGATCGAGCTGAGCTACGCGGTGCAGCCGAGCCCGGACGGGCTGGCCCAGGCGTTCACCATCGCCGCCGAGGTCGGCTTCGTCGACCCCGCCGGCGGCGACCGGATCGGCCTGGTGCTCGGCGACAACATCTTCTACGGCCACGGCCTGGGCAACCAGCTGCGCCGCTTCTCCTCGCTCGAGGGCGCGGCCGTCTTCGGCTACCCGGTCTCCGATCCCTCGGCGTACGGCGTGGTGGAGTTCGACGAGACCTTCACCGCCGTCTCCCTCGAGGAGAAGCCCGCGCGGCCCAAGAGCCGGTACGCCGTCCCCGGGCTGTACTTCTACGACGGCTCGGTGGTGGAGATGGCGCGCACCCTGAAGCCGTCCGCGCGCGGCGAGCTGGAGATCACCGACCTGAACCGGCTCTATCTCGAGGCCGGCACGCTGCAGGTGCAGGTGCTCCCGCGCGGCTCGGCCTGGCTGGACACCGGCACCGTGGAGGACCTCAACGAGGCGGCCAACTACATCCGGGCCATCGAGCACCGGCAGGGTCTCAAGATCGGCGCCCCCGAGGAGGTCGCCTGGCGGATGGGCTGGCTCGGTGACGACCGGCTCGCCGAGCTCGCCCAGCCGCTGCGCAAGAGCGGGTACGGCGACTACCTGCTGGGGCTGCTGGGCTGAGCTGCCCCTGCCCCGGGGCGGTTTCACCGGTTCACCGGTGAAACCGGCACTTCCTGCGCGATGCAACCCGCAAGAAGTGCCAGTTCTGCGCAAGAAGTCCCCCAGGTCCGGCCGAAGGATCGCCGGCGGGACCGCCCGGATCCCCTCAGGGTCGCCCCAGCGCCCGATAGGTCCAGCCGGCAGCCCGCCAGGCGAGCGGGTCGAGGCAGTTGCGGCCATCGAGCATCCGCGGCACGGCGACGTGCTCGCGCAGGGCCGCGGGGTCCAGCGCCAGGTACTCCTGCCATTCGGTGAGGAGTACGACGACCTCGGCGTCGCGGACCGCCTCCTCGACGGTGTCGGCGAACTGCAGGTCGGGCCACTTCTTCTTGGCGTTGTCGATCGCCCGCGGATCGGTGAGCGTCACCTGGGCGCCCTGCAGCTGCATCTGCGCAGCCACCGACAGCGCCGGGCTGTCCCGCACGTCGTCGCTGTTCGGCTTGAACGCCGCCCCGAGCACGGCGACCCGGCGGGAGACGATCGAGCCGCCGCACACCTCCCGGGCGAGATCGACCATCCGCACCCGGCGACGCATGTTGATCGAGTCGACCTCACGCAGGAAGGTCAGCGCCTGGTCGACCCCGAGCTCGCCGGCACGGGCCATGAACGCCCTGATGTCCTTGGGCAGGCAGCCACCGCCGAAGCCGAGGCCGGCGTTGAGGAAGCGACGGCCGATCCGGGCGTCGTACCCGATCGCGTCGGCGAGCCGGGTGACGTCGGCGCCGGTCGCCTCGCACAGCTCGGCCATCGCGTTGATGAAGGAGATCTTGGTCGCCAGGAAGGAGTTGGCGGCCACCTTGACCAACTGCGCGGTGGCCAGGTCGGTCTCGATCTTCGGCGTCCCGGCCGCCAGCGCGGCGGCGTACACCTCGTCGAGCACGCCCATCGCGGCCGTCGCCTGGGCGGTGGGGACGCCGTCGCGCTGGGCCGCGCCGTAGACGAACCGATCCGGAGTGAGCGTGTCCTGAACGGCGAGGCCCTCCCGCAGGAACTCCGGGTTCCACAACAGCTCGGCGGCGGGCTCGGCGTCCTGGATCGTCTCCAGCAGCCGCTCCGCGGTGCCGACCGGCACCGTCGACTTGCCGACCACCACGTCGCCCGGCTTCAGCGCGGGCAGCAGATCCGCGACGGCGGCGCGGACATAGGTCATGTCCGCGGCGTACTCGCCCTTCTTCTGGGGCGTGCCCACACACACGAAGTGGACCGTCGCGTCGGCCGCCTCGGCCGCGTCGGTGGTGAACCGCAGCCGGCCCGTCGCGAGCGTCTCGGCGAGCAGCTCGGGCAGTCCGGGTTCGTGGAACGGCGGCCGGCCGGCCGCGAGTTCGGTGACCTGCTCGGGGAGTACGTCGATCGCCACCACGTCGTGCCCGAGCTTGGCCATGCAGACCGCGTGGACGGCTCCGAGGTAGCCGCAACCGAAGACTGAGAGGCGCACGCCGCAAGTGTAGGGATCAACCCCTTCGGCGGCCTGTCCGTGGGGACAGTTCGACCCATCTGGGTAAGACGGTTCGTCGGGTTGCGACGAGTATGTCTACGATGTTGGCTGCATTAGCCCGATGAGAGGTGTCTTGGTTCTGTCATGACCGAAACCCACGCCGACTACCGACTGAGTCAGCTCGACCAGTTGGAGGCGGAGTCGATCCACATCTTCCGTGAGGTCGCCGCCGAGTTCGAGAAGCCCGTGCTGATGTTCTCCGGCGGCAAGGACAGCATCGTGATGCTGCGCCTGGCGGAGAAGGCGTTCTTCCCCGCGAAGATCCCCTTCCCGGTGCTGCAGGTCGACACGGGCTTCGACTTCCCCGAGGTGCTCGCCACCCGGGACAACTGGGTCAACCGGCTCGGCGTACGGCTGATCGTGGCCTCCGTCGAGGAGGCGATCGCCGAGGGTGTCGTCGTCGACGACGGCAAGACCCCGCGCAACCGCCTCCAGATCGGCACCCTGCTCAACGCGATCGAGGAGAACGGCTTCACCGCCGCCTTCGGTGGCGGCCGGCGTGACGAGGAGAAGGCGCGCGCCAAGGAGCGGGTCTACTCCCACCGCGACGAGTTCGGCCAGTGGGACCCGAAGAACCAGCGCCCCGAGCTGTGGAGCCTCTACAACGGCCGGCTGCACGAGGGCGAGCACATGCGGATCTTCCCGATCTCCAACTGGACCGAGCTGGACATCTGGGACTACATCGGCCGCGAGGGGATCGAGATCCCCAGCATCTACTACGCCCACCAGCGCCGGGTCTTCGAGCGCGACGGGATGCTGCTCTCCGAGACTCCGCACAACCCGCTGCGGGGTGGCGAGGTCGTCGAGGAACGGACGGTCCGCTTCCGCACCGTCGGCGACATCACGCTGACCGGGTGCGTGGAGAGCACGGCGGGCACCATCGAGGAGATCATCGACGAGGTAGCCACCGCACGGGTGACCGAGCGCGGCGCCACCCGTGGCGACGACCGGTTCAGCGAGGCGGCCATGGAAGACCGCAAGAAGGAGGGCTACTTCTGATGGCCGAGGTTTCGACAGGATCAACCAGCGACGCTCCGGGCTCGACCACCGGACCGGACCAGAAGCCGACCATGGACCTGCTCCGGTTCGCGACCGCGGGCTCGGTCGATGACGGCAAGTCCACCCTGATCGGGCGCCTGCTCTACGACAGCAAGTCGATCTTCGCCGACCAGCTGGAGGCGGTCGAGGCCACCTCGACCGCGAAGGGTCATGACTACGTCGACCTGTCGCTGCTCACCGACGGACTGCGCTCCGAGCGCGAGCAGGGCATCACCATCGACGTCGCCTACCGCTACTTCGCGACGCCGAACCGGAAGTTCATCATCGCCGACACCCCGGGCCACGTGCAGTACACCCGGAACATGGTCACCGGCGCCTCGACCGCCGACCTCGGCCTGGTGCTGGTCGACGCCCGCCACGGGCTGACCGAGCAGTCCCGTCGGCACGCCGTACTGCTCTCGCTGCTGCGGGTGCCGCACCTGGTGCTGTGCATCAACAAGATGGACCTGGTCGACTTCTCCGAGGAGGTCTACGAGCGGATCCATGCCGAGTTCACCCAGTTCGCCACCAAGCTGAACATCCCCGACCTCGAGGTCATCCCGATCTCGGCCCTCCAGGGCGACAACGTGGTGACCCGCTCGGAGAACATGGACTGGTACTCCGGCCCGACGCTGATCCACCACCTCGAGCACATCCACGTCGCCTCCGACCGGGACCTGATCGACGCCCGGTTCCCGGTCCAGTACGTCGTCCGGCCGAAGTCGGACGAGCACCACGACTACCGCGGCTACGCCGGCCAGCTGGCCGGTGGCGTGCTCAAGCCCGGTGACGAGGTCGTCGTGCTGCCGTCCGGAATGACCTCCACCATCGCCGGCATCGACCTGTTCGACTCCGAGATCCCCGAGGCGTTCCCGCCGATGTCGATTACCGTGCGGCTGACCGACGACGTGGACGTCTCCCGCGGCGACATGATCGCCCGGGTCAAGAACGCTCCCGAGCCGACCCAGGACATCGACGCGATGGTGTCGTGGATGACCAACCAGCCGCTGCGGCCGCGGCAGAAGCTCGCGATCAAGCACACCACCCGCTCCGCGCGGGCACTGGTCAAGGACATCCAGTACCGCCTCGACGTCAACACCCTGCATCGCGACCAGGACACCAAGGAACTCGGCCTCAACGAGATCGGCCGCGTCCAGTTGCGCACCACCGTGCCGCTGCTCGCCGACCCCTACTCGAAGAACCGCACCACCGGCTCGTTCATCCTCATCGACGAGGCGACCGGCGTCACCGTCGGCGCCGGCATGATCAACGGCTGACGCGGTCGGCCTGCCTCCGCGGACGGAATCACCGGTGAACCGGTGAAACTGGAACTTCTCGAGGGTTGCAACCCTCGAGAAGTTCCAGTTTCACGCGAGAAGTACGCCGCCCGGGCCGGCCGCTCGGCGTGGCTCCAGGCTCAGCTCGGGGTGACGACGATGGCGCCGGTGTAGGTGGTGCCCGCCTCGATCGTGGTGGCGGTGCCGTCCACCGTCATGGTCGCCCCCTTCACCTTCGAGTCCTCATCGAGGGTGAGGCTGGTCAGGTAGGAGACGTCGGTCGGCTTCCACGTCGAGGAGACCAGGGAGACGATGACGCCGTTGTTGACCGCGGCCGAGGTGGTGTTCGAGACCCGACCGAGCTGCTGGTACTCGGTCGAGCTGATCGAGCTGACCGAATGCGCCGTGACGCTCGCCGAGATCACGCCCTTGACGGTCGAGTCGGTGAAGGTGAGCGCCATGTTCTGGTCGTCGCGCCGGCCGTTGTAGAAGTCTCCGGCCAGCTTGATCGAGGTGAACTCCGCGATCACGTCGGAGCTGGTGGCCGTCTCGGTGTCGAAATCGTCGTCCTTGGTGATCTCGTCGGTCGGCTCGGTGTAGGTGCCGGTGCCGCTCCCGGGGTCGTCGGTCTCCATCAGCTGCAGCAGCACCCCGTTGTCGGTGGTCAGCTTGGCGCCGTCGGAGCCGTCCACGCTGATCGTCGCCGCGACCGCCTTGACCAGGAACATCGTCTCCGCGGTGGTGAACCTGGTGGCCCCGTCGATGGTCACCGAGCCACCCGAGCCCTGACAGAACATCACCCCGAAGCGGGTCGAGTCGATGACGGTGTTCGTCTCGGCGAGAGCGGCACGCTCCTTCCTGGTCAGCTGCAGGTCCTGGCTGGTGTTGACCGCGGCGACCGCGTCGGCGGTGCTGTTCCCGAAGTAGATCGAGCCACCGGTGGTGATGCCCGCGTAGGCCACGTTGCGGAACTTGCAGCCGTAGAACTTGTCGATCGCGGAGCCGTCGGCGTAGGTGCCGTAGCCCTCGGTGTCGGTGATCGCCAGGACACAGTTGATGGCGGTCAGCTCCGCCTCGTTGTCGGAGTCGGTCGAGAGCACCCCCCAGTTGGTCGAGGAGACGTGGGAGTTGACATAGGTCGCCTTGGTGGCGCTGCCCAGCGCCACCGTGGCACGCACGTTGCCGGAGAGCCCCAGCATCCACGGCACCGACATCATCGTCGGGCCGAGCCCGAAGCTGTAGTCCGAGGGCAGGGTGCCGTCATGGGTCGCGATCCGGGAGTTCTTCACGATCACGTTGGCGCCGTCGTTGGCGATCACGCCGGGCCGTACGGCGCCGTGGTTGACGATGCTCGCGCCGTCGATCACGAACCGGGTCCCGCTGCCGGTGCCGACCAGCGAGGCGCCGTACCCGGCGAAGTCGAGGCGACCGTTGCCGTGGTAGCGCACCATCGGGTTGATCAGCTCGTAGGTGCCGTCGGTGACCCAGAAGCCGTCGAAGGCCTCGCCGGTGGAGCGCAGCGTGATGTTGCGGGCCTTGGCCGCACCGAGCGTCCCGATCACCGCGGAGAGCACCGAGTAGTCCTCGTTGATCCCGTCGGCGTCGACGTAGACCGCCTGGCGCACGTCGAAGGTGTAGCCCGCGAAGGTCTGCTCGTTGACGGTGGTCACCGCGATCACCACCTCACCGCGGTAGGTGCCGGCCTCGATGGTCGTGGTCACGCCGTAGGTCGAGACCAGCGCGGAGCCCGTCTCCACGCCGTTCACCGTGATCGTCAGGATCGAGCCGTCCGGTGCCGCGAGGGTGGCACCGTCGGCGATCTTGAGATAGCTGCAGGTCGTGGTCTCCTCGACGGTGAGCGTCTCGCCGTCGGCGACGACGATGCGCGTGCCCGACGCCGTCTTCGCGTGAGCCGGATCGGTCAGGCCGATCGGCACGATCAGCGCGGTGCCGGCGACTCCGGCGGTACGGAGCAGATTGCGGCGGGTGAGCAGGTTGGATGCCATAGGTCTTTCCTCGTTGAAGGGTCCGCTGGCCGGTCGGTCAACTGCCTCTCGACGCTAGGCCCTGAGCGCGTCGTGTGACCCCGCCCACATGTGGATGCCTCCCATCCCTGCCATGAATGCTCGCGCGCCGTCCCGCTATCCTCGTCGGGTGCGGGCGGTGCTGACCCGGGTGCGATCGGCCTCGGTGAGTGTGGCCGGCGAGGTCGTCGGTGCGCTGCCCGGACCCGGGCTCCTCGTCCTGCTCGGCGTCGGACGCGAGGACGGTGCGGACGAGGCGGGCTGGCTGGCCCGCAAGATCTGGACGCTGCGCATCCTGGCCGACGAGCGCTCGGCCAGCGACGTCGACGCCCCGATCCTGGTGGTCTCGCAGTTCACCCTGTACGGCGACGCCCGCAAGGGCCGCCGGCCGACCTGGACGGCCGCCGCGCCGGGCGCGGTCTCCGAGCCGCTCTACGAGAGGTTCTGCGACGCGCTCGTCGCGCTCGGCGCCCACGTCGAGCGCGGCGCGTTCGGGGCGCACATGCAGGTCGCCTCGGTCAACGACGGGCCGGTCACGCTGCTGCTGGAGACCCCTGACATAGGATCCCGGGGTGCCCGATGACCTCCCCGCGAACGGCGACCTGGTGACGATCTACACCGACGGAGCGTGCCTGGGGAATCCGGGGCCGGGCGGCTGGGGCGCGGTGCTCCGCTACGGGTCGCACGAGCTGGAGATGTACGGCGGCGAGGCGGCGACCACCAACAACCGGATGGAGCTGATGGCCGCCATCGCGGCACTGGAGAAGCTCACCCGTCCCTCGCGGGTCGCACTGTTCACCGACAGCAGCTACGTGCGCAACGGGATCCTGAGCTGGGTGGCGACGTGGAAGGCGAACGGCTGGCGCACCTCGGCCAAGAAGCCGGTGAAGAACGAGGACCTGTGGCGCCGCCTGGACGCGGCCGCCGACCGGCATCGGGTGGAGTGGCACTGGGTCAAGGGCCACGCCGGTGACCCGGGCAACGAGCGCGCCGACGCCCTTGCCGGGCAGGGCGCCCGCGAGGCGGCCGGATAGGCCGAGAGACCGGGAGGCCGGCAGATACGGACCGCCCGCCCCGGCGGGGGCCGGAGCGGGCGGATCAGCGGGCGTCAGCCGACCGGGATGACGACCTCGGCCACCGAGCCGACGGCGGCGTGCACCTGCTTGTCGACCGGGTCAGCCTTCGGCGCCAGCGTGCGCAGCGTCCACTGGCCGTCGCCGGCGAAGAACCGGAAGTGACCGGTCGCCGAGGTGGGCACCTCGGCGGTGAACTCGCCGGTCCGGTCCAGCAACCGGACGTAGGCGCCCTGCACCGGGGTACCGGCGCGGGTCACCTGGCCCTGGATGACCGCCTCCTTGGCGACGTCGACGCCGTCGAGCGAGAGGCCGCCCTCGGTCGCGCCACACATCAGGCCTCCCCGGCCTCGTCGCCGAGCACGACCGGTACGCCGACCAGCGAGCCGTACTCGGTCCACGAGCCGTCGTAGTTCTTGACGTTCTCCTGGCCGAGCAGCTCCTTGAGGACGAACCAGGTGTGCGAGGAGCGCTCACCGATGCGGCAGTAGGCGATGGTGTCCTTGCTCCAGTCGACGCCGGCCTCGGTGTAGATCTCCTTCAGCTCCTCATCGGACTTGAAGGTGCCGTCGTCGTTCGCCGCCTTGCTCCACGGCACGTTCGCAGCGGTCGGGATGTGACCGGCACGCTGCGCCTGCTCCTGCGGCAGGTGGGCCGGGGCGAGCAGCCGGCCGGCGTACTCGTCGGGCGAGCGGACGTCGACCAGGTTCTGCGCGCCGATGGCGGCGACGACCTCGTCGCGGAACGCCCGGATGGTCAGGTCCTGCTCGGTGGCGGTGTAGCTGGTGGCCGGGCGCTGGGTCGGCTCGTCGGTCAGCTCGCGGGAGTCCAGCTCCCACTTCTTGCGGCCGCCGTCGAGCAGCTTGAGGTCGTCGTGACCGTAGAGCTTGAAGTACCAGTAGGCGTACGCGGCGAACCAGTTGTTGTTGCCGCCGTAGAGCACCACGGTGTCGTCGTTCGCGATGCCGCGCTCGGAGAGCAGGGCCTCGAACTGGGTCTTGTCGACGAAGTCGCGACGGACCTGGTCCTGCAGGTCGGTGGTCCAGTCGAGCTTGACCGCACCCTTGATGTGGCCCTTGTCGTAGGCAGAGGTGTCCTCGTCCACCTCGACCAGCACGACCTTCGGGTTGTCGAGGTTCTCCTCCACCCACTGGGCGGAGACGAGCGAGTTCTCGCGGCTCATGTTTTCCGTACCTTTCTGTTGCGCCGCTCTCGGCGCGGGGTCTGTTGGGTCAGGCGATTCGCTTGAGAAGCAGGTAGAGCTCACAGCCGAGGCAGAACCGGAAGGCCGCGTTGAGCACCGCGGCGACCAGGGCGAGCCCGATGGCCACCAGGGCCGCCGTGGTCCAGCCCAGGCCGAACGCGACGAGCGCCACCAGGGTGAAGACCAGCCCGACCGCCTGCGCGAACCGCGGCGGAGCCGGGTCCTCCAGCTCCGCCGGCGCCTCCAGCCGCGGCCGCACCAGCGTGCGGAACACCCAGGCATGCGGTGTTCGCTGCACGCCGAGCGTCGCGCCGATCGCGAAGAACATCGCCTGCACGGCGGTCAGTACGACGGCCGCCGGGGTCGGCAGCACCAGGATCGCCACCAGGACGACGACGGTGACGGCCGCGGTGAACTGCGGGCCGCGAGGGTCGATCCCACGCGGCCGCGACGGGACGGCACCGGCCGGACCGGCCGGACCTGTCGGACGTGCGACGGTGGACATGACTCTGCTGTGCTCCTGGACGGATGAGGGCGGGCGTCGGAAACGACGATACTGCAGTAATTGAGTAGATATAAGGGTCTACTGCGAGCTCAGCCGCACATTCGACACAGCGACGAGCGCACGCGGCAGTGGTCCACCGCACGGCGCTTGGTCAGCATGGTCGAGAGCACGACATGAGGTTATCCCGGCCCGAAACGGAGCAGAAACGAATCGTCCGAATGGTGAGACTGACGTCTTGAATACTGAACACGATCAGTCGACCGCCTTTGCCAACGCGGCCAGCACCTGCTCCTTACGCGGTGCCCCGGCCGCCCGGGCGACCTCGACCCCGGTCCGATCGAGCACGAGGGTCGTCGGCGTACGCAGCACGCCGAGGCTCCGCACCATGTCGAGGTGCTGCTCGGCGTCCACCTCGACGTGGACCACCCCCGGCACCTGGTCGGCGATCTCGGCCAGCACTCTCCTGGTGGCGCGACAGGGTGCGCAGAACGCGCTGGAGAACTGCACCAGGGTGGCCCGCTCGCCCGGCTCGACGGAGCTCGCGGCGGCCACCGACGACCAGGCGTTCGGCGGCCCGTCCGTCCCGGCCCGGCGGGACTCGTCCGCCGCGATCCGGACCGCCCGGGTGCCACCGAACCGGCCGTCCGTCATCGCCCGGAACCCGCCGAACCCGAGCGCCACCACCACTGCCACCAGCGCTATTCCGACTCCCGTGCTCACGTTCGGGCACAACCCCGCCACCGGCCCCGGCATTCCTGCGGGCCGACCCGGCGGGACGCGACGCCCGGGCACTGTGCTCGGCGGGCCCCGTGCTCAGCGGGCTTCGAGCGCGGCTGGCTCAGTCGCGCGGACCGCCGTGCATCAGGCCGTCGAGGCCACCGGGAAGGGTGGCGGCCAGGCCCGGGTCGAACTCGCCGTCGACGAGCACGAAGACCACCCGGGCGACCTCGTCGCCGCGGTTGGCCCAGGCGTGGTCGGTGCCCCGCTGCACCACGATGTCGCCGGCCCGCAGGGTCACCTCCTCGGCGTCGAGGATCAGGGTGATCTCACCGGAGAGCACGATGCCGTAGTCGACCGAGGCGGTCCGGTGGATCGGCGACTGCAGCCCCCGCTCGTCGAGGTGCCCCGGGGCGAACTCGTTGATCCGGATCTTGGTGCCCCGCTCGGGCGGCGGCACCGCGAGAGTGCGCTCGGTCGGCTCGTTCGGCTCCTCGGCGGCGATGACGGCCGGAGCGCCCGCGGTGTTCCAGATCTCGTGGAAGGCGACCCCTTCCCCCGGCAGCTCGCGACTGACCGGCACCGGCCCGTCCGAGAGGATCACCGACACCCCCTCCGGGGTGTGACCGGTGACGACCCGGCGAGGTGCGGGGAAGGCAGCGGAGGCGGGGACGGGCTCGGGCATAGGGGCTCCTGTACGACGCGGTGACGGGATGGCCCAGCCTCACTCCCCTGTGGCCGCGGCCACAAGGGCATCCGGCATCACCAGCCGCTATCGCTGGCATCGCCACATCGGGTCAATCGGCGTCCTCGACCTCCACCGCGATCTCGTGCAGCAGCTGACGAAGCCACACCACCGCGGGGTCCTTCTCCCGCCTCGGATGCCAGTGCGCCGCCTCGGTGATGAAGACCTGCGGCACCGGGGTCTCGGCGGTCGTGAGTCGCAGGCTGTCCAGACAGCGACGGGCGAGTCGCGAGGGCACGAAGGCGCACATGTCGGTACCGGCGACCGCGAACGGCAGCGTGAGCAGGCTGGTCACCCGGACCAGCACCGGGCGGTCCG
Source organism: Nocardioides sp. (assembly GCF_047606145.1). GTDB lineage: Bacteria > Actinomycetota > Actinomycetes > Propionibacteriales > Nocardioidaceae > Nocardioides. Next base: position 27,706 of record NZ_JASGET010000152.1, on the reverse strand, counting down.
CCAACCCGCTCTCCGCCATCGCGCGCTCCAACGGCCGCGGCCGCCCGGCGGGGGCGAACTCGGCGACCGCGTGCGGCATCTCGGCCAGGTCGGCGAGGCTCAGGGTGCCGTCTCGCAGCCGGGGGTTGGTGTCGGCGACGACACAGACCAGCCGGTCGGTGAAGACCGGCTGCAGCTCGCCGGGAAACTCGAACCCGAGCGGCGCCACGATCAGGTCACGGCGCATCAGCTGGGTCTCCACCTGGTCGCCGGGCACATCGAGCGGGTCGAGCGCCATCGCGCAGCCGGGTGCGCGCTGCGCGAGGGTGCGGGTCAGCGGCTCGGCGAGCACCGTCATGGCGTATTCCGACATGCCGACCGCGAACCGGCGGGTGCTGACCGACGGGTCGAACTCCCGATGGTTGCCGAGCAGCGCCTCGGCCGCCTCGACGGCCGCGGTGACCTCGCCCCGCAGTCGCTCGGCCAGCTCGGTGAGCTCGAAGCCCCGGCCGCTGCGAACCAGGAGCTCGTCGTCGAAGTGCGCGCGCAGCCTGGTCAGGGCGCCGCTCATCGCCGGTTGGCTCATCATCATCCGCTCGCCGGCCCTGGTCAGGTTGCGCTCCTCGATCAGGGCCTGCAGCGCGAGCAACAGGTTCGCATCCACCCGGCGCAGGCGTTCGGGAGTGCGATCTCCTCGCGTGACGGTGCTCACGTCGGCGAGCGTAGCCTGGCTCGGCGGTCGGATCCGGACGCCGGGGTGGCAACCGGGGTGGCAACCGGTGTGGCAACACGCGAACACCGCGCGCCTCGGATGGCATCATCGGGCTACGACGCGGCCCGACGAGACATGGCACCGTCGAGAACGGCACGGAGTCGAGAACGGCACGGAGAGGAGTGGCGATGGCCCTGGGTGGCACCGACCTCAACCTGCTGCTGCCGCTCAAGGTGCTGCTCGAGGAGGCCAACGTCACCCGGGCGGGGCAACGGCTGGAGCTGAGTCAGCCGGCCATGAGCGCCGCGCTCGCCCGGTTGCGGCGACGGTTCGACGACGAGCTGCTGGTGCGCGCCGGCCGGAACTACGAGCTGACGCCGTTCGCCCGCGACCTCATCCCCGAGGTCCAGCACGCGGTGCGGCTGATGGGGATCGCGCTCAACCTCGAGGACGAGTTCGATCCGGCCACCAGCGACCGCGTCTTCCGGATGACGATGAGCGACTACGCCATCGCCGTGGTGCACGAGCCGCTGGTCCGGCTGATGGAGGCCGAGGCACCCGGCGTACGGCTCACCGTGGGCCACCTCGGCCCGGACTCGCGGACCTCGGACCGGATCCTGGTGGACAACGACGCCCTGATCGCTCCCCTCGGCTTCGGCTTCCCGGGGTGCTCCCGACCGCTGTGGCGCGACCGGATGGTGGTCATCGCCGACCGGACCAATCGACGGCTGCGCGATGGCCGGCTGACCCTCGAGGACCTGGCAGCACTGCCGCACGCGGTGGCCTCGTTCGGTCCCGGGATCCTCACCCCGGTCGACCGTGCCTTCGGTGAGCACGGCATCCAGCGCCACATCGCGCTCCAGGTCTTCGGGTTCCTGCCGCTCCCGTTCATCGTCGAGGGCACCCAGATGGTCTCCGTGATCCCCGAGAGGCTGGCCCGGTTGCACCTGCGCGGCGAGACCACCCTGGTACTGGTGGAGCCGCCGTTCGGCGAGGCGATCCTCGCCGAGGGCTATTGGTACGCCGAGGACCGGCTCTCCGACCCGGCCCACCGCTGGTTCTTCACCCAGCTCGAGCGGGTCGCCGCCGCGATCGCGTAGCCGCGGCGGTCCACGCCCGGGCGCCCGCTGCCGCACCCACGTCGAGGCGGATGCGGCTCCGCACCGGTCCGGTCACTCCCAGTGGTTGCGATTGGTGGCGCCACCGGGACCGGCGAGATAGCCGACGAAGAGCCCGTCGGGGTCGCGATCGGCGTACACCTGCTGCAGCCGCACCCAGGCCTCGTCGGAGAGGAACCGGACCTGACGGCGGGAGAGGTCGCTGTCGCCCAGGTACTGGCCGACGGTGACCGGCTCCAGGTCCGCCATCGCCTGCTCCAGCCACCGCTGGCAACGCTCGTCGTCGGCGGCGTCCTCCCACAGCACGTAGGAGGCGAGGTAGATCTCGGACTGCACCGAGAAGGCCATCTCGGGAAGCTCCCGCAGTGGCGCCATGCTGAACCAGATGGTGAACGCCTTGTCGTTGGGCAGAGTGGTGTAGGCCCGGCGCATCGCCGGCACGACCTGCGCCGCGGAGCCGCTCAGCCAGGCGTTGTCGACCGCCCAGCGGTGCCCCTCGGGGTTGTCCTCGATCTGGCGGGCACGCTCCGCCTCGGGTGTGGTCGGCTCGTTGTCGATCACCAGCAGGGCGCGCTCCAGGGCCGGGTTGGCCCGGAACGGCGCCAGCGCGGCCTCGGCCTCGGCCCGGTCCCCGACCATGGCGAGTGCGGTCACCAGCAGGATCGGGTCGGCGCAGATGTCGGGGTCGGTCTTGGTCACCGCCACGATCTCGACTTCTGCGGCGATCTGGTGATGGGTCTCGTGCAGCCAGGTCATCACCTCGTCGAAGTCGGCCATCGCGAAGCCCTGCACGGTGTGCGCGAAGTGACCCGGCAACGGCCTGGTCCGCAGGTGGAAGCGGGTGACCACGCCGGGGAACCCGGGCCCGGCGCCGCGAGCCGCCCAGAACAGGTCGGCGTTCTGCTCCTCATCGGCGCGGACCAGCTCACCCTCGGCGGTGACCACGTCGACGGCGACCACGTGCTCGGCCGCCCAGCCCCAGCCACGGGCGTTCCAGCCCTGACCGCCCTGGAGCAGGAAGCCGCCGATGCCGACGGTGGGGCAGTGCCCACCGACGAAGAAGCGGCCTCGCTCGGAGAGATACGGACCGAGCTCCGAGCCGCCCTTGGTCGACGGGGAGGCGGTCACGATCCCGGTGGTCTCGTCATAGTCCATCTCGTGCATTCCGCCGAGGTCGATCACCAGTGCGTCGTCCCGGACCGACCACTGCGCCCAGCTGTGGCCGCCGGATCGTACGGCGACCTGCCAGCCCCGCTCACGGGCCAGCCGTACGCCGGCCACCACGTCGTCCTCGGTGAGCGCCTTGAGCACCGCCGCCGGCTGCCGGGTGGTGAGGCGACGGTTGAAGATCCGGTCGGTGCGAGCGTCGTCGAATCCGTCCTCGCCACGCAGGACCAGCGTGCCGGTGAAGGGGGGAGCGCCCATCAGGCGGGCTCCACCAGTGCCTGCAGCGTGTCGGCGGTGAGCTTGGCGGGGTCTGCTCCCGGCGTGTCGGGGTGGATCTCCCACTCGGCGAGCTGGAGGCTGCCGTCGAGCACCAGCTTCACCCGCGGGAACCGCCGGGCCATGAAGGCCGGCAGGCTCTTCTCCAGCTGGTCGCCGGCGGTGATCACCTCGGCCAGCACCACCGCGTCCTCGGCGCACATCGCCGCGCCCTGGGCGACCAGCGGCGGGCAGGCGTGTGCGGCGTCCCCGATGATGATGGTCCGGCCGCGATACCACGGGGACTCGACCAGGATCGCCTCGATCCACTGGTAGTTGACCACCGTGTCCTCGGTCAGGCTGTCGCGCACCTTGCCCCAGTTGCCGCCGTACCCCTGGCCGTGCTCGCGGAACATCTCCAGGGTCGGCACCTCGCCGATCACCGACCGGTCCAGGTTGTCCTCGATGAGGAAGGCGTAGCACAGCTCGTCCGAGATCGGGGTGCAGCCGGCCTTGTACTTGGGGCCGCCGTAGTAGATCTCGGAGACGTCCATCTCCGGCGTCCGCGGTCCGATCACCCGCCAGATGCCCATCCCGACCGGCTCCGGCTGGGTGTCGATGCCGATCATGGAGCGCACCGTGGAGCGGATGCCATCGGCTCCGACGAGCAGGTCGACCCGCTCGGTGGTGCCGTCGCTCAGGGTGACGGTGACGCCGTCGCCGTCGCCGTCGCCGTCGTCGTCGAACGCGGTGAGCGTCGTGCCCAGCCGCAGGTCGATCAGCGGCGAGGCGACGATGTCACCGGCCAGCAGGTCGGCGATGTCGGCCCGAACGGCGCCCATCGTGCCGGGCAGGTCCTCCCCGCCCATCGGCGGCGCCTGGATCTGTGCGGTGACGGTGCCGTCGGGGGCGCAGAGCTTCAGGCTGTTGAACGGGAAGCCGCGTTCGGCGAGCCGGTCATAGATCCCGACCTCGCGGAACGCCTTGAGCGCGTTGCCCTGCACGGTGATGCCGTGTCCCACCCCACCGAGCTCGGGACGCAGGTCGACCAGCACCACCTCGACACCGCGCTGGGCAAGCGCCAGCGAGAGCACCCCGCCGGCGATGCCGCCGCCCACGACCAGTACGCGGCGTACGGCGGACTCGGTGGGCTTCGACGATGACGCGACTGACATTTCCACGCTCCAGACTTCACGACGTGCCCGCACTCGTTGTGCGGTCGATCACAGCAAACCGCGCTGCGCCCGACAACAGAACCCCACCTCCGCTGATGCCAGGCATCCGTGCAGAGCCCGTTCCGGATCACAGCGAATTCGTACAGGCTCTGCATCGTGACCACTGTCACACCCGATGGGCGAGCGACCGCCCGGCACAAGAAGGAGCAGGAGATGAGGCACAAGACCACGCGAACCCGCGGGCGTATTCCGCAGGTGGGCGCCTTAGTAGCGGCGGTGGTACTCGCGCTTGTCGCCACCGGATGCGGCAGCAGCGGATCCTCGGGCAGCTCGTCGAGCACCGCCGGCACCAGCGACGAGGCGAAGCAGGCACTGGAGGCGGCGTACACCGGAGACACCGGCACCCCGCCGACCAAGTCCACCACGCCGAAGTCGGGCGTGACCGCCTGGGTGATCTCGTGCGGGCAGTCCGTGCCCTCCTGTGTCACGCCCACCAAGGCCATCGTCGAGGCGGCCAAGGCGGTCGGCTGGACCGCGAAGATCTGTGACGGCAAGCTCAGCCCGGACGGCTGGGGCACCTGCATGGACCAGGCCACGTCGTCGGGCGCCGACGTGGTGTTCCCGGTCGGCATCGACTGCGCGAGCATCCAGAAGCCGTTCCAGGAGGCCACCAAGGCCGGCGTCGCCATCGTCGGCGCGGGCGGCGCCGACTGCACCTCGACCGGCGGCAAGACCTCCTACATGGCCACCGAGCGGCTGGAGCTGTCCAAGGCCTCCGACCAGTTCGAGACCTGGTGGAAGAACGCCGGCAAGACCGTCGCCGACTACCTGATCGGCTCCACCGACGCCAAGGCCAAGGTGCTGGAGCTCAAGTTCACCTCGCCGGTGTGGGGTCCGTGGCTGACCGAGGGCTTCGAGGCCGAGATCAAGACCTGCTCCGGTTGCGAGATCGTCGGCTCGGTCGACATCGCCAACGAGGACTTCGGCACCACCTCGGCGGTGGACAAGTTCACCGCCGCGCTGCAGAAGTACACCGACGCCAACGCGGTCTACGTCCCGGTCGGCGGCTGGATGACCCAGGGCTTCGCCTCGGCGGTCAAGTCGTCGGGTCGGATGGACGACCTCGTGGTCGCCTCCGGCTTCGGTGACGAGTCCACGATGGACCTCATCCGCAAGGGCGACCAGGGCCTGAACGCCGCGCTGGGCTACGCCACCACCTGGGGCTCCTACGGGTCGGTCGACGAGGCCATCCGGGTGCTCAACGGCGAGGACCCGGTCGTCGAGGGTGACGGCTACCAGATGGTCGACGCCGACCACAACATGCCCTCCTCCGGCGACTACGTCGGTGGCGACGTGGACTACAAGGCCAAGTACCTCAAGCTGTGGGGTGTGAGCTGAGATGACCACCACTCCCGACCTCCCCCGTACCCCGGCCGCCTCGGCGTACGCCCTCACCATCGACGGCCTGACCAAGCGCTTCGGCGCCACCCTGGCCCTCGACGAGGCGTCGCTGAAGGTCCGCCCCGGGACCGTGCACGCCCTGCTGGGCGGCAACGGCTCCGGCAAGAGCACCAGCATCAAGGTGCTCGCGGCGGTCTATCAGGCCGACGGCGGCCGGCTCACGGTGGGAGGTCGGGAGTACGACCTGTTCTCCCTGACCGCGCACCAGGCCCGCGAGGCAGGGCTGCGCTTCGTCCACCAGGACCTCGGCCTGTTCGAGGGGCTGAGCATCGCGGAGAACTTCGCCTTCGACGCCGGCTACCCGGCCAAGGCCGGGACCGCCATCGACTGGCGGGCGCTGTACCGCCGGGTCTCGGCGGTGCTGGCCGACTACGAGCTCCATGTCGACCCGCGTACGCCGATCAACGAGCTGCGTCCGGCCGACCGCACCATGGTGGCGATCGCCCGAGCGCTCCAGGACGGCGGCGAGGAGTACGGCGCGGACGGCAAGAAGCAGGAGCTCATCCTGATCCTCGACGAGCCGACCGCGTCGCTGGCGCAGCACGAGTCCGCGCTGCTGCTCGACCGGATCCGGCAGCGGGCCGACATGGGCCAGACGGTGATCCTGGTCAGCCACCGGATGACCGAGGTGCTCTCGGTCGCCGACGACTTCACCATCTTCCGCGACGGCCGCACCGTCGCCACCCTCGTGGACGCCACCCCCACCGAGGACGAGCTGGTCGAGCTGATGGCCGGCCGGGCGGTGGACGCTCTTCGTCCGGTCGAGGCCACCAGCGCCGGCGAGGAGCAGGTGCTCAGCGTCTCCGGCGTGGCCGGTGGCCCGCTGCGCAACGTCGACCTCGACGTGCGGCGCGGCGAGATCGTCGGCGTGGCCGGCCTGGTCGGCTCGGGGCGCAGCACGCTGCTGCGCATGCTCTTCGGCGACCTGAAGCCGACCGCGGGACAGATCACCCTCAACGGCAAGCCGTACCACCCCAGCAGCGTGGTGGCCGGCATGCGCCGCGGCGTGGCCCTCGTCCCCGAGGACCGCGGTCGCGAGGCGGCGTTCCCCGACCTGACCATCGCCGAGAACATGTCGGTCACCCGGCTGGGCGACTACTGGAGGTGGCGCGGCATGAACGGCCGCGCCGAGCGGAGGAACGGCCGCCAGCTGATCGCTGACTTCAAGGTCAAGGCGGCCGGACCGGAGGCGCTGTTCACCTCGATGTCGGGCGGGAACCAGCAGAAGGTCATCCTCGCCCGCTGGCTGCAGCGCGACCCCGACCTGCTGTTGCTCGACGAGCCCACCCAGGGGGTGGACGTGATGTCCCGCGTCGACATCTACCGGACCGTCCGTGAGGCCGCCCGTCGTGGCACCTCGGTGCTGGTCGCCTCCTCCGACGCCAGCGAACTGCTCGCGCTCTGCGACCGGATCGCCATCCTGCGCGAGGGCGAGGTCGACGAGGAGCTCGCCGCAGACGGCCTCGACCCCGACGAACTGACCCGCACCCTGCTGCGCGCGACCAGCGTGCGCCGTACCCGTTTGGACAAATGACCAATGAGCACCACCGACCGCGCCCACCCCGGCACCAGGCCCGGCAATGGCACGACCGAACCCAAGGAGGCCGACGCCATGGCTCAGCCCACTGAACCCGTCACCACCGAGACCGCTACCGAGACCGCGGTGGTCCACCGGTCCAGGCCGAGCGCACACTCGCTGCTCGGCTTCGCCGAGCGGTATGCCCTGCTGGGGCTCGTCATCGCGATCTTCGTCGTCTTCGCCGTCATGCCCAGCACCAGCAGCACCTTCACCTCGATGAACAACATCGCCACCGTGCTGCGCGGGCAGACCGCGGTGGGGATGATCGCGATCGCCGCGGTGTTCCCGCTGGTGACCGGGAACATCGACTTCTCGCTGGGCGCCACCTCCTCGGCGTCGATGGTGCTCTCCGCGGGCATGATGGCCAACCACAACATCCCGTGGGTGCCCTGCGCGATCGCCAGCCTCGTCTTCGGCGCCATCGTCGGCACCTTCAACGGGGTGATGGTCACCCGCTTCAAGCTCGACGCGTTCGTCACCACCCTCGGTGTGGCCACCCTGCTCGGCGGTCTCATCACCTGGTACACCGGGGGCCAGACGATCTACAACAACATCTCGACCACGCTGACCGACTTCTCCTACGCCAAGATCCTCGGCATCCCCGAGGTGACCGTGATGGTGATCGTGATCGCGGCGATCGCCTGGTACCTGCTCTCCCACACCCCGTTCGGGCGCTCGTTGTACGCCATCGGCTCCAACCCCACCTCCGCGCGGCTGGTCGGGCTCCCGGTGCAGCGCAACGTCATGCTGACCTTCGTCATCTCCGGCACCGTGGCCGGTGCGGCCGGCCTGCTGCGGCTCGCCGTCGTCGGCAGCGGCCAGTCGGACAACGGCACCTCGCTGCTCTTCCCCGCGCTCGCCGCGGTCTTCCTCGGCGCGACCGCGTTCCGGCCCGGGTTCTTCAACATCCTGGGCACCATGGTCGGCGTACTGCTCGTCGCCTTCTCCGTCAGCGGGCTCACCCAGGCCGGCGTCAACTCCGCCGTCCAGGACGTCTTCAACGGCGCCGCCCTGCTGGTCGCGGTCGGTTTCTCCACCTATCTCGGCGTCAAGCGCCGCTCCCGCGGCTAGCCGGGCGGGCGGGGCTGCCCGCACCGACGCCATCGGTGATGGCAGCCATAGCGGCCAACTCTTTCCCTCACGCCTGGCGGCCCACCTAGCGTCACAGGCGTACCAACCACAACACAGGAGATCCCCATGTCATATGTCGTGACCGCGACCTGGACCGCCCAGCCCGGCAGCGAGGACATCGTCCGCGACGCGATCGAGAAGCTCACCGGCCCCTCCCGGGAGGAGCCCGGCAACCTCTTCTACCAGGCCTACCAGGACCCGGCCGAGCCGAGCGTCTTCCGCCTCTTCGAGATCTACGCCGACGAGGAGGCGTACGCCGCCCACGGCAGCTCGGACCACTTCGCCGAGTTCGGCCACGGCCAGGCCATCCCGGTGCTCGCCAGCCGCGAGCGCGCCTTCTACGAGACGATCGGCTGACCCGAGATGAGGCTCGCTGCCTTCCGAAGCACCGCGGAGGACGCCGGCGCACGACATGTCGGCCTCGTCCTCGGGGATGCCGGGCCTGACAGGTCGACGGCGTGGTGGATCCACCCGTTCGCGGAGGGCACCGACCTCATCGAGCTGCTCGCGGCCGACCCGGTCGACCGCGAGCGGCTCGCCGACGAAGCCGCCCAGGCCGACGGCCTCGCCCCCACCGACGTGGTGCTGCTCCCCCCGGTCTACCCGGTCGCGATGCGGGACTTCCTCACCTTCGAGGCCCACGTGGACGGGATGGAGCGCGGCATGGGCAACCCCGGACCGCCGGCTGCCTGGTACGACGCCCCGGTCTGGTCCTTCATGGCACCGCACGCCGTCACCGGCGGCAACGACGACATCCCGATCCCGCCGTACACCGAACGCCTCGACTTCGAGCTGGAGATCGCCGCGGTCATCTGCCGCGACGCCCGCAACGCCACCCCCGAGGAGGCGCACGCGGCGATCGGTGGCTACTGCGTGATGAACGACTGGTCCGCGCGCGACGTCCAGGGCAAGGAGATGACGCTCAAGCTCGGACCGTCCAAGGGCAAGGACTTCGCCACCACCGTCGGGCCGTGGGTCGTCACCGCCGACGAGGTCGACCGCTTCCGCGACGCCGACGGGTTCCTCGACCTCGCCATGACGGTGCGGGTCAACGGCGTCGAGATCGGCGCCGACCGGTCCGGCAACATGGGCTGGTCCTTCGACCAACTGGTCTCGCACGCCTCGCGAGGGTCCTGGGTGAAGGCCGGCGAGATCCTCGCCTCCGGCACCTGCGCCTCCGGCTCCCTGGCCGAGTCCTGGGGCCGCACCGGCTCGCTCAACCCGCCGCCGCTGCAGGTCGGCGACGTGGTCGAGATGACCATCGACCGCATCGGCACCATCCGCAATCGCGTGGTCGCGTCCCAGCCGGCCGTCGCCGCCGTCGCGCCCGCACGCCGTCAGCTCAGAACGGAGCAGTCCGCATGAACGCCGACTCGCGGGCCACGAGTGTCGCGACCGTCACCACCAGGGACCCCGCCACCGGCGAGGTGCTCGCCAGCTACCCCACCCACGACGCCGCGGCGATCGAGGAGATCCTCGCTCGGGCGGCCACGGCGGCGGCCACCTGGGCCGGGACTCCGCTCACCGAACGGCTGGCGCTGCTCGGCAAGGTCGGCGCCCTGCTCGCCGAGCGACGCGAGAGCTATGCCGCGCTGATCACCGCCGAGATGGGCAAGCCGATCACCGAGGCACTCGGCGAGATCGACAAGTGCGCCTGGAACTGCGAGGTCGTCGCCGACCTCGCCCCGGGCTGGCTGGCCGACGCCGAGATCGCCTCGGGCGCCTCGCGCTCGTGGCTCTCCTACGAGCCGATCGGCGTCGTCTTCGCGGTGATGCCGTGGAACTTCCCGTTCTGGCAGGTGCTTCGCTTCGCCTGCGCGGCACTCGCGGCCGGCAACGCCGCGCTGCTCAAGCACAGCCCCGACGTGACCGGCTGCGCGCTGGCGATCGAACAGCTCTTCGCCGACGCCGGCGCCCCGGCGGGACTCTTCGGCTCGCTGGTGGTCGCGGCCGAGGACGTGCCGGAGATCTCCGCCCGGGTGGTGGCCGACCCGCGGGTCGCGGCGGTCACGCTCACCGGGAGCGAGCGGGCCGGCTCGTCACTCGCCGCCGCCGCCGGCGCCGCCATCAAGAAGTCGGTCCTGGAGTTGGGCGGCTCCGACCCGTTCGTCGTGCTCGCCGACGCCGACGTGGAGGCGGCCGCGGCGATGGCGGTCAAGGCCCGGTTCAACAACACCGGCCAGAGCTGCGTGTGCGCCAAGCGCTTCATCGTGCACGACTCGGTCGCCGAGGAGTTCGTCGAGCGCTTCGTCGCCGGCGTGGGCCTGTTGCAGGTGGGCGACCCGACCGACCCGGCCACCACCATCGGCCCGATGGCCCGCGCCGACCTGCGCGAGGCGATCCTGCGCCAGATCAGCGACAGCCTCGCCCAGGGGGCTCGCCTGGTCCTCGGCGGGCACGCCATCGACGGCCCGGGCTGCTTCGTGGAGCCGACGGTGCTCGAGGACGCCGGGCCGGGCGTCACCGCCTTCGTCGAGGAGACCTTCGGCCCGGTCGCGGCGATCGTGCGCGCCCACGACGACGAGCATGCGATCGCGCTTGCCAACGACACCACCTTCGGCCTCGGCGCCTCGGTCTGGGGCGAGACCGAGCATGCGCTCGCGGTCGGCCGGCGGATCCGGTCCGGCGCCCTCTTCGTCAACACGATGGTCGCCTCCGATCCCCGGCTCCCGTTCGGCGGCACCGGGCGCAGCGGCTACGGCCGGGAGCTGTCGGCCGAGGGCGTCCGCGAGTTCACCAACGTCCGCACCATGGTGCTGGCATGACCGGGCCGGACAACGGAGTCCGCAACGGAGTCTTCGACCATGTCGGGCTCTCCGTCGCCGACCTGCCGGCGATGAAGCGGTGGTACGCCGCCGCACTCGGCATGGAGATCGAGTTCGAGTTCGAGTTCGACCTTCCCGGCGGCCGGATGAGCGGCGCGATGCTGCACGCCACCGCGCCCGACGGCGGCCCCGGCTTCCGGATCGAGTTGCTGCATCGCGCCGAGAGTCGGCTCGGCCTCCAGGCCGGCAGCCCGGTGGAGGCCGCCCTGACCCGCGGCTTCGGGCACGTCGCGTTCGACGTACCCGAGGTCGACGCGGCCTACGACAGCCTGATCGCGCTCGGCGCCAGCGACCGGATGAGCCCACGGGCCTCCCCCGAACCCGGCGTACGGATGGCGTACGTCGCGGACCCCGAAGGAAATCTCGTCGAGCTGCTGGACCGTGCCGCCGCGATCGCGGCCGGCCGCTACGGCACCGGCGAGGCCCACACTCCAGGAGAGCACTGATGAGCGCCCACGGACGACTCGACGGCAAGATCGCGCTGATCACCGGTATCGGCGGCGGCATGGGCGTGGCCGCGGCCCGCCGGTTCTGCGCCGAGGGTGCGCGGGTGGTGGGCTGCGACCTCAACTCCGAGGGGGCCGCCGCCACCGAGGAGCTGATCCGCGCCGAGGGCGGCGAGATCACCACGATGGGCGGCGTCGACCTCGGCGACGCCGAGGCGGCCCGCGCCTGGGTGGATGACGCGGTGGCCGTCTACGACGGTGTCGACGTGCTCTACAACAACGCCTCGACCCAGCGGTTCGCACCTCTCGAGGAGCTCTCCGTCGCCGACTGGGACTTCACCATGCGCAACGAGCTGAACCTGGTCTTCTACACCGTCAAGGCCGCCTGGCCGCACCTGAAGACGTACGGCGGTGGCTCGATCATCAACGTCGGCTCGATCGCCGCGCTGCGCGGAGTCGAGTTCATGGCACAGAACGCCCACTCGACCGCCAAGGGCGGCGTCATCTCGCTGACCCTGCAGCTGGTCGTCGAGGGCGGACCACACGGCATCCGGGCGAACGTGATCAGCCCGGGCCTGACCGAGACCCCCAACACCGCGCCGATGCTGGCCGACCCGCCGGAGCGGATGCGCCGCGTCGTCCTCGATCGGATCCCGCTGGGCCGGCACGGCCAGGCCGAGGACATCGTCAACGCCGCGGTCTTCCTCGCCTCCGACGAGTCCTCCTGGATCAGCGGTACCAACATCGTCATCGACGGTGGTGCCTCCGTCCTCGGCTGAGACGCCTGCCCGAGGTGAGGCGCGAGGTCGCCCCCGGTCAGGCCCCGCGATACCCCTTGCCGAGTCGATAGGCACGGAGACATCGCCAACTCCCGTCCGGCGCGGTCGCAAGGGCGGGGCCCGTCCACAGCTCGACATGACTCACCCGCTGCGAGAACGGCAGCCGGGAGCTCACCGCGCGTTCGGCCGCTCGCAGGGCCGGTAGGGGCTGGCCGTGGCCGACCGTCAGGTGCGGAACGACCTCGGTGAAGGCTCCCCCGTAGATCGGACACTCGGGGAAGAGCTCCTGACAGGCCCCGGTCAGCGCCGTCACCGGGCCGGGGTCGGCCGGAGCCACGAAGAGCACATCGTCGCCGAACCACCCCGTCCGGTCTCCGCGAACATCGAACGGCTCGAACGATCCGAACAGCGTGGCGAGTCGTTGGTGATCGGTGTCGTCGAGGTCGGTCATGAACGGATACAGCACCGTGAGATGCGCCGGCACGCCGACGGCCGCGGCGCGATCCAGCCGACGCCGGTGCTCCCCCACCGCGGCTTCGGCTTCGGGGCACGGCACGATCAGTGCTGCCTCGAGGTCCACGGCGCCATCGTAGGTGCTGGCGAGGAGACAACGTCCGCACTCGAGGTGCGCGACCCACCGCTGCCCACCGGAGCGCGGGACGTACCGCGCATCCTCCACGGCAGGGTCTGAGTCGGCGAGGCCCCAGGACGTAACGCCTGAGCGAATGCCAGGCATCGCCACGCGCTAGTTCCGCCCGGCTGTGACGACGCCTACATTCGCAAATAGTCGCCTATCCCTGGAGCCTCGATGAACCCCCACCTGAACGAACACGGCATCACCCACCTGCGTCACGTCGACCTGGCGGTGCCGGACTATGCCGCCCAGCGCACGTTCTACAAGGACACCTGGGGGCTGACCGAGGTCGGCACCGACGGAGACATCTCCTACCTGGCCGCCGAGGGCTCGCCGGAGCAGTACATCGTCCGACTGCGGAAGTCGGGCGACAAGCGACTGGACCTGATCGCCTTCGGCGCCGAGTCGGACGCGGCCGTGGACGCGCTCGCCGCCAAGCTCGGCACCGCCGGAGTCCAGCTCATCGGCGAGCCCGGACCGCTGCAGACCGCGGGCGGCGGCTACGGCTTCCGCTTCTTCGACCTGGACGGACGCACCGTCGAGATCAGCTCCGGTGTCCAGGTGCGGCAGCACCGGGAGATCGAGGAGGGCGAGGCCATCCCGGTGCGGATCTCGCACGCGGTGATGAACTCGACCGACCCCAACGCCACCCGGGACTGGTACGCGAACGTGCTCGGCTTCAAGCTCACCGACACCCTGTGGGGCGAGCACATGGGCGAGATGATGCACTTCATGCGGTGCAACGACTGGCACCACAGCCTGGCGATCGCCCGCGGCCCGCACACCGCCGTGCACCACGTCTCCTTCGAGATGCGCGGCCTCGACGAGTACATGCGCGGCACCGGCCGGGTGATGCGGGCCGGGATCAAGAAGATCTGGGGCCCCGGCCGGCACAACGCCGGCAACAACACCTTCTCCTACTTCCTCGACCCCAGCGGCAACACCATGGAGTACACCACCGAGCTGGAGCGGCTCACCACCGACGCGTGGCACCCGCACGTGTACGACATCGCCGACCCGATGACCCAGGACGTGTGGGGCACCGCGGACCCGATGAGCGAGATCATCGCCCGGGACTCCTTCAACGACCCCGACAAGGGCGTCTTCGTCGCCCCGCCGGTCTGAGTCGAGGAGACGAGATGAGACTGACCGACAAGGTCATCGTCGTCACCGGTGCCGCCCGCGGCCAGGGTGCCGAGGAGGTCCGCGCGCTGGCGGCCGAGGGCGCACGGGTCATCGCCACCGACGTCCTCGACTTCGAGGGCTTCGACGACGAGGGGCAGGGCTGGGACACCGTCGTCGAGCGTCGCCTCGACGTCACCGACGCCGCGGGCTGGGCGGCCCTGGCCGACGAGCTCCGGACGACGTACGGACGGGTGGACGGGCTGGTCAACAACGCCGGCGTCGCCGCCCGGGAGCGGCTGCCGCACGTCTCACTGGACGCCTGGCAGCGGACCTTCGACATCAACGTCACCGGCCCGCTACTGGGCATCCAGGCGATGGTGCCGCTGATGTCGGCGGGCGCCTCGATCGTGAACATCTGCTCGGTCGCCGCCGTCTCCGGGCATGCGGCGGCGGCCTACACCGCCAGCAAGTGGGCCCTGCGTGGACTGACCAGGTCGGCGTCCCTGGAGCTCGGTGAGCAGGGCATCCGGGTCAACGCGGTCATGCCGGGCCTGATCGACACCCCGCTGATGGCCAACGCCTCGCCGGCCTTCGCCGACGCCGCGCTCTCCGAGATCCCGCTGGGCCGGGTCGGCCTCCCGGCCGACATCGCGCCGACCATCGTGTTCCTCCTCAGCGAGGACTCGGCCTACTACAACGGCGCCGAACTGGTCATCGACGGCGGGCTGACCGCGCACGTGTCACACAAGCACATCGCCGACGCCACCCGGCCGTAGGCTGGTCGACTGCCGCACCTCCCGGCCGACCTCCGCCAGCACCTCGAGCAACCAGCACAGCCCGGCCTCGTCGCTGTTCAACGGATGCCAGTGTGCGGCCTCGACCAGCGGCGAGATGTCCAGCGGCGTCTGGACGACCCGCAGCCCCAGCTCCTCGGAGACCTGGGCGGCGAGTCGCTCGGGGATGAAGGCGTACAGCTGGGTCCCCGGGATGAGGAACGGCAGCGACAACAGCCCGGGCGCCCGCTGGACACAGTGCACCGTCACCCCGGCCTCGGCCAGCGCGTCGTCGGCCGGGGTCAGGATGTCCTCGCCGAACCAGCCGGCCAGATAGGGCAGTGCGGAGAGCTCCGCCAGGCTGGCGTGATCACCCTCGAGCGGGGTGTCCCGGTCGCTGACCACGCAGACGAACCGGTCCCCGAAGACGGTCATCCGCTGACCCGGGATGCCGCGGCGTGCGCTGCCGATGACGAGGTCGCGGCGCAGCAGATGGGTGCCGTGGTCGATGCTCGGGATCGAGTCGTAGGCGACCTCCACGCCGGGGGCGACCTCCGCGAGACGTCGCTCCAGGGCCGTGCCGATGACGAACAGCGCGTAGTCCGAGGCCGAGATGGTGAAGCGCCGGGTGCTCGTCGCCGGGTCGAAGTCCCGCGAGGCCAACAACGTGCGGCGGACCTCGCTGAGGGCCTCCCGCACGATCGGCAACAGCTCCTCGCCGCCGGCCGAGCGGACATAGCCCCGGCCGGCGCGGATCAGCAGCTCGTCCCCGGTCACCTTCCGCAACCGGTTCAGCGCGCTGCTCATCGACGGCTGGGTCATGCCGACCCGCTCGGCGGCACGGGTGAGATTGCACTCCTCGAGCACGGCCTCCAAGGCGACCAGGAGGTTGAGGTCGATGCGGCGCAGGTCGGAGGCCATCGCCCCAGGCTAGAGGATGGCCGCCGAGCGCGCCTGTGCGTCCGCTGTGCAACTGCTACGCACTCCCGATGAGTCGCGCTCATCGGTCGCGCGCCGGCCGCGGCACTCCTATGCTCGCGTTCATGAGCGTGGCCGGCACCGACCTCAACCTGCTGGTTCCGCTGCAGGCGCTGCTCGAGGAGGGCAATCTCACCCGCGCCGGGCAGCGGATCGGCATGACCCAGCCTGCGATGAGCGCCGCGCTGGGCAAACTTCGCCGCAGGTACGGCGACGAGCTGCTGGTCAAGGTCGGCCGTGACTTCGAGCTCACCCCACTGGCCCGGGCGCTGCTTCCCCAGATCCAGCAGACGATGCCGCTGGTCGAGCGCGCCTTCGGCCTGGACCGGCGCTTCGAGCCGGTGCGGAGCACCCGCCACTTCACCATCGCCGCCTCCGACTACGCGATGGTGTTGCTCGCGCCGGAGCTGCGCCGGCGGCTCGACGGCCTCCGCGCCGGGGTCGCCATCGACTGGCGGCCGCTGCCCCCCGACCTCATCTCGCAGCCTCGCGGACTGCTGGACACCGATCTGGTGATCGCTCCTCGCGGACTGGGTGTCGATGCTCCCTCGGCCGATCTGTTCGCCGACCGATTCGTGCTGGTGGTCGACCCGGCCAATCCGGCCTACGTCGACGGAGCGATCAGCGACGATTCGCTGCGTCGACTGGGCTGGGCCCGCGCCGCCCTCGGGGCGGACCATCTCAACCCCGCCGACCGCCGGCTCGCCCAGCTCGGCATCGACCACCATTCCGGGGTCACCGCCCGCGGCTGGCTCCCGCTGCCGTTCCTGGTCCGCGGCACCGAACTGGTCGCGATCCTGCCCGAGCGACTGGCGCGGCGTACGGCGAGTCTGGCCGGCGTGGTGATCGTGCCGACCCCGTTCCGGGAGGCGACCCTGCCGGAGGCGCTGTGGTGGCACCCGTCGCGGGAACACGATCCCGGATTGGTCTGGCTACGCTCCATGCTGGTGGAGGTGGCGTCCACGCTCGCCGGCCCGACCGGCTGACGCCCGGCCGAGGCCGTCGTCGAGCGCGCCAGAGGCGACCGCCCGCTTCCCAGGCGGACTCCGCCTGGGAAGCGGGCGACGGCACCGGTGCGCGCGGGTCAGCGGGTGACCCGCAACCGCACGGTGCTGCTGTGCGAGGTGGCGATGTTCTTGTTGCCGACGTACACGATCCGCAACCGGTAGGTGCCGGCCTTGGCGATCTTCGGCAGCCTCGTGACCAGCCTGCCGTGCTGGGCCGCCCGCAGGGTGTACCTGGCGAGCACCCTGGAGCCGCGCCTCACCGTGACCTTGCCGGTCGGCTTCAGGCTGCCCGGCTTGACCCGGATGACGGCCCTGACCCGCTGGTGCCGGCTGACCTGGTGCGTGGCCAGGCGCAGCTTCGAGGTCGAGGCGTGCTTGGTCACCGTCAGCTTCGCCGTACCGGTGGAGGTCGTCAGCTCGTCGTCGCCGGCATAGGTGGCCGTGACGGTGTGCTTCCCGGCCGCGGTGCCGGCCGGCAGGGTGACGGTGGCCTTGCCGCTCTTGAGCGTGGCGGTCTTGACCAGCGACCTGTCGACCTTCACCTTGACCGTGCCGGTCGCGGTGTCGTCCCCGCCGCTGACGCGGACGGTGGCCGTCCGCTTGGTGCCGTAGGCGACCTTCGCCTTGGACAGCTTGACCGTGGTGGTCGACGCCGACGTGGCGGTCGAGGAGCCGCCGGCCGTGACGATGATCGGGTCGTCCGAGTCACCGGTGTAGGTGGTGCCGGCGGTCAGCTCGGAGGGCGAGTAGTCGACACCGTCGATGGTGATGGTGACGTCCGCGCCGTCCGCGCCCTCGATGCTGGAGTCGTCGCTGACGGTCAGGCTGGTCAGGTACGAGGTGCCGGTGGCGGTCCAGGTCGAGCCGTCGGCCAGGTCGACGATGACGCCGTTGTTGACCGGTGCCGCGGCGGTGTTGCTGACGTGGCCGATGTCCTCGTAGTTGTCCTCGTCGACGTAGCCGTCGGGATGCGCGATGGTCGAGGACGAGATCGCACCCTCCACGGTGCTGCCGTCGAGGTTGACCACCATGTTCTTGTCGCTGAGGGCTCCGTTGTAGAGGTTGCCGGTGACCGAGGTGTCGGTCAGGTTGACGTCGGTGCGCGAGTCGGCGTCGGCATCGGTCAGGTCGGCGCCGTCGGCGGTCGCGGTCGAGTCGGTGTAGGTCCCGCCGACGCCCGGGTCGTCGTTGTCCATCACCTGCATGATGGTGTTCTCGTCGGAGTTGAGCGAGGGCTGCTCGGTCGAGTCGCCGGTCACGTTGAAGGTGGTCGCCACGCCGGCCGCGCCGGTCTTGTCCTCCAGCACCGCCTGCCCGGTGTTGAGGGTGGTGCCGCCGTCGATGGTGACCGTGCTGGCGCCCGCCCAGGTCATCACGCCGATCCGGTCGGAGTTGACCGTGGTGGTCCGCTCCTCCAGGTCGGCCAGCTCGTCGTCGGTCAGGCCGATCGAACGGTCCGTGTTGAGCGTGGCCACGTCCTCGGCGTCGCTGTCACCCAAGTGGATGACATTGGCACCGTTGGCCGCGATCGCGCCGTAGTCGGCGACGTTGAACGTGGTGCCGAGCATCTGGGCGTTCGCTCCGCCGATCTCGTAGGTGCCGTAGCCGGAGTCGGTGGTGCTGACGTCGCTGTTGATCGCGGTGAGCTCGACGTCCTCACCCGAGTCGGTGGACAGCGCGCCCCAGTCCTGGGCCTGGACGGTCGAGTTGACGTACGCCGCCTTGCTGTCGGTGCCGAGCAGCAGGGTGGCCCGGTTGGTGCCCTCAATGCCGAGCATCCACGGCGCCGCGATCATGGTGTCCTCGGACACGTTCGCGGTGTAGTCGCTCGGCAGGGTGCCGCCGGCCGCCTTGATCGTGGAGTTCTTGACGACCACGTTGGCCCCGTTGTCGGAGATCACGCCGGTGCGCACCACGCCGGTGTCGTCGACGTCGGCACCGTCGACGGTGAGGTTGGCATCGTTGGTGCCCATGATCGCGGCGCCGTCTCCGACGAAGTCGCTGCGACCGTTGCCGGTCAGGCTGATGGTCGGGTCGGTCAGGTCGTAGTCCGTCCCGTCGACCCACACGCCGTTGAACGTCGAGCCGGTGGAGGTGGCCTTGAAGTTGCTGGCCGAGGAGTCACCGGGGGTGTCGCCCAACCAGCTCGCGTCGACCGACTCGTCGCCGTCGACGCCATCGGAGTCGACGTAGAGCGACTGCCGGATCGGGAAGACCAGGCTCGAGCCGGTCTCGGTGTGCTGGGTGGTCACGGTCAGCACCACGCCGCTGTCATCGCTGCCGCCATAGTCGCCGGCCTGGATGGTGCCGGCCACGTCCTCGATGCTGTCCCAGGCCTGTCCGGTCTCGACGCCGTCGACGGTCAGGGTGACGTCGTACCCGTCGGGGGCGACCACCGAGCCGCCGTCGTCGACGATGAGCTCGTCGAGGTCGCTGGTCGCGCTCACCGTGCAGGTGTCGCCGTCGGCCACCTCGAGCACGCCGTCGCTCACCGACCCCGAGGTGCAGCTGATCCCGTCGGTGTCGGCGAATGCCGCGCCACCCATCACCGGCGTCATCGTCAGTGCCAGTCCGGTCAGGCTCCCCGCCGCCGCGGTCCGCGTCAGCCAGATGAGTCTGGGACTCCTCTTCCGCACTGCCGATGCCATCTTCGGCCTATTTCGCCGCATCCTCACTCCTCTGCTCTTTCTGTGTTATTTCGAAGACGATTGAACGATGGTGAAGAAATGCTCAATGACGTCCGTGCCCGACTAGAACATCCGTATGAAGTGTGACGCCAGTCACGCTCTGCGATGACTGACATCGGATTCGTCAATATGGCCTCTCACCTGCGTGAACACGTGCGATCAAACATTGCCGATCGTGATAGCCGCCACGCCCTTGCCCCGATGAATTCATAGGAAATCCACGGCCCCGGCCAAGCCGCCCCACCGGGAAGGCTGGTGGCATATGAGCGGCCTGTGGAGAAACGCGGTATCGGGTGCCGACAAGAAACCCGCGCCGGAATTCGTTGATCCAATGGCCATCAAATCCCCTGAGGCAGGCCCCCACGTACCGTGCCGCAAAGGCCGGACCAGGTGGCGGGCCCCCGTGGCGACGCATCGACAACGGGCATGGGTCCTATTCGCATGGGTGAGTTCCGTCACAAGGGCTGACCGGTTTGGCTGTTCCCCTCGGCCACGACGCGGTATCTCGCGCGTTTTCAACGACAGGAGCCATTCACCCATGCATCTCTCACCACCACGGCCAGGCCGACCCAGATTCGCGATCCGGTGGTCGACCACCGCGCGGCTGGCCGTTGCGGGCGCGCTCGGCGGTCTCGCCGTCAGCACCCTCCCGCTCGCCGGTTCCGCCTCCGCGGCGACCGCGGTCAGCTGTGACGGCAGCGACGCGGTCTCCGCGGGGGTCCTGAACGTCGCCGACGGCGAGACCTGCACGATCTCCGGCAAGACCACCCTCGACGAGCTGGTCGTCGCCGACGGCGGCTCGGTGGTGGCACCCGACGGGTACGACGTCACCCTGACCGTCGACGGCGTCGAGACCGGACAGGCCTGGGACAGCATCGAGGACGTGGCCGGCACCATCCAGGCGGGGACCTACCAGGGCGCCGACGACAGCGGCGTGGTGCTGACCGTGACCACCCAGCACACCGAGACCGGCTCGAGCCTGGTCTTCCCGATCCGGCAGTCGCTCTACGTCGACTCCAGCGGCATCGACGACTCCCAGTCCGTCGCCGCCAGCTGGACCGGCAGCAAGCCCGGCGCCACGAAGGCCAAGAACTTCGCGGTGACCTCGACCGGCTCCACGTTCAACGGAGCCTGGGTCGACGGCGCCGACTACACCATGACCGACCCGACCTTCACCATGACCGGCAACGGCCGCGACGACTTCGTCGACGACGGCGCCGCGGTGACCGGCACCAACGGGGCGAACCTCACCCTCGACGGCGCCACCATCAAGAACAAGGGCGTGGTGCGGACCGGCGTGATCTCCGACGGCGGTGCCAACGTCGTGGTGAAGAACTCCGACATCGACGTCTCCGGCGGCGACCTGCCCAGCGACTACACCGCGAACGTCAGCCCCGACACCATGATCGCGGCGCCGTGGATGCTCGGCCTAGAGGGCACCAACCGGGCCACCCTGCTGCTCGGCGACGGCAGCAAGGCGACGTACCTCAACACCAGCGTCACCGCCGCCGACTGGGGCGCCCTGTCGACGGACTCGGGCTCGGACGTCAAGCTGAACGCGATCAACTCGAAGGTCACCACCACCGACTCCGGTTACGGCACCTACGCGATCGGCAGCGCGACCGGGGAGTACCTCGGCACCGACTTCGACGTGGCGAGCTACCTGTCGATCTCGGCGAACGGCGAGAACGTCGTCCACTTCGGCGACAGCGACGCCGACGACGTCGCGGCGCTGAACACCGATGACGACCTCGGCCTGAGCGACGACGACCTGGCCTCGGTCGACGAGCAGACCTCCACCCTGACGTCGGCGCGCCTCGGCTTCATGACCTGGGCCGGCGACAACACCGTCGACGTCGATGGCGGCACCAAGGTCACCACCGGCAACGCGACCTTCGAGGACAAGTCGCAGACCGGCACCACGACGTACAACGTCACCGGTGACGAGGACGAGTCGCCGTCGCTGAAGTCCGGCACCGGCGTCATCGTCCAGGTCATGGACCAGGACGACCCGGGCCCGGGCGGCAGCTACACCGACCCGACCAGCGTGACCCAGAGCGCCAGCGACTCCGACCTGCAGAACGCGGACCTGACCGCACGCACGGACACCAACCTGACCGGCACCACCGTCAAGGGTGACTTCTTCAACGGCTCCACCGTGTCGAAGAACCTGGTCGTCAACCTGTCCGACAGCACCGTCAAGGGCCGGATCAGCTCCGCCACCGCGGTCCACGAGGGCACCGTCGACGAGGCCGACTACACCCGCATCGGCATGGTGACCAACACCGTCTCGGCGCCGGTCAACGGCGGCGTGATCGCCGACCTGACCGACGGTTCGACCTGGAGGGTCACCGGCACGTCGTACCTGACCAGCCTCACCGTCGACGACTCCTCCTCGATCGTCGGCTCGGGCGGCAAGGACGTCACCATCACCCAGGGCGACAACACCTACACCCCCGACGAGCTGGTCGGCCAGACGATCACCGGCACCTACGCCGACCCGATCGAGGTCAGCGTGGCTGACGGCACCATCGGCTCCACGACGGCGGTCAAGGTGGCCAACACCACCTACGGCAAGGCCGGTTCGGCCAAGGTCACCGTCGTCGACGCCGACGGCGACGCCGCCTCGGGCGACGTCACCGTCAAGGTCGACGGCACCACCGCCGGCACCGCCACCCTGAGCGACGCCGGCACCGCCACCGTGGCCCTGCCGGCCAAGTTGAGCGCGGGCAAGCACACCGTGACCGCCACCTACGCCGGTAACGACGACGACGCCTCCTCCACGGCGAGGACGACGTTCACCGTCGCCAAGCTGGCCTCGACCTCGAAGCTCTCGCTGGCGAAGTCGAAGATCCACAAGGGCAAGCAGGTCCGGGCCACCATCAAGGTGACCTCCTCGGCCACCCCGACCGGCCGGGTCTCGGTGCTCAACGGCTCCAAGGTGATCGGCAGGTACACGCTGAGCGCCAAGAAGTCGGGCAAGCTCACCGTGACGCTGCACAAGTTCACCAAGGCCGGCACCTACCACCTGCGGGCCGTCTACGCCGGCAGCACGAACGTCGCCGGGTCGAAGAGCGCCAAGGTGACGCTTCGGGTCGTCAAGTAGACCCGAACGGGGCCTCGTCTCGGCCTCGACATCAGCACCGGTCCCCGGTCGCCTCTCCCGGCGACCGGGGACCGGTCATTTCGCGTCCTTCGCCTCATTTCGCGCTGTGGAGTCCGGCCGGGTCCGCAGACCTGCCCACGGCGTACCGCCGTCTGGGTCAGGCTGCGCACGCGCACCGCGGTCACTCGACCGCCAGAAGGGCTCGGAGAACCGGTGCGTCGGCGGCGAGCGAGGTCTGCGTGCGCGGGTGCCCGAACGAGGCTGTCCCCCAGGGCACACCCCGCCTGGTGAGCTCGCGACATCGCCCAGCGGTGGCGGGGGCCGAGGACCCTGGCCGAGGAGCGTGGATCCGCTGCGCGGTGGGAGACGACGAGCGCCCGTCTCCCAGGTGATCGCCTGGGAGACGGGCGCTCGGTGATCGAGGTGCCCTTCGTCGGACTAGCCGACGGTCACCACGATCGGGTTGTCGGAGTCGCCGGTGATCGTCTGGCCGGCGAGCTCGTCGGGGGTGTAGGTGTCATCGCCCACGGTGATGGTGACGTCCTTGCCGCCGGCGCCGGTGATGCTGGCGTCGTCGCCCACCGTCAGGCTGGTCAGGTACGACGTGCCCGAGACGGTCCACGTCGAGGTGCCCGACAGGTCGACGATGACGCCGTTGTTCACCGGTGCGGAGACGGTGTTGTCCACGTTGCCGATGTCGGTGTAGTTGTCGGCGTCGACGTAGCCGTCCGGGTGGGTCGCGGTGGTCGAGGAGATCACGCCACGGATGGTGCTGTCGTCCAGGTTGAGCACCATGTTCTTGCCGTAGAGGGCGCCGTTGTAGAAGTCGCCCTTGACGCTCTCATCGGTCAGGTTGACGTTGGTCAGCGAGTCGGCCGAGGCGTCGGTCAGGTCCCAGGAGGAGTCCTTGGTGGCCGTCGTGTCGGTGTAGGTCCCGGTGGTCGAGCCCGGGTCGTCGTTCGACATCACCTGCATGATCACGCCGTTCGCCGAGGTCAGCGACGGCGACTCGGTGTCGCTGCCGGTCACGTTGTAGGTGCTCACCAACGCACTGCCGCTGCCGGAGGCCTTGTCCTCGAAGACCGGGCCCGCGGTCTTGAACACGGTGCCGCCGTCCACGTTGACGGTGCTGGAGCCGCCCCAGGTCATCACGCCGATCTTCTTGGAGACGACCTTCGTGGTCTGCGCCGAGATGTCGGCCAGCTCGCTGTCGCTGAGCCCGATCGACCGATCGGTGTTCAGCGTGGCCACGTCGTCGGCGTCGCTGTCACCGAAGTGGAGGACGTTCTCGCCGTTCGCCGCGATCGCCCCGTAGGAGGCGACGTTGAACTTCGTGCCCAGGAACTCCGAGTCCGCGCCGCCGATCGCGTAGGTGCCGTAGCCGGACCTCTTGGTGATCACCTTGCTGTTGATCGCGCTCAGCTCGACGTCGGAGCCGGCGTCGGTGGACAGCGCGCCCCAGTCCTGCGCCTGGACGGTGGAGTTGACGTAGGCGGCCTTGCTGCTGTCACCGAGCAGCAGCGTCGCGCGGTTGGTGCCCTCGATGCCGAGCATCCACGGGGCGCTCATCATGTAGGTGGTGTCGACGGTGCCGGTGCTCGGATAGTCGCTCGGCAGGGTGCCGCCCTTGGCCTTGATGGAGGAGTTCTTGACCACCACGTTGGCGCCGCCGTTGGAGATCACCCCGGTGCGCACCACGCCCTTGTTCTTGACGTTGGCCCCGTCCACGGTGACGTTGGCGTCGTTGTTGCCGACGATGGCGGCGCCGTCCCCGGCGAAGTCGCTGCGACCGTTGCCGGTCAACGAGATGGTCGGGTCGGTCAGGCTGTAGTCGGCGCCGTCGACCCACACGCCGTTGAAGAGCGCACCGGTGGAGGTCACCTTGAGGTTGTCGGCGCTGGAGTCGCCCGGGGTGTCACCCAGCCAGCTGGAGGCCACCGACTCGTCGTCGTTGACCCCGTCGGAGTCGACGTACAGACTCTGCCGGATCGGGAAGGTGTCACCGCTGGTCTCGGTGTGCTGGACGGTCGGGGTCAGCACCACGCCGTCGCTGCCGGACCCCTTGTAGGTGTGCGGCTGGATCGTGCCGCTGGTGTCCTCGTAGCTGTCGTAGGCCTGGCCGGTCTCGACTCCGTCCACGGTCAGGGTGACGTCATAGCCGTCGGGCGCGACCACCGAGCCGCCGTCGTCGACGATCAGCTTCTTCAGGGTGGTCACCGCCGAGACGGTGCAGGTGTCGCCGTCGGCGACCTCGAGGACGTTGTGCGAGACCGCCCCGGTCTCGCAGCTGATCCCGGAGGTGTCGGCGAACGCCGCACCGCCGACGAACGGCGTCATGGTCAGCGCCAACCCGGTGAGACTGCCGACGGCCGCGGTCCTGGTCAGCCAGATCAGCCTGGGACTCCTCGGTCGTTCCGATGAAGCTGTATTTCCCATTGTCTGCCGCATGCTTTCTCCTGTGCCCTGTCTGTGTGTGGTTCCAGAAATCCCCCATGAATCCGCAAATGACTAGACCACTCGGGCCAGTGTGATGCTAGTCACCCGATGAAATAACTGGCATCGCATTCGTCAATGAGCCGGACTGAGCGGGGCGAGAGGGCAGATGCATTGACGAGCGTGATGCCAGCCATTCACTCTGTGTGACTTCTGTCACAGGAAACTCACGGTCTTGAATGTTCTCAGCGAATCCACAGTGCCCGCCGCGCGTTCACGGCGGACGGATCCGCTCGGCTCGGGAAGTTCCGAAGGATGCCGGACATCGAGGAGTTCAGAATGAAGCACCCCCACCCCCGCCGCGTCGGCCTCGCCGTCGCCGCCGTCACCGCGGCGGTCGCCGCCTGCCTGGCGACGACACCGGCCAACGCGACCACCGGGCTGCTCAGCAGCTCGGCCAGCGCCCATGCCAAGACCGTCGTCGTCGCGAGCGGCGACACCTGGACCGTGACATCGACCACCAAGCTCCACAAGCTGGTCATCGAGGACGGGGCCATCGTCAACGCCGAGGACGGCAAGGCGGTCGTGCTCACCGTCAACGGGAAGGAGACCGGCGGCGTCCTCGCCTCCACCAGCGGCACCGACACCTACATCGGAGCCGGCACCTACCGCGGTGACGTGGTGCTCCACGTCGTCGACGCGAACGAGATCACCTGGAACAGCCTGGTCTTCCCCGAGCGGCAGGCCATCTACGTCGACGCGGACGGCGTCAGCTCGACCAAGTCGGTCCGCGACGCGGCGATCGGAGGCAAGATCACCGCCACCCGGGCCAACAAGACCTCGATCACCTCCACCGGGCAGAACTTCACCGGCTTCTACATCGCCGGGAAGAGCTACGACATCGCCAACTCGAAGATCCGGATGAAGGGCAACGGACGCTCGGACTTCTCCGGGTACGGCGCCGGCCTGGTCGCCGACGGCCAGCGGGTGACGGTGAACAACACCACCATCAACAACACCGGTGCCGCCCGGGTCGGCATCCTCGCCGCCAACGGAGCCAACCTGGTGGTCAAGAACTCCGGCATCCACACCCACAACGGCACCCTGCCCAGCGACTACACCCCGACCGTCGACCTCTCCCAGATGCGCAGCGCGCCGTGGATGCTGGGCATCATCGGCAACGTCCGCGCCACCAACATCACCGGCGACGACACCGAGGCCACCTACATCAACTCCCAGGTCAGCTCGGACGGCTGGGGCGTGCTGTCCACCGACTCGGGCTCCAACGCCCAGCTGACCTCGATCAACAGCCACGTCTACACCACCGGCAACGAGGGGTACGGCGCCTACGCGATCGGCAACGCCACCGACCGCTTCCTCGGCTCCAAGCTCGATGTCGGCACCTACGGCGCCATCATCACCGGCGGCTCGGTCGAGTACGGCGACTCCAGCCGGTCGGCGGTCTCGGCCCTCAACGACAGCCTCGACCTGGAGTTGAGCGCCAAGGAGCTCAGGAACCTCGCCGACCGCGCCACCACCATCCGCTCCCGCGGCTGGGGCGTGATGTGGCACGGCCAGGGTGACGCCACCATCACCGGTCGCACCACGCTGGTCAGCAAGCGGGCCACCTTCCTGGACAAGGGTCAGCACGTCGACATCAGCGTGGACGGCTCCGACGGCGCCGTCCTGACGCCGAAGGACGGCACCCTGCTGCAGATGATGGAGAACGACGACCCGGGCCCGGTGATGGTCGACGGGAACCTGGTCAACGAGGGCGTCTACACCGAGCCCACCACCGATCCGACCAAGGACTCCAGCTTCGACGTCACCGCCGTGCACTCGAGCTCCGACGCGATCGCCGACTTCTCCGACATCGCACTGCACGGGAACCTCTACAACGGCATGCGCAACGGCAAGAACCTGGTGCTGACCCTCGATGACGCCACCCTGCGCGGAGCCGTCTCGGCCTCGACCACCAAGCACGCGGTCGACACCATCTCCAGCGCCGAGTACAAGCAGCTGGGCGTGGTGAGCAACACCGTCGGCCCGGTGGTCAACAACGGGGTCATCGTCAGCCTCACCGGCGACTCGACCTGGACACCGACCAGCACGTCGTACCTGTCCAGCCTGAGCATCGGCGAGAACGCCGCCGTCAAGGCGCCCAAGGGCAAGACGCTCACCCTGACCGTCGACGGCGTCACCGAGCCGCTCAGCGCGGGCTCCAGCTACACCGGGGACATCGAGCTGACCGTCTCCTGAGCTCCGCCCGGTCTCCTCGGCCCCGGCCGACCGTGGGTGCCTGGGTGGGCTGTCCGCCTCGCTGGCACCCACGGCTG
>NZ_JASGET010000151.1:0-32864 GCF_047606145.1 Nocardioides sp. | reverse complement strand
GCTCGCGGTGCGGGCGACCGGTGCCGACGTGGCCGCGGCCCGCGCCGCGGCGTACGCGGCGGCCGATCTGATCGCCTTCCCCGGGATGCAGCGTCGCAGCGACATCGCCGCCGAGCCGCTCGGGGTGGTCGAGGGCGCCTCGCTCGGCTGAGCCCGAGGCGGGCGTGGCCGGTACTGGTCGAGTAGCGAGCCGAGTATCGAGCCGGACACGTTCGTGCGGGCTGCCCAGCCGGCGGATCCGGCGCCGATCGGCGCTGATCGGCGTCGCGGACGACGGCATGGGAGAATCGGGCATCGTGATGGTCCCCAATGTCCTCGCCACCCGCTACGCCGCCGACGACCTGGTCCGGATCTGGTCACCGGAGCACAAGATCGTCCTCGAGCGACGGCTGTGGGTCGCCGTGCTCAAGGCGCAGCGCGACCTCGGCATCGACGTCCCGGACGGCGTCATCGAGGCCTACGAGAAGGTCCTCGACCAGGTCGACCTGGCCTCGATCGCCGCCCGCGAGCGGGTCACCCGGCACGACGTCAAGGCGCGGATCGAGGAGTTCGCCGCGCTCGCCGGGCACGAGCACATCCACAAGGGCATGACCAGCCGGGACCTGACCGAGAACGTCGAGCAGCTCCAGATCCTGGCCAGCCTGCGTCTGGTGCGCCAGCGTGCGGTCGCGACGCTGGCCAGGCTCGGTCGCCTCGCCGCGGAGCACGAGGCCACCGTGATGGCCGGCCGCAGCCACAACGTGGCGGCGCAGGCCACCACGCTCGGCAAGCGCTTCGCCACCGTCGCCGACGAGATGCTGGCCGCGTTCGCCCGGCTCGAGGAGCTGATCGCGCGCTACCCGCTGCGCGGTATCAAGGGCCCGATGGGCACCGCCCAGGACATGCTCGACCTGTTCGACGGGGACGAGACCAGGCTGACCGAGCTGGAGTCGCGGGTGGCCGACCACCTCGGCTTCGAGCGGGTCCTCGACAGCGTCGGCCAGGTCTATCCGCGCTCGCTCGACTTCGACGTCGTCTCCGCCCTCGTCCAGCTCGTCGCGGGGCCGTCCAACCTGGCCACCACCATCCGGCTGATGGCCGGCAACGAGCTGGTCACCGAGGGCTTCAAGGAGGGCCAGGTCGGCTCCTCGGCGATGCCGCACAAGATGAACTCCCGCTCCACCGAGCGGGTCAACGGGCTCGCGGTGGTGCTGCGCGGGCACCTCTCGATGATCAGCGAGCTGGCCGGCGACCAGTGGAACGAGGGCGACGTCTCCGACTCGGTGGTACGCCGGGTCGCGCTGCCGGACGCCTTCTTCGCCACCGACGGCCTGTTCCAGACCTTCTTGACGGTGTGTGACGAGTTCGGCGCCTTCCCGGCCGTGGTCCAGCGCGAGCTCGATCGGTACCTGCCGTTCCTGGCCACCACCAAGGTGCTGATGGCGGCGGTGCGCAACGGCGTGGGCCGCGAGGTGGCGCACGAGGCGATCAAGGACGCCGCGGTGGGCACCGCGCTCGCGATGCGCGCCGGCCAGGCCGAGAACGACGTCTTCGCCAAGCTCGCCGCCGACGAGCGGCTCGGGCTGACCTCCGCTCAGCTGGACTCGCTGGTGGCCGAGCCGATCGCCTTCACCGGTGCCGCCCGGACCCAGGTGGCGCGGGTGTGCGCGCGGGTCGGCGAGATCGTCGAGCGCTACCCCGAGGCCGCCGGCTACGCGCCCGGCGAGATCCTCTGACCCCCGCGGGTCGGCTTCGCCGGGCACCCCGCGTCCTGAGCACGGACGGCTGCGGGACTCAGCCGGTGCCGCGCAGCTCGCTCCACCGGCGCATGCCCGCGTACTGGGCGAGGGCGCGATCTCGGTCGGCGGCGCTGTCGGCGTACACGGTGACCGCCCAGAGGTCGGTGGCGTACATCTGCGCGCCCTTGTACCGCCCGTCGGCGGAGACGTAGAGCCAGCGCACCAGGTTGCCGCCGGGGTGCTGCCGGGTGGCACCGGCTCGCTCGTAGTCGGCCAGCGCGTCGGCCCGCGAGCGCCACCGGCTGTAGTTGAGGCGCACCGAGGAGCCACCGGCGACGGTGACCGTGCAGCTGACCAGGATCGATCGGGTGGCCGACGTGCCTGACTCGCCGCAGCTCGCCGGCATGTCCGGGAACACCCAGGCCAGCCCGGCACGTCCGGTCGGCGAGGAGCAGGCCGCCACGTTGCGGGCGCGGCTGCCGTCCCAGCAGGTGGCCCGTTGGGTCGGGGTCTGGGTCGGGGTCTGGGTCGGCGTCTGGGTCGGCGTGGACTCCCGGGTGGGGGCGTCGGTGGCGCCCGTCGGAGTGAGCTCGGTGGCCGGCTGGTCGACCGCCGGCGTGGTGGCGTCGTGCTTGCGATGGTTGACGATCGCCCCGGCGGTGGCCGAGAGCATCACCAGCACGAGCGCCGCCAGCAGGAACGCCAGCCAGTGCCGGCCCCGACGTGGCCGAGGCCCGGGCGCCCCCGCCGGAGGCGGTGCCGATGGCGGCACCTGCGTCGGAGGGGAGGGTGCGGGAGCCGTCGGCGGTGGCGCGGTGGGTACGCCGGCCGGGTCGGCGTACCGCGTCCCGCAGCTGGTGCAGAACCGGTTGCCCGGTATGTGCGGGGCGCCGCAGTGGGTACAGAACGTCGCCATCCGGCCCTCCCCTCGCAGTCGTCGGACGGGAGGCAAAATACCGGCTCGAGATGTGATCGGGTCGACGGCGCGCGCTCGCGGCGTGGGCGAACCAGGTGACGACGGACGAGATGACTATGTCGGGCGAATAACTCAACTATCATGGCCGGCATGACGCTCACCGCCACCTCGCTGCTGCCCTCGTTCGACGACGCCGAGCTCGTGGTCCCGGCCCCCGGGGCGGGCCCGGGCAACTGGGCGGGCGCGGCCAGTGCGGTGCTGGTGGACTCGGTCTTCTGGCTGGTCTGGCGCAACCGCCGTCCGCTGGCCGACGGCCGTGGGGTGACGGTCACGGTGGCGCGCTCGACCGACGGCGTCGAGTTCGAGACGGTCGCCGAGGTCGGCCGCGACCAGTTCGGCTGCGAGTCGCTGGAGCGGCCGGTGCTGGTGCCGCTGCCTGCCGAAGGCTCGGCGCCGCGGCGCTGGCGGCTCTACCTCTCCTGTGCCACCTGGGGCTCGAAGCACTGGTGGGTGGACAGCCTGACCGCTGCCGATCCCGCCGAGCTGGCCGGGGGCGAGCGCGCGGTGATCCTGCCCGGCGACGAGCGTACGGCGGTCAAGGACCCGGTCATCACGCTCACCCGCGAGCGGGGCTGGGAGATGTGGCTGTGCGCTCACCCGCTGACCGAGCCGGGCCACGAGGATCGGATGACCACCCGCTACCTGACCAGTGGCGACGGGCTGGCCTGGGTCGATCACGGCGTCGTGCTCGGCGGCCGTCCCGGGACCTGGGACGCCCGGGGCGCCCGGGTCACCACTGTGCTCTGCCACGAGCCGCTGACCGTGCTCTACGACGGCCGGCCCGATGCCGCCTCGAACTGGTACGAGACGACCGGCGTGGCGCGCTGGGACGGCGCCCGGCTGGTCCCCGACTCCGGGATGGCGCCGATCCGGTCGCCGTACGCCGATGGTGCCTTCCGCTACGTCAGCGCGGTGCCGCTGCCCGACGGTCGCACCAGGTTCTACGTCGAGGCGGCTCGTCCGGACGGCGCACACGACCTGGTCACCATGGTCCGCTGATCCTGGTCGGTGCCGGCGTACGCCCGCGTGCCGATCGTTCGCGCTTGACAGGTGACTTGAAAGTCACCTATTGTCCCGGACATGCCTTCCGGCGGCTACGACCCCGCGACCACCATCGCCGCGGTCGCCGACGCCGGTCGCCGGACGATCCTCGACCTGCTGCGGGCCGAGGACGGTCGGCCGGTCAAGGAGCTCGAGGCCGCGCTGCCGCATCTCGGCCGTCATGCCGTGCTCAAGCACGTCGGCGTGCTCGAGCAGGCCGGGCTCGTGGTGACCCGCAAGGTGGGCCGGCGACGGCTCTGCTATCTCAATCCGACACCGCTGCTGGACCTGGCCCGCGGGTGGACCACCGACTACACCGTCAGCTGGGGCAGCCGTCTCGTCCGGCTCCGCGACCGCCTCGAGGTGACCTCGGCATCGACCTCAACGGAAGGGAAGACCATGTCCACCGAGTCCACCGAGTCCACCGAGTCCACCGAGTCCACCGGGGCCGCCAAGGCGGCCGGGACCGCCGCACCCGACCTCGTCCAGCAGGTCCTCATCAATGCGCCGATCGATCGGGTATGGGAGGCGATCACGACCGAGGAGGCTCGCCACTGGTACTTCGGGTGCTCGATGACCAGCGCCGAGCCCGAAGCCGACTACGCCTGTGCGAACGCCGACGGCGTGGCGCTGATCACCGGTCGCAACATCGAGGTCGACGCCCCGACGCGGCTGGTCCAGACCTTCGACGCGATCTGGGACGAGGAGGTGACGGCGGATGCGCCCAGCGAGGTGACCTGGCTGCTCGAACAGCGGGGCGCCGTGACCCTGCTCACCGTGGAACACCGTGGAGTGGCCGGCACCGAGACCGGCAGGCAGGCCGCCGGCGGCTGGTTGTTCCTGGTCAACAGCCTCAAGTCGTACGTCGAGACCGGCGCCGGTCTGCCCGACGGGATGTCGGGCTGATGGAGTTCACCGACCCGCAGGTGATCCTCTTCGTGGCCGACTGCGAGCGGGCGGCCGCGTTCTACGCCGAGTTCGGCTTCGTCGAGCGGTTCCGGGCGCCCCGGCAGGACCCGGTGAAGATCGAGATGGACCTCGGCGGCTTCGCACTCGGGCTCGCCCTGCCGGGGCCCGCCGCCGAGAGTCATGGGATCACGCCGGTCGTCGAGGGCCACCGCGCCGCGATGACGCTGTGGACCGACGATGTCGAGGCGGCGTACGCACATGCGTTGTCGGTCGGCGCGGCGGATCATCGTGGCCCGCATCCGTTCCTCGACGGGAGGCTCCGGGTCGCCTTCGTGGAGGACCCCGACGGACACCCGGTCCAGCTGGTCCAGCGGGTGGTCCCGAGCGCGGCAGATGCGGGGGCGCGGGGGACTCGGTGATCCCGGGTGAGGGTCACGCGGACTCGACGGAGCGCTGGGCGAACGAGCCCCGACTGGCCGCGGAGAGCCAGTCGGAGTAGTCCCGTCCGGTGACCTCGGAGAGCAGCGCGACGTCGTCGGCGAAGGCGGGCAGCAGCTGTTGACGCTGGTCGGCGGTGAGCAGCGGGCGGGTCGCCTGACCGGGTCCGGCGAGGCGGCGGCGCAGGAACGGCTCGGCGCCGCGCCACAGCCGTGGCGGCGCGAACTGCCCCAGCCAGGCACCGCCCCGGACCACGGGCCCGAGCGCGCGGGACCGCCAGCCGGGCTCGACGTAGGTGCGCGAGTTGTCCGCCGGGATCCGCGGGATGTGCCCGCCCTCGATGCCGAGGAAGGCGCAGGCCCGGTCGAGGGTCGCGCACGGCTCGTCGACGATCTCCTTGTAGCGCACCACCAGCACGCGGGCCGGATCCACGTGCCGGTACAGGTGGGCGAGCTGCTCGCCGTACAGGCCGAGCTCGCGGTAGCGCCAGAACGGTGCGTAGCCGGACCTGATCCGGCTCCGCTCGCGGCCGAACGCCGCCAGGAAGTCGCCGATCGGCTCGAGGCCGTCACACCACAGGTGCATCCAGTTGGAGTAGGCCCGATCGATCGGATCGCGCACCACCGCGATCAGCCGCACCTCGGGCAACGACTCCGCGATCCGGCGATGGGCGCCGCGACTCCACAGGTAGAACGGCGTGCTCTCGCCGCGCAGCCGGTCACCGGGGGCGTCGGCGAAGAGCGCCTGGTACTCCTCCCACTGCCAGACCCACTCCTGCTGGGAGTGCTTGTCGCCCGGGCCGCGCCAGTGCGGCGGTGGGGCATCGTCGCACATCCAGTACTTCGGCTCCTTGGGCTGGGAGACGAAGACCTGAGGATGGCGGGCGAGCGCGGAGTGCAGG
Source organism: Nocardioides sp. (assembly GCF_047606145.1). Classification (GTDB taxonomy): domain Bacteria; phylum Actinomycetota; class Actinomycetes; order Propionibacteriales; family Nocardioidaceae; genus Nocardioides. The sequence continues at coordinate 26,881 of NZ_JASGET010000151.1, read as the reverse complement.
GCGGTCGTCCCGGCCTTGGGGGCGCCGATGATGATGAAGTCCGGAGCCGGTGGTCGCGACATCCGCCCTCCTGCCTAAGTCGAGTAAGAAACGTGACTAACAGTGTGGCACGCGAACGGTCCTCGCGTCTCGCCCGTCCGGCAGGCAGGCCCCGGCGCCATCCGACACCACCCCGCCCGGCCGGGCGGCTTCGCTAGGCTTGCTGCGTGGCCGACCTCGACCTCCCGCCCGCTCCCGCGATCGACGGTGCCAGGCACCTGCACTCCGGCAAGGTCCGTGACCTCTACGAGCTCACCGGCGGCCGGTACGCCGGTCAGCTGCTGATGGTGGCCAGCGACCGCATCTCGGCCTTCGACCACGTCTTCGACACCACCATCCCGGACAAGGGCGAGATCCTCACCCGGCTCTCGCTGTGGTGGTTCGACCAGTTCGCCGACCTGGTGCCGCATCACGTCCTGTCCACCGACGTGCCCGCCGAGGTGGCCGGTCGCGCGGTGATCTGCCGCCGGCTCGGGATGTTCGAGGTCGAGTGCGTGGCACGTGGCTACCTGACCGGCTCGGGCCTGCGGGAGTACGACGCCACCGGCGAGGTCTGCGGGATCGCGCTGCCGGCCGGGCTGATCGACGGCAGCCGGCTGCCGGAGCCGATCTTCACCCCGGCGACCAAGGCCCAGCTCGGCGACCACGACGAGAACGTGACCTTCGACCGGGTCACCACGCGGATCGGGGAGAGCGACGCGACCGAGCTGCGCCGGCTGACGCTCGCGATCTACGCCCGTGCCGAGGAGATCGCCCGCGGAGCCGGGCTGATCCTGGCCGACACCAAGTTCGAGTTCGGCCGCGACGAGGCCGGTGAGCAGGCGGGACGGATCGTGCTCGCCGACGAGGTGCTCACCCCGGACTCGTCGCGCTACTGGGACGCCGCCGAATGGCGCCCGGGGGGTCCGCTGCCCTCCTTCGACAAGGACGTCATCCGCCGCTGGCTGCGATCGCCCGCCTCCGGCTGGGACCACACCAGCACCGCCGAGCCGCCGCCGCTGCCCGAGGAGATCGTGGCTCGCACCCGCGCCCGGTACGTCGAGGCGTACGAGAGGCTCACCGGGCGGGCCTTCTGAGCCGAGCGGGCGACGCCTGCGCCGAGGACGCGGCCCGGGCGACGTGACTCACCGGTAGGTTTGGCACACCACCACTTCACCGACGGCGATGGAGGACCCCGTGCCGACGTACAACCTCGCGTCCCTGCTCGAAGACAGCACCGTCGAGTTCCCGGACCGCACGGCCATCGTCCTCGGTGACGTGCGGCTGACCTATGCCCAGGTCGACGGGGCCGCCAACCAGGTCGCCAACCTGCTGGTCGGGCGCGGCATCCGGCCCGGCGACAAGGTGGCGCTGAGCTGCCCGAACCTGCCCTACTTCACCATCGTCTACTTCGGCATCCTCAAGGCCGGTGCGGTCGTCGTACCGCTCAACATCCTGCTCAAGGGCCGCGAGGTGGCCTACCACCTCGGCGATTCGGACGCGAAGGCGCTCTTCGCCTTCGAAGGCACCCCGGAGCTGCCGATCGGACAGGAGGCCCACGCCGGGTTCACCCAGGCCGAGGGCTGCACCGACTTCGTCGTCATCACCGCCGATCCGGCGGCCGCCTCGCCGATCGAGGGCACCGAGACGCTGGGACAGGCGCTCGCCGGGCAGCCGCCGACGTTCGAGACCGTCGTCTGCGACGAGGACGACACCTGCGTCATCCTCTACACCTCCGGCACCACCGGTCAGCCGAAGGGCGCCGAGCTGCGGCATCGCAACATGCGCGACAACGCCCTGAGCGGCTCCCGGCTCTTCGGCGCCGACAAGGCCAGACCCGACACCTACCTGTGCGTGCTGCCGCTCTTCCACACCTTCGGCCAGACGGTGATCCAGAACGCCGCCCTCGGCTTCGGCGGCACCATCGTCCTGCTGCCGCGCTTCGAGGCCCGGGCCGCGCTGGAGCTGATGCTGCGCGAGCGGGTCAGCTTCTTCGCCGGCGTGCCCACCATGTACTGGGGGCTGCTCGGCGCGCTCGACGAGAGCATCGACGTGGCGAGGATCAAGGCGAACCTGCGGATCGCCGCCGCCGGCGGCTCCGCGCTGCCGGTGGAGGTGCACCGGGAGTTCGAGGCCCGGTTCGGGATCGTCATCCTGGAGGGCTACGGGCTCTCGGAGACCTCCCCGGTGGCGAGCTTCTCGGTGTACGGCGAGCCGGCTCGGGTCGGCTCGATCGGCGTGCCCATCCCCGGAGTGGAGATGAAGCTGCTCGCCGTCGGCACCTGGGAGGAGGTCACCGAGCCCGACGCGATCGGCGAGATCGCGGTCAGGGGCCACAACGTGATGAAGGGCTACTACCGGCGTCCCGAGGCGACCGCCGAGGCCATCGACGCGGACGGCTGGTTCCGCACCGGCGACCTCGGCCGCCGAGACGCCGACGGCTGGTACTACATCGTCGACCGGGCCAAGGAGATGATCATCCGCGGCGGGTTCAACGTCTATCCGCGCGAGATCGAGGAGGTGCTGCTCACCCACCCGGCCGTCTCGTTGGCGGCGGTCATCGGCGTGCCGCACGAGAGCCACGGCGAGGAGATCAAGGCCTACCTGATCCTCAAGCCCGGCGCGGTCGCGACGCCCGAGGAGATCGTCGCCTGGGCGAAGGAGAACATGGCCGCCTACAAGTACCCGCGCATCGTCCAGATCGTCGACACCCTGCCGATGACCGCCACCGGCAAGATCCTCAAGCGAGAGCTCTCCTGACCGGCCCCTCCAGAGCTCCAGGACTTGCAGGCAATACCCCCAGAACCCTGCAGGCGACCTGTCCCACGGGGCGCATGGCGCGGAGCGCTCATGCGGGCCGAGCAGAGGCAAATGGCCGAGCAGAGGCACATGGTCGGCGGAGCGGGGGAGACCATTTGCCTCTGCTCGGCGGGCGTGCCTGACGGCGGGCTACTCGAACGGGTTCGGCAGCGCCCCCGGCAGCTTGGCGAGCAGCTCGCGGGCCTGGGCCGCGACCTTGTGCTCGACGAGCACCTCGTACTTGGTCGCCACCACCCGGGTGACCGAGGAGAAGTCCCGTTGGCCGCGGGTGGCGCCGTACCCGACCAGGGACCAGATCAACCCGAAGAGGGCGCCGAAGAGCATCGTGGAGATGACCACGCCGAGCCAGCCGCTGGTGCTGAACATCGACAGCACGATCCCGATGAACAGCCCGAACCAGAGGCCGGAGACGATGCCGGCGGCCGCGACCCGGCCCCAGGTCAACCGGCCGGTGATCCGCTCGAGCTGCTTGAGGTCGGTGCCCACGATCATGCAGTTCTCCACCGGGAACTCGTGATCGGAGAGGAAGTCGACGGTGCGCTGGGCCGCCGAGTAGTCGTCATAGGTGGCGAGCGACTGCGGGAACTGGAGCTTGAGCGGGGAGGTGGTGGCCCCGGGACTGTGAGGGAGGCTCATGGCCCCAGTCTGCCGCACATCGCGGTGCGGCGACTGTGAGCCTGCTGTCGGTGGCGGCCACCGACGCCACCGACGCCGCGGGTGGCCCGATAGACTGCGGGACGCAGCCGCACCCTCACCCAGGAGATCCCTGTGCCGCGAGTCGTCGTCGACGTCATGCCCAAGCCCGAAATTCTCGACCCGCAAGGCAAGGCGGTCCTCGGCGCGCTGCCCCGGCTCGGCTTCTCCGGGGTCAGCGACGTCCGCCAGGGCAAGCGCTTCGAGCTCGAGGTCGACGAGGTGAGCGATGCGATGCTCGCCGAGGTGGAGAAGATGGCCGAGACGTTCCTGGCCAACACCGTCATCGAGAACTACACCGTCCGCGTCGAGGAGACCGCCTGATGCGGGTCGGGGTGGTCACCTTCCCCGGCACCCTCGACGACGTCGACGCCGCTCGCGCGGTCGGCGTGGCCGGAGACGAGGCGGTCCCGCTGTGGCACGGCGACCATGACCTGCGCGGCGTGGAGGCGGTCGTGCTGCCGGGCGGCTTCTCCTACGGCGACTACCTGCGCTGCGGCGCCATCTCGCGGTTCTCGCCGGTGATGACCGAGATCATCGCCGCGGCCGGCCGGGGTCTGCCGGTGCTCGGCATCTGCAACGGCTTCCAGATCCTGTGCGAGTCCCACCTGCTGCCCGGCGCACTCATCCGCAACCAGGCGCGCAGATTCGTCTGCCGTGACCAGCGGCTGCGGATCGAGAACGCCGACACCGCCTGGACCGCCGCCTACCAGGCCGGCCAGGAGATCGTCGTACCACTGAAGAACGGTGAGGGGCAGTACGTCGCCGACGAGGCCACCCTGGACCGGCTCGAGGGCGAGGGGCGGGTGGTCGCGCGCTACCTCGAGGTCAACCCCAACGGCTCGCAGCGCGACATCGCCGGGATCACCAACGAGGCCGGCAACGTGGTCGGCCTGATGCCCCACCCCGAGCACGCGGTCGAGGAGCTCACCGGCCCGTCGGCCGGGCGGGGCACCGACGGCCTCGGCTTCTTCACCTCGCTCGCCGCGCTGGCCGGGACGGTTCGGGCCGGGTGGGTGCCGGCATGAGTCCGCAGCGCCTGTTCCGGATCGTCGCCATCGCCGAGGCCTGCTCCTGGCTGGGCCTGTTGATCGGCATGTTCTTCAAGTACGTCGTCGTGCTCGGTCCGCAGGGTGTCCAGGTGATGGGTCCGATCCACGGCGTCTGCTTCATCGCCTACGTGTTGACCTGTCTGGTGGTCGGCCGGGACCAGCGCTGGCCGGTGGGTCGCCTGACCCTCGCGCTGATCTCCTCGGTCCCGCCCCTGATGACGCTGTGGTTCGAGATCCGGTCCGAGCGCCGCGGCTGGATCGCACCGCGGTGGAGCACGCCGCAGGCCGACGCCTGAGGTCGTCGGCCGGCGGTCGGGACCGGGACGGCTCCGGCGTACTCAGGACGTGAACCGGCCCTTGGCCAGCGCCTTCCAGGTCGCCGAGTTGCCGTACCCGATGCCGGCGCCGCCCAGACTCTTCTGGTAGCGGGTGACGGCGACCTGGGTCTGGTAGTCGTAGACCCCGGTGACCGACACGCCGAAGCTCTTGTCGACGGCGTTCAGCGCGCGCTGCATGTCGCGCACCCGCTCGCTCGCCGAGCCGCGCTTGAGCAGCGGCCGCGAGCCGGTCGCGAACAGTGACATCCAGTTCTTGCGGCCGAAGATCGGGTTGATCTCGAAGCCGTGGGCTCGCTGCCAGGCGTTGATCGCCTGCCGCAGCCCGGGGCCGTACAGGCCGGTCATGTTCTTGCTGGTGAACGATCCGCGCTCCTTGAGCAGGCACTTGAGCGCCTTCACGTAGGACGGGTTGGGGACCGCCTTCTTCGTCGGCGGCTTCACCGCTGGGTATTTGGTGAACGACACGGTGGTGCCCCCGCAGTGGCTGACGGCCGGCGCCACCGAGCCCTTGCCGACGTCGAGGTAGTCCCGGTCGATGTTGATCCGTACGCCGCCCCAGGTCTCGTTGTGGCCACCCTGGTACTGCTTGATCCGCTGGTGACCGGTCCAACCCGAGTTCGAGACGTACGTCGAGGTGGTGCCGGCCTTGCCGTCCCAGTCGGCGATCCAGATCTGGTTGGGCAGCACGAAGCCCTTCGGCCGGTTCGCCCGCTTGGCGTCCATCGCCTTGATCCCCGAGGCGGCGCTGGAGTAGAGACCGGCCTGGTAGCCGAGCTCGCGGACCTTCTTCGTCCACGCCGAGACGAACCACATCGCCGACTCGCGACACCGGGTGTTGCTGTAGGTGAAGCTCTCCAGGTCGTAGTACATGACGCTGCCGGCGGTGATGCCGAGTGCCTTGGCGGCCTTGATCGTGTTGACCGCCTGCGCCCGGCCCTGGCGGCGGGCCTTGACGTAGAGATGAGCCGGCTTCGGCTTGATCGTCGGGTCGTCGCCGTAGCGCGGGAAGTTGGGCTGGCAGGAGGCCTGCGGACCGAGCGTGATCGGCAGCAGTCGCCAGCCCTTGGCCAGTTGGGTGTGGACCCAGGTGGCATTGAGGTAGGTCTGGTGACGACAGCCGCGGGACTTGCCGGCGATGTAGATCCCGACGCCCAGGAAGGGCGACTTCCGCAACCAGGCGTTCATCGCCTTCTGGCTCGGCGCCTGGCACTGGTCGAAGCCGAAGCCGGTGAAGTTGCCGGGGGTGACCGGATTGCTGCTGGCCAGCTCCACCGAGTCGGTGGTGCTCGGCGATTCGCTGTTGGCGAGGAGAAGCGTCGCAGCGACGACACCGACCAGGAGGCTCCCCAGAGCTCCACTGGCGGTACGTCGGCGGGGGAAGATCGCGCTCAGTTTCGTCATAGCGCCGTCACGATAACCACACAAGTCACACCAGTCACAGGGGTATCAATGAACTACAAATCTGTAATTCGCTGATACCCGGGGTGGGTATATGTCCGGTGTGGCCGGGGGGTGAGCGGCGCTGGGGGAGTGGCGCTGGGGGGGTAACACGTTGTCCACCTAGGTAGCAGCCTGCTGCAACAGGCTGCTACCTAGGCGAACGACGTGTTACCCCCCAGAGGAGACCCGAGGGAGCCGCGGAGCCGCGGAACCGGGGAGACCACCAGGCGGGCCACCCGGGACCGGGCCACCCGGTGTCAGTCGGCCTGCGCCACCGTCCGGCGGTACGGCGACCGGCGGATGACCAGGGTCAACGCGCTGAGCAGCGCGATCCCGGCGAGCACCGCGGCGGCGGCGAAGCCGTAGCGTGCGCCGTGCAGGAAGTCTCCGGACACGGCATGAGCGGCGTAGACCGAGGTGATCACGGCCAGGCCGATCGAGCCGCCCAGCTGCTGCATGGTCTGCAGCAGGCCGGAGGCGGCGCCGGCATGCTCCGGTTCCACTCCGCGCAGGATCAGCGCGGTGATCGGCATGAAGGTCAGCCCCGCCGAGATGCCGAGCAGGAGCAGGGCCGGGAAGACCGCCAGGTAGGTGCTGCCCGACGCCAGGTCGGCCAGCCGCAGGAAGGCGAGCGTCACGCCGGCGGTCCCGACCACGATCGGCGGCACCGGACCGAACCGGGAGACCAGCCGCGGCGTGATCCGGGACAGGGTGAAGATGCTCAGCGGCATCGGCAGGAAGGCGAAGCCGGTCTGCAGCGGTGAGAAGCCGAGGTCGTCCTCGAGGAACTGCACCAGCAGGAAGAAGATCGCCATCATGCCGCCGAAGAACGAGGCCATGATGACCAGCCCGGCCACCCGGTGGCGGTCCCGCAGCAGCGCGGGCCGCAGGAGCGGGTGGCTCACCCGGGTCTCGGTCACCGCGAGGGTGGCCAGCAACGCGGCGCCGAGGAGCAGGCCGCCGACGGTCTGCCAGGATCCCCAGCCGTGGTCCGGGGCGCTGATCAGCGCCCAGACGATCGAGACCGCACCGCCGGTGGCGGCGATCGCGCCGACCACGTCGAAGCGGCCGGGTCGTCGCGGGGTCTCCGCGACGAAGCGCCGTACGCTCAGCAGGATGCCGATGCCGATCGGCACGTTGATGAACAGCGTCCAGCGCCAGGAGAGCGCGTCGGTCAGCACGCCGCCGAGCAGCAGGCCGAGCGCGCCGCCGCCGGAGGAGACGGCCGTGAACAGGCCGAGCGCGCGATTGCGTGCCGCCGCGTCCGGGGCGCTGGTGGTGAGCAGGGCCAGCACCGAGGGTGCCGCGACGGCCGCCCCGACGCCTTGGAGGGCCCGGCTGACGATGAGCATCGCGGGGCTGAGGGCCAGTCCGCCGATCAGCGAGAAGGCGGTGAAGATGGCGACCCCGATCCAGAAGACGCGGAGTCGGCCGAAGACGTCGCCGAGCCGGCCGCCGAGGAGCAGCAGGCCGCCGAAGGCGAGGGTGTAGCCGTTGAGCACCCAGGAGAGCCCGGCGGCGCTGAAGCCGAGGTCGCCGGAGATGTGCGGCAGCGCGACGTTCACCACGGTGCCGTCGAGCACGAGCATGAGCTGGGCGAGAAGGACGATGAAGATTCCGAGGGCGGCGCGCCCTGCGTGGGGTGGGAGTTCGGTGGGTAGTTCGTTGCCCTGGCGCTGATGGGCCGGATTCTGGGCGCGCTGGTACGCGGTAGCGGACATGAAGTGTGGAAGTCCTGTTCTGGCCTCGTGGGCCGACGTAGACTAAGATACGGAGAGATGCTCCGCTTCGACCACTACGATACGGAGACTCTCTCCGGTTAGCAAGTCGAGGGAAGGAAAAGTTGTGCGCGCCGATGCGAAGCGCAACCGAGACAAGATCGTCGAGGTCGCGCGAGAGGTGTTCAAGGAGCGTGGCATGGATGCCCCGCTCGACGAGATCGCCAAGCGCGCCGGGGTCGGCCCGGGCACCCTCTACCGACACTTCCCCACCCGCGAGGAGCTCCACGACGCGGTGATGCAGGCCTGGGTCGAGCGGGTCAACGAGTACGCCGACAAGGCGCTCGCGCACGAGGGCGGCCCACGCGGGCAGCTGCTCGCCTGGTTCACCGAGTACGTCGCCCTGCTGACCGCCCACAAGGGCGCGGCCGCGCGGATCACCTGTTCGCTCGGGATGCCCGACTCCCCGATCCGGACCAAGTGCGAGATCTACGCCGCCGCCAACGCGCGGGTTCTCGACACCCTCGCCGAGCAGGGGGCGCTGCGCGCGGATGTGGAGAACCTGCAGGTCGCCCGGTTGGTCGGCGGCGTCGCCTCGGTGGCCGACCAGGCCGAGCTCGGTGGCGAGCAGATCGAGCCGATGCTCGCGGTCATCGCCGACGGCATCCTCGCCGACTGACGGCCGCCGGACCTCGAGGCTCCCCGGGCGGCACGAGCGGCACGGGCATCGGCGGCGCCCGGTAGCGCCGGATGCCCCGCTAGATCCGTGCGGTCCCGTCCCAGCCGCCCCGCGGATGGCCGGGGAGGCCGAAGAACGACATCACCGTCGGTGCCACGTCGACGGTGTGCGCCCGGGCGGTCGAGGACGTCCGGGTCGGGACGCGCGGGTGGCCGCCGGTGAGGAAGAACGGGATCGCCTGAGTGGCGAAGTGGCCGTGATTGCCCGGGATCGGATTGCTCAGCGGCGTCGGGTCGCTGAACCGCCAGCCCGCCCGGCAGAAGGCGACCACGTCACCGGCCTCGGCGCCGAGGCGCAGTGACCTGGTCGTCCGCGGGAGCACCCGATCGACGCCCTCGACCGCCTGGATCAGCGCCACCATCCGCCTGATCGCCGCCGCCCGTCTCGTCTCGGCGCCGGTCCAGTAGAGCAGGTCGGCGCCGCCGTTCTGGGCGATCTCGACCTTCCCGGACAACAGCGGATCCTCCTCGAGCACCTCGCTCAGACTGATCACCTTCCAGGCCGAGGACCAGTCCATCGAATGGTCGGCCAGGATCGTCAGCAACGCGTGTCGCCACAGTCCGCGCTCCTTGAGGTGCGCGACGAACGTGCCGATCAGCCGGTCGGTGTTGGCCAGCGCGGCGCGCCGGGCGATCCGCAGTCCGGTCCCGCTCAGGTCGGTGTGGCCGAATCGGTCGATGTCACCGAGGTTGACGAACATGAAGTGCGGGTCGAACTCGGTGACCATCTCCTTGGCGGCGGTGATGGTGAAGCCGTCCAGCGCGTGATTGGTGATCGGCACCAGCGGCTCCGGCTCCCACCGGTGGGTCGCGCGATCGCCGAAGACGCCGTACAGGTACTCCTTGCTGAGCACGGTTCCGGTCCGCAGCCCGGCCCGGTTGAGCCGCTCGATGATGGTGTCGATCGTGATGTCGTCGGGCTGGTCCATGTCGCGGACCTCGCCGGCGGCGCGGTCGTAGAACGAGTTCGCCGGCACGCCGCTGCGATCGGGACGTACGCCGGTCATCATCATCACGTGGTTCGGGATGGTCTCCATCACCGGCAGCGAGCGTGCCGACGGGAAACGCAGGCCGGCACGGGAGAGCGCGGTCAGGTGGGGCGTCAGCGCCGTGTCGAGCTCGTCGGGCCGGCAGCCGTCGATGACGAGCACATAGGCGCGCTGTCTCACCGTCGCGGCCTGCGCCGAGGACGCGCCGGTGAGACCGGCGGCGACGGAGAAGGCGACGCCGGCGCCGGTGGTCAGGAAGGTGCGGCGTCCCAGCGCCGAGGCAGGGGCCGGGGTGCGGCTCGGGGCGTTCATCCTCAGACCCCCACCGGGGTGGTGACGGCGACCGCGCGCCCGGTGCCCGCGCGGGTCCGGAACGACCTGGTCCAGGTGGGTGCACCGGGATTCCTGGTGGCCCGGTCGCCGGTGAGGTACCAGTCCATCTGGGCGCGCTCGCTGGTCACGTCGAGGATCGAGTAGCCGTGATCGTCGAAGTCGAGGTACTTCACGTGCGGGTTGGCCAGCCGGATGGCGGCGACGACCGCGGGGGAGAGCGCTCGGCTGCCGGTGAGGTCCTTGAGGTTGTTCGAGGTCACCGAGGTGCACACGTACTCCACGCCGACGGTGTCGCTGTCGAGCGGATACGAGCCGGGGTCGACCGGCAGCTCACAGGCCCAACCGGAGTGGATGTCGCCGGTGATGAAGACGACGTCGCTGATCTGGTGGTCGCGAAGGTGGGCGTAGAGCCGCTTGCGATCGGCGGTGTAGCCGTCCCACTGGTCGACGTTGTAGGCGAGGCCGTCGGGTGGGAGCACGTCACCGGTCACCGAGCCGACCGCGTCGACCACGTCGTTGGGCAGCGTGCCGAAGTCGACCGGAGCGATCATCACCGGGTTCCCGACGATCTTCCATTGCACGGGGTGGTCGAGTCCGGCCTTGAGCCAGTCGAGCTGCGCGGTGCCGGTGATGGTGGCGTCCGGGTCGCCGGTGGTGGCCTGGGAGCCCTGCTCGGTGCGGTAGGTGCGCAGGTCGAGCATGCTGAGCTCGAGCAGGGTGCCGAACCGCAGCCGGCGATAGATCCGGGTGCCGTCGCCGAGCGCCGAGGTGCCCGAGAGGCGCACCGGCATCCACTCGTCGTACGCCCGATGGGCGGCCGCCTTGCGGGCCGCGTAGCTGCCCTCGGTGGCCGGCTGATGGTTCTCCGCGCCGCCGCTCCAGGCGTCGTTCGCCACCTCGTGGTCGTCCCAGGTGGCGATGAACGCGTACCGGGCGTGCAGCCGACGCAGGTCGGGATCCTGCTTGTACTGCGCGTGACGCTGCCGGTAGTCGGCGAGGGTCACGATCTCGTGTGCGGGCCGGTGGGTGCGCACGTCGATGTCGTCGACCCCGTAGCCGTACTCGCCCGGCCCGTACTCGTAGAGGTAGTCGCCCAGGTGCACGATCGCGTGCAGGTCGTCGCGGTCGGCGAGCCCGCGGTAGGCATGGAACCAGCCGGCCTGCAGGTTGGCGCACGAGACGACCCCGAACCGCACGTGGCCGGGGGAGGAGTCGGTGGCCGGGGCGGTGCGAGTGCGGCCGACCGGGCTGGCGTGACCGTTCGCGTGGAACCGGTAGTAGTACCAGCGGGCCGGCCGGAGGCCTCGGGCGTCGACCTTCACGGTGTGGTCGCGCCAGGCTCCGGTGCGCAGCGTGCCGGAGCGCACGACGTGCCGGAACCTGCGGTCGGTGGCCACCTGCCAGGTGACCCGCACGTCCAGGCCGCGTCCGGAGCCGGGGGTCGCGCCGGCGGTCGGTGTGACTCGGGTCCACAGCACGACCGCGGTCGGCAGTGGGTCTCCGGAGGCGACGCCGTGACGGAAGTACGACGATCCGGCGGCCTGTGCCGGGTCGGCCAGGCCGAGGGCGATCGCGGTGCCGGGCACGGCGGTGCCGGCCGCGAGCATCGTGCGGCGGCCCATCCGCGGACCGATCCGAGGGTCGGGTTGTGTCGGCTGGATGGAGGTCTCGTTCACGCCACGTCCAACGGACCCCGGGCCGGCACCGTCACGGCTCGGGCGCAGTCGTCACGCGGTGTTCGCCGTACCGACACCTACCGACACCTGCCGGCCGGGAGTCGGCCGGGAGTCGGCGTCGGGGCGTGGTCCCGGCTAGATTTGGGCCGTGACCGCGAGCTCCGCCGCCCCCGACCAGCCCGCCCTCGAGACGACCGTGGACACGGTCGCGCACGCGGCGGCCGATCCCGACCGGGAGCAGCCCTGGGCCGAGCTCGGCCTCACGGCGGACGAGTACGAGCGGATCAGGGAGATCCTGGGCCGCCGGCCGACCTCCTCGGAGCTGGCGATGTACTCGGTGATGTGGTCCGAGCACTGCTCCTACAAGTCCTCCAAGGTGCACCTGAAGCAGTTCTCCCAGATCCCACAGGAGACCCGGGTCGGCAAGATGCTGGCCGGGATCGGCGAGAACGCCGGCGTGATCGACATCGGTCAGGGCTATGCCGTCACCTTCAAGATCGAGTCTCACAACCATCCGTCCTACGTCGAGCCCTACCAGGGCGCGGCCACCGGCGTCGGCGGCATCGTCCGGGACATCCTGGCGATGGGTGCGCGGCCGGTCGCGGTGATGGACCCGCTGCGGTTCGGCTCGCTGGAGGCCGACGACACCCACCGGGTGCTGCCCGGCATCGTCGCCGGGGTGGGTGGCTACGGCAACTGCCTCGGGCTGCCCAACATCGGCGGTGAGGCGGTCTTCGACGACTGCTACGCCGGCAACCCGTTGGTGAACGCGCTCTGTGTCGGCGTACTGCGGCACGAGGACCTGCACCTGGCCAAGGCGTCGGGAGCCGGCAACCTGGTCATCATGTACGGCGCCCGCACCGGCGGCGACGGCATCGGCGGCGCCTCGATCCTGGCGAGCGTCGAGTTCGAGGAGGACGGTCCGGCCAAGCGGCCCAGCGTCCAGGTCGGCGACCCGTTCATGGAGAAGCTGCTCATCGAGTGCACCCTGGAGCTGTTCGCCGCCGGGATCGTGCGCGGCATCCAGGACTTCGGTGCGGCCGGGATCTCGTGCGCCACCTCCGAGCTGGCGGCCGCCGGCGACGGCGGCATGCACGTCGACCTGGAGCGGGCTCCGCTGCGCGACTCCACCCTCGCGCCCGAGGAGATCCTGATGAGCGAGTCCCAGGAGCGGATGATGGCGGTCATCGCGCCCGAGGACGAGGCCACCTTCATGGGGATCTGCGCCAAGTGGGAGGTGGAGGCGGCGGTGATCGGCGAGGTCACCGGCGACGGGCGGCTGCGGGTGGACTGGCACGGCGAGACCGTCGTCGACGTCGACCCGCGCACGGTCGCCCACGACGGTCCGGTCTACCAGCGTCCGTTCGCCCGTCCGGCCTGGCAGGACGAGCTGCAGGCGGACGAGGCCGAGGTGCTGCCCCGGCCGGAGTCTGGCGACGAGCTGCGCGAGACGGTGCTGCGCCTGGTCGCCTCGCCGAACCTCGCCGACAAGTCCTGGATCACCGACCAGTACGACCGCTACGTGCGCGGCAACACCGTGCTCGCCCAGCCGGAGGACGCCGGCGTCCTGCGGGTCGACCCGGACACCAACCTGGGTGTCGCGCTGGCCACCGACGCGAACGGCCGGTTCGCCAAGCTCGATCCGTACGCCGGGGCGCAGCTCGCGCTCGCCGAGAGCTACCGCAACGTCGCCACCACCGGGGCGGTGCCGCTGGCCGTCTCCGACTGCCTCAACTTCGGCTCGCCGGAGGACCCGGACGTGATGTGGCAGTTCGCCGAGGCCTGTCGTGGGTTGAAGGACGCCTGTCTCGAGCTGGGCATCCCGGTGACCGGCGGCAACGTCTCGCTCTACAACCAGACCGGCGAGGTCGCCATCCACCCGACACCGGTGGTGGCCACCCTCGGGCTGATCGACGATGTGACCACCCGGATCCCGTCCCGCTTCGCGGCGGCCGGAGAGCGGCTCCTGCTGCTGGGCGAGACCCGTGAGGAGCTCTCCGGGTCGGAGTGGGCGCAGGTGGTCCACGGCCACCTGGGCGGGCGTCCGCCCACGGTGGACCTGGCCGCCGAGCGGGCGCTCGGCTCGTTGCTGGCCGCCTCCCGCGGCGTGGTCACCTCGGCACACGACCTCTCCGAGGGCGGGCTGGCCCAGGCGCTGGCCGAGCCGGCCATCGTCTCCGGCATCGGCGTCTCGGTCGAGCTGGCCGGGGACCCGTTCGTGGCGCTCTTCTCCGAGTCCGCCGGCCGGGCGCTGGTCACGGTGGCTCCCGAGCGGGTCGAGGAGCTCCGCGGGCTCGCCGAGCAGCACGGGGTCCCGGTCGCCGACCTCGGCCGGACCGGTGGATCGTCGTACCGGATCGGGTGCGGCGACGACTCGTTCGAGATCGACCTGGCCGAGCTCGGCGAGGCGTGGCGGGCGACGCTGCCGACCGCACTGGGTTGATCGGCCTGGATCGCCCGTTCGCGCTGGAGATCACCCCGACGAGGCTGCTGGCGGACCGAGCCGGGGCCGCGGAGGTGCGGTCGCCGTCCCGCCGAGCCCTAGGCGACTCCGAGCGGTCGGGAGCGGGCGTGGTGGTCCGCCGGTCGTGGCCAGGTCGCCGGTCGGCCGATCCGCCACATCGTCCGGCTGAGGGTGGGGATCAGGGCGATCGCCGCGACCGGTACGGCGAGCGCCAGGACCGCTCGGGTGCCGCCGATCCCGGCGAGCAGGGCGCCGGCCAGCAGTGGCGCCAGTGGCATCGTGGACATCGAGATGAACCGTGTCGTCGAGGAGAACCTGCCCAGCATCGTCGGCGGCAGGATCGTCTGGGAGTAGGCGCCGACGGCGGCGTTGCTGGCCGGGTTGACGAAGATGCCGACAGCCAGCGCGCCGCCGACCACCCAGGGCGTGTTCCAGAGCGCGACCGGGATGAGGAGTGGGACGAAGACCCACGCCATCACGATGGCGAGCCGTCCGGTCGGGATCCGATCGATGAGCCAGGGTGCGCAGAGCGCCCCGAGGATGCCCGAGGTGCCCGCGGCGGTCTCGACCAGGCCGATCTGCCAGGCGGGGAAGCCGGTGGCGATGAGCCGGAGGGTGGCGAGGAAGAAGACCGCGTTGAGGCCGAGGTTCGTCAGCGGCGCCCATACCCCGACCAGCCGGAGGAAGGGGTGGGCGACGATGAACCGGAAGCCGAGGGTCAGCTCTCGGATCGCCGAACCGCCGGTGCCCGCTGAACGGCCTCCTGTCGGAGCCAACGAGGTCCGCAGGCGCCCGAGCGCCAGCCAACAAGCCGCATAGGAGAGGGCGTCCGCGGCGAACGGCAGCCAGCCGAGCGCGCCGTACAGCAGTCCGCCCACCGGGGCGCCCAGGAGTGCGGCGATGTGCTCGCGCGCCTGGTTCTGGCCCAGTGCGGTCGGCAGGTCCTCGGTGCTCACCACGGTGCGTACGGCGGATGCCTCCGCCGGGGTGAACAATCCGGTGGCACCCCCACTGAGCAGGGCTATCGCGATCAGCAGCGGCTGGGTCAGGATGCCGCCGATCGAGGTCAGCACGAGCGCGGTGTAGGCGATCGTGCCGCTGCCGACCGACACACGCATCACCGTGGCGCGGTCGATCCGATCGGCGAGCACGCCGGCGGGCAGGAGAACGCCGAGCATGCCGGCGAAGTAGGCGGCCGTGACGAGCGAGGCTGCGGCCGTCGAACCGGTGATCGCGTAGGCCGTCAGTGGGAAGGCGAACGTGCTCATCGCGGTGCCGAGCTGCGAGATCGTCTGCCCGATCCAGAGCACGGTGAAGTCGTGGTTGCGGGCGAGCGATCGGTACGACATATCAGCACGTTAAGGTGCGCACCACTTATTGCGCAAGATAAGATGCGCAATAAGTGGTGCGAGAACGGTAGGCTGAGGGCGTGCCGAAGACCCACGAACCAGTGTCGAAGACCCACGACCCCCGAGTCCTGCGTGCCATCGCGCACCCGACCCGGGCCCGGATCCTTGCCGAGCTGTTCGCGTCGGGGTCGCTGCGTGCCGCGGACCTGGCGACCGAGCTGGGCATCCCGGCCAATCAGGCGAGCTTCCACCTGCGCCAGTTGGCGAAGTACGGCCTGGTCGAAGAGGACCCCGAGGCAGCCCGGGATCGGCGCGATCGGGTGTGGCGGCTCGGCGACGACTCCGGCATCCACGTCGACCTGCATGCGACGGAGAAGGAGGATGGTGGCACCGCGACGGCCGCGGTCTTCCGGCGCAACGTCGCCGACTGGTGCGCGTTCCTGGTGCGACGCGCGCTGGAGAGCCCGGAGGGCTCCAGGTCGACCATCAACGACAGTTCGCTCCGTCTGACCGATGGCGAGGCCGAGGAGTTCCAGCGCGAGCTCAGCGAGCTCTACGACCGCTGGCGGGACAGGACCCGCGGCGCCGGCCAGGGCCGCCAGACCTACTCCTACCTGACGGTCCTGCAGCCGTATCCCCGGCTCGACGAGGACCGGGGCCCCGACGACGCCGGCGGTCGCTGACCGCCGGGTCGCCGCGGTCAGCGACCCCGCCGTCCGGCGGCAGGAGGATCACCCGTTCCGGTAGACCCGCAGGTAGTCGAAGCGGGCGGTGGCGCCGGTGGTGTTCATCGAGACCAGCCCGATCCGCAACGGTCGTGAGTCGACGATCGGCAGGGTCCACACGCCTCCCCAGGTCCAGTGCCTGCCGTCCGTGCTCGACGCCATCCGCACGACGTGCCGGGCACCCGCGGAGTCCTGGTGGTAGCGCAGCCGGAGCCAGGTCGTGGTGGCCGGCGCCGCACCGAACATCGGCCCGGCGAAGACCGCCGTCGGCGGGGTGTACGTCGGCCGGGCGCCCTCCTTCTGGAACTCGGTGACGTGCAGGTAGGAGCTGCTGTTGCTGAGCGGCAGCAGCGAGTGGGCGAGCTTGACGTAGCGGTCGTCGGTGTCGTAGAGCACCAGGCCCGCCTGTTGGTTCCCGCGGGTGCCGTCGAAGGTCAGCTTGGTCTCGACGGTGTAGTCGCCCGTCGGCGCGTCCCGGAGCAACACCGAGGCGTCGTTGCCGGATCCGGTCAGATCACCGGACTGGGTCGGCCAGACCAGGGCCCCGTCCGTCTCGGTCGCACCGGTGTCGCCGCCGCGCACCCACTGCCAGTTCGAGTTCACGGCCTCGGGTGCGCCGGTGCCGTCGAACTCGTCGGAGTAGTCCGTCAGCAGCTGGCCGACCGAGGGGTCGGCGACCCGGGTGGTGTGCGGTCGGTAGAGCCTCGCGGCCCCGACGTCGGCCGCCGTACCGGTGCCCGACCAGGCCACCGCCCCGACCCGGCCGCCGGTCGCCGAGTCCGGCAGGGTGAGGTCCGCAGTGGCCACCGCGTCCCCGAGCCGGTCGGCGGAGACCTCGACGCTCAGCCGGCGCCCGCGCCGCTCGGCGGTGACCCGGTGCCAGGAGTCGTGGTCGAAGGTCGCCGGCAGCGCCGCGGTCGCGGTGGTCGTACGGCCGCCGCGAGTGGCCTTCACCACGAGCCGTTCCCGGTCGAGCGTGGCGACCACGTTGTTCCGCGGGGACTGCCAGGAGACCACGAGCCCGACCCGGTCGCCCTTCAGGCTCCCCTCGACGCGTACGTCGCCCCGCACGGCTCGGGCGCTGAGCGCGCGATCCGCCCCGTGGCCGGCGTCCAGCGACGCCGAGACGGTGCTGCCGGCGAGCGAGGTCGTCACCGGGGCGCTCTGCGGCGTCGAGGAGGGTCCGGCGCCGCCGTTCACGACCGGCCAGCCGTCGATCCAGTCGAGCCGGTCGATCAGCATCGGCCGCTTGGTCAGGTTGAGGGTCCCGCCGCCGGCGCCCTGGACCGGGCCGAAGTCGGGGTCGGACTCGGGGATCGCGTGATAGACCAGATAGTCCTGACCGGAGAGGTCGGTGACGAATCCGTTGTGGCCGGGTCCCACCCACCCGTTGCCGGTGGCGGTCAGCACGATCCCGCCCTTGCTGGTCAGGTCCATCAGATCCTCGCCCTGCGGGGTGAGGAACGGGCCGGTCGGCGAGGTCGAGCGGCCCACCTTCACCGTGTAGCCGCTGAACGCGCCGTCACAGCAGCCGCCGTCGGAGTAGAACAGGTAGTAGTAGCGGCCGCGATGCACCGCGTAGCCGCCCTCCATCCGGCGCCCTCGGGCGACCTGCGTCACCGTGCCGTCCAACGCGGTGGCGGTCGCGTTCAGCCGGGCCACGCAGATGGTGTCGTAGCTGCCCCAGTAGAGGTAGTGGGTGCCGTCGGTGTCGGTGAACATGGCCTGGTCGATGTTCCCGGTCGGGCAGCCGCTGTCGCTGGCCGGCACGACCAGGCCGTGGTCGGTCCACTCGCCGGTGGGGCTGTCGCTGGTGAGCAGTGCGACGCCGCCGGTCGACAACGCGTAGTAGAGGTAGTACTCGCCGTCGACATAGCGGATGTCCGGCGCCCAGGCCCGGGCGCTCGAGGGCCACCACGACGGCGTCCCGGAGGTGCTGAACACGTCCGAGACGTGGGACCAGTGCACCAGGTCGTCCGAGCGCAGGATCGGCAGCACGTGCTCGCCGGTCTCGCCGGCGCTGTTCAGGATCGGGTTGGTCGTGCCGTAGGCATACCAATGGCCGTCGTAGGCCCGGATCATCGACGGATCGGGGAAGGTGTCGACGGTGCCGGCGGTGACCGGATTGGTGTACGTCGCCCTGCCGCTGCCCGCGGCGCTGGCGACCGACGCCGCGGCGGGCGTGGCGGACGGGGTTGGGAGGCCGGTGACGAGCATGATCACCAGTCCGAGGATCGATCCTGCGCGAAGCATGAGGTGCCCCCTTCGTTGTTCGGTCGGTGTTCAGCCGGCGACGGTGCGGAAGCCGGTGTTGCTGGTGGCGGAGTCCGGGGTGTTGGCGGACCGGGCGGAGTTCCGGTACCGGTTGCAGTAGGAGTCGTGGCACAGGAACGAGCCGCCACGCAGCACCCGGGCGCGGCCGGACTCGGGGCCCGTCGGGGAGAGGGCGGGAGAGGCCGCGTAATAGCCGGGGTCGAACCAGTCGGCGCACCACTCCCAGACGTTGCCGACCGGCTGGAACAGCCCGTACCCGTTCGGCTCGAAGGCGCGCGCCGGCGCCGTACCGGCCCAGCCGTCCGCTGCGGTGTCCCGGTCGGGGAAGCTGCCCTGCCAGATGTTGCACGGCCACGGGTCGGTGACCAGCTCGTCACCCCACGGGTACCGCGTGCGGTCGAGCCCGCCACGGGCGGCGCACTCCCACTCGGCCTCGGTCGGCAGCCGGCGCCCGGCCCAGGTGCAGTAGGCGTTCGCGTCGTTCCAGCTGACCTGGGTGACCGGGTGGTCGAGCCGATCCTCGACCCAGGATCCGGGACCGTCCGGATGCCGCCAGTCCGCCCCGCGTACGCCGAGCCACCACGGCGTGTGCGATGCCCGGCCGAGGATCGCCTCGGTCTCGCGCACGTGGGCGCCGAAGACCGCCGAGTAGCCGAAGGCCTCGGCCTCGGTGAGGTAGCCGGTGGCGTCGACGAAGCGGGCGAAGTCGGCGACCGTCACGGTCGTCGCGTCGATGTCGAACCCCGGCAGCCGCACCGGGTGCACCGGCGTCTCGCCGTCGGCCGGATGGCCGTCGCCATGGGCGTCGCCCATGGCGAACTCCTGGCCGGGTATCCGACACTGTGCGACCCGGTGTCCGCCACCGGGTGCTGCCGCCGACACCGGGACGGGCGGCTCCGCTCCGGGCCGCGAGGGCGACGGCGCGGACTCGCACTCGAGCGCCACCCGTGACCCGGCACAGCAGTGTCCGCTCATCGGTGTCCGCTCATCGCTGTGCCGACCCGCTCACCACGGCGTAGGTGTCCTCGTCCAGGCCCGACAGGGTGGGGTCGTGGTCCACCCCGCCCACCTCGTACATGGAGGTCATCCAGTGGTGGAAGTTGTCTCCCCGCTCGCGCAGCAGGCGGTAGAGGCGCCGCATCATCCGTCGCCGTACCGCCGCGTACTCGGGGAGCGAGTAGAGGTTGTGCAGCTCGTCGGGATCCCGGTCGAGGTCGTAGAGCTCGTTGACCGCCGAGGGGTCGACCACCAGCTTGTACCGCTCCTCGCGCAGCATCCGCTGGGGGTAGGGGAAGTGGTGGCCGTGGAACTCCGCGACCAGGTCGGGCGCCCACGGCGACTCGTCGCGGCCGTGCACCAGGTCCAGCAGGCTGCGGGAGTCGACCGCGTCGCCGGGATCGAGGCCGGCCAGGTCCAAGATGGTCGCGGTGCAGTCGAGCAGACTCACGAACTCGTCCCGCACCATGCCCGCCGGCGCTCCCGGCAGCCGCACGATCCCGGCGGTCCGATAGATGTCCTCGTACATCGCCGGACCCTTGTCGTGCAGCCGGTGCGCTCCGGTGAACTCCCCGTGGTCGGAGGTGAAGAAGACCGCGGTGTCCTCGGTCAGCCCCAGCTCGTCCAGCGCGGCGAGCACCCGGGCGATCTCCGCGTCGATCATCGCCACGTAGCCCCAGTAGGCGGCGATCAGCTTGCGGGAGACCTCGCTCGGCATCGTGTCGAAGGTCCAGTGCGCGCTGTAGTTGCGCTGCACCGTCGGCTTGTCGGTGAACGTCTCCATGCACGAGCGGGGGAGCTCCACCCCGGCCGGGTCGATGAGGTCGAAGTAGGCGTCGGGCAGGATGTAGGGCAGGTGCGGACCGAAGAAGTGCAGGCCGACGAAGAACGGCTCGTCGCGGTTCAGCGCGCCGTCGGCGTACCGCCGCAGGAGCTCGATGGTGCGATCGGCGAGGTAGCGCTCGAAGGTGGCCTCGACGGGCTGCTGCAATCGCGCGGCCAGCAGGTTGCCGGGGCCACCGTTGGGCAGGGTCCCGCGGACCTGGTCGCTGATCCGGTACGGCGGCAGCCCCCGCTCGGCCAGCCAGGCCAGGTAGTCCGGATGGTCGACCGGGTTGTGCCAGCCCGGGTGGTGGATCCCCTCGAAGCCGAAGTCCGCCGGGCCCCGCCGCGAGCCGGCGTGCCACTTGCCCATCAGCCCGCACCGGTAGCCGGCCTCGGTCAGGGCCTGCGGGAAGGTGAACGCCTCCTCGGGCAGGTCCTCGATGTAGCCCACGTTCCGCTCGGCGTTGGCCAGCACCCGATGGCGGAACGGCGCCTGCCCGGTCAGGAGGCTGGCGCGCGCCGGCGTGCAGATCGCGGTGGGGGTGTACCACCGATCGAACCTGGTGCCGGTGCGCGCCAGCCGGTCGAGGGCCGGGGTGGGGACCTGGCTGTTGCCGTAGGCGCCGAGGGTGTCGACGCGGTGCTGGTCGGTCATCAAGAACAGGACGTTGCTCCGGCGGGCCGCGGTGCTCATCGGCGACTCAGTCCTTCCCGGCCGCGACGAAGTCGTCGCCCAGGTAGTAGTCGGCGGGGTCCGGGTTGGAGTCGAGCTCGTCGTTGTCCACGAAGTAGTCGCCGAGCGCCTCGAGCCACTTCTCGGCGGTGCCGTTCTGGGTGACCTTGTCGGCCTGCGCGGAGGTGAGCATCCGGTTGCGGTCGGCGTCCGCCTGCACCGAGTCCTCGGACTGCTTGGTCTTCTCGGCGACCTGGCTGACCGCCTCGTCGAGGTGCGCCGAGCGCCAGTCCATCGCCTCACGCAGCACCTGGTCGACCTTCGCCACGGTGTCGGGGTCGTCCTCGACCACGTCGTTGCCGGCCACGATCGCGGTGGGGAAGGAGAAGGAGTCGGAGAAGTCGCTGTCCTGGGCGAGCTCGACCAGATCGGGCACCTTCTTCTTGACGTTGTCGAGCATCGGGTACCACAGCCCGGCCGCGTCGATCTGGCCGGAGTCGAAGGCGGTCACGATGGTCTCGGGGTCCATCGGCACGATGTTCACCTCACTCCTGCTCAGACCGGCCTTCTCCAGCGCGAGCCCGAGGATCATGTCTCCCGAGGTGCCCTGCGGGACGCCGATCTTCTTCCCCTTCAGCTGGGCGAGCGAGGTGATCCCCGGCTGGGCGACGACCCGGTCGGCGCCGCCGAGGGAGTTCAGCGCGATGATCTTGCCGTGGCCGGACGCCGGCAGCCAGAACGCGCCCGGACCGATGTACCCGAAGTCGAGGTCGCCGGCGTCGAGAGCGGTGATCTGGGTGGGGCCGTCGGTGAAGACCTTCTCCTCCACCTCGATCCCGTGCTCGGCCCACAGCCCCTCCGCGTCGGCGACGGCGATCAGGCTGGTGCCGTTGAAGTCGCCGATGTAACCGATGGTGACCTTGATGTCGCCGGACCCGCCGCTCGCCGAGCCGCCGTCGCTGCCGCCGCAGGCGGTCAGGGCGAGCGCGGTGGTGGCGGCCACGGCCAGTGCGATCCAGCGGTGTGCGAACGGGGACTTCATCGGGGTTCTCCTTCGAGGCTCGGGCGGTCGTCGCCCTGGTGGTAGACGGCGCTCCAGACGCGGTTGCGCAACTGGGTGAACCGAGGACTCAGCCGGACCTCCTCGGTCCGGGGGTGGGGCAGGTCGATCTCGATGACCTCCTGGAGGCGTCCCGGGTCGGCGGCCATCACGACCACCCGGTTGGCCAGGAAGACGGCCTCGTCCACGTCGTGGGTGATGAACAGGACCGTGCGTTGCTCCTGGCTCCAGGTGGCCAGCAGCTGCTCCTGCAGCCGGACCCGGGTGAGCGCGTCGACGGCGCCGAACGGCTCGTCCATCAGCAGGATCTCCGGGTGGACGGCGTACGCCCGAGCGATGGCGCAGCGCTGCTTCATCCCGCCGGAGAGGGCCTTGGGCAGTCGGTCGGCGAACGCGTCCAGGCCCACCATGGAGAGGTAGTGGTCGACCCGGTCGGCCCGCTCCTGCTGGGGTACGCCGAGGGTCTTGAGGCCGAACTCGACGTTCTTGCGGACGCTGAGCCAGGGGAAGAGTGCGTACTGCTGGAAGATCACCCCGCGCTCCGGGCCCGGCCCGCGCACCGGGACGCCGTCGACGAGCGCCTCGCCGGAGGTGGGCTGCTCGAGACCGGCGAGGATGTTGAGCAGGGTGCTCTTCCCGCAGCCCGACGGCCCGACGACGGTCACGAACTCGCCGTCGGCGACGTCGAGGGAGACCTCGCCGAGCGCGCGGAAGACGCGGCCGCCGGCCGCGGCGGGGAACTCCTTGCCGACGCCGCGCAGCGAGATCTTGGCGGCCGTGGACGGGCGGGGGGACGAGCCGGGGGACGAGAGGGTCATCGGCGCTCCTGCCAGACCGTCAGCCTGCGCTCGGCGATCAGGAGCAGTCGGTCCATGACCATGCCCAGCAGCCCGATGCAGATGACGCCGAGGAAGATGGTGGGCAGGTCGTAGTAGGTCTGGGCGTTCTTCATCCGGAAGCCGAGTCCGTCCTGGGCGGCGATCAGCTCGGCGGCGACGAGCGTCGCCCAGGAGGCGCCGAGGCCGACACGCATCCCGACCAGGATGTACGGCGAGGAGGCCGGGATGACCACCCGGAGGAAGAGGGTCAGATCGCTCGCGCCGAGGACCCGGGCGGCGTTGATCAGCGTTCGATCGACGCTGACGACGCCCTGGAAGGCGGCGATCACGCAGGCCAGGAAGCTGCTCAGGAAGATCACCACGACCTTGGGCGTCTCACCGATGCCGAGCAGGACCACCATCATCGGGATGAGGGCCAGCGGCGGGACCGCGCGGAAGAACTGGATCCACGGCTCGATCAGGGCTCGGGCGATCTCGTACCACCCCATCAGGAAGCCGACCGGCACCGCGACCAGGCAGCCCAGCGCGAAGCCGAGCACCACCCGGCGCAGGCTGGCCAGGATGTCCTTCTCCAGGGTGCCGTCGGCCAGCAGCTCCCGGGCGCGACGCACGACCTGTGGCGGCGTCGGCAGGTCGAATCCGGTCTTGCTGAGGATCCACCACAGCCCGATCCCGAGCACGATGGAGAGCGTGGTGAGCAGGGCGCGACGGGCCCAGCCGGTGGGACCCAACAGGGTGGCGAGGCGTGGGCCGGACGCCTGTGCCGCCGATCGGGGTCGACTGCCGAGTGTGCCCGGCAGGGAGTCAGACATGTGCGTCCTCCCGAGGGCCGGCGTACTCGGCGACCAGCGGTGAGCGCTCGCGCAGCATGGCGACCGCTCCGCGGGCGCCGTCCTCGTCGTCGAGCCGCGCACCGCGGACATCGGGGAGCGCGCCGACACCGACCTCGTCGGCCAGCGCCGAGGCGATGCCCGGGACCAGCCCCGGCATCAGCCGCGGGAGGGGACCACCGATGACGATCCGCTCCGGACTGAGCACGAGCGTCGTCATGCCGAGCACCCGTCCCGTCGCCGCGGCGGCACGGTCGACCGCCGCCCGGGCAGCCGGGTCGCCATCGGCGTAGGCCGCCGCCAGCTGCTCCAGCGCTCCGGTGCGGCCGGCGCCCGGTCCGGCGCCCAGTCCGGCGCGGTCGAGGACCGCGGGCACCGACGCGACGGTCTCCAGGCAGCCGCGTCCGCCACAGCGACAGGGTCGAGCCGCGCGACCGTCCTCGACCCGGACATGACCGAACTCGCCGGCGTTGCCGAGCCCGCCCGGGACCAGTCGGCCGCCGATCACGACCCCGCCGCCCACGCCGTCGGCCAGTCGCAGGTAGAGCAGGTCGCGCACCCGGGGCCCCTCGGCGAGTGCCTCGGCCAGCGCGGCGAACCGGGTGTTGTTGTCGACCACCACCGGGCACGCGAACCGATCGCCGAACGCCTCGCCGGCCAACCGGCGCAGGTGCCGATCGGTGCCCATTACGCCGATCGCCACGGCCTGGAGGGCGCCGTAGTGGAGCCCGTGCCTCTCGGCGGTCTCGTCGACCAGCCGGATCGCCTCGGTGACCCGCTCCGGCCAGCTCTGGCTGCGGTAGTCGGCGGCCGCGGCGGCCAGCGTGCCCTGGGCCGCACCGGCCACCACCACCCGGACGTGCCGGTGGGCGAGGTCCACGCCGACGTACTGTCCGGCGCGGGAGTCCAGCTGCAACAGCTGTGCGCGTCGCCCGCTGCCGACCCGGGTCTCCGCGTCGGTGGCGGAGACGATGACCGCGCCGGAGGCGATCAGATCGCTGGTGATCTCGGAGACCGTGGTCCGGGAGATGCCGACCATCCGCACCAGCTGTGCACGGCTCAGCGGCCCGCGCCGGCGCAGCGCGGCGAGCACCTGCTGCTCATGGGTGCGGCGCACCAGTGCCTGGACGTTCTCGTGATCAAACACGAGTGAGAAACTAGAGATACATATTTTTTCCGTCAACCGGGTGACAGAATCAATCTCGGCATCGGCATCGGCATCGGCATCGCCCGATCGCGGCGCCCTCGCCGGGATGGCCCGCCATGGCGGTGGCGCTCGGGAGGCGCGGTGTGCCATACTCAAATTGCTCAACAATATTGCGCTTCATTATGCGCACTGGGGAGGAGTCCGCTGTGGCGATGGGCGACACCGATCTCTCGGCAGAGATCCGGCAGTACCAACGAGAACGTGCCGAGCTGGTCATCGAGAAGCTCCACGAGAAGTACATGGACGGCCACTTCGTCGAGACCGCGGACGAGGCGCTGAAGCTGCTGCTCGAGCTCGTGCCGGCCGGCGCCCGGCTCGGCCGTGGCGACTCGGTGACGCTCAATCAGATCGGCGCCTTCGAGGCGCTGATGGACCGTGGGGAGAACGAGTTCATCAACCCGGTGCGCACCGACGCCACGACCGGCTACAACCCGCCCCGCGAGGAGCGCCGCGAGATGCAGCGTCAGACGCTGCTCTCCGACATCTACCTCACCGGCACCAACGCGATCACCCTGGACGGCACCATCGTGAGCACCGACGGCTCCGGGAACCGGGTGGCCGCGATGATGTTCGGCCCGAAGAAGGTGATCATCGTCGCGGGCGTGAACAAGATCTGCACCGACGTGGACGACGCGCTCCGCCGCATCCGCGACTGGGCCGGACCGGTCAACGCCTGGCGCCACCGGCTCAAGCACCGCAAGGACGACGGGCTGGGCTGGGGCGTGCTGCGCTACACCGCCATCATCGACGGCAACCAGCCGGTCGAGCAGGGCAAGATCTGCGTCATCCTGATCAACGAGGACCTCGGCCTGTGAGCATCGGGAACGGGGTCATGGAGACGTACGGCGAGGTGCCGGCGGCCCCGAAGAGCTGGCTGCTGGCCGCGGCCGACCGTGAGGGCGACGTCGTCGCCGCGCTCGACAGCGCGGCCGCGGCGGTCATCTTCGACCTGGAGAGCAGCGTCACCGCCGATCGCAAGGCGGTCGCGCGGGATCTGCTCGCCGGCCTGCCGGACCGGTCCGGGCGACAGCAGCGCTGGCTCCGGGTGAACGCGATGGACACCGAGTTCTACGGCGCCGACCTGGCCTGTGCCGAGGAGCTCGACCTGGACGGGATCGTGCTGCCCAAGGTCGAGCACGGTGCCGAGGTGGCCCGGGCCGCGGGCGATCTGGTCGAGGCCGGCTGGCGGATCCACGTGATCGCCGCCGAGACCCCGGCGAGCCTCTTCGACCTCGGCACCTTCGCCGGCAGCACCCCGCTGCTGGCCGCCATCAGCTGGGGTGTCGACGACCTCTCCGCCGCGCTCGGGGCGTCCTCGAAGTTCGACGCCGACGGCGAGCTGGGCCACGTCTACCGGCTCGCCCAGTCGCTCACCCTGGCCGCGGCTCGCGCGGCCGGCGTACAGCCGATCGACTGCGTGCTGCGCGACGTCGACGACCTCGATCGGCTCCGCCGCGAGGCGGAGGCCGCTCGCAGGATGGGGTTCGAGGGCAAGCTCGCCATCCACCCGGCGCAGGTCGACATCATCAACCAGGCGTTCACCCCGACGGCTGACGAGATCGCCGACGCGCGCGCCATCGTCGCGGCGTTCCAGGCGACCCCCGATGCCGGACTGCACACCCTGCGGGGACGTATGGTCGATCGAGCCAGACTCCTCCAGGCGCGCCGGGTACTGGATCGTGCGGGTGTTTGTTGAAGTCATTGTTGAAAGGGATTCTCGATGGTTGCTGCTTCTTCTGCTGAGTCGCCGCGTGAGGTGGTTGTGGTGGGTTCTGGTCCGTCGGGTTATACCGCGGGGGTGTATGCGGGTCGGGCGGGGTTGTC
>NZ_JASGET010000150.1:0-22086 GCF_047606145.1 Nocardioides sp. | reverse complement strand
GTGATGCCTGACCACACCATCGCGGCGGCGTACTCGCTGCGTGGTGTGCCGGACGCGAGGGTCTCCGCCCCGATCCGGTGGGAGGAGGTGGCCGACGTGGATCCGCACGACCTGACGCTGGCCACGGTGCCGGCTCGGTACGCGGCCGTCGGGGACCTGTTTGCGGACATCGACGACCACGTCTTCGACGTCGCGCCGTTGTTGGCGTGGGCCGATCGCGATGAGGCGGCGGGGGAGCAGACTCCCGAGGAGCCCGAGCCCTGATCGACCCTCACCAGAGCCCGAGCTTGGTGCCCAGCGGCTTGGCCAGTTCGGCGGCGTAGGTGGTGGTCATGTGGTTGAAGTCGCGATGGGTGATGGTCGAGCCCACCACCGCCGGGCACTCGCCCTGCCAGCAGAAGTAGTCGTCCATGTCGATCACCTCGGCCCCGGCCGCGCGGGCCGCCTTGACCTGCAGGTCGGCGCCCTCCTCCAGGTCCGGGTCCGGCTTGGTCATGCACGGCCCGAGGCGGGCGTTGGAGCTCAGGCAGGTCGCCGGGTCGAGCCGCAGCGCCGGCACGTCGCGGATCCAGGCGGTCCGGTCGGCGTACGGCATCACGTCGCGCAGCATCTCCTGATAGCCGGCGTACTCGGCCTTGCGCACGTAGCCGTGCGCGGTGTGCCGGCCGCTGGCGTCGTGGATGCCGGTCGTCACCGAGCGTGAGGAGATGATCAACAGGTCGGGACGGAGCTTCTTGATCTGCGCGATGGCCCAGGCGTGGAAGTCGTCGCAGTCGGTGAACGCCTCGGTCTCGTTGAGCTTGTCGGGGGTGATCATGGACGCGACGCACTGGGGCATCACCAGGTAGTAGGCACGGTATCCGGCCCGCTTGGCGATCTTGTCCATCGCCGGGATCCAGTGCCTGCCGTGCGAGTCGCCGAGGACGACGAGGGTCTTGCTCCCGGTGGCGTCCCCGCGGGCGCAGAGCTGGCGGCTGCCGGCGAGGTAGTCGCAGTCCCCGACGTCCTCGGTGTCGTCGGAGAGCCCCGTGACGGCCGGCTCGAGGGTGGTGGGTATCGGCTGGTCATCGCGCGCCGCGGTGACCGAGGCACGCACCAGCCGCACCTGTCGATCGATGGTCGCGGTGCCGCTCGACGCGGACGCCGAGGCGGTGCTGGACGAGGTGCCCGAGGCGGACGGCGAGGCGCTCGACGACGACTGGCCGTCGGCCAGGCTGATCGCCGGCTGATAGCCATCGATCCGGGCGGCGCTGGTGGCGTAGGAGTTGGCGCCGATGCCGGTGGCGATCACCAGCGCGATGCTCAGCGGGTACAGCGCCACCGGGAACCAGCCGCGCTTGATCCGCGGCCGCTGGAACGGCTGCTCGATGAGGTGGTACGACGCCGCCGAGAGCGCCAGCGCGAGGACGAGCAGTCCACCGCGTTCGAGCCAGGTCAGGTCGCGCCCGAGCTGGATCTCGGGCAGCACCAACACCGGGAAGTGCCACAGATACAGCGAGTACGACCAGTCGCCCAGCACTCGCAGCGGCTTGATCGAAAGCAGCCGGGAGACGATGGTCGGGCCGTGCCAGAGAGCCCCGGCGACCAGGATGAACACGCTGCCGAGCACCGGCACCAGCGCGGGCGTGCCGGGGAACGGGGTGGCGTCGTTGAACTGCAGGCAGGCGCACATGATCAGGAAGAGACCGACCAGCGAGAGCGTCTGAGCCCGCCAGCGGGCGGCCGGCCCGTCGGTCTGTCGCGGCTGGATCGCCAGTGCCGCCAGCGCGCCCAGTCCGAGCTCCCAGGCTCGGGTGAGGGGGGAGAAGTAGGCGGACTCCGGGTCGACCTGGGTCATGTGCGCCGACCACAGCAGGCTGGCGGCGGTGATCACCACGACGGCGGCGATGAGCAGGCGCCGCGGCTTGGCCGTCTTGGTCGGTCGGCCCGCAGCGGCGCGCACGGCGTTCCGGGCGGAGTTGCGGCGCCGGACCAGCCAGACGCAGAGCATCACCACCACCGGCCAGAGCAGATAGAACTGCTCCTCGACCGAGAGCGACCAGTAGTGCTGCAGCGGGCTCGGCGGCAGGTCGGCGGCGAAGTAGTCGGTCTGCAGCGCGGAGAAGTGGATGTTGGCCGCGAACACGGCCGACCAGATGGCGTCGGTCACGATCGACTTGGTGCGCACGAAGCCGAGCTGCCAGGCGGCGTAGGCACAGGTGACGATCAGGACGAAGGTCGCCGCCGGCAGGATCCGGCGCGCCCGGCGCGCGTAGAAGCCGAGCAACGACACCCGGGTGTCCCGCTCGGCCGAGCGAAGCAGTTGCTCGGTGATCAGGAAGCCGGAGATGGCGAAGAAGACGTCCACGCCCACGAACCCGCCGGTGACGCTGGAGATCCCGACATGCACCGCCACCACGGCGAGGACCGCGATCGCCCGCAGCCCCTGGATGTCGGTACGACGCTGCGACGCAGGCGAGGAGCCACCCGTGGCGCCCGAGCTGGCGGAGCCGGCCGGGTCGCGGTCGGAGGTCGTCTGGGATGTCACAACGCCGGCAAAGTACCAACCCGTTCGGCGCGATCCGGGGAGGCGTGCCGGTGGGGTCCCTCACTATCGTGGAGCCATGCCGTTCGGACCGAGATCGCGAGCGGGGCGCGGGCGTGTGTTGATGCTGCTCAACGGCCTGCCCGGCGTCGGCAAGTCGACGCTAGCGCGGCGGCTCGTCGCCGACCGGCCCGGCGCGCTCGACCTGGACATCGACGCTCTTCGCGCGCTGATCGGCGGGCCGTGGGAGGAGACCGCCGAGGTGGGCCGCACCCGGGCGCTCGAGCTCGCCACCGCGCACCTGCGCGATGGGTACGACGTGCTGGTGCCGCAATTGGTCGCCGACCCGACCGAGGTCACCCGGTTCCGGGACGCGGCGGACGAGGCCGGAGCGCGGTTCGTGCATGTGCTGCTGACCGGTGAGCAGCGCCTCGGCGGTGAGCCGTGGCAGGAGGAGATCGACCCGGCCACGCTCGCCGACTACAGGTCGCGACTGGCCCGCCTCGCGGCGGTCGAGGACGACCTGACCGAGGTGGCGGTGACCTCACCGGAGGAGACGGCGGCCGCGGTCGCGAGGGCACTCTCGGAATAGGATCCTCGGGTGCGCCATCTGCAGATCACGCCGTCGATCCTCAACGCCGACTTCGCCAGGCTGGGTGCGGAGATCGCCCGGATCCCCAGTGCCGACTGGATCCACGTCGACGTGATGGACAACCACTTCGTGCCCAACCTGACCTTCGGGGCCTCGATGGTGGAGGCGCTGGCCCGCGCGACCGAGACGCCGCTCGACGCGCACCTGATGATCGAGGACGCCGACCGGCACGCGCCGGCGTACGTCGAGGCGGGGTGTGCCTCGGTGACCTTCCACGTGGAGGCCGCCAAGGCGCCGATCCGGCTGGCGCGGGAGATCCGGGCCAAGGGTGCCCGGGCGAGCATGGCGCTCAAGCCGGCGACCCCGATCGAGCCCTACGAGGACATGCTCGCCGAGCTCGACATGGTGCTGTTGATGACCGTGGAGCCCGGCTTCGGCGGACAGCGGTTCCTCGACCTGGTGCTGCCCAAGATCCGCCGTACCCGCACCTTGCTGGACTCCTACGGCGTCCAGGCGTGGCTGCAGGTGGACGGGGGAGTCTCGCTGGAGACGATCGGGCGCTGCGCGGAGGCGGGCGCCGACGTGTTCGTGGCCGGCAGTGCGGTCTACTCCGCCGATGATCCGGACGCCATGGTGAACGCACTGCGGGATCGGGCCGCGGAGGCCTCCTCGACGGCCTGACCCCGCCGATCCGACCCGCCGATCCGGCGCGCGATCTCGCGGTCTGATCCCACCCGTTGGCCACCGTCGACCGGGTGTGTGCCACAATGTCGAGCAGACGAGTGAACAACTCGCGTGCTCTGGGGTCGGTGTAATTCCGAACCGGCGGTGACTGTGCCGAAGCTCCTCGCTTCGCTCAGAAGTCCGCGACCCGAATGCAGCCAGCGTTCGGTTGACCAGGTGGAACTCCTGGACCGACGGTGAAAGTCCGGATGGGAAGACGCACGCAGTCGGCTCCTCGGGCACGACGAGGCTCCTCGGAGCCACCGGTGCCCGGCCGATGTCCCCGGAGTCCGCGACCGGACCCGAGGGACACGATGAGCGAGACGAGCGCCGAGCGGACGGCCATGCTGCGCGCGCTGGAGCTGGCGGCGGGGGCGGGTCCGCAGCTGTTGCCCAACCCACGGGTCGGGTGCGTACTGCTCGCGCCCGACGGTACGACGATCGCCGAGGGCCGGCATCGGGGACCGGGCACGCCCCACGCGGAGGTCGAGGCGCTCACCCGGGCCGAGGAGCAGGCGCCCGGCGCGGCCCGCGGCGCCACCGCGGTGGTGACCCTCGAACCGTGCAACCACACCGGCCGCACGGGACCCTGCGCCCAGGCGCTGATCGCGGCCGGCGTGGCCCGGGTGGTCTTCGCCCAGGCCGACCCGAACCCGATCGCGGCCGGGGGCGCCGCCACGCTGCGCGCCGCCGGCATCGACGTCGAGTCGGGCCTGCTCGCCGACCGAGCCGGTGCGCTCAACCGGGCCTGGACCCGGGCCGTCGAGTTGCAGCGGCCGTTCGTCACCTGGAAGTTCGCCACCACCCTGGACGGGCGCAGCGCGGCCGCGGACGGCACCAGTCGCTGGGTCTCCTCGCGCGCCGCCCGGCTGGACACCCACCGGCTGCGCGCGGAGTGCGACGTCATGCTGGTCGGCGCCCGCACGGTGGCGGTCGACGACCCGGAGCTCACCGTGCGCGACGAGCGCGATCGTCCGGTCGGCGTGCAGCCGCTGCGGGTGGTCGTGGGTCACCGTGACCTGCCCCCGACCAAGCGCATCTTCAACGACCGTGGTCCGAGCCTGCAACTGCGCAGCCACGACCCGCGTGCGGTCCTGGACGAGCTCTGGCGCCGGGAGCGCCGCCACGTCTTCTGCGAGGGCGGCCCCACCCTCGCCGCGGCGTTCCTGGCCGCCGGAGTGGTGGACGAGATCGTCGTCTACGTGGCGCCGTTCCTGCTCGGTGCGGGGCACAGTGCCGTCGCCGACCTCGGCATCACCACCATCGCGGACGCCTACCGCCCCGAGGTGGTCGACCTCACCGTGCTGCCCCCCGACCCCGGTGCGCCCGAAGGCGACGCCGAGCAACCCAACGTGCGGTTCACCCTCGAACCGCGAGCAAGGAGACAGTGATGTTCACCGGAATCGTCGAAGAGCTCGGCACCGTGGCCGGGATCGAGCAGCAGGGCGACGCCGTACGCCTGCGGATCGAGGCCGCGCGGGTGCTCGCGGATGCCGCGCCGGGTGATTCGATCGCGGTCAACGGCTGCTGCCTGACGGTGGCCGCCCGCGACCAGGACACCTGGACCGCCGACGTGATGCAGGAGACGCTCGACCGCACCTCGCTGGCCGGCGCCGGGCGTGGGGACCGGGTCAACCTCGAGCGCGCCGTCACCCCGAGCACCAGGCTCGGCGGCCACATCGTGCAGGGTCACGTGGACGGCGTGGGCACCGTGCTCCGCCGCGAGCCGAGCGAGCACTGGGAGCTGGTCACCGTCGCGCTGCCGGCGGGTCTGGCCCGCTACCTGGTCGAGAAGGGCTCGATCACCGTGGACGGGGTCAGCCTGACGGTGGTGTCGGTGAGCGAGGACTCCTTCACAGTCAGCCTGATCCCCGAGACGCTGGCCCGGACCACGCTGGGCACGCGCGCGGTCGGCGACCCGGTCAACCTGGAGGTCGACGTGCTGGCCAAGCACGTGGAGAAGCTGCTGGCCGGTGGCGGCAGGGAGGAGGAACGATGAGCGAGAAGCAGATCGACGAGGCCCTGGGCGAGCGCCCGCAGCACGGGGGAGTGCGACTGGACGCGGTGGCGGACGCGATCGCCGACATCGCCGCCGGAAGAGCGGTGGTGGTGGTCGACGACGAGGGCCGGGAGAACGAGGGCGACCTCATCTTCGCCGCCGCCAAGGCCACCCCGGAGCTGATGGCCTTCACCATCAGGCACAGCTCCGGGGTGATCTGCGTGCCGATGCCCGGTGCGATGCTCGACCGGCTGGAGATCCCGCTGATGACCCCGCACAACCGGGACAGGCTGCGCACCGCCTACACCGTCAGCGTCGATGCCCGTGACGGGGTCAGCACCGGGATCAGCGCCGCCGACCGGGCTCACACCGCGCGCGTGCTCGCCGACTCCGCCACCGAGCCATGGGAGCTCACCAGGCCCGGACACGTCTTCCCGTTGCGCTATCGCGAGGGGGGCGTCCTGGTCCGCCGGGGCCACACCGAGGCGGCGGTCGACCTGGCCCGACTCGCCGGCCTCACCCCGGCCGGCGTACTCGTCGAGGTGGTCAACGACGACGGCACCATGAAGCGGGCCGCCGAGCTGCGTGCCTTCGCCGACGAGCATGGCCTGCGCATGATCTCGATCGAGGACCTGGTCCGCTACCGGCGTCGTACCGAGGTGCTGGTCACCCGTCAGGCGGAGACCAGACTGCCCACCAGTCACGGCGCGTTCACCGCCTACGGCTACACCATGAGCGACGACGGCTCCGAGCACGTCGCCCTGGTGTACGGCGACCCGGCGGCTCTGCGCGACGGTACGCCGGTGCTGACCCGGGTGCACTCGGAGTGCCTGACCGGTGACGTCTTCGGCAGCGCCCGCTGCGACTGCGGGCCCCAGCTGAACGAGGCGCTCGACGCGATCGGGGCCGAGGGGCGTGGCGTGGTGGTCTACCTGCGCGGTCACGAGGGCCGCGGCATCGGGCTGGTGGCGAAGCTGCAGGCCTACCAGCTGCAGGACGGCGGCCGGGACACCGTCGACGCCAACCTCGACCTGGGCCTCCCGGCCGACGCCCGCCACTACGGCGCCGCCACCCAGATCCTGCGCGACCTCGGGGTCACCACGGTGCGGCTGATGACCAACAACCCCGACAAGATCCGGCACCTGACCGACTACGGAGTCACCGTCGCCGAGCGGGTCCCGCTCACGCCGCGACCCAACGACCACAATCTCGCCTACCTGCTCACCAAGCGGGATCGGATGGGCCACGTGCTCCCCGATCTCGACCGCACCGACCTGGACCGAGCCGAAGGAGTCAACCCATGAGCGGAGCGGGCGCGCCCACCCCGACCCCCATCGACTGTCACGACCTGCGGGTGGCCGTCGTCGCCGCCAGCTGGCACGAGGAGGTGATGGCCGGCCTGATCGCCGGCGCCCAGCGTGCCTTCGTCGACCACAAGATCGAGCAGCCCGCGCTGGTCCGGGTGCCGGGGACCTTCGAGCTCCCGGTCGTCGCGGCCGCGCTGGCCAAGGCGGGCTACGACGCGGTCGTGGCCCTCGGAGTCGTCATCCGGGGCGGCACCCCGCACTTCGAGTACGTCTGCCGGGCCGCGACCGACGGTCTGACCCGGGTGAGCCTGGACTACCTGGTGCCGGTCGGCTTCGGCGTGCTCACCTGCGACGACGAGGCACAGGCGCTGGACCGCGCCGGGCTGCCCTCCTCGAGCGAGGACAAGGGCTACGAGGCCGCGTCCGCCGCGCTCGCCACCGCCGTCTCGGTCAAGCAGACCTCGCGGCTCTACTAGCAAGGTGAGCCGGAGGTCGCCTGGAGGCATGGTCCACCCGCGGGATCTCCTCGGGCCGTCCCGCCGACCGGCCCGGCGCGGCCGGACGGCGCCGTACGCCCTAGGCTTGGCCGACGTGAAGACGTTCGACGAGCTCTGGGCCGAGCTGAGCGAGAAGGCCCGGACCCGACCCGCAGGATCCGGCACCGTCGCGGCATTGGACGCCGGCGTCCATGCGATCGGGAAGAAGCTGGTCGAGGAGGCGGCGGAGTCGTGGATGGCCGCCGAGTACGAGGGCAAGGAGGCGACGGCCGAGGAGCTCTCCCAGCTGCTCTACCACGCCCAGGTGCTCATGCTCGCCAGCGGGATCGAGCTCTCCGACGTCTACTCCCACCTGTAGGGGAACCCATGGTTGCGACAACTCCCACCACCGGTCTGCTGCGGATCGCGGTCCCGAACAAGGGTGCCCTCTCCCAGGCCGCCTCGGAGATGCTCCGCGAGGCCGGCTACCGGCAGCGCGAGGACAGCAAGCGCCTCACCCTCATCGACGAGGAGAACGGCGTCGAGTTCTTCTACCTGCGCCCGCGCGACATCGCGCTCTACGTCGGTGAGGGCACCCTCGACGTGGGCATCACCGGCCGCGACCTGCTGCTCGACTCGGGCGCGAAGGCCGACGAGGTGATGGCGCTCGGCTTCGGTCGCAGCAGGTTCCGGTTCGCCGGTCCGGCGGGCGCGTTCGGCTCGCTGGACGATCTGGCCGGCAAGCGCATCGCCACCTCCTACGTCGGGGTGGTGCGCGCCTTCTTGGAGGCGGCCTCGATCGAGGCGAGTGTGACGAGGCTCGACGGTGCCGTCGAGACCAGCATCCAGCTCGGTGTCGCCGACGTGATCGCCGATGTGGTGGAGACCGGTTCGACGCTGCGCCAGGCCGGACTGGAGACCTTCGGTGAGGCCATCCTGGAGTCCGAGGCCGTTGTCATCACCCGCGCCGGCACCCCGGTGCCGGCCGCCTTCGAGACGTTCAAGCGTCGACTCGACGGCGTCATGGTGGCACGCAGCTACGTGATGATGGACTACGACATCCGGGCCGCCGACGTGGCCGCCGCGACCGAGCTCACCCCCGGACTGGAGGGCCCGACGATCAGCCCGCTGCACCGCGAGGGCTGGGTCGCCGTCCGGGCGATGGTCCCGCGGGACGGGTCGCAGAAACTGATGGACGACCTGTACGCCGTCGGCGCGCGAGCCATCCTGCTGACCGATATCCATGCCTGCCGACTCTGAGGGCTCCCCGCAGATGCCGCACACCTGGCGCCCGCTGGGTCCACGGGTGATGGCGACGGCTCTGGTGATCGCGCTGGCGGTGGTGTGCGCGATGAGCTGGATCGGCTTCGACGACGAGACCCGGGCCAAGTTCACCGTCTTCGAGAAGGCCACCCTCGGCTTCTTCGGCCTGCTCATCCTGGTGTTGGTGCACGCCCTGACCAGGTCCCGGGTGGTGGCGCGCACCGACGGGTTGGTGGTGGTCAACGGCTACCGTCGGCGTGACCTGGACTGGGCGCAGGTGGTGGCGGTGAACTTCCCGCCCGGTGCGCCCTGGGTCAACCTCGACCTGGCGGACGGGACGAACATCCCGGTGATGGGCGTCCAGGCCTCCGACGGCGGCCGAGCCCGGACCGCGGCCCGGCAGCTGGCCTCGATCGCGGCCGAGCTCGGCGCCCGCTGAGCCGGACCGGGTGGGTCCGGGCCGGACGCCGAGCTCGGCACGGCGGAGGCGAGGGCCGGACGCGTCCTCGTGGCCGGCGACCGGACCGGGTCAGTGCGCCAGCGCCACCGTGTCCTCCGGCGTTTCCGGCAGCTTGCCGCTGCGGATGACCAGGCCGGCCACCACGCCGCCGACCGCGAAGATCCCGGCCGCCCACCAGAAGGCGGTGGTGTAGCTGTGCACCGCCGCGAGCGAGCTGAGCTGGGTCGCGCTCAATCCCGAGGAGGCGTGGTCGGTGGCCCAGGCGGTGGCGGCGCTGGAGGCGATGGTGCTCAGCAGTGCGGTCCCCACCGACCCACCGACCTGTTGCATCGTGTTGACGGTCGCCGAGGCCACGCCGGCGTCGTCGCCGGAGACGCCTGAGATGGCGCCCTGCATGGAGGGGGCCATCGACAGTCCGAGACCGAGGCCGATGATCATCAGGCCCGGTAGGATGTCGGCGGCGTACGTCGAGGCGTCGCTGAGCTGGGTGAGGAGCACCAGTCCGCCGGCGGCGACGAACATCCCGAGGGCGGTCATCCAGCGAGGGCCGAACCGGGGCAGCAGCAGCGCGGTGGCGAGCGTCGAGGCGACGATCACCACACCGATCATCGGCAGGAACGCCAGGCCGGTCCGGATCGGGGTGAAGCCGAGGTTCTGCTGCAGGTAGTAGGTGAGGAACAGGAAGATCCCGAACATGCCGATGCCGGCGATGAAGACCACCAGGTAGGAGCCGCCGCGGGTGCGGTCCACCACGATCCGCAGCGGAAGCAGCGCGTGCGTGGTGCGCGCCTGCAGCCAGACGAACACGGCGAGCAGGACGACGCCGGCGGCGAGCCAGACGCTGGTCGCCGCGTCGGCCCATCCGTTGGTCTCGGCGTGGGAGAAGCCGTACACGATCGAGAACAGCGCGGCGGAGACGGTGAGGGTGCCGGGGATGTCCAGCCTCGGCCGGTGCTCGGAGCGCTGGTTCCGCAAGAAGAGCAGGGCGCCGGCGAGGGCGACCACCGCGATCACCAGGTTCACGTACAGGCACCAGCGCCAGGTGGCCCACTCGGTGAGCATCCCGCCGAGCAGCAGCCCCAGCGCGCCGCCACCACCGGCGATGGCGCCGAAGATGCCGAACGCGCGAGCCCGCTCCCGGGCGTCGGTGAACGTGGTGGTGAGCAGCGCCAGCGCCGCGGGCGCGAGCAGCGCGCCGAAGAGACCCTGGCCCGCGCGGGCGAAGACCAGCATGCCGAAGTTCGCCGCGGCGCCACCGACGGCGGACATGGCGGCGAAGCCGACCAGGCCGACGATCAGGGTGGTCTTGCGTCCCACCAGATCGGAGAGGCGGCCGCCCAGGAGCAGCAGGGAGCCGAACGCCAATGCGTAGGCGGTCACGATCCACTGCCGATCGGCGTTGTCGAAGCCGAGCGACGTCTGCGCGTCGGGGAGGGCGATGTTCACGATGGTGGCGTCCAGCACCACCATCAGCTGGGCGAGGGCGAGGACGCCGAGGATGACCCAGCGCAGCCGGTGTTGCCGGCTCTGCTCGCCTTCCTCGGTGAACTCGAGCTCGAGTTCCGTGTCGAGTGTGCTCATGGGATCTCCCTGTCGAGGGCTTCAAGACCTATCGGAGGACATTCCTCCGGTTACGCCCCGAGAGTAGCACGAAATGGAGATTGTGCCTCCGGTTGGTATGCTGTGAGTGTGCCCACAGCCGAGACCGCAGTCGAGACCGCCGAGGACGAGCGCCCGTTGCGGGCCGATGCCGCCCGGAACCGGGCGCGGGTCGTCGCCGCGGCGCGCGAACTCTTCGCCGAGCGCGGCCTGGACGTCACCCTCGATGACGTCGCCGCGCATGCCGGCGTCGGCGTCGGGACGGTCTATCGGAGGTTCGCGAATCGCGAGGAGCTGATCGCCGCCGTCTTCATCGACCACTTCGGTGAGGTGGCCGACCGGATCGCCGCGGACATCGCCGAGGCCGAACCGTGGGACGCCCTGGTGATCCTGTTGGAGGGAGTCGGCCGGTTCGTCTCCGAGGACCGTGGTCTGGCCGCCCTGCTGACGACGGTCGACCGCTCCCGGCCGGCGCTGGAAGCGGCCAAGCAACGCGTCGAGCAACTGGTCGCTCGGGTCTTCTCCCGTGCCCGGGAGGTCGGCGCGATCCGACCCGAGCTGGAGGAGACCGATCTGTTCGGACTGGTCTGCATGCTCAGCGCGCTGAGCGAGGTGACCGAGCCGGTGGTCCCGGGGGTCTGGCGTCGTTATCTGGAGCTGCTGCTCGACGGGATGCGTGCCGACGGCTCCCGGGTACCGCTGACGGTCCCGGCGCTCAGCCAGGAGCAGTTGGCCGAGATGCACCCCCACCGCAGGGCCCAGCGCTGAACCCGGTCACCGCCGACCACCACGCTCGAGATCGCCGGCTCAACCCCGGATGCCCCATCGCGCGGAGAACGTCTCGCCGGGCTCGAGGTCGATCAGGTCGATCCCGGAGTTGAAGGCGTCCACCGGCGCCGTCATCGGCTCGACGGCCAGCGAACGGCGCGGAGTGCCGCTGTCGTCCGCGCTGTAGATCATCACCCAGCGGTGGTGGCCGTCGAGCCAGAGCTCGGTGCTGCCGGCGGGCCCGGTCACCCGGACCACGGCGGTGCCGTCGGTCTCGTTGCCGCCGTCGGCGCGGACCAGGTCCCCGAAGGCATGGTTGAAGGCCACCTCGCCGATCGGGCGCGGGGCACGGAAGTCGTAGGCGGTGCCGGCGACCGGCTCGGTGCCGATCGGCAGGAGCCGGTCATCGGTGAGCAGCCGCGTCGCGGCGGGCAGTTCGAGGGTCCAGGTGTCGATCGGGCCCTCGCCGGCGCTCAGATACGGGTGGGCACCCGACGCGTACGGCGCGGTGCTGTCGGCCCGGTTGGTGGCCGACTGGGTGACCTGGAGGCCGTCGTCGCCCACCGCGTAGGTCACCCGCAGGTCGAGGGTCCAGGGGTAGCCGCTCTGGGCCATCAGACGGTAGCCCAGGGTGACGGCCTCGGCGGACACCTCGATGGGCGTCCAGCCGGCCCAGCGGGCGAGGCCGTGCGAGGCGTTGTGCAGCCGGGCCTCGCTCAGGCCGAGCTGGTACGACGAGCCGGCGAAGCCGTACCGCCCGTCCCGGATCCTGTTCGGCCAGGGCATGAGCAGTTGGCCGCGGCCGCCGGCCGAGATCTGGTCCTCGGCGAAGCCGTCGATCAGCCGCCGGTCACCGTGCTGCAAGGTGCGCAGCGCCCCGCCACTCTCGGTGAGGGTGGCGGCATAGCCGCCGCCGCTGATGGTGAACTGGTTCCCGCTCGGTGGCAGCACGGGCTCAGGCTAGACGGTCCTGCGGTCGCCGGCGCCGCGGCATGGTCGTCAGCCGGTCGGCACGACGAGGTCGGCGCGCTCTCGGGTGCGCTCGCGGGCGAACAGGTCCGCCTCGGCCGCCGCCCACCGGTCCCAGTACGGTGCGAACGAGTCGCCGTCCCGGGCGAGCGCGCGTTGTTTGCGAGTCGCCGTCGGAGCGTCGAGGAAGACCAACGCGGTGCGCAGGTGATCGTAGGCGGTCAGGCCGCTGCCGACGCCCTCCAGGATGAGCAGGTCGGCCGGTGCGACCGTCACGGTCTCGGCGTAGCGGCCGGCGTGCCAGTCGTAGCGCCGATAGCGTCCGCACCGGTCGGCGGCCAGCGGTAGCAGCAGTGAGTCGAGTTGGCGCTCGAGGGAGGCCAGGCCGTCCCAGCCGTCGTACAGCTCGTCCATGGCGACCACGACGGAGCCGGCGCCGAAGCCCTGCCGGAGGCCGGCGGCCAGACTCGACTTGCCCGCCCCGGCCGGCCCCTCGATGCTCAGCAACCGGCCGGCCCCCAGCCGTGCGGGCCGGTGTCGTACCAGATCCAGGATCGCCGCCGTCGGGTCGACGGCGGACGTCACGAGATGCCGTGCTTCTTCAAGATGGCGTTGATGTCGTCCAGGTCGTCGCCGAGCGTGTCCGAGACCCCGCCGTCGCTGCGACCGGTCCGCGGAAGCTGCCGGCGCCCGCCGGTCGTCCCGGCGGCCCGGGGGGTGGTCGGAATGTCGGCCTGGGTGTCGGCGGGGTCCGCCTCCTTGCCGGAGAGCTTGGTGGAGACGAAGATCAGCAGGAACCCGACCGCGCCGATCACGATGCCGACCCACACCGCGGGACTGAAGACGAATCCGGTCGCCCAGTCGGCGACCGCGCTGCCGACGCGACCGAACATGCGCAGGGTGTGGGTCAGGTAGGCGGCGATCGGCAGCATCGTCAGGCCGGCCCCGCGGACTCCGGAGGCGACGCCGCGGTTGCGGAACGCGTACCAGGTCCAGATGCCGCCCAGCACCGTGAGCGCCAGGGCGAGTGCTCCCCATGCCCCGTTGTCCATGTCTCAAGCGTCTCACAGGACGGAAGGGGCGGTCGGACCCGGACGTGGTCCGCTCCCGGATCGTGGAGACGGCCGTGACTACTTGCCGGTGACGGCGGAGCCGCTGGCGACATCGTTGAACTCGTCGGTGAAGTAGTCCGTGAGGTCGACCTGCGTCGGGATCGCCTTCGCCTTGGTGAATGCGTCGGCCATCGTCTGCTCGGAGTCGATCACCGAGGAGTCGATCGGGACCGCCGTCACCGGGCGCTTGGCGGTGGCATGCTCGGAGACCGCGACCGAGAGGCCGGTGCCCTGCGACCACACCTTCGACCAGGCGGTCCGGTGGGCCGCTTTGCCGGACCAGATCTGCGCCTTCTGGACTCGGGTGAGGTAGTCGGAGAGGGCGGCCTTGGTCGTCGAGTCGTCGATCGCGTCGGTGGAGGCGACCTGGAAGTTAAGGCCGTTCATCACGCCGTTGGCACCGTTCACCAGAACGGTCGCGCCGTCCTGCACCTCAGCCTGAGAGGTGTAGGGCTCCCAGATCGCCCAGGCGTCCACGCTGCCGTTGGCGAACGCGGCGAGCGCGTCGGCGGGCTGGAGTTCGGCCACATCGACGTCGCTGAGTGACAGACCGGCCTTCGCGAGCTGGCCGAGCAGGTTGTAGTTGGCGGAGCTGCCCGGGGCGACGGCGACCTTCTTGCCCTTGAGCTGGGCCACCGAGGTGATCGAGGAGCCCTTGGGCACGACGATCGCGTCGCCCTCTCCGGTGTAGTTGGCGGCGGCGACGACCTTGAAGCCGCCGTTGGCTGCGGCGGCGAAGATCGGCGGGGTGTTGCCGACCATCGCGACGTCGATCGACCCGGCTTCCAATGCCTCGAGCATCGGCGGGCCCGAGGTGAACGACTTCCATTCGATCTTGTAGGTGGTGTCGTCGAGCCCGGCGGCCTGGAGCAGCGCCTTGGCGCTGGTGCCCTTCTGGTCGCCGATGCGCAGGGTCACGGTGCTGAGATCGGTCGAACCATCGGAGGAGGAACTGCCGGCGTCGTCGGAGCCGCCGCAGGCGGTGAGGGCGGAGCCGGCGGCGAGCAGAGCGGCGGCGGCGAGCAGAGCGCGGCGGCCGAGGAGGCGGGTCATGAGTGCGTCCTTCTGGGAATGTCGGGTGTGTTGGAGCCCGGCGGCACTGGTGGCGTTGCCACTCGGCGAGCGGACGTCAACTGGTCGGACGGTGGAGCTCGCCGGTCACCGGATCCCGGTTCGGGTTCGGCTCCAGCGGGCGTACGCCGAGGGTGGCGAGGATTGTCTGCCGCAGTGTGGCGACCTCGTGGAGCTCGGGTGAGCGGTCGGTGCGGGGGCGGTCGATCGTCCAGGAGCGGGCCAGCCGTCCGGAGTCGAGCACGACGATCCGGTCGGCGAGCGCGATTGCCTCGTCGACGTCGTGGGTGACGATGAGAACGGCCATCTGGTGTCGGCGCCACAGGTCCACGACCAGCCGGTGCATCTCGATCCGGGTCAGCGCGTCCAGGGCACTGAACGGCTCGTCGAGCAGCAGCAGGCTCGGGTTGCGAACCAGCGCGCGGGCGAGTGAGACCCGCTGGGCCTGCCCGCCGGAGAGCTGCAACGGCCAGGCGGTCGTCTTCTCTCCTAGGCCGACTTCGGTGAGCGCCTGGTCGGCCAGCGTCATCCGGTTGCGCTTCTCGGGGCTGTTGAGCAGGTTGAGGGCGACATTGTCACGGACGCGGTGCCAGGGCAGCAGCCGCGGCTCCTGGAAGGCGACCGAGGTGCGGCCGGTCACCTCGATCTCGCCCGCCGGGACCAGATCCAGTCCCGCCAGCGCCCGCAGCAGTGTCGACTTGCCACTGCCGCTGCGGCCGAGCAAGGCGATGAACTCGCCCGGGAGGATGTCGAGGTCGACGCCGTCCAGCACGACGTTGTCACCGAACGCACGGTGGTGACCGCGCACCCGGGCGACGTACTCCCCGCCGCTGCCGGTCCTATCGGGCGATTGCGACGTCTTCTGGATCTTGTCGCGGTCGGTCACGATCGCCATGCCAGGGCCTTCCGCTCGATGAGACGCACGATGGCGTCGGTGATGAGCCCGAGGATCATGTAGACGGCGAGTCCGACGACGATCTGGTCGGTCATGAGGAACTCGCGGGCGTCGTTGATCATCTTCCCGATGCCGTCGTCGGCGGCCATCTGCTCGGCGACGATCAGGGTGAGCCAGGCGACGCCGAGGCTCTGCCGAAGCCCGGTCAGGGCCTGGGGGAGGGCGCCGGGAAGGATGACGTACCGGATCCGCTGCAGCTGGGTGAGCCCCATGACCTTCGCCGCCTCGAGGGTCTTGCGGTCGATGTTGCGAATCCCGGAGAAGGTGTTGAGGTAGAGCGGGAAGATCGCGCCGAAGGCCACCAGGGTGACCTTCGGGGTCTCGCCGATCCCCATCCAGATGATGAACAGCGGCACGAGTCCGAGGTGCGGCAGCATCCGGAGCATCTGCAGGGGCGGGTCGACGGCGAGCTCGCCGAGACGGCTGAGCCCGGCGAGCAGCGCCAGCAGGAGAGCGATCACAGCGCCGATCGCGAACCCGGCCACGGCACGCTCGGTCGAGACCAGGGTGGCGTGCCCGAGGGTGCCGTCGCGGATGAGGTCGATGGCGCTGCGGACGACCTTGGAGGGCGGCGCGAGCTTGCGCTCGGAGAGGATCCCGGTCGCACTGGCGAGCTGCCAGAGGGCGATGAGGGCGATCGGCGAGATCCAGCGCTCGAGGTGGCGAAGCGGCCGGGTCCGGCTACCTGGCGTGCCCCGCGACCCGTTCGGGCGGCTGAGCCCGATCGGCGATGCCAGGGAGGAGGTGGCAGTGGACATGGCCTATGTGTACGGGATTCGGGGACGCCAATGCAAGTAAGCCACTCGACTTACAGATTAATTTCGATGGTCGTGGGTTCGGCGCGACGACTCCGGGGTCGGCGCACGGCATGCGGAGCCGAGGGAGTTGAATGCGTGTCGTGGAGCAACACCCCGACCAGAAGCGGATCTCCGGCCCCGGCTTCGCCGGGGACGAGGGGTCGGCGAAGCCAGCGGTCGCCTCGGCGCTCTCGGCGTTCGCTACCCGACGCGGGACATACGCCGTCGCCTTGGCCGCGCTGCTGGACAGCCGCGTCCTGGTACCGGTGGTGGCGGTCCTCGGTACGGTGGAGCATCGCGCGAGTGGACTCGCTCGCGACAAGACCTCCGACATGGCGACGGTGCTGCTCACCGGCGCCGACGGGCGACGGGCGCTGCTCGCCTTCACCTCGACGGAGTCGCTGCGAGCGTGGCGCGCCGACGCGCGACCGGTGCCGGTGGGGTTCCGGGACGCCGCGATGGCGGCTCTCCAGGAGGAA
The DNA here is from genome assembly GCF_047606145.1 of Nocardioides sp. Lineage (GTDB taxonomy): Bacteria > Actinomycetota > Actinomycetes > Propionibacteriales > Nocardioidaceae > Nocardioides. Next base: position 4,992 of record NZ_JASGET010000150.1, on the reverse strand, counting down.
GCCGACGCGATTGTCGTCGACGTCGCGGGACCGGTGACATTCCCGATCGAGGGCGAGGATCTGCGCGCCGCCGCCGCGGGCCTCGGTCTGGCCTTCGTCGGTGACTCCTCGGCGTGGGTGTCGCCGGTGGCGCGAGATTCGCACGGGAGTGACTGAGGATTCGGGCGGTCGGGAATCTTGCGGTAGCCTCTGCTGTTGACCGATCCGTCGGCGTACGTCCATGTCGCCGGGCAGCAATGCCCGGCGTTCGTGGCCGGACACCGGCAGATCCCACAAGCGGAGATCACCAACTCGCTCTCCCACCCGCATCGACCGCCTGCAGCACAGGTCGTCGGGTCCGGTCCCAGGATGTGTCCTGGTGATGTGAGCCCACCGCGGGCGAGCGTCTTGACTGGCTTCCGCTTGCCAAGCGGAAGCCCTTTGTCGTTCCGGACCGGATGTGCACGGCGGTCCGGAGGCCTGGGGCTCGACGACAAGTCACTGGAGGACACATCAGCACTGAGCTTCGTATCAACGACCGGATCCGCGTCACGGAGGTCCGCCTCGTTGGTCCCAATGGTGAGACCGTCGGCATCGTGCCGACGGCCGACGCACTGCGCCTTGCGCAGGAGGCCGATCTCGACCTGGTCGAGATCGCTCCGCAGGGCAAGCCCCCGGTCTGCAAGCTCATGGACTACGGGAAGTTCAAGTACGAGAACGCCCAGAAGGCCCGTGAGGCCCGCCGGAACCAGACGAACGTGATCATCAAGGAGATGAAGCTTCGTCCCAAGATCGACCAGCACGACTACGAGACCAAGAAGGGTCACGTCGTGCGGTTCCTCAAGGCCGGCGACAAGGTCAAGATCACCATCATGTTCCGCGGTCGCGAGCAGCATCGCCCGGAGCTGGGCTTCCGGCTGCTGCAGCGGCTGGCCGAGGACGTCAGCGAGCTCGGCTTCGTCGAGTCCGCACCGAAGCAGGACGGCCGCAACATGATCATGGTGCTCGGCCCGAACAAGAAGAAGGCGGACGCCAAGGCCGAGGTCAAGGCGGCCAAGGAGACCAGGGCGGCGGAGCGCGCCGCCGAGGAGGCCGAGGAGAAGGCGGAGCGCACCGCCGCGAACGCCGCCCGGGTCGGCGCCGTTCCCAAGGAGCGCCGCCGCTCGGAGAACCTCGACCCAGAGATCGACGCCTGACCACGACCCGACGGCACCCGCCGACCGACCTCCGCCGCGACGCATCCACGTGCGCGACCGGACGAGCAAGAAAGAGACACACGATGCCGAAGATGAAGAGCCACTCCGGTGCCGGCAAGCGCTTCCGCGTGACCGGTTCGGGGAAGATCCGCCGCCAGAAGGCCGGCCTGCGCCACAACCTGGAGAAGAAGCCCTCGAAGATGACCCGACGGATGTCGGGCACCACCGAGGTCGCCAAGTCCGACGTCAAGCGCGCCAAGAAGCTGCTGGGCAGGTGATCGCGGGGGCGCTCGCCCCCGCCCGCCGGGATTCGGCCCCGGCTCCCCGAACTCATCCATCGAAGGAGAACGAACAATGGCACGCGTCAAGCGCGCAGTGAACGCGGCGAAGAAGCGTCGTACCACCCTGGACCGGGCCTCGGGCTACCGCGGCCAGCGCTCGCGGCTCTACCGCAAGGCCAAGGAGCAGGTCACCCACTCGCTGGTCTACAGCTACAACGACCGCCGTAAGAACAAGGGCAACTTCCGTCGCCTCTGGATCCAGCGCATCAACGCCGCGGCGCGCGCGCAGGGCCTGACCTACAACCGCTTCATCCAGGGCCTCGGTCTGGCGGGCATCGAGGTCGACCGCAAGATCCTCGCCGACCTGGCCGTCAACGACGTCGCCACCTTCAACGCGCTCGTCGAGCAGGCCAAGGCCGCGCTCCCCGAGGACGTCAACGCGCCGGTCTCCGCCTGAGCCGGTGACGGCTCCCCTGGCCGCGAGCAACGCTCGCGTCAAGGAGGCTCGCAGGTTGAGCCGCCGTTCGGTACGTGCCGAGCGGCGGCTCTTCCTCGCCGACGGCCCGAAGGCCGTCCAGGGTGCCCTCCGGGTGCCGGGCTGCGTGGTCGAGGTCTTCGCCACCCCCGCCGGCCTGGAGACGTACGCCGATCTGCTGACCGCGGCGCCGGCGGTGACGCCGGTGGACGACCGCGCCATGGCCGGGATCTCCGACTCGGTCACCCCCGCCGGGGTGGTGGCGCTGTGCCGGTTCTTCGACGTCCCGATCGACTCGGTGGTCGCATCGGCCGCATCCGAGACATCGGCGACGTCGGCGACGTCGGCGACGTCGGCGAGGTCGGGTGGGCCGGTGGTGATCTGCGCCGACGTCCGTGACCCGGGCAACGCCGGCACCGTGATCAGGTGCGCAGATGCCGCGGGCGCCGCCGGCGTGGTGCTCGCCGGTGACTCGGTCGACCTGTACAACCCGAAGACCATCCGGGCCAGCGTGGGATCGGCCTTCCACCTGCCGATCGCCGTCGAGCGTGACCCGGCCGCTGCGGTCCGGGTGGCCCGGGCGGCGGGACTGAGCGTGCTGGCCGCGGACGGCGGGGGAGACGTCGATCTCTTCGACGCCGGGGAGTTGCTGGCCGGCCGTGTCGCCTGGCTCTTCGGCAACGAGGCGTGGGGCCTTCCCACCGAACTGGCCGCGCTCGCCGACCAGGTGGTATCGATCCCGATCTTCGGCGCCGCCGAGAGCCTCAACCTCTCCACCGCAACGGCACTCTGCCTCTACGCCAGCGCCGCCGCTCGCCGCGGGTCGGGATGAGCCTCGCGGTCGAGCCCGGCCCGAGCTTCCCGTCGCCGGGATAGCGAGCGCGACCAGGTCCGGCCTGTCGGTCGAGTAGCGAGCGTATCCGGATCCGGCTCTCCGCAGGTCCTCGACAGCGACCGTCGTGTGCCGCCAGACTGGCCGGGAACTTTCCGTGCCGTCGATCTCCTGGGGTGGTTCCGTGGCTCGTTCGCGTTGGTCGATCATGCTCGTCTCCGGCGCGGCCGCACTGGCCGCACTGACCGCGCTGGCGGCCGGTGCGCCGGTGGCACGGGCCGACACCGGGAGCGACGACGCCGGTGCTCCCACGGGTACGCCGAGCGCCACCTCCTTCGGCGGCGACCCGACGGTCGGTCCGATCTTCAAGGACGGTCTCGACGACGACCACAGCTGCACCGCGAGCGTGATCTCCAGCAGGTCGGGCGATCTCATCCTGACCGCCGCCCACTGCGTGCAGGGCGACGTGAGCGGCTGGCAGTTCGCGCCCGGCTATCGCGACGGCGAGACGCCGTACGGCGTGTGGACCGTCACCGCCGCCTACGTCGACCGGGCCTGGATCGAGGACCAGGACCCGCAGCACGACTACGCGATCTTGACCGTCGCCGACAGGACCGACGGGACCGGCAAGGTGGACCGGACAGGCGCCAGGCACGGGCACAGCGCTCGCCACAGTGACCGGCACCGGCACGCGACACGGCTCCAGGACGTGACCGGCGCCAACGTGCTCGGGCTGGCGCCGCGGGACGGGACCACGATCACCGACATCGCCTACAACTACGGGATCGACGACCTGCCGGTGACCTGCACGACGACCACCTACACCACCGACGGATATCCGACCTTCGACTGCTCGGGATACGTGGGCGGGAGCAGCGGCAGCCCATGGCTGACCACGGTTCGCCATGGGCGGGCGAACGGGCACGGCCGACAGGTGCGGGTGGTCACCGGCGTGATCGGCGGCCTGCACCAGGGTGGCTGCGTGGACTACACCTCCTACAGCTCCTCGTTCACCCGGGACGTCCACCGGCTGTTGGCGCGCGCCGACGCGCATGAGCCCGGGGACCTCGCGCCGGAGCCCGGCAGCGACGGCTGCTGATCGTCGGCGCAGCCGGCTCGGTCGGCCGGTCGGACCGAGACGTCAGGGTCAGGCGGAGACATCAGGCCGAGCGTCGGCGGGCGAGCTCGAAGGCGAGCACGGCGGCGGCGCTCGCCACGTTGAGCGACTCGACACCGCCGGACATCGGGATCGCGACCAGGTCGCCGAGCCTCGCCTCGACCTCCGGGCTCAGTCCGTCGGTCTCGTTGCCGAGCACGAAGGCGCACCGCCCGCGGAAGTCCGCGTCATAGAGCGTGGTCGCGGCCAGGGAGTCCAGACCGTAGCTGGCGAAGCCGGCGGCGTGCAGCCGTGTGAGCGCGTCGATCGTGCGCCGACAGCGGACGATCGTGGCCCGGTAGGCGACGCCGGCCGAGGCCTTGATGACCAGCGGACCGATCGCCGCGGTGCCGTGCGAGGGCAGCACCGCCGCGAGTCCCGCGGCGGTCGCGGTGCGGATGATCATGCCGACGTTGGCCGGGTTGCTGACCCCGTCGAGCAACAGCAGGCCGGCGTCGGCGGGTGCCTCGGCGACGTACTCCTCGAGGCTGCGCAGTCCGGGGGCCTCGACGTCGGCGACGATGCCCTGGTCGTGCTTGCCGTTCCCGGCGAGCAGCTTGACGCGTTGCGCACTGCTCCACTCCACCGGGACGCGTTGCTCCTCGGCGAGCCGCAGGATCGCCTCGAGGCTGTGGCCACCGGAGCCGTGCGCGACCACCAGCTTGTCGACGTCGAGCCCGGGGTCGCGCAGCACCTCCTGGACGGGCATCCGGCCGTAGACGGTGATGAAGGAGTCGCGAGGCGAACGTCGGTCGTCGGGCACGGAGCCAGGGTAGTGGCGGCGGGAGCGCGTCTCGCGGTCACACGACCAGGTCGTCGGCCGGTGGTACCGCTGGCTGCGGCCCGCCCACCGCCTGCCGGTAGGCCTGGCCGACGAGCGCGATCGCCTCGGTGAGCTGGGCGGACGGGAGGGTGAACGGGATCCGGATGTGGCGCTCGTCGACGCCGTCGGCGCCGAACGCGGTGCCCGGGGAGAGCCGCACTCCGAGGCGTGCCGCGGCGGTGGCGGTGGCGGTGGCGACCGGCCGGTCCAGCGCCACCCAGAGGCACAGGCCGCCGACGCCGCGGGCGAT
>NZ_JASGET010000149.1:0-41936 GCF_047606145.1 Nocardioides sp. | reverse complement strand
CGCTCACGCTGGGTCGCATGATCGGCTTCGAACCGGTCATCCACACCGCCGCCCTGCTGGCCGAGGTACGCCGCGACTGGCGCGCGATCCGGCCGGTGTCGGAGTGGATCGCCGAACACGCCCAGGCGTGAGCCGGCACGCTCACTCCGACCTCAGCACCCGCGCCAGGAAGTCGGCGAGGTTGGCATCGAGCCGATCGACCCGCTGCTCGAGGGTGAGCGTCTCCGGTAGCACCGGGCCGCCGGTGTCGAGCCGGCCGCGCAGGTAGAGGGAGCAGGCCAGGTCGGCGCAGATGTAGGTGCCGACGGTGTGACCCCGCTGCCCGGCCCGGCCCGCACGCGGCGCCACCATCAGGGCCACCCCGCCGGAGCGCACCGTGGCGCACAGCGAGCACATGCTGCGGCGGCCGGTGGCCGCCCCGGACGACGTCCCACGAAGGACGAGGCCGCACCAGCGCTCGGCGTGGCGCGCCACCAGGTAGCCGCGTTGAGGCGCCTTCGGGTCGCGCCAGCCCAGATAGTCCAGGTCCGGCCAGGGCAGGGTGTCGAGGTCACGCGGCAGGTTCGCCCGCCGTGCCTCTCCCTGGGAGCAGTTCGCGAAGCTGGCGCGAATCTCGGACTCGGTCAGCGGTCTCATCCCGCCGACACTAGGTTGCCTATAGATTGTAGGCAAATCATTATTGATCTTAGGAGCATTCATGCGGGCCGGGCTCAGCACCGAACGGGTGGTGGCACTCGCCGCCGAGCTGGCCGACGAGGCGGGCGCCGAGAGTGTCACCGTCTCCCGGCTCGCCCGGCACTGCGGCGTACGACCGGCGAGCCTGTACGCCCACCTCGACGGCGCCGCCGACCTGCACGCCCGGCTGACCGCACTCGCCCTCGACGAGCTCGCCGACCGTGCGGCGGCCGACCTGGCGGGGCGCTCGGGAACCGACGCTCTGGCCGCCCTGGCCGGGTCCTACCGTGCCTACGCGCGCGAGCATCCCGGGCGCTACGCGGCCGCCCGCCGCCGGCTCGACCCGGATGTCGCGTCCGCCGAGCTCGCGATCCGCGCGGGCCGTCGTCACACCGAGCTGACCCGAGCCACCCTGCGCGGCTACGACCTGCCCGAGCCCGCGCAGACCCACGCCGTCCGACTCCTCGGCAGCCTGGTGCACGGCTTCACCGACCTCGAGGCCACCGGCGCCTTCGAGCACAGCGAACCGGCGGGCGAGGAGTCCTGGCAGGCCCTGCTGGTCGCCCTGGACGCCATCCTCCGGCGTGGCCTGTGACACCAACCCGTGCGACGCGCGAGCGGCTCGCTTGCGACAGCCGGAAGCGCTGCCTATAGTCGTTGTTACTAGCCAGTAGTACGCGTCGGTAGGCGCGTACCGCCGGTCACCCGGACCCTTCAGAGAAGGTGGAGCAGTGAGCCACTACAAGAGCAACCTCCGCGACATCGAGTTCAACCTGTTCGAGGTGCTCGGCCGCGACAAGATCCTCGGCACCGGGCCGTACGCCGAGCTCGACGCCGAGACCGCCCGTGAGATCCTCGCCGAGGTCGAGCGCATCTCCCGCGAGGATCTGGCCGCCTCCTATGAGGAGAGTGACCGCAACCCGCCGGTCTTCGACCCGGCCACCCACACCGCGCCGGTGCCGGCCGCGTTCAAGAAGAGCTACGACGCCTGGATGGAGTCCGGCTTCTGGAGCCTGCAGACCCACCCGGCGATCGGCGGCACCTCCGCACCGCCGACCCTGGTCTGGGCGACGGCCGAGCTGATCCTCGGCGCCAACGCGCCGATCTGGATGTACGGCGCCGGCCCGTCCTTCGCGGCGGTCGTCTACAACAACGGCACCGATCGCGACAAGCGGATCGCCGAGATCATGGTCGAGCGGCTGTGGGGCGCCACGATGGTGCTCACCGAGCCGGACGCCGGCTCGGACGTCGGCGCCGGCCGCACCAAGGCCACCCCGAATCCCGACGGCACCTGGAACATCACCGGAGTGAAGCGCTTCATCACCAGCGCCGAGTCCGATCTCCAGGAGAACATCATGCACCTGGTGCTAGCGCGCCCCGAGGGCGTCGAGGGAGCCGGCGGCCCGGGCACCAAGGGTCTGAGCCTGTTCCTGGTGCCCAAGCTGCACTTCGACCCGGAGAGCGGCGAGCTGACCGGCGAGCGCAACGGCGTCTACGTCACCGGTGTCGAGCACAAGATGGGCATCAAGGTCTCCAACACCTGCGAGCTCACCTTCGGCGACCCGCAGGTCGGCGGCGGCGAGCCCGCTCGCGGCTGGCTGCTCGGCGAGGTGCACAACGGCATCGCCCAGATGTTCGAGGTCATCGAGAACGCCCGGATGATGGTCGGCACCAAGGCCATCGCGACGCTGTCCAGCGGCTATCTCAACGCGCTCGAGTACGCCAAGGAGCGGGTCCAGGGCGCGGACCTGACCAACGCCGCGAAGACGGCACCGCGGGTCACCATCACCCACCACCCCGACGTACGCCGTTCGCTGCTGGTGCAGAAGTCGTACGCCGAGGCGATGCGCGCGCTGGTCCTCTACGCCGCCTCCTGGCAGGACCAGGTCCAGCTCGCCAGGGCCGCTGGCGACGACTCCGCCCTGGCCGAGGCGGTCAACGACCTGCTGCTCCCGATCGTGAAGGGCTACGGCTCGGAGCGCTCCTGGGTGACGCTGGGGACCGAGTCGCTGCAGACCTTCGGCGGGTCCGGCTTCCTGCAGGAGTACCCGCTCGAGCAGTACGTCCGCGACGCCAAGATCGACTCGATCTACGAGGGCACCACCGCGATCCAGGGCCAGGACTTCTTCTTCCGCAAGATCGTGAAGAACCAGGGCCAGGCGCTGGGCCACCTGGCCGGTGAGATCAAGGCCTTTCTGGACGCCGAGGGCACCGGCGAGCTGAAGGAGTCGCGGGCGCTGTTGGCCACCGCCCTGGAGGATGTCAACGCCATCGTCGGCCACATGTTCAACGACCTGATGGCCTCCCAGGACGACCCGAAGAACCTCTACAAGGTCGCCCAGAACACCTCCCGGCTGCTGCTCGCCGTCGGCGACCTCGTGTGCGGCTGGCTGCTGCTGCGCGGCGCCGACGTGGCGCTGACCAAGCTCGCCGAGGGCGCCAGCGGCAAGGAGAAGGACTTCTACGACGGCAAGGTCGCCGCCGCCAAGTTTTACGCCGCCTACCAGCTGCCGAGGATCACCGCCGAGCGGGCGATCGCCGAAGCGGTCGACAACTCGATCATGGAGCTGCCCGAGTCGGCGTTCTGAGTCTCCGGCACCGAACGACGGGCCGGCCGGGCCGCCCGGTGACCGTCTCGGGCGGTCCTCAACTCAGCACCGAGGCCGCGCGTCGCACGGTCTCGGTGAGACGGTTGAGCGCCGGCGTGTCCAGGCGCCACCGCTGCCAGTAGAGCGGTACGTCGACCGGGTGGCCGCCCGGCAGCGCGACCAGCCTGCCGGCCTCGAGGTCGGGTGACAGCTGGGGCTGCGGGATCGCGCCCCAGCCGAGCCCGCGCCGTACCGCCTCGTGGAAGTCGGCGCTGCTGGGCACCCGGTGGACCACCGGCGGCCGGCCCAGCCCCCGCTCCGCCAGCACGTCGTCCTGCAGGCGGTCCTTCTCGTTGAAGACGACCATCGGAAGCCGAGCCCAGTCCACCCCGCGTCCACGCCGGTGGCGTCCGACCAGCTCGGGAGTTGCGGCGGGTGTGTAGCGCAGCCTCCCCAGCGGCTCCGCGGTGCACCCCTGCACCGGTCGCGGCTCACTGGTGACGGCACCGACCACGTCGCCGCGGCGGAGCAGGTCATGGGAGTAGGCCTGATCCTCCACGTCGAGGCGGAGCGCCGTCGCCGGCCAGGTCGCCACCTCGTCGAGCACCTCGCGGAACCAGGTGGCCAGCGAGTCCGCGTTGACCGCGACCGCCAACTCGATCACCGCCGCGGCGGCGTCGGGCAGGTCGGCGGCGGTCTCGGTGAGCAGCAGCCGCAGCTGGCGTGCCAACCGGACCAACGGCTCGCCGGCCGGCGTCGCCGTACACGGCGTGGTGCGGCGTACGACGACCTGACCGGTGGCCCGCTCCAGCGCCCGGATCCGCTGACTGACCGCGCTCGGGGTCAGGTGCAGCTCGCCCGCGGCGGCGTCGAAGGTGCCCTGCTCGGTGATGACCAGCAGGGTCTCGAGCTGTCCGGGATCGAGACGCACGAGTCCGATCCTAAGCAGATCTTCAGTAGCTGAAGAAACATTCGCTGGTCTTCACCCCGGTCGACTCGTAGCGTCACACCGTGATCACCGCCGTCGCCGCCGGTCTGGCCGCCGGGCTCTCGCTGATCGTCGCCATCGGCGCACAGAACGCCTTCGTGCTCCGCCAGGGACTGCTCGGCTCGTACGTCGGTGCCGTCGTCGCGATCTGCACCTTCTCCGACCTGGTGTTGATCTCCGCCGGGGTCGGCGGGATCGGCGGGATCGTCGACCACGCCGGCTGGGTGCTGGAGGTGGTGCGCTGGCTGGGGGTGGTCTTCCTGGCCGGCTATGCGGCGGCCTCGCTACGACGGGTGGCCCGGGCCGAGTCGCTCTCCCCCAGCGACCGCGCCGACCGCGGCGACCGGGAGCGCCGGGGGCCGGTGCTGCTCAAGGCCGTCGCGCTGACCTGGCTGAACCCGCACGTCTACCTGGACACCGTGCTGCTGCTCGGCTCGCTCGCCAACGCCCACGGCGATGGGCGCTGGTGGTTCGCGCTCGGCGCCGGCCTGGGCAGCCTGTGCTGGTTCGTGGCACTCGGCTACGGCGCCCGGCTGCTCGCCCCGCTGCTGGCGCGCCCCGGCGCGTGGCGCGCCCTGGACGTGGTGATCGCCGCCATCATGATCGCGATGGCCCTCCGGCTGGCGCTCGGCTGACCGAGGCGCCGCCGGCCGCTGCTCGTAGGGTGGGGCCATGACCTGGTCCTGCGACGACATCGGTGACCTGAGCGGGACGACAGCGGTGGTGACCGGCCCCAGTCTGGGCGGGATCGGCTGGCACACCGCCCGTGAGCTGGCCGGTCACGGTGCGCGGGTGGTCCTGGCCGGGCGGTCGTGGAGCAGGCTCGATACCGCCGCCGAGGCCATCGCTGCCGAGGTGCCGGAGGCCGCGATCGAGCGGGTCCATCTCGACCTGGCCGACCTGCGGTCGGTCCGGGCGGCCGCCGAGGCGATCGAGGACGCGGCGTACGAGCTCGGCGCACCGCTGCGGCTCCTGATCAACAACGCCGGGGTGATGGCCACGCCGGAGCGTCGTACCGTCGACGGCCTCGACCTGCAGCTGGCCACCAACCACTTCGGCCCGTTCCTGCTCACCGGCCTCCTGTTCGGCTCCCTGGCCGAGCACGACGGCCGCGTGGTCACCGTCTCCAGCGTGATGCACCGGATGGCGCGGCAGGCGCCGTTGACCTACCCGACCGTCGCCGTCGGGCGCTACTCCCGCTGGGGCGTCTACGCCCGGTCGAAGCTGGCCAACCTGCTGTTCACCTACGAGTTGGACCGGCGAGCGCGTGCGGCCGGGCTGCGGGCGCGCGCACTGGCGTCGCATCCGGGGTACGCCGACACGCAGCTGATCGCCAACGGCCCGATGGCCACCGGCCGGTTCTCCCGGGTGGGGCGCCGCGTCTCCGCCGCGTTCGCCCAACCCGCCGAGCGTGGCGCCTGGCCCACCCTGATGGCCGCCACCGCCGACCTCGCCTCGGGCACGTACGTCGGACCGGGCGCCTTCGGCCTCGGCGGGGCGCCGGCTCCGGCCGCCTCGACCCGGCTCTCACACGACCCCGCCGCCGCCCGCGCGCTGTGGCGGCTCTCCGAGCAGACCACCGGCCTGGCCTATCCCTGACCTCTGGCGCGCTCGGCCCCCTGACCTCCCGCCCCGCGGCACGCCGAGAACCGGGTGACCAGGTTCAGCGGCGCGGCGGGGACCAGACGCCGTCGAGGTCGATCAGCGGGCGCGATCCTGATAGACCGGCGCCTGGCGCTTGAACGCCGCCTTCTGCGCGATCTTGGCGTTGCGGCCGAGGAGCAGTCGCAGCTGCTCGATCCGCTCCCGGGCGAAGGTCGCGCGCGGCCCACGGTGCCAGGTGTCGTTGAAGAGTCGCTTGGCCGCGGCCAGCGCATCCGGGGACTTGGCGCTCAGCTCGCGGGCGAAGGCGGTCGCGGCGATCACCGGGTCGGCGGCCAACTCGGTCACCAGCCCGAGTCTGCGGGCCTCCTCGCCGTCGAAGGAGGCCGCGGTCATGGTGAGCCGTTTGGCGGTGTCGATCCCGACCAGCTCGGCCAGTGCCCGGACCCCGGTCATGTCCGGAATGATCCCCCACTTGCCCTCCAGCACCGACCAGGCGGAGTCCGCGGTGGCGAACCGGAAGTCCGCGGAGAGCGCGATCTGCACGCCGCCGCCCAGGCAGTGCCCGTGCACGGCGGCGATCACCGGGACCGGCAGCCGGCGCCAGGCCCAGCACGCCTCCTGGAACAGGTTGGTGCCACGCCACGGTCGCGGCATGAACGCCAGTGCCAGTCGACGCGGGTCACCCATCGCCGAGGCGAAGTCGAGGCCCGCGGTGAAGGCGTCGCCCTCACCGGCGAGCACCACCGCGCGCAGGGACCGATCGCGACGCAGCGACCGGGCCGTCGTACCGAGCTCGGCGAGCAGCTCCAGCGTCAGCGCGTTGAGCTTCTCCGGGCGGTTGAGCCGCACCTGCGCGATTCCATCCTCGACCACACACGTCACCAGGGGCATATCGCAAGGGTAGGGCGCCAGTGGGCATGATGGGTCCATGGCCGACCCCCGCGCGGGCACTCCCGCCACTCCCGAGGACCTTGTCGACGTCGCCGCGCTGGTCACGGCGTACTTCTCCCGGACCCCCGATCCGGACGATCCGGACCAGCAGGTCGTCTTCGGCACCAGCGGCCATCGAGGCTCCTCGCTGCGGACCGCGTTCAACGAGGCCCACATCGTGGCCACCACCCAGGCGATCTGCGAGTACCGACGGCAGCAGGGCTACGACGGCCCGCTCTTCCTGGGCCGGGACACGCATGCGCTGTCGGTGCCGGCGTACGTCTCCGCGGTGGAGGTGCTGGTCGGCAACGACGTGACGGTGATGGTCCAGGACGGCTACCAGCCGACGCCCGCGGTGTCGCTGGCCATCCTGACCGCGAACAAGGGCCGGGTCTCGACGGGCTCGACCGGCGGCTCCACCGGACTGGCCGACGGCATCGTGGTGACGCCGTCGCACAACCCGCCGACCGACGGCGGGTTCAAGTACAACCCGCCGCACGGTGGTCCCGCGGACACCGCCGCCACCAGTTGGATCGCCGACCGGGCCAACCAGCTCATCCGCGACGGGCTGCGGGAGGTGCGCCGGGTGCCGTGGACCAGGGCACGCGCGCAGACGCACGAGTACGACTTCCTCGGCGGCTACGTCGAGGCGCTGCCCTCGGTGCTCGACCTGGACGCGATCCGCACCGCGGGGGTGCGGATCGGGGCGGACCCACTGGGTGGCGCCAGCGTCGACTACTGGGGCGCCATCGCCGAGCGGCACCGGCTCGACCTGACGGTGGTCAACCCGCTGGTCGACCCGACCTGGCGGTTCATGACGCTCGACTGGGACGCCAGGATCCGGATGGACTGCTCCTCGCCGTACGCGATGGCGTCGCTGATCTCGCGGCGCGGGGAGTACGACATCGCCACCGGGAACGACGCCGACGCCGATCGGCACGGCATCGTCACCCCCGACGCCGGGTTGATGAACCCCAATCACTTCCTGGCCGTCGCCATCGACCACCTCTTCGGCGGCGCGCGCCCGGACTGGCCGAGCAGCGCACAGATCGGCAAGACCCTCGTCTCCAGCTCGATGATCGACCGGGTCGCCGGCGCCCTCGACGGCGGCCGGGGGAAGCCTCTGGTCGAGGTCCCGGTCGGCTTCAAGTGGTTCGTGCCGGGGCTGATCGACGGCTCGTTCGGCTTCGGCGGCGAGGAGTCCGCCGGGGCGTCGTTCCTGCGGCGGGACGGCTCGGTGTGGACGACCGACAAGGACGGCATCATCCTGGCGTTGCTCGCCTCGGAGATCCTGGCGGTCAGCGGCAAGACGCCCTCGCAGCGATACGCCGAGCTGGTGGCGGCGTACGGCGATCCCGCCTATGCCCGCATCGACGCCCCGGCCTCGCGGGAGCAGAAGGCCAAGCTCGGCGCGCTCTCCCCCGCCGACGTGGCGGCGACGACCCTGGCCGGGGAGGAGATCACCGCCAAGCTCACCAAGGCCCCCGGCAACGACGCGCCCATCGGCGGGCTGAAGGTCACCACCGCCTCGGCCTGGTTCGCGGCACGGCCCTCCGGCACCGAGGACGTCTACAAGATCTACGCGGAGTCCTTCCGCGGCCCCGAGCACCTCGCGCAGGTGCAGACCGAGGCGAAGGCGGTCGTCGACGCGGCATTGGGCTGACGGCGCCGGCGGCCGGGGGTCAGGCCCGGACTTCCTGCGCGAAACTGGCACTTCTGGAGGGTTGCATCACGCAGGAAGTGCCGGTTTCACCGGTTCACCGGCGAAACTGCCCCCGCCTCCGCCTCCGCCCCCGCCTCAGGCCGCCTCGGCGAGGAAGGCGTCGAGCTCCTTCTGCAGCGCACGCCGGGTGCGGCGGTCGCCGGTCGCCATGGTGTAGAGCTTGCGCAGCTGTGGGACCAGGTTGTGCCGGTTGGTGGCGGCCAGCCAGCCGTTGGGCAGGGAGAGGCGCAACACCTTGTGCCAGGCCGAGGCGACCTGCACCGGCAGCGGCGCCGAGTGGTAGTTGAGGCCGTACTTCTCGAAGAGCGCCTGCACCTTGGGGGCGATCTCGCCGTACCTGTTCGAGGGCAGGTCGGGGAAGATGTGGTGCTCGATCTGGTGGGAGAGGTTCCCGGTCATGATGTGCATCAGCGTGGAGCCGGAGATGTTCGCCGAGCCGAGCATCTGTCGCAGGTACCACTCTCCACGGGTCTCCTTCTCCGGGATCGCGGCGAGCTCGAAGGTCTCCACGCCCTCGGGGAAGTGTCCGCACATGATGACAGCGTGGCTCCACACGTTGCGCACGAAGTTGGCGGTCAGGTTCGCGGTCAGCGTGCTGAGCGCGGACGGGCCGGAGAGCAACGGGTGGACGACGTAGTCCTTGGTGGCCTGCTTGCGGATCTTGGCCAGGGTGTTCTTGAGGTTCTTCTTGAACTCCGGCGAGGCGGGACGACCGAGCTTGCGCTTGCGCAGCGTCTCGCCCATGTCCAGGTCGTACATCGCGATCCCGTACTCGAAGACGCACATGTTGAGGAAGTTCATCACCGGCTGCCACAGGCAACGCGGGGCCCACGGCTGGTCCTCGTCGACCCGCATGATGCCCCAGCCGAGGTCATTGTCCTTGCCGATGATGTTGGTGTAGGTGTGATGGGTCTCGTTGTGCGTCTTCTTCCAGCCCTCGGCGGTCGACGCACTGTCCCACTCCCAGGTGGTGGAGTGGATCTTCGGGTCGCGCATCCAGTCCCACTGCCCGTGCAGGATGTTGTGCCCGATCTCCATGTTGTCGAGGATCTTGGCCACCGAGAGGCCGGCGGTGCCGAGGATCCAGGCTGGCGGGAACATGCTGCCCAGCAGCACCGCCCGGCTGCCCAGCTCGAGCGAGCGCTGCACCTTGATCACCCGGCGGATGTACGCCGCGTCGCGCTCGCCGCGGCTGTCGATGACCTCCTGGCGGATCGCATCGAGCTCGAGGCCGATCTGCTCGATGTCCTCGGCGGTGAGGTGGGCCACCGGGCTCTCGGCCTTCTTCGTCATCGTGGTCATGATCGGTCCTGTCGGTTGGGGTCAGCGGGGGTCGAGGGTGCAGGCGCCGGCCGCGGCGCTGATGCACGTCTGGATGGGTACGCCGGCGGCGTCGGTCTCGCCCGGCACCGCGACGGTGATCTCGCCGTTGCGCAGGTCGCGGACCGCGCCACTGGTCATCGGCAGCACGCAGCCGAAGCAGATGCCCATCCGGCACCCGCTCGGCATCAGCACGCCGCCCTCCTCGGCCACGTCGAGGATCGGCCGGTCGCCGGGTGCCTCCAGCGTGCTGCCGCCGGCGAAGCTGACCGTGCCGCCCTCACCGGCCACGACGGTGGTCACCCGGAACTGCTCGGTCTGCAGCGGCAGGCCGCGGCGCTGGTGGTGCTCGGTGAGCGCATCCAGCAGGCCGGCCGGCCCACAGGCGTACGTCGACCGCTCGGCCAGGTCGGGCACCAGGGCGTCCAGCTCGTCCAGATCCAGTCGGCCGTGGGTCGTGGTGTAGCGGGTGAGGAGCCGGACCGAGCCCGAGCGGTCGAGCTCCTCCAGGTTCCGGATGAAGATCGAGTCGGGGCGCGAGGGGGCCACATGGAGCACCACGATGTCCAGCTCGCGGCTCCGGGGCAGCTTGACGACACCCTCGTCGGTGACCGGGAACAGGTTGCGCAGCATGCCGACGATCGGCGTGACCCCGGCCCCGGCGGTGACGAAGAGCAGCTTGCCCGGCGCGGCCGGAAGCACGAAGTCACCGGCTGCCTGCTCGAGATGGACCAGGGTGCCCGGCCGGGAGCGGCGTACCAGATGGGTGCTCACCACCCCGTCCGGGACCGCCTTGACGGTGATCGAGATGTGGCCGTCGGCACGCGGGCCATGGGTCAGCGAGTAGGCCCGCCAGTGCCGCACTCCGCCGATGTCGATGCCGATCCGCACATACTGCCCGGGGGTGTGGCCGGCCCAGTCCGCACCCGGCTTGATCACGATGGTGGCGGCGTCGGCGGTCTCGGGGACGACCGAGACCACCCGGCCACGCAGGTCGGCGCCGGGCCGCAGCGGGTGGAACAGATCGAGGTAGTCGGCCGGCGTGAACGGCGTGGTCGCCGCCTCGGCGACCTTCCAGAACCGGCCGCGCACCGCCTCCCGCCAGGAGGGCGCGTCATACCCCGGGCGGAAGGCCCGGCCCCGGGGCGACAACGGTACTGACACCATGCACTCAAGGATGCTACGCACCAGATGTAAACTCCTGTGCCGTCGACGTGAATATCGGCTTCACAATTGTTCGCAGACGACAAAGGATGCGGAGATGGCGCGACGCACCGCCCGGTTGAACACCTATCGGGTCGAGTTGACACCACAGATCGTGGCCCGGATGCGGGAGATCCTCCCCCGCGTCGGCGAGGACGTGGTCGCCTCGATCATCGCCGAGGTGCCCTCCTACAAGGATGCCCTGGCGGGCCCGATGGGCGAGACCATCAGGACCGCCGTACGGGTGGCGCTGGGCGGATTCCTCTCCATCGTCTCGCACGAGCGCGGCGAGGTGGCGCCCGCCTCACCGCCGGCCCTGGAGGGCGCATACGAGCTCGGCCGGGGTGAGGCCCGCAGCGGCCGGAGCACCGAGGCGCTGCTGGCCGCCTACCGGATCGGGGCGCGGGTGGCCTGGCGGGAGCTGTCCACGACCGCGGTGGAGGGCGGACTGCGACCGGAGGCGATGGTGGAGTTCGCCGCCCTGGTCTTCGCCTGGATCGACGAGGTCTCCGACGCCTCGGTGGCCGGCCACACCGACGAGCTGGCCAGCACCGGCCGGGTGCAGCGTCAGCTGCGGGAGCGGCTGGCACGGCGACTGCTCGAGGGTGCGGCGGCCGACGTGCTGGACGACGCGGCGGCGCGGGCCGGCTGGATCCCGGCGGAGTCGCTCACCGCCGTCCTGCTGCCCAAGTCGCAGGTCGGCCCGGTGCTCGCCCAGGTCGGCCCGGCCACGCTCGAGTTGGAGGACCTGCCCGACCTGGAGGAGTCGACGCTGCTGCTGGTGCCCGACGCCGGCGGCCGGCGCCGCCGCCCGCTGCTGCGCACCCTGGACGGTCGCGGCGCGGTGACCGGACCGGCCAAGCCCTGGCGTGAGGCACGGGTCTCCTACGAGCGGGCGCGCCGCGCGATGCTCGCCGGCCTGGGATCGGACACCGAGCAGCACCTGGTCGAGCTCGTGCTCGCCGCCGATCCCGACGCTCGCGCCGACCTGCGCGCCGAGGTGTTGGCACCGCTGGCGGCGCTGCGGCCAGCCACCGCGGAGAAGCTCACCGAGACGCTCCGCTCCTGGCTGCTGCACCAGGGCCGGCGCGAGGAGGTCGCCGAGGAGCTGTTCGTGCACCCGCAGACGGTGCGCTACCGGATGGGCCAGCTGCGCGACGTGTACGGCGACCGGCTGGAGGATCCGGCGACGCTGCTGGCGCTCACCGTGGCGCTGGGGTGACCTCGGCCGGCCCGTCTTTGGCACCAGCGCCCGAACCGTTGCCGTTCCGGGCTCAACGTCGGGCGGTGGGCCCGGGATCGTCGAGGCTCAGCGACGGCAGACCCGGCAAGGCCAGCGTGAGCACCGCGTCCTCGATGATCGGACTGGTCTCGATGTCGGACTCGACCTTGCGCAGCCGGAGCGCGAGATGGCTCTCCACCTCGTCGCCGATCAGGTCGACGGCGGCGACCACGAAGAGCCGCTCCGGCCCGACGTACTCCACGTGCAGGTAGGTCACCCGATCGATCTGCGGGTGGTCGAGCAGCAGCCGCAGGACCTGGGCGTAGACCTGCTGCATCGCGCCCTCACCCAGCAGGTACTCCATGTTGCGCCGCATCAGGAACACCGCGACGAAGGCGAGCAGCACGCCGACCAGGATCGAGGCCACGGCATCCCACACCGGATCGCCGGTGGCCTGGTGCAGCGCGATCCCGCCACCGGCGATCACCAGTCCGACGAGAGCCGAGGAGTCCTCGAAGAAGACCGCACGCAGGGTGGTGTCGGAGGTGCGGGCGACGTACCGCAGCGGGTGCAGGCCGAAGCGCACCGCCTTGCCGCGCACCTGCCGGGTGGCCTGCAGGAAGGAGCTGCCCTCGAGCACGAATGCGATGGCCAGGATGACGTAGTTGACGCCGAAGCCGGAGTCCTCGCCGGCGCTGCCGAGCGAGGTCAGACCGTGCCAGATCGAGACCATCGCGCCCGCGGAGAAGAGGCCGAACGCGGCCACCAGCGACCAGATGTACGTCGACCGGCCGTAGCCGCGAGGATGGGCCGCGTCCCGCGGCCGGCTCCCGGAACGGTCCGCGATCAGCAGGAAGACCTCGTTGCCGGTGTCGGCCCAGGAGTGCGCCGCCTCGGCCACCATCGCCGCGGATCCGGTCAGGGCCGCCGCCACGCTCTTGGCCACCGCCAGCAGCGCGTTGGCGACCAGCGCGACCAGCACCGTCAGGGTCGACTCGCTCTGGTTGCGCTCCTCCGCCGGCTGCTGGGTCGGCTGCTGGATGGTCATGGTCGAACGGTAGTCGCCGTGGGTGGCGGACGACCGGCGCATCGCCCCGGCTCGACCCGGCTCGACTCGCGCTCCACCCGTGGTCCGCCCCTGCTCGACCCGGCTCGATAAGGTGGGACGTATGGGCATCCGGGGGGCCAGCCTGGCCACAGGCATCGGGCTGCTGGTGATCGCCCTCGGGGCGGTCACCGGGTGGGTGATCGCACAGCAGAGCCGGCCGGCCGCCGAGACGGTGCGCAACCCGGTCACCTTCACCTCGCCGAACCCGATGCCGGCGGCGCCGGCGCTGCCGATCGCCAAGGCACGCGCCTACGCCGACGACATCTCCTATCCCGAGCTCGCCACCGACCTGCGCTACGTCACCCGGACGGCCAAGACCGGGACCCCGACGGTCCGCCACGTGTGGAGCTATCAGGTGCCCGCGGGCTGGAAGCGCTACCAGGGGACCGGCACCGACCCCGCGGGCACGCTGCGGTGGCGCCCGCGCGACGAGCCGGTCCTGCACGGCTACGCGCTCCGGGTGCTGCCGATCACCGACCGCGTCACGATCACCACCCTGCGCGACTCCCAGACCGAGACCATGCGTCAGCTGACCGACTTCCAGCTGATCCGCGAGACCAGCGACAGCGCCTGGTACTCCTTCCGCAGCGAGGACAACTACCACCGGCTCAACTACTTCGCCTGGGTGCGGATCCCGGACTCGCCGTACGCCGGCTTCGAGCTGTCGGTCTCCGGCCGGGTCGAGGACCGCAACGGTCTGGCTGACCTGCTCAAGAGGGTGCAGGAGAGCGTGCGGATGGTCCGCTGAGCCCGATAGCCCGAGCCTCCCGGTGGTGACGGCGACCGGCAGGATCCGCTACTCGGCGACGGTGATGCTGCCGAGGACCTCCTCGGCCTCGGCCTCGGCCTCGTCCTCGGCGTGCACCTGCACCCAGAGCAGCTCGCCGGAGTTGACCTGCACCATCCGCTCGATCACCACCCCGCCCGGGCAGTCGGTGTAGAGCCCGGTGAGCCGGGCGTGCCCGGCGTCGTCGGTGTCGCTGACCGGCGCCGCCGCGGTACAGGCCGGGTGGCCGGGCAGCCGGGCGGGCAGGGTGACGCCCGGGATCAGGGTGAGGAACGCCCCGCTGGCCACCATGCTCGCGTTGTTCCAGTCCTGGCTGGTGCCCACCGAGATGGCCGGATACGGATCCGTCGACTTCAGGTTGTTCGGTGGCCGCCAGCCGCTGACCGACTCGTAGGTGTCCCATCCCGACGGCACGGTGATGGACAGCACCCCGGTCGCGTCGTGCACCCGCTGGTCGGGCGGCTTGGCGGCGTCCTTCGGCGTCAGCGCATAGGCACCGGTACCGGCCGCGACGCCGAGCAGCACGATGCCGGCGCCCAACGCGATCCGGCGTCCGCGCCGGGGGCGCCGGGTCTTCGCCCGCTCGGGCTCCGGACCGCCCGAATCGCCGGAACCGCCCGGCCCGCACGCGCCGATGCCGGCGAGGTTCGGGGTGGCGGGCCTGTCCGGCCCCGATGGCCCCGCTGCCGCCGGTGGCAGCGGTGGCCGGGTCGGCCCGACGCCCGGCAGGGTGAGGTCGGAGTCGATCGGCAGCCACGGCCGACCCGGCCGGGTGACCGCCGGCAGCTCCCCGGTGGTCTCCTGCAGGGCCGTGGAGAGCGCGTCGGCGAACACGGTGACGCTGGGGTAGCGCTCCTCCCGGTCGACGCTGAGCCCTCGCCGCAGCACCTCCTCGACCGCGTCCGCGAACGGGCGTTCCTCGGTGGACAGGGCCGGCACCGGACCCGGCTCCGCGGCGGCGGCGAGGTCGTTGTGCCGGAAGGCCGGCCGGCCGGCCAGCAGCAGGTAGGCGAGCGCGGCCAGGGAGTACTGGTCGGCCCGCGCGTCGACCGGCTCGGCAGCGGCCTGCTCGGGCGCGACGTAGGACGGCGTACCGCCGACCATGGTCAGCCGCGACGACATGTCGAGCGCCTTGCCCAGTCCCAGATCCCCGAGCATGGCGCGCACGTCGGTGCCGCTGTTGATCGAGCGGAACAGCACGTTCGCCGGCTTCACGTCGCGGTGCAGGACGTCGCGGTCGTGCAGCGCCTGCAGCCCGTCGGCGATCTGCCGTACGACGACCATCGACTGCGGCAGGGTCAGCCCGCTCGCCTCACCCGGCCCGGCGCCGATGTCCACCCGGTCGGCGAGCGTGCCCTGGTCCGCATAGGTCATCACCAGGTAGGGCCGGCCGTCGTCGAGCTCACCGGCGTCGTACACGGTCACCACATGGGGCGATTCGACCCGCCGCAGGTAGCGACCCTCCTCCAGGAAACGACGACGGACGTGTCCGTCGCCGGCCCAGTTGTCGGCCAGCACCTTGACCGCAACCGGCGAGTCCAGCTGCGCGTCATAGGCGAGCCACACCGTTGCGAATCCGCCGGCACCGATGCGGCGCTGGACGGCGTAGCGGCCGAAGTGGCTGGACATGGACACCCCCGCATTATGGTCAACGAACCCAGGAGGGAAACACGGCATGATGGCTGTCATGGCCACCGCACTGACCCCCGACGAGATCGACGAGGCCGCACATCGGGCCGCGAGCGGAGACCGCGAGGCCCTGGAGACGCTGCTCGCCGCGGTGCGTCCGCGCGCGCTCAACGTCTGTCGCGGAGTCCTCCCGTACCTGCCCGACGCCGAGGACGCCTGCCAGGAGGCGCTGATCAACATCGCCAACAAGATCGGCACCTGGAACGGGCGCGGCCGGTTCACCACCTGGATGCACGTGGTCGCGCTCAACGCGGCCCGGTCGGCGTACCGCCGGATGCGCAACCAGGCCATCGCGGCCGACCCGCAGGAGCACGGCCCGTTGGAGCGTCCCGATCCGCGCACCACCTCCGTCATCGCCGGCACCCGGCTGGACCTGCTGGAGGCGATGGAGAAGCTGGAGCGGGAGCACCCCAAGTTCGTCGAGCCGCTGTTGCTGCGCGACGTCTACGGCATGGCGTACGACGAGATCGCCGGTCTGCTCGGGGTGCCGCTGGGCACGGTGAAGGCGCAGATCCACCACGGCCGGCAGCTGACCCGGCCGTTGCTCCGCGAGCAGTCCTGAGGCGGATCCGGGCCGGTCCCGGCGCGGCGTCACATTCGCGGTCGGGTTCTGGTAGAGAGGGTGCGGGATCTCCCCGAGGCAGGCATCCCCACCGAAGGACGTGACCAGATGATCAAGGACCTGTTGAGCGTGTCGTGGAAGCTGCTGGTGGTGCGTGGCCTGATCGGCATCCTGTTCGGCATCGCGGCGATGGCCTGGCCACTGGACACCGCGCTCGCGCTGGCGGTGCTGTGGGGCGTGTGGGCCCTGGTGGATGCGATCGGCACCTTCACCCAGGTCTTCGCCCCGGGCACCACCGCGGGCTCCCAGGTGCTGTTGATCCTTCTCGGCGCCATCTCGATGATCGCCGCCTTCTTCGCGATCATCCATCCCGCCCTGGCCGCCGCCACCCTGATCTGGATCCTCGGCATCTGGCTGATCGTCCGCGGCGTCTTCGAGCTCGGCGGCGCCCTCAGCGCCACCGCCGGAGGTGCGCGCGGGCTGATCCTGCTCTCCGCGGTCCTCGACGTGGTGCTGGGCCTCCTGTTCGTCTCCCACCCCGGTCACAGCGCGGTGGGCATCGCCTGGCTCCTCGGGCTGATCGCCCTGTGCTGGGGCATCGTGTTCCTGGTCGGTGGGGCGATGGTGCGCAGCCGGCTGAAGAGCCTTCCGGACGAGCCGGCGCTCCCTCGATGAGATGCCCGTCCGGCTCGCCCCGGGGGCCCGGGCGGGCGCCGCGACGCTCCTCAGGCCCAGCGTGAGGTGAACCAGCTCACCGCTCCGGTCGCCGGGTCGTAGGAACGGCGCGGCAGGGTGCCGATGTCGGCGCCGTAGACGTGGATGCCCACCACCGGGACGTCGCCACCGCAGCGGACCTGATGGACGTCGTCGTCGGTGGTGCAGCAGACCGTCACCTGGCCGGCACCCCAGGCGTCGGTGCCCTCGTCGACGAGCGGTACGTCGGGGGTGGTGGGCTTGCGGTAACGGGTCTCCACCTCGACACCCGAGTAGATGCCGACCACGCCCCAGGTCTCGTGGCCGTGCACCGGCGTCCCCTGGCCGACGTTCCAGACCGCGCTGGCGATGGAGAAGGATCCGTCGGCCGCGACGTGCAGGGGATACATGACGTAGCGGTCCGGGTCGGGCCGGGTCTTGGCCTCGGGCAGGTCGAACCCGGCCGCGAGCAGGGCGGTGAGCTCGCGCTGCACGGCGCCGGTGAGCGTCGGCTCGTCCAGGCCGTCGGCGACCAGCCGGGCCACGGTCTCGGCGAAGGCGGCCACCTCGGGCACCTCGCTGGTGACCGGGACGATCGGCTCGGTGCGGGTGGGTGGCAGGGTCATCGGTTCTCCTCGGTGTCGTGGGTGTGATCGGTGTGATCGGTGTCGTCGGTCGGTGCGGAGCCGAGCCCGCGGCCGGCCGCATAGGCGAGGATCCGGGATCGCAACCCCGGGACCGCCACGGATCTGGCCAGGGCGGCGAGCTCGCCATCGGTGTCGTGCTGTCGACTCTGACGCAGGAGCGCCGTACGCGCCACCGGCGCCGTCGCCGACCACCGCTCCAGGACGGCCGCGGCGGCCTGCTCGGGACGGTCGGTCAGCTCGGTCAACAGGCCGGCGGCCGCGGCGCGCTCGGCATCCAGCGGACGGGAGCCGTCGAGGGCACGGTCGGCCCCGGCCAGACCGGCGAGCCGCGCGGTGCCCAGCACCAGCCCGAACCGGGCACCCGGGAAGGCGAAGCCGGCGGCACGGGTGCCGATCCGGTGATCGCAGGCCAGGGCCAGGTCGGCACCGGCGCCGACCGCCGTACCCTCGACCAGCGCGACGGTGAGCCAGGGGCCGGTGCGCAGCCGCTCCAGCAGCACCCCGATCCGTAGCAGGCGCAGGGCCAGGCCGGCGTCGGTCTCCTCGGCCAGCCCGCCGAGGTCGAACCCGGCGGCGAAGTGCCGCGGGTTGCCGCGCAGCACGATCGCGGCGGCTCCGGCCGCGCTCGCCTCGTCCAGGGCGGCGAGCAGAGCCTCGACGAGCTCCTCGTCGAGCGCGTTGGCGGACTCGGGGCGGTCGAGCACCAGCTCCCAGGCGGCGCCACCGCGAACGGCCAGGGTCACGTCGGGTCCGCCGGGGCACGCCACTGGGCCAGCACCTCGTCGGTGTCCGCGCCCAACGCCGGTGCGGCCCGCTCGACCGGCGTCGTGCGACCGTCGATACGGGCGGGGAAGAGCAGCGTCGGCGTCGGCCCGGCCACCGGAAGATCCTGTCCGCCGAGCAGCCCGGAGCGTTCGACGTGCTCGTCGGCGAGGATCTGGCCGTAGGTGTTGATCGGCCCGCACGGCACGCCACGCGCGCGCAGAGCGGCCAGCCAGTGGTCGCGCTTCTCCTCGCCGAACCGCTGTTGCAGGAGCTCGGCCAGCTCGCGCTGGTGTCGCACCCGGGCGGACTGGTCGGCGAAGCGCGGGTCCGTGATCAGCTCCGGCAGCGCCACCACCTCGGCCACCTCGGCCCACAGCCGGTCGTTGCCGGCCGCCACGGTGAACCCGGCGTCGGCGGCGGCGAAGGCCTGGTACGGCGCGTTCCGCGGATGCGCGCTGCCGAGCGGCCGCGGCTCCTGCCCGCTCCCCCAGTACTCGCTGGTCTGCAGCGCGGAGACGCCGAGCAGACAGTCGAGCATCGGGCAGTCGACATGGACCGACCGGCCGGTGCCGCGCACCTGCGGCAGCAGCGCGGCGATGGTGTAGGCGGCGTACAGGCCGGCGGTGAAGTCGCCGACCGGGACCCCCGACTTGACCGGCTCCCCGGCCGGCTCGCCGGTGACGCTCATCAGCCCCGACATCCCCTGGATGACCACGTCGTAGGCGCCGTCGGCGGCGTACGGGCTCTGCCGCCCGTATCCGGAGATCGAGCAGTACACCAGTCCGCGGTGGCCGGCGCTGACCTGCGCGTAGCCCAGGCCGAGCCGCTCCAGCACGCCGGGACGGTAGTTCTCCACCACCACGTCGGCGGCGGCGATCAGGTCACGGGCACGCGCCAGGTCGCCGGCATCCTTGAGGTCGGCCACCACCGAGCGCTTGTTGCGGTTGACCGAGGCGAAGTTGTGGCTGAACCGCTCGGCCCCGTCCGCGCTGGTCGCGAGCGGCGGCCAGGACCGCATCTGGTCCCCGCCGGGCGGCTCGATCTTGGCCACGTCGGCGCCGAGGTCGGCCAACAGCATGCCGGCGAACGGGCCGGCCGCCACGTGGGCGAGCTCGACCACCCGCACGCCGGCCAGCGGCCGGCCGGTCACCGAGGCCTCCCCCGGCGGGGCCGTGGATCCGGGCTCGACCGTGGACTCGGGCTCAGACACCGGCGACCTCGCGGCGCGTGGCGCGGCGGTGCGCGAGCTCCTGGCGCACCAGCGGCAGCAGCCGGTCGCCGTAGTCGATGGCGTCGGCGAGCGGCTCGTAGCCGCGGATCAGCACCGTGTCGACGCCGATCTCGACGTAGTCGAGGATGGCCGCGGCGACCGTCTCCGGCGAGCCGACCAGGGCGGTGGAGTTGCCGCCTCCGCCCACCGCGGCGGTGGTCGGCGTCCACAGGCACCGGTCGTGCACGTCGCCCTTCGCGGCCGCGGCGAGGAGCCGCCGTGAGCCGGCGTTCTCCGGCTCCCGACCCTGGGGATGCAGCTGGTTCACCTTCCGCTGCTTGAACGCGGCCCCGGTCGCGCCGTTGATGGTCGCCAGGATCCGGTGCGCCCGCTCCCAGGCCTCCGCGTCGGTGCGGCCGAGGATCGGCCGGAAGGAGACCGAGATCCGCGGCCGGCGCACCCGTCCGGCCTCCCGGGCCCTGGCCGTGATGGTGGCGATCTGCTCGCCGGTCTCGGCCATCGGCTCGCCCCACAGCATGTAGGTGTCGGCATGCCTCGCGCCCACGCCGTACGCCGCCTCGGAGCTGCCGCCGAAGAAGAGCTCCAGATGACGGTCCCGGTAGGGCCGGACCTGGGGATCCGTGCCCTCGAACCGGTAGTAGCTGCCCGCGAAGTCGTGCGGCCCGGGCTGGTCCCAGAGCCGGCGCAGCACGGTCAGATACTCGTCGGTGCGGGCGTAGCGCTCGTCGTGCGGCACGTAGTCGCCCTCGCGGCGCTGCTCGGTGTCGCTGCCGCCGGTCACGATGTTGAGCGCGACCCGGCCCGAGCTGAACTGGTCGAGCGTGGTGAAGGTGCGCGCAGCGAGGGTCGGGTGGACCACCCCGGGACGATGCGCGATCAGCAGGCCGAGGCGCTCGGTGTGCGCGGCGGCGTAGGCCGCGACCTGGTTGCCCTCCGCCCAGCTCGAGCCGTAGCCGATCAGGACTCGGTCGAAACCGCCCTCCTCGTGCGCCTGGGCGAAGCGTCGGGTGTAGTCGGGATCGATCACGGTGCCGTCGCCGGGACGCACCTCGGAGGCGTCGGCGGTGCCGATCATGCCGAGGATCTCGACGTCGTCGTAGGCGGAGGCGGAGGCGGGACTGTGCTGATGGGACATGACTCTCCTGGTCTCGATGGGGAAGGTGGGGGTTCGGGTGGGCTCAGCCGGCCAGCGCCGGCCGGTTCTCGGCGCCGGCGCGCACCAGGTCGACCACCCGGGCATAGGACCTGGCGTCCTCGAGCGGGTCGAAGCCGCGGATGAGCAGGGTGGTGACCCCGAGGTCGACGTAGTCGAGCAGGGCGTCGGCGACCTGCTCGTAGGTGCCGACCAACGAGGTCGAATTGCCGGCGCCGCCGGTGACCTTGGCCAGCGCGGTCCACAGCCGGGTGTCGTGCACCTCCTGCTGCTCGGCCGCGGCGACGAGGCGTCGGGAGCCGACGGCGGTCGAGCCCATCGCCCTGACCTGGCCGGGGTCGACGCCGTCGACCCGGGCCCTGGCACGGGCCAGGACGTCCTCGGCACGGGCCCATGCCTCGTCCTCGGTGTCGGCGACGATCGGCCGCAGGCTCACCGAGAATCTCGGGTCGCGCCCGTACGGCGCCGCGGCGGCGCGCACCTCGGCGATCCGTGCCCGGATGCCGTCCAGCGGCTCGCCCCAGAACGCGTACGCGTCGGCGTGCTTGCCACCCACCCTGATCGCGTCGGCGGAGGCGCCGCCGAAGTAGATCGGGATGCGGCCGTCGGGCCGGACCGAGGACCAGGCCTCGGCGACCCGGTAGAACGGGCCCTCATGGGAGAACGGCGTGCTCGACTCCCACTCCCGGCGTACGACGGTGAGGAAGTCGTCGGTCCGCCGGTAGCGCGCCGACTTGGTCAGATGGTCGCCGTCGCGCCGCTGGTCGGCGTCGTCGCCACCGGTGATGACATGCATCGCCACCCGTCCCGGATGGAAGGCGTCGAGGGTGGCGTAGGCACGCGCGGCGACCGTCGGCGAGACGAACCCGGGCCGATGGGCGAGCAGTACGCCGAGCCGGTCGGTGGCCTGCAGCACCTGATCGGCGACGACGAACCCGTCCGGCATCGAGGAGGAGTGTGCGATCAGCACCCGGTCGAACCCGGCCGCCTCGTGCGCCCGGGCGAGCTCGTGGGCATACTCCTTGTCCACGATCGGGCCGACCGGCGTACCCGACTCGGACTGGGTGGCGAAGCCCGCCGTCACGGCGGCAGCACCGCCGGCGGTGCTGACCCGTTGGGTGGCGGTGATGCCGATGAACTCGATGGTCATGCTGACTCCCGAACAGACAGAGCGAGGGCCTGGTCCTTCCAGGTCCGGGTGAAGTGGCAGGCCGCCCGCCGGTCGGTGCGGCCCTCGAGCGCGGTGAGGGGCGGCTGCCGACGGCAGTCGTCGGCGGCGAAACGGCAGCGGGCGGCGAAGACACAGCCGCCGGCCGCCACCCAGTCGGCCCTCTCGGCGGTGGCTCCCGTCTCGGCGCGCACGTCCCCGGGCCGGAGCTGGTGGTCCCGCTCGACGCTCGGCGCCGAGGCGACCAGCAACGCGGTGTAGGGATGCGCCGGATCCTCCAGCACCTCCCGGATCGGTCCCTGCTCGACCAGCCGGCTGCGGTAGAAGACCGCCACCCGGTCGGCGATCCCGGCCAGCGAGGAGAGGTCGTGCGCGATGATGACGATCGCGACGCCGAGGTCGGTGCGCAGCCGGTCGAGCAGGTTGAGCACCAGGTTGCGGTTGGAGACGTCCAGCGCGCTGACCGGCTCGTCGCAGAAGAGCAGCTTCGGACGGGTCACGATCGCCCGGGCCAGGGAGACCCGCTGCCGTTGGCCGCCGGAGAGCTGACGTGGACGGCGGTCGCGGATCGTGGCCGGGTCGAGGCCGACCTCGGCCAGGGCCTCATCCACCCGGGCCGAGCGCTCCTTGCCGGAGATCCCGCCGGCGACGTCGAGCGGCTCCGCGACCAGCCGGCCGACGCTCAGGTCGGAGTCGAGGGAGCGCAGCGGATCCTGGAAGACAAGCTGGATCTGACCCGTGCGACGGAACTCACGCAGCGCCCGGCCCTTGAGCGCGCCGATGTCGCGGCCGTCGAACTCGATGGTGCCGCCGACCGGAGCGACCAGGCCGACGGTGGCCCGGGCCAGCGTCGTCTTCCCGGAGCCGGTCTCCCCGACGACGCCGACGATCTCGCCGGGCCGGACCTCCAGGCTCGCCTCGGTGAGCGCGGCGCCGGTGCCGAGGTTGGTGCCCTTGCGAGGCTTCGCGTACGAGACCGACAGGTCGGTGGCGCGCAGCAGCGGCGCGGCGCCGGCTCCTGCCGTCGTCCCGGTCGTCCCGGTCATGCCGGTCATGCCGGCACCTCCTGCCGCTGCTCGAGACGCACGCAGCGCGCGGCCCGGCCGCCGCCGAGATCGGTGAGCTCCACCGGCCCGGTCAGGCAGTCCGCGCCGGCGACCGCGCAGCGCGGGGCGAACCGGCAGCCCGGCATCGACTCCCCGGCGGACGGCGGCTGACCGGGGATGATCTCCAGCGAGCGCCGCGACCAGTCGCCGACCGAGGCGACTCGCATCAGAGCCTGGGTGTAGGGGTGCCGCGGATCGTGCAGGATCTGCTCGGTCGGGCCGCTCTCGACGATCTCGCCGGCGTACATCACGAGCACCCGATCACAGGTCTCGGCGACCACCGCGAGGTCGTGGGTCACCAGCAGCAGGCTGAGCCGGTGAGTACGCCGCAGCCGGCGGATGAGCTCGAGGATCTCCGACTGCACCACGGTGTCGAGCGCCGTGGTGGCCTCGTCGGCGATCAGCAGCTCGGGGTGGCAGGAGACCGCGATCGCGATCAGCACCCGCTGGAGCATGCCGCCGGAGAGCTGGAAGGGGTACTGGTGGTAGACGGTCTCGGCATTGTGGATGCCCACCTCGGTGAGCAGCTCCTGCGCCCGGGCTCTGGCCTCGACCCGGGCCAGCCCGGCCCGTACCCGCAGCTGCTCGACGACCTGGTGGCCGATGGTCAGCGAGGGGTTGAGGTAGGAGGCCGGGTCCTGGAAGACGGCGGCCAGTCGCGTGCCACGCACCTGGTTCCAGGTGCCGCGCCGAGCCCGGGTGAGCTCGACGGCCCGCGGCTCCTCGCCCAGCACGATCCGGCCGGCCTCCACCGCGCCCGTCTCGGGCAGCAGCCCGAGGACGGCCCGACAGGTGAGGGTCTTGCCCGAGCCGGACTCGCCGACCAGGCCGACCGCCTCGCCGCGGCGGATGGTCAGCGAGACCCCGCGGACGGCGTGCAGCCGGTCACCGACGGTGACGTGCAGGTCGTCGACCCGCAGTGTCGTCGCAGCGTCTCGCCGACCCTCCGGCCCCGCGACGGCGGCCGCCGCGCCGGGCTCGGAGGCGGTGGTCTCGGCCGAGTTCTCCGGCAGGGTCTCAGGCGGGGTCTCCGACAGGGTCTCAGGCGGGGTCTCAGGCAGCTGCCGCATGACGCGACTCCTTCGCGGGGGTGGGGGTGGCGGTCTCGGGGACCGTCCCGATCACGGTCCGGTCGCGGCGACCGAGGGCGCGGGCGAGCAGGCCGCGGCGACGGCGGACCTGGCCGCCGGCGGCCTCCCGGATGCAGTCGGCGAGCACGTTGAGCGAGCCGACGGTGAGCATCATCAGCAGCCCGGGGAAGAGCGGTGCCCAGGACTGCTGGGTGAGGTAGGCCAGATCGGAGGAGAGCATTCCGCCCCAGGTCGGGGTCGGCTGGACGATGCCCAGACCGAGGAAGGCCAACGAGGCCACCACCAGCAGCGCCGCGCCCATCGCATGGGCGGCGGCGACCGCGACGTTGGGCAGCACCTTGCTCCAGAT
The DNA here is from genome assembly GCF_047606145.1 of Nocardioides sp. Classification (GTDB taxonomy): domain Bacteria; phylum Actinomycetota; class Actinomycetes; order Propionibacteriales; family Nocardioidaceae; genus Nocardioides. The sequence continues at coordinate 17,333 of NZ_JASGET010000149.1, read as the reverse complement.
GTGCGTCCGCAGCGTCCACCACCGCGAGGCGCCCACCAGTTCGGCGGCCTCGACGTACTGGGTGGTGCGCAGGCCCAGCGCGACCGACCGGGTGATCCGGAAGAAGGCGGGACTTGTCAGGAAGCCGACCGCGAGCATCGCCTGCTGCAGTCCGTTGCCGAGCGTGCCGGCCACGGCGATCGCGAAGACGGTGAACGGCAGGATCATCAGGGTCTCGAAGACGCGCAGCAGGAGCCACTCCCCGCGCCGTCCCGCCCAAGCCGAGGCCAGCCCGGCCGGGACGCCGATCACGACGCCCACGACGACCGCCTCCAGGGCCCCGATCACCGAGAGCCGGGTGCCGGAGAGCAGTCGGCTGAGCACGTCGCGGCCGACGTAGTCGGTGCCGAGCAGGTGCCGGCTGCTCGGACCGGAGAGCACCTCGGAGAACTGTCGCAGCGGATCGTGCGGGGAGATCGCCCGGCCGAAGACGACCAGGAACGCGATCACGGCCAGGATCGCCAGCGCCACCCGGGCGCTCGGGATGCGCAGCAGGTTGCGGAACGTCGTCATCGGGTGCCTCCGGCGGTCGAGCCGCGGCGGGCGGCGGGATCGAGCAGGGTCTGGAGGGCGTTGATCGCCAGGCTGCCGATGAGCACGATCACCGCCGTCACCAGCAGGGTGCCGAGCACGACGGGGACGTCGCCGCGCTGGGTGGACTGCAACGCGAGCTGGGCGATGCCCGGCAGGTTGAAGAGCTTCTCGGTCATCACCGCGCCGCCGATGATGAGCGGGATCGCCATCCCGATCACCGCCAGTGTCGGCGCCACCGCGTTGCGCAGCACGTGACCGAAGAGCACCCGGCGCCGCGAGTAGCCGCGCATCTCGGCACCGATCGCGTAGTTCTCCCGCAGCGCGCCGACCAGGGAGGTGCGCAGCTGGCGGGCGATGTTGGCCGCCACCTCCAGGCTGAGTGCCAGCGCCGGCAGGATCGCGAAGCGCAGCCACTGCACCGGGTCGGCGCCGAAGGCGACGTAGCCGCCGGCGGGCAGCAGTCCCGCCTTGACCGAGAGCAGCACGATCAGCGCGATGCCGATCACGAACGGCGGCAGGGTCGCGAGCAGGGAGCAGACCACCGTCACCGCACGGTCGAGGATGCCGCCGTTGCTGAGCGCGGCGCCCACGCCGGCGGCCACCCCGATCACGATCGCCAGGGCGAGCGCGAGGGCCGCGATCGAGAGGTCCACCGGGAGGGCCTGCCGGATGGACTGACCGACCGGGACCGTGGTGAACCAGGAGGTGCCGAGATCGCCGTGCAGCGCGTCCCAGACCCAGTCGAGATAGCGCACGACCAACGGCCGGTCGAGCCCGAACTGGTGGTTCATCCGGGCGATGTCGGCCGAGGTGGCGGTCTCGCCGAGCACCGCGGCCGCGGGGTTGGACTTGCTCAGCGCCCCCAGCCCGAAGGTGATCACCGAGGCCAGGAAGAGCACGCTCACCGTGGTCAGCAACAGCCGCCCGAAGGGCCGGGCCAGCGCGCGCCCCCGGGCCAGGACCCGCTGCCCCCGGGCCGCGGGGGCACGGTCGGCCGGGATCGCGATCGCGGCGGACATCAGGCCGTGACCCCCTCGAAGCGCTGCAGGCTCGGCCGGGACGGGAGCGCCGAGACCGAGGACTGCCGGACGATGATCGACGGTGCGTCGTACAGGAAGGTGTTGGGGAAGGAGGTGACGGCGATCTTGGTCGCCTCCTGCAGCAGGCCGGCGTACGTCGGGTCGTCGGTCGGGGTGGCCTTGACCTTCGCCAGCTGTGCCTGGAGCTTGGCGTTGGCGTTGCGCGCCGGGTTCATCAGGCCGGTGTCGCTGAAGAGCACCTGGAAGGCCTGCACCGGCGACTCCCGGCCGGCGAAGCCGTCATAGCCCAGCGCCTTGGAGTGGTCGATGTAGACCAGCTGGGTCCACTGCGTCGCCGGGATCGTCTCGATGGTGAGGTTGATCCCGACCTCCTTGAGCTGGGCCTGGATCTGCTCGACCGCCGCCGCGGTCGGCGCGGGTGCGGTGAAGGTGCCCTTCACCCCACCGGAGAGGCCTGCGGCGGCGAGGATCTTCTTGGCCTTGGCGGGGTCGTAGGCGTAGAGGTCGTCGAGATCGTCGTTGTAGCCGACGTACCCCTTCGGGAAGGGCTGGTAGTTGACGTCGCCCACCCCGAAGTTGGAGACCTTCTTGATCTTCTCGCGGTCGATCGCGTACTTCATCGCCTCCACCACGGCGGGGTGGTCGAACGGCGCCATGGTGGCGTTGACGTCGAGGACGTTGACGAACATCGAGTCGAGCACCTGGACCTCGAGACCCGCGGCCTTGGCGGCGGCGATGTCGGAGGCCGGGATGCGGACCACGTTGTACTGCCCCGAGGAGGCCGAGGCGACCGCGGTGGCCGAGTCCGGCTGGGGGTAGAGCTTGAAGGCGTCGACCTTGATCTGGTCGGCGAGGTAGTAGTGGGCGTTCTTCGTCATCTCGGCGTGGTCGTTCTGGACGTACGACGTGACCGCGAACGGTCCCGAGCCGGCCGGCTGGGTGGCCAGCGAGGAGGCGTCCTTCTTGAAGACGGTCGGGTTGACCACCATCCCGGTCTTGCCGGCGAGCAGCAGCGGGATCTGGTAGTTGACGTCGGAGAGCGTGATGACCACCTCGGTCTCGCCCTTCGCGGCGATCTTGGTGATGTCGGTCATCTGCGCCGAGACCAGCGAGTCCTTGTCGGTGCGGGCCCGCTCCAGGGAGGCCGCGACCGCGGTGGCGTCGAGGGTGGTGCCGTCGGAGAAGGACAGGCCCTTGCGCAGGGTGAAGGTCACCTCGGTGCCCTTGGCGTTGTACGACCACTTCTGCGCCAGCCAGCCGACCGCGTTGCCCTTGTCGTCCAGGGCGGTGAGGGGGTCGTAGACGAGGGCCAGCATCTGCACGTCGGAGCCGGCCGAGGAGGTGATCGGGTCCCAGGTGGTGGGCAGCTGCCAGGCCCAGGTGATGGTGCCACCGGCAGCGCCGTCGCTACCGCCGGTGGCCGGGGTGGTGCTGCCGCCGCCGCAGGCGTCCAGGGCGAAGACGAGACCGGCGCCGACGCCGAGCCCGAACAGGCTGCGGCGGCTCATCCGGAGTGGGGTGGCGCTGGCGGAGGACTGGGTGCGGATCAGGTCGCGGGGCATGGGAACCTCGGAATTCTCGAGCGGTGACGTGGATGACTGAGCTGACGGAGATGACTGGACGGACCGACGAGCGGTCAGGACCGGCCGGCGTACCGGTTGGCCGGGATCGGGAGACCGAGATTCCCCCGCAGGGTGGTGGACTCGTATTCGCCGCGGAAGGCACCGCGCTCGGCCAGGATCGGCACCACCTCCTCGACCATGCGGCGGAAGGTCGACGGGTGGGAGACCCCGATGTTGAAGCCGTCGCAGGCCCGCGCCTCCCACCACTCGATGAGCTTGGTGGCGACCGTCTCCGGGGTGCCGACGAACTCGCCCTTGCGGCGGGCGCGGGTGGCCTCCACGGCCTGGCGCAGCGTCCAGCCGTTCTCCTCGGCGCGCCGGGTGATCTGGCTAGCCCGGGTGTAGAAGGAGCGCTGAGCGTGCTCCAGCGCGGCGGTCGGGAAGGGCGCGTCGGGGTCGTAGACCCGGAAGTCGTGCCAGCCGAACGGCCGACCGAACTCGGCGAGCGCGTCGTCGAAGTTGTGGTCGTGCTCCGCGCGGTAGGCCTCCAGTTCGCGGGCCTCCTCGTCGGTGTCGCCGATCACCACCTCGATGCCGGGCATGATCACCACCTCGTCGGGGTCGCGACCGAACCGACGGGCCCGGTTCTTGAGGTCGGCGTAGAAGGCCTGCCCCGACGGGATGTCCGGCGCGTGGGTGAAGATCCCCTCCCCGAGGCGGGCGCCGAGGTCGCGGCCCTGGTCGGAGGCGCCGGCCTGGAAGATCACCGGCTGACCCTGCGGGCTGCGCTCGATGTTGAGCGGTCCGGCGACCTTGAAGTAGGTGCCCTGGTGGTGCAGCGCATGCTGCTTGGCCGGGTCGAGGAACCGGCCGGTGGCGCGGTCGCGCGGGAAGGCGTCGTCCTCGTAGGAGTCCCACAGCGCACGGGCGAGCTCGACGTACTCGCTCGCCCGGCCGTAGCGGGTGTCGTAGTCGTAGTGCTCGTCCAGGCCGTAGTTGGTCGCGGTGCCGGCGTCGCCGGTGGTGACCACGTTCCAGCCGGCGCGGCCGTGGCTGATCAGGTCGAGCGAGGCGAGCCGACGGATCAGGTTGTACGGCGAGTTGAAGCTGGTGGTGGCGGTGCCGACCAGGCCGAGGTGGCGGGTGTGGGTGGCCACCGCGGAGAGCAGGGTGAGTGGCTCGAGCCGGTTCAGGTAGTGGGGTGGGCTGTCGGGGGTGATGAACTGGCTGTCGACGATGAACATCAGGTCGAAGCGGCCCTGCTCGGCCAGCTGCGCGATCGTGATGAACCAGTCGATGTTCACGCTTGCGTCGCCGGGGATCTCCGGGTCGAGCCAGAGCCGGTGCTGGCCCGGACCGCCCGCGCCGTACGGCACCGCCCCCAGGTGCATCTGTCTCCTCGGAGCGTGTTGGGCCTTCAGCGCCATCCGGTCCCGTCCTCTCTGTGCCGCTACGGCATGCGATGCCTGTCATCGGATAGTGACTTTTCGTGATGTAGTCTCTAAAGTCACCTTAGTTAATCGAGATTGAACGATACGCGTGAAAACCGTCGAATCAAGTTCGCGCGCCGCATGTCGAGACGACATCGAGGGCACGGATGGACCCCTTGCGGGCGATGGCTACGACATGCGTAGAGGGCAGCTCGGAATGTGTATCTCGCCGCGACGGCGAGCCGACGAGAGGCAGGGGACGATGGTGGTGGCCGAGGGAAACAGGTTGGGGACGTTGACCAACGGGCTGTTGGTGCTCGAGCGGTTGCTGACCCGGCCGATGTCGGTGCGCGAGCTGTCCGAGGAGACCGGTCTGGCCCGGCAGACCGCCTATCGGATCGTGGCGACCATGATGGCGGCACGCTGGGTGCAGCGGGAGGGCGAGCACTACCGCACGAGTCCGCGGATCTGGTCGCTGGCGGCGCAGTCGTTCTCCTTCGTCGGGCTGCGCGACGCGCACGCCGAGACCCTGCGGCAGCTCGCCCAGACGTACGGCGAGTCGGTCCATCTGGCCGTCTACGACAGCGGCTCGGTGGTCTACATCGACAAGGCCGACGGGTCGCACCCGGTCGGCAGCTACACCACCCTCGGCGGCCGCGCGCCGGCGTACTGCGTGGCGACCGGGAAGCTCCTGCTCGCCTTCGCCGAGGCGAACGTGGTGGACGAGGTGATCGCGGCCGGCCTGGAGCGGCACTCACCGCTCACCGTCACCGAACCGGCCGCGCTCCGCTTCGAGCTCGCCCAGGTCCACCGGGACGGCTACGCGGTCAATCGCGGCGAGTGGCGTCTCGGGGTCGCCGGGGTCGCCGTCCCGGTGCGCTCGCCGTTCAACGAGGTGGTCGCGGCGATCGGCTTCTCCGGGCCGAGCAACCGGGTCCTGAGCCGGCTCGACGAGCTGGTCGCCGCATTGCGGGGCGCGGTGGGGCTGGCCGCCTGAGGCGCTGACTCAGAGCAGCAGCGCGTTCGCCGGGTCCTCCACCACCGCCGCCACGTCGGCCAGGAATGCCGAGCCCGCCTCGCCGTCGATGTGCCGGTGGTCGAAGCTGACCGCCAGCGTGCACACGTCGCGCGGCTCGATCCGCTCACCGGCGCCCTCGTCGACCACCCACGGCTGCCGCTTGATCGCACCGAGGCACAGGATCGCCGACTCGCCGGGATTGATGATCGGGGTGCCGCCGTCCATCCCGAACGGTCCGACGTTGGTGATGGTGAAGGTGCCTCCGGCCTGGTCCGCCGGCAGGGTCCGGCCCTCCCGCGCGGTGGCCGTCAGCGCGTTGATCGCGCGGCCCAGATCGACCAGCGGCATCGCGCCGGCGTCCTTGATGTTGGGCACCACCAGTCCGCGTGGGGTGGCGGCCGCGATGCCGAGATTGACGTAGTGCTTGAAGACGATCTCCTGGGCCGCCTCGTCCCAGACCGAGTTGAGGATCGGCGTACGACGCAGGGCGAGCAGGCACGCCTTGGCCACCACCAGCAGCGGGCTGACCTTGACGTCACGGAAGTCGCGGTGCGCACGCAACCGCTCCACCAGCCTGGTGGTGACGGTGACGTCGACGGTGGTCCACACCGTGACGTGCGGCAGGGTGAACGCCGAGTCCACCATCGCCTGGCCCATCGTCCTTCGCACGCCCTTGATCGGCTCACGGGTCTCGCGAGTCTCGTGGGTCCCGCGGGTCTCACGGGCACCGGGCGCCACCGGCTCGGCGGCCGCCGCCTCCACCTCGGCCCGGGTGATCACCCCATCGGCCCGACCGGGGACGAGGGCGGCCAGGTCCACGCCGAGATCCTTGGCCAGCTTCCGCACCGGCGGCTTGGCCAGCACCCGGGCCGAATCGGTCCCTAGAACCGCCGAGTCGGTCGTTGGAGCGGGCGAGTCGGTCGCTGGAGCATACGAGTCAGTCCTTCGTGGGCGCCGGGAGACCGCCATCTCCTTCGGACCCGGACCGACCAGCGTCAAAGGTGCCGATTCGCCCGTTCCGGGGACCGACTCGCCCGCTCCAGGGACCGACTCGCCCGCTCCAACGACCGACTCGGCGGTTCTGGGGACCGACTCGGCGGGGGCGCCGATGCGGATGATGGGGGTGCCGACCGCGACGGTGTCGCCCTCGGCGACCAGCAGCGCGGCGACGGTGCCGGCGTACGGCGAGGGCAGCTCGACCACCGACTTGGCGGTCTCGATGTCGCATACGACGTCGTTGACCTTGATGGTGTCGCCGACCTTGACGTGCCAGGTGACGATCTCGGCCTCGGTGAGGCCCTCTCCCACGTCGGGAAGCCGGAACTCGCCGGTCGCGGCGGTGCTCACCATGCCAGGCTCCGATCGACGGCGTCGAGGACCCGGTCCAGGTCGGGCAGGAAGTGCTCCTCGACCCGGGCGGGCGGGTACGGGGTGTCGAACCCGCCGACCCGCAGCACGGGGGCCTCCAGGGAGTAGAAGCACTCCTCGGTGATCCGGGCGGACAGCTCGGCGCCGAGCCCGAGGTTCGTGTGCGCCTCGTGTACGACGACCGCGCGACCGGTGCGCCGTACCGACTCGTGGATCGGGGCCATGTCCAGCGGCGAGAGCGTGCGCAGGTCGATCACCTCCAGCGACCTGCCCTCGCCGGCCGCGGCCTCGGCGGCCATCAGCGCCGTCTTGACCATCGGCCCGTAGGCCAGCACCGTCAGGTCGGTGCCCGAGCGGGCCACCCGGGAGACGAACAGCGGGTCCGGCGTCGCGGTGGTGTCCAGCTCCGCCTTCTCGGCGTGGTATTGCCGCTTGGGCTCCAGGAAGATCACCGGATCCGGGCTGGCGATGGCCTGCTGGATCATCCAGTAGCCGTCGACCGGGTTGGCGCAGGCGACCACCTTCAGACCGGGGGTGTGCGCGAACTGCGCCTCGGGCGACTCGCTGTGGTGCTCGACCGCGCCGATGCCGCCACCGAACGGGATCCGGATCACCATCGGCATCGGCGAGCGCCCCTGGGAGCGATAGTGCATCTTGGCGACCTGGCTGACGATCTGGTCGTAGGCCGGGTAGACGAATCCGTCGAACTGGATCTCGACGACCGGCCGGTAGCCGCGCAGCGCCAGTCCGACGGCGGTGCCGACGATGCCGGACTCGGCCAGCGGGGAGTCGATCACCCGGTCCTCGCCGAAGTCCTTCTGCAGCCCGTCGGTGATCCGGAAGACCCCGCCGAGCTGACCGATGTCCTCGCCCATCAACAAGACCTTGGGGTCGTCCTCCATGGCCTTGCGCAGGCCGGCGTTGAGCGCCTTGGCCAGGGTCACCTTCTGGACCGGCTGGACCGGCTGGACCGGCAGCTGCGTGCTCATCAGGCCACCCCCTCGAACGAGGCCAGGTAGGTCCGGTAGTCATCCCGCTGGCGACGCAGCTCGTCGGGCATCTCGGCGTAGACGTTGTCGAACAGCGCCACCGGGTCGGGGTCGGGCAGCGCCTTGCAGCCGGCGCGCAGCCGCGCGCCGAGCCCCTCGGCCTCGGTCTCCACCTCGGCGAAGAACGTCTCCTCGGCCAGCCCGTTGCGGCGCAGGTAGGCCTCCACCCGGGCGATCGGGTCGCGCAGCTTCCAGGTCTCCACCTCGTCGGAGAGCCGGTAGCGGGTCGGGTCGTCGGTGGTGGTGTGGGCGCCCATCCGGTAGGTGTAGGCCTCCACCAGCGTCGGGCCTCCCCCCTCGCGGGCCCGCTGCAGCGCGGCCTGGGTCACGGCGTACGTCGCGAGCACGTCGTTGCCGTCCACCCGGACACCCGGGAAGCCGAAGCCCTCGGCCCGCCGGTAGAGCGGGATCCGGGTCTGCCGCTCGATGGGCTCCGAGATCGCCCACTGGTTGTTCTGGCAGAAGAAGACCACCGGCGCGTTGTAGGAGGCGGCGAAGACGAAGGACTCGTTCACGTCGCCCTGGGAGGAGGCGCCGTCACCGAAGTGGGCGATCACCGCCGCGTCCCGGGCCGGGTCGCCGGTGCCGACCACCCCGTCGCGCTGCATCCCCATCGCGTAGCCGGTGGCGTGCAGGGTCTGCGCGCCGATGACGATCGTGTAGAGGCCGAAGTTGTTCTCCTCGGGGTCCCAGCCACCCTGGTCGACGCCGCGGAAGAGACCGAGCAGCCGGAGCGGGTCCACGCCGCGGCACCAGGCGACGCCGTGCTCGCGGTAGGTCGGGAAGACGAAGTCCTGGGGACGGGTCGCCCGGCCGGCGCCCACCTGCGCGGCCTCCTGGCCCAGCAGCTGGGCCCAGATGCCGAGCTCGCCGTGCCGTTGCAGCGCCGTCGCCTCGACGTCGAGCCGGCGCACCAGCACCATGTCACGGTAGAACCCGCGGACCGCCTCCGCCTCGTCGCCGTCCACGGTGAACCGGTACTCCGGATGCTCGAGGCGCTGTCCCTCGGGGGTCAGCAGCTGGACGAGATCGGGGCTCGTCGTACTGGGACTGGGACCGAACAACTCGCTCATCGCGTGCTCCTTCGTGACGGCCACATCGTGGGGTCTCCACCGTGGCAGACCAGCGCCCGTGGGCTTGTGACCCGGGACACATGACGGTGGATCAAACTTACCGGCTCCCGGCGGAAACCACCGAGTCGGCGATCAGGCCAGCGACTCCCGCCCGTGCGGCTCCGTCCAGCCCGAGAGGTCCGGGCCGGCCGGAACGATGCCGGACGGGTTCACGTCGCGATGCACCACGTAGTAGTGCCTCTTGATCTGGTCGAAGTCGATGGTCTCGCCGATGCCGGGGGTCTGGTACAGGTCGCGGGCGTATCCCCACAGGTTCGGCAGCTCGGTGAGCTTCGCCCGGTTGCACTTGAAGTGACCGTGATAGACGGCGTCGAAGCGGGCCAGGGTGGTGAAGAGCCGGATGTCGGACTCGGTGAGCTGGTCGCCGACCAGGTAGCGCCGGGTCGCGAGGCGCTCCTCCAGCCAGTCCAGCGCCGTCCACAGCCGGTCGTAGGCGGCGTCGTAGGCCTCCTGCGAGCCGGCGAAGCCACACCGGTAGACACCGTTGTTCACCTCGGTGAAGACCCGTTTGTTGACCGCGTCCATCTCCGCGCGGAGGTGCCTCGGCCACAGGTCGGGAGCATCGGCGGCGTGATACTCGCGCCACTCGTGGCAGAGGTCGTGGGTGATCCAACCGAAGTCGTTGGTGACCACCGCGCCGGTGGGGACGTCGACGATCGCCGGCACGGTGATGCCGCGCGGATAGTCCGGGTACCGCTTGAAGTAGGCCTCCTGCAGCCGGGCGATGCCGAGCACCGGGTCGACGCCGTCCGGATCGAGGTCGAAGGTCCACGACCGCTGGTCGTGCACCGGACCGGGGGCGCCCCAGGAGAGGACCTCGCCCAGGCCGAGCAGGTTGCGCACGATGATGGCGCGGTTGGCCCAGGGGCAGGCCTTCGCGGCGATCAGCCGGTAGCGCCCCGGCTCGACCGGCCACAGCGGCACGTCCCTCGGTCCGAACTCAGGCGTCCGGGCGTCCTCGGTGATCCGGTCGTCGATGTAGTTCATGTCCCGGGTGTAGGCGCGGCCCGGCTCGACGTACGAATGCTCGGCCATGGCGACAACCTACTGGTTCAACTTTGAACAGCCCCCCACCGCGCGCTCATCCCCGCGGCAGCGCCGCGACGAAGTCCAGCTTGTCGAGCACCGGCGGCGGGATCACGAACGGGTAGAGGTCGTCGCGGCCCATGCTGCGGTTGATCACGTTGAGCGCGGTCGCCAGCGGCACCCAGACCCCGGTGACCACATCGCGGAAGGAGCTGAAGGCGCTCACCGGCGCCACCGTGGCGAGCCCGTGCGCGGAGGCGGACTCGAGGGTGTCGCAGATGTGCAGGTAGTGCGCCCAGGTCTCGGCGAAGTCCTCGAACGGGTGCATGGTGGCGTACGTCGAGATGTGGGACTGCTCCCAGTCGGCCGGCGCCCCCTCGGCATAGTGCCGATCGATCGCCTCCTGGTAGTCGACGGTCTCGTCGCCGAACAGCTCCCGGTAGCGGTCGAGCAGCTGCTGGTCGCGGACCAGTTGCCACTGGTAGTAGTGCCCGACCTCGTGCCGGAAGTGACCGAGCATGGTGCGGTAGGGCTCGTCCAACTGCGCCCGGACCTTCTCCCGGTAGGCGTCGTCGCTCTCGGCCAGGTCGATGGTGATCACGCCGTTCGCATGGCCGATCACGACGTCCGGCGCGCTGGCGACGCCGTCGCTGGCGAGCAGGTCGAAGGCCAGCCCGTTGACCTCGTCGGTCACCTTGGAGACCACCGGGAAGCCGAGCTGGTCGAGCTCGAAGACCAGGTGCCGCTTGGCCTGCTCCGCCTCGGCGTACTGCCGCATCCCCTCGAGGTTCTCGTCGGCGGGCCGCACCCGGGTGAGCTCGCAGGCGGCGCACTGGCCACCCTCGACCGGCGCCAGCCAGGTGCAGCCGGAGGTGTTGAGGTTGTGGCAGACCCACCAGACCAGGCCGGAGGCGTCGACGTAGCGCCCGTCGGCGTCGACCGGGACGATCTCCCGCTCGGCTCGGGAGTAGCCGAGCGCGCTCCCACAGCCGACGCAGACCGAGTTCTCGAAGAACAACGGGTTGTGGCAGAGCCGACAGCCGAACCTCTTCACGTCAACCCCCTGCGCTCCCGGGTCACTGGGCCAACCCCCAGTCGTCCACCAGCCAGGTGCCATCGCTGCTGATCAGCTCGACGATCATGGTCTCGGTGGGCAGCCGGGTGCCGTTCTCAGCGTAGCCGACGGTGACCGGCACCTGGGTGACGCCGTCCCGCTCGGCACTGGTCCCCACCGACAGCGTGCGGGTCAGCCGCCGGCCGGTGGTCGGGTCGCCGTAGGTCCGTACGCCGTTCGCGGCGTCGATCAGCGCCTGACAGGTCTGCGGACGCCGCAGCCTGACCTCGGCGTTGCCGTCCGCGAGCGCTCGGAGCCGGCCGCAGGAGCGGGCGGTCAGGAACTGCTCGGCGACCTCGGCCGCGGACGGCCCGGCGTTGCGGGTCAGGATCGCCACCACGACCACCACCGCAGCGAGGACGACCACCACCGCGCCGGCCAGCGCGCCGAGCCGCCAGCGCCGGCTGCGGTCGAGCAGGGTGAAGCGCCGGCCGGGGCGATCGGCCGCTCCGCTCCGGTCACCGTGGTTCACCACGCCGTCGCCACGTCGACGGAGACCTCGAGCGTGGAGCTCTTGGCCTCGGTGAAGATGACGCCCTTGACCGGTGGCACGTCGCCGTAGTCACGCCCCCAGGCCAGCGTGACGTAGCGGTCGTCGACCCGGGCGTCGTTGGTCGGGTCGAGCGCCAGCCACTGTCCCTCGGGCGACCCCGGCGCCTGCTCCTGCCCCACGGACGGGACCGGGGCGGGCACCCAGACGGCCACCCAGGCGTGCGAGGCGTCGGCGCCGACGACCCGCTCCCGACCCGGTGGCGGGGTGGTGGCCAGGTATCCCGACACGTAGCGGGCCGCGAGTCCGTGCCCGCGCAGACAGGCCAGCATCAGGTGGGCGAAGTCCTGGCAGACCCCGCCTCGGGCGGCCAGGATCTCCGGCACCGTGGAGGTGACGGTGGTGGCCTGGTCGTCGTAGCCGAAGTCGGCATGGATGCGGTGCATCAGCTCCTCGACGGCCTCGCCGATCCCCCGGCCGGGTCGCAACGACTCGGCGGCGTAGTCGGTCGCCTCGGCCACATGCTCCACCAGCGGCGAGGCGAGCGCCAGGTCGGTGGCGCTCCAGGCGCCGGCGCGATCGGTGAGCAGCGGCCGGCAGGACTCCCACGGCTGGGCGAGGGCGAGCTCGTCGTACGCCGGCGGCTCCACGCCGAGCTCGGAGACGGCCTCGATCTCCAGCCGCTCGTGCGGCTCGGTCACCTGGAAGTAGGTGACCGCGTTGGCGTAGTAGTCGCGGTCCTGGCTCAGGTCGCTCGGCGCCGGGGTGAGGGTGAGCTCGCTGCGCCCCACCCGCTGCCAGGGCAGCTCCCGGGGAATGAGATGAGCCACCCCGAAGCTGTCGGTGACCTCGTCGTCGTAGGTGTAGACGGTCAGGTGGGTGACCCGGTAGTCGGTCATACCCGGACCTCGCCGCCGGTGGGCACGCGGAGCGGACTGCCCAACGGGCTGCCGAGCGGGCTGCCCAGCGGCCGGGGCACCGGGCCGGCGGCCAGGTGGATCTCCGCGATCGCCTGCGCCAGCTGGGTCAGCTGGGCCAGGGTGAGGTCCAAGAACGCCTCGAGGTTCGGCCGGTCGGTGCCACCGATCGCGACCAGCGAGCCGACCTCGGTGCGCTGCAGCGCCTCGGCCAGGTCGTCCAGCAGCCGCTCCGGCCGCGACGAGCCGGTGGAGGTCGGCAGCGCGGCCAGATGGGTGCGCAGCTCGGCGTAGCAGAACGCCAGCGAGCGCGGGTTGTCCGGATCCATCAGCAGCAGGTCGAGCACGCCCGCCGGTCGCACGTAGCCCCGGTAGCGGCGACGATGGGTGACGGCCGACTCCGCGGCGGTCAGCACGGCGTTGAGCACGGTGCGATCGATGTCGATGCCGCGGCGGGTGGTCGTGGTGGCCCGCAGCAGGTGGCACAGCTGCAGCGCGCGCTCCAGCGACCGACCGATCCCGATCATGTGCCAGCCGGCGTCGCGGACCATGCTGGCGGTCACGCCCTGGAGCGCCAGGATCGCGGTCAGCATCCGGCCGGCGGACTCGTCGATCTGGTGGGAGTAGGGGCTCTCCCGCAGCTCCGCGGCGGCTCGGGCGGTGGAGGCGAAGGTGCGCCAGGTGTCCCCGGAGAGCTGGTCGCGAACCCCGGTCAGCGCCTCGCGCAGGGCCTCCAACGACTGGGCCGCCGAGCCCGGGCGGCCCGCATCGAGCAACAGCGAGCGGAAGTCCGCGTCCAGGTCGTCGCCCCGCGCGCGTGCCAGGTCACCGCTCGAGTCGCCGGCCGGGCCATCGCCCAGACCGCCGGCGAGCCGGCGGACGGCGCCGAGCAGCACCGTCAGACTGGCGCCACCGGTGGTGCCGGGGCGGGTGCGGAAGTCCTCGGCCAGCACGTGCGAGACCATCACCAGCCGCAGCATCGCCTCGACCCGTTCGGCGTACCGCCCGGACCAGTACATGTCCGCCAGCGCCCGCGGCACCAACACCGTCGCGGAGCGCGCATTGGTCAGCGGCAGTACGTCGGCCAGCCCCTGGTCCGGCGCGTTCGGGGACTCCTTGAGCACCCAGACGTCCTTGGCTCGGGGCTGCGGCGTGCGCCCGGGCGCCCCGTCCAGGACGCTGGCCAGACCACCGACCATCGGGCGGTAGGCCGAGCCGTAGCGCAGGGTGAAGGTGCGCAGCGTGAGCGGCCGTGGGACCACCCCGTCGCGCCGGCTCCAGGTCGGCGATTGGGACAGCGGCACGCGTCGCTGGGCGACGTAGCGATGCGGCTCGGCGATCAGCCGGGCGCGCAGCTCGTCGCGGCCGAGTCCGGCGAGCCCGTCGGACGGGCCGTCGAGGGTGCGCACCTGCAGGTCGTCGAGGCTGTCGAGCACCCACGCCAACCGGTCGTCCCGGCGATCGCCGCACCACCAGGTCTCGAGCTGCGGCAGCCGCAGCGGCTCGCCGAGCAGCGCCTCGCAGGCGGCCGGCAGATACGGCATCAGGGCGGGGTTCTCCAGCACTCCCGCGCCGAGGCCGTTGACCACCCGCACCCGTCCACGGCGGACGGCCTCGACCAGGCCGGCCACCCCGAGCTGGCTCTCGCCGCGCAGCTCCAGCGGGTCGCTCCAGCTGGCGTCGACCCGACGCAGGATCACGTCCACCCGCTCCAGGCGGGTGCGCTGGGCACGATGGGTGGGGGTGCGCAGGTAGACCCAGCCGTCCTTGACGGTGAGGTCGGATCCCTGGACCAGCGGGAAGCCGAGGGTGGAGGCGATGAACGCCTGGTCATAGGCGGTCTCGGAGTGCGTGCCGGGCGAGAGCACCACCACCCGCGGGTCGGCCTGGTCGCCGGGCGCCGACTGCAACAGCGCGGAGCGCAGCGCCCAGAAGTAGGGCTCGATGCGGTGCAACCCGGCCTCGCGATAGAGCTCCGGCATCACCCGGGAGATGACCCGGCGGTTCTCCATCGCGTAGCCCATCCCCGAGGGCGCCTGCGCCCGGTCGGCGAGGACGTGCCACTCGCCGTCCGCACCTCGGCCCAGGTCGGTCGCGGCCAGCACCAGCGGCCGCGGGTCGACGGCGCTGGCCCGGGCCACCATCCGGTTGAACCCGGCGTGACCGAAGACGACCGGCGCCGGGATGATCCCCTCGGCGAGCAGTCGCTGGTCGGAGTACAGATCGGCGAGAACCGCGTTGAGCAGCTCGCCGCGCTGGGCCAGGCCGACCTCCAGGTGCCGCCAGGAGACCGCGTCGATGATCAGCGGCACCGGGTCCAGCCGCCATGGCCCCGGCCGGGCACCGGGGCGCGCATAGGTGACCCCGTCGTCGGCGAGGAAACGCGCGATGTCTCCGTCCACCCGGCGTAGCGCGGTCGCGTCCAGGCCCACCGCGACCTCGGCCAGCGGCTTCCAGGCAGCGCGAAGGGTGCCGTCGGGGCCGACCACCTCGTCGTACCTCGGCGTCCCGGTGCCACCCAGCTCGCCCTGGGCCTGGGAGATCGCGTACTCGCGCAGCAGGCTCACGTCACCAGCCGACGCAGGTCGAGGGTGTGCGGATAGTCGGCGCTGGCCGCCCGCGCCGCGGCCGAGCGCATCGCGGCCACGTCGAGCCGGCCGGGGGTGTGCCCGCGGGGCTCGAACCGGCTGGCCCGGCGCGCCTCGGCCTCCGAGGCGTTCACCGGCGGATGGTCGTAGGAGCGGCCGCCCGGGTGGACCACGTGGTACGTCGCCCCGCCCAGGCTGACCTCGTCGGCGAGGTCGACCACGTCGAAGTGGAGCGGCGCCTGGACGTCGATGCTCGGGTGCAGGCTCGACCACGGTGCCCAGGCCTTGTAGCGCACGCCGGCGTAGAGCTCCCCGTCGGGAGAGCCCGGCGTCGCGGTGGTCAGTGGCACAGGGACACCCTGACACGTCACCAGCTGCCGATGGGGGTCCAACCCCCGAACCGAGACCTGGATCCGCTCGACGCTGGAGTCCACGTAGCGCGCCGTGCCACCGGCGGTGGCCTCCTCACCGAGCACGTGCCACGGCTCGATCGCCTGCCGCAGCTCGAGCTCGACGCCGGTCCGGCCGATCGCCGTCCGCCCGATCCGGGGGAAGCGGAACTCGGCGTACGGCGCGAGCCAGCCGGGATCGAAGTCGACCCCGAAGGCCTGCAGGTCGTCGACCACCTCGGCGATGTCGCGCAGGCAGCCGTGCGGCACCAGGAAGTCCTCGTGCAGCGCCGTACCCCAGCGCACCAGCGGAGCGTGGTAGGGCCGCTCGGCGAACATCGCCACCAGGCTGCGCACCAGCAGCGCCTGCAACAGCGCCATCTGCGGGTGCGGCGGCATCTCGAAGCCGCGCAGCTCCAGCAGGCCCAGGCGGCCACGGGAGGAGTCGGGGCTGTACAGCTTGTCGATGCAGAACTCGGCCCGGTGGGTGTTGCCGGTCAGGTCGGTGAGCAGGTGTCGCAGCGCCCGGTCGACCAGCCACGGCCGCGGCTCCAGGTCGTGCTCGGCCTGCTCCCGGGTGAGCCGGCGGATCTGGGCGAGCGCGATCTCCATCTCGTAGACCGCCTCGGGCCGGCCCTCGTCGAACCGCGGCGCCTGGCTGGTCGGGCCGATGAAACGACCGGAGAAGAGGTAGGAGAGCGAGGGGTGTCGCTGCCAGTAGGCGACCAGGCTGGCCAGCAGGTCCGGCCGGCGCAGGATCGGGCTCTGCGCCGGGGTCGGACCGCCGAGGGTGAGATGGTTGCCGCCACCGGTGCCGGTGTGCCGGCCGTCGAGGTCGAACTTCTCGCAGGCGAGCCGGCAGCGGCGGGCCTCGGCGTACAGCGTGGTGGTCAGGTCGCGTTGCTCGGCCCAGCTGCCGGTCGGCTGGACGTTGACCTCGATGACCCCCGGGTCGGGGGTGACCACCAGCTGGGTGAGCCGGGCGTCCGGCGGCGGGCCGTAGCCCTCCAGCACCACACCGGTGCCGACCTGCGCCGCCGCCCCCTCGATGACGCCGAGCAGCGCGGCGTAGTCCTCCAGCCGGTCGGTGGGCGGCAGGAAGACGTGCACCAGGCCGTCGCGGGCCTCGACCGCGAGCGCGGTGGTGGCCGCCTCGTCGGGGGCGACCACCCGCACCTGCGGGACGGTCGCCACCAAGGGCGCCGAGGCGTCCAGGTAGGAGGGCTCGCCCGGGTGCTCCGGGTCGACCCAGGCGATGCTGTCCAGCGGGAGTCGCAACCCGACGGCACTGGTGCCGCCGGTGAGCACCAGCCGGCCACGGCGGAACCGCCACCGCGCACTGGTCCAGCTGCCGTCGGCGGTGCTGATCGGGATCACCCAGCCGGTAGGGGTGTCCACGCCAGCGTCCAGGGCGGCGACCGCCGTCGCGTCGTCCAGCTCGGCGACACCGTCGGCCGGCGGTGGACCGTACGGTCGTCGTACGTCGTCGGCGACGGCGATCAGCGGGTCCTCGTACGCCGCCAGCACCTGCTCGGTCGGCAGTCCGAGCAGGCGGGCGATCTCGGCGGCCACCCGCTCGGCGGCCACCCCGACCCGCCGCGAGCCGGCCGCCGGGTCCGGCGCGCAGGGATCTGCG
>NZ_JASGET010000148.1:0-11572 GCF_047606145.1 Nocardioides sp. | reverse complement strand
GCCCAGCCAGCGTCCGGCCGCGGCCGGTCCCCGCCGATCGGCGAGGATGCCGCGCCCGATGTCGCGCCGGCCGAGGACGACGTACGCCGCCACCGCGGAGCCGGCCGCGGCCACGATCAGCAGCGATGCCGGCCACCAGCGCAGCCCGGAGAACGGATGCATGGCCTGATACCAGCCGATCGGCGAGAGCCAACTCGCGACTCCGTTGCCGACGTCCCCCACCGCGCGCAGGAGATAGGCCAGCGCGATGACCACCCCGGCGATGCCGTACATCGCGCGAGTGCTCTGGGTCAGTTGAGCCGCGAGCAGCGCCGTCCCGGAGAAGCACCAACCCGACAGGGTCAGGCCGAGCCCGGTGGCCAGCGAGTCCGCCGCCGGCAGTGGCACCAGCAGCAGGCTGGCGGCGACCAGTAGACCGGCCAGCAGGTTCACCGCCAGCGCGACGCCCAGTGCCGCCGTCGGCGGTGCCGTCCGGTCCACCGCGGTGGACCGGATCAGTTCGTCACGGCCGCTCTCCTCCTCGGCGCGGGTGTGGCGGCCCACCAGGAACATGCTCATCAACCCGGCCAGGATCGCGCCGAACGCGCTTGCCTGCCAGAACACCTGACCGCCGACGGTGTTCAGCGCCCGCGCCGGACCGGCCATGGCGATGAAGGCGGCGTTCCCCTCCATCGACGCCGCGGCCCGGTCGAAGTCGGCCTGGGTGGCGTAGAGGCCCTCGACGCTCGCCGCCTGGCTCCAGTAGAGCAGCACCAGCACCACGCACCACAGGCCGATCATCAGCCGGTCGCGACGCAGATCGCCGCGTGCCAGCAGCCAGCAGCCGCTCACGGCCACCGCCCATCGGGTTGCTCACCCTGTTGCCCGCCCTGTTGCCCGCCCTGTTCGTCCACCCGGTCGCCGTAGTGACGCAGGAACAGCTCCTCCAGCGTCGGCGGCGAGCTGGCGAGGGTGCGCACCCCCGCGGTGACCAGGACGCCGAGCGCGGCGTCCAGCTCGGCGGCGTCGACGCCGAACCGGATCCTCGCGCCCTCCACGTCGAGATCGTGCACCCCCGGGAGGGCGTCCAGCCGCCGTCCGGCGTCGTCGGCCGACCGGGCCAACTCGGCGCTGACGCTGGTCCGGGTCAGGTGCCGCAGGTCGGCGAGGGTCCCGGTCTCGACGGTCCGTCCCGACCGGATGATGCTCACCCGGTCGCACAGCCGCTCCACCTCCGCCAGGATGTGGCTGGAGAGCAACACCGAGCGGCCCTCGGCACGGAACTGCTCGACACACCGGGTGAACGCCGCCTCCATCAGCGGGTCCAGGCCCGAGGTGGGCTCGTCGAGCAGCAGTAGCTCGACGTCCGCCGCGAGCGCCGCCACCAGCGCCACCTTCTGCCGGTTGCCCTTGGAGTAGGTGCGTGCCTTCCGCGTCGGATCCAGCTCGAACCGTTCGATCAGCTCGGCCCGGCGTGCCGGGTCCAGCCCACCCCTGAGTCGGCCCAACAGGTCGATCGCCTCGCCCCCGGTCAGGTTGGGCCACAGGCTCACGTCGCCGGGCACGTAGGCCAGCCGTCGGTGCAACCGTGCCGCGTCGCGCCACGGATCGGCGCCGAGCAGGTGCACCTCACCGGCGTCCTTGCGCAGCAGGCCGAGCAGGACACGGATGGTGGTCGACTTGCCGGCGCCGTTGGGGCCGAGGAAGCCATGCACCTCTCCCGCGGCCACCCGCAGGTCGAGACCGTCGAGGGCCCGCACCGTCCCGAACCGCTTGACGAGACCCTCGATCGAGATCACCGCATCGCCGGTCATCAGCTGTAGGGCTGGTCCTTGCCCGCCACGGTGAGCCCGTCGACGACCATGAACCCGCGTGCCCGGTCGGCGTCGGGGTCGACCCCGACCGACCCGCCCGCCGGAATGACCACGTTCTTGTCGAGGATGGCGTTGCGCACCACCGCACCCGCCCCGATCCGCACGTCGTGCATGATCACCGAGTCGGTGACCTCGGCACCGGAGTCGACGTACACCCCCGGGGAGAGGACCGAGCGGGAGACCGAGCTGCCGGTGACGACCACGCCCGGGGAGAGCAGCGCCTGGTCGACGCTGGAGCCGACCACCTTCGCCGGCGGATACGGCCCGTGCGAGGTGAAGATCGGCCACTGGTAGTTGTAGAGGTTGAAGATCGGCAGCGGGGAGACCACGTCCATGTGGGCGGCGAAGTAGGAGCCCAGCGTGCCGACGTCGCGCCAGTAGCCACGATCCCGGTCGATGGCCCCCGGCACCTCGTTGTCCCGGTAGTCGTAGACCGCCGCCCGCCCGCTACGCACGAAGCTCGGCACGATGTCGCCACCCATGTCGTGGCTGGTCTCGGTCTCGGCGGCGTCCCGGGTGACCGCCTCCACCAGCGCGTCGGCGTCGAAGACGTAGTTTCCCATCGAGGCCAGCACCTCACCCGGGCTGTCCGGCAGTCCGACCGGGTCGCTGGGCTTCTCCAGGAACTCCCGGATCCGCCGCGGCTGGTCGGCGGACACGTCGATCACCCCGAACTGGTGCGCGTCCTCGATGGGTTGCCGGATGGCCGCCACCGTGCACGCGGCGCCGGAGTCGAGGTGCTGGGCGACCATCTGCTCGAAGTCCATCCGATAGACGTGATCCGCGCCGACCACCACCACGATGTCGGGCTGCTCGTCACGGATCAGGTTGAGCGACTGGTAGATCGCGTCGGCACTGCCGAGATACCAGTTCTTGCCGACCCGCTGCTGAGCCGGGACCGAGGCCACGTAGTTGCCCAGCATGGTCGACATCCGCCAGGTCTGGGAGATGTGCCGGTCCAGGGAGTGGCTCTTGTACTGGGTCAGTACGACGACCTGACGGTAGCCGGAGTTGACCACGTTCGAGAGCGCGAAGTCGATCAGCCGGTAGGTGCCCGCGAACGGCACCCCGGGTTTGGCCCGGTCCGCTGTCAGCGGCATCAGGCGCTTGCCTTCGCCACCCGCGAGAACCACCGCCAGCACTTTCGTGCGCCGTTGCACAGCCATGGCCCGAGGTTAGTAAGTTGAGCGCGTGCAGGTCGACATTCTCAGCAAGGAATATCCGCCCGAGATCTACGGCGGTGCCGGCGTGCACGTCACCGAGCTGGTGCGGGCGCTGCGGCGCACCGGGACCGAGGTGCGGGTGCGCGCCTTCGGCGGGCCGCGCGCGGAGCCCGCCACCTTCTCCTATCCGGACCTGCCGGAGCTGGCCGACGCCAACGCCGCGCTGCGCACGTTCGGCGTCGACCTGAGCATCGCCCAGGCCTGCGCCGGGGCCGACCTGGTGCACTCCCACACCTGGTATGCGAACCTCGCCGGCCACCTGGCCGGGCTGCTGCACGACGTACCGCACGTGGTGACCGCGCACTCGCTCGAGCCGCTGCGACCCTGGAAGGCCGAGCAGCTCGGTGGCGGCTATGCGTTGTCCTCCTGGGCCGAACGGACCGCCTATGAGGCCGCCTCGGCGGTGATCGCGGTCTCGGCGGCGATGCGCGACGACGTGCTGCGCGCCTATCCCGCCCTCGACCCGGCGAAGGTCTCGGTGGTGCACAACGGCATCGACACCGACGCCTGGCGCCCGGTGGCGGATCCGGATCGGGTGCGCGAGCTCGGCGTCGACCCGGATCGGCCCGCGGTCGTCTTCGTCGGCCGGATCACCCGACAGAAGGGGCTGCCCTACTTCCTACGGGCCTGCGCCTCGCTGCCGCCGGAGGTCCAGGTGGTGCTCTGCGCCGGCGCACCCGACACCGCCGAGATCGAGGCCGAGGTGATCGGCCTGGTCGACGGGCTCCGGCAGACCCGGAGCGGGGTGGTCTGGATCGCCGACATGCTGCCGCGAACCGACGTGATCGCCTTGCTCACCGCCGCCACCGTGTTCGCCTGCCCGTCGGTCTACGAGCCGCTGGGGATCGTCAACCTGGAGGCGATGGCCTGCCAGGCAGCGGTGGTGGCCACGGCGACCGGCGGCATCCCCGAGGTGGTCGAGCACGGGCGGACCGGGCTGCTGGTGCCGATCGAGCAGCTGACCGACGGCACCGGGACCCCGGTCGATCCGGACGCCTACGTCGCCGACTTCGGTGCCGCGCTCCGCGAGCTGCTGGCCGATCCCGACCGTGCACTCGCCATGGGCGTGGCCGGCCGGGAGCGGGCGATCGAGGCGTTCAGCTGGTCGGCGATCGCGGAGCGGACGGTGGCGATCTACGACTCGGTGTGCTGAGCAGCCGCGGTGGTCTCGATACGCCTTCGCCTAGCGGCTCCGGCTACTCGACCGACGACAACCCCGTCGGTCTCGCCGACCCCGAGGCGTTGTGCACCTCGACGCAGACCGCGGCCGCCGCGTCGACGGCGGCGTCCAGGGCGGCTCGCCTCTGGTCCCGGACGGTCAGGAACCGGTCCACCGGGCGCAGCGGCGCCAACCGCGGGTCGGCGAGCACGTCGCGTATGGCGCCGCGGTCTCCGCCCGTGACCAGCGGACCGTCGAGCCCGCCGAGGATCCGGGCGGCGTGGTCGGCGGCGGCCTGGTAGGCCTCTCGGGCCTGGTGGTCCCGGCGGCGGGCGAAGCGCTGCTGGCTCCAGCCGCCGGCCTTGCTGCGACCCTGGACGTGTCGCTGGCCCACCTTGTGCTCGACCATCGTGCCGCCTCGCAGCCGAGCGACCGCGAAGCCGCCCTTGCGCACCAGCAGCACGCCCCAGTCGGTGGGCGGCGTGGCCGCGGCGGCGAACGCGGCCGCGGCGGGCTGCGCGTCGTACCCGCGATCGAAGGGCAGCCGGGCGCTGAACCACGACCCGTCCTCGGCGTCGCCGCGCAAGCCGCCGTCACGGACCGTCAGCCTCGAGGCCCCGTGGCGATGCTCGAAGTTCTCCATCCAGCGAATGATCCGCTCCGGCGCGACGCTGACCTGGGCCATGGCCCGAGGTTACCGGTGCGCAACCGCCCGGCTCTCAGCTCTGGTAGAGCACCTCGAAGCGCTCCAGGACCACCGGCATCGACTCGACGAACCCATGCTCATGCTCGGCGTGGGCGGTGAAGAACCGCCGGTGAACCTCACGCCAGTGGGCCAACGACAGGTCTCCCTCGCCCTCGAGGCGGGCGTGCTCCTCGGAGACCTCGTCGAACGGGACGACCTCGACCGACGTCGTCGCCAGCAGTGCGCGCGGGTGTCCGGCACCGTCCAGCACGATGCCGAGGGTCCCGACAGCGGGCAGTTCGTCACCACCGGCCTCGTAGTCCCAGGCGGCGCTCGCGGTCGCCGTCTTGGTGCCGTCCAGGACGAGCGCCAGCAGCTCGTCCGCCTGCCTCGACGTGGCTCCGAACGACCACGCCGGTGGCCGCAGCGACTCGAGCGCACCGGGCCCGAAGTAGCCGGGCATGGTGCTCAACTTCGCCCGGCGGCATGCCTGCGCCCAGAACGCGTCGATCTCGGAGTCGCGGGCCGGGTCGGCCTCCGTCACCGGCTCGGCCCGGTTCAGACGTTGAAGCCGAGCGCGCGCAGCATCTCCCGGCCGTCGTCGGTGATCTTCTCCGGGCCCCACGGCGGCATCCACACCCAGTTGATGTGGACGTCGTTGACCATGCCCTCCAGAGCGGTGTTGGTCTGGTCCTGGATCACGTCGGTGAGCGGACACGCGGCCGAGGTCAGCGTCATGTCGATCACGACGTTCGAGTCGTCCTCGATGTGCAGTCCGTAGACCAGTCCGAGGTCGACGACGTTGATCCCGAGCTCGGGGTCGACGACGTCCTTCATCGCCTCGGTGACGTCATCGATGGTCAGCGTCGCCCCGTCGGCCACGCTGGTGGCGATCTCGTGAGCGGACTCGGTCATCGGGACTCCTCGGTCTCGGCTTGGGCCAGCGACTGGGCGGTCGCATCCTTCCACGCCATCCAGGACAGCAGCGCACACTTCACCCGCGCCGGGAACTTCGCCACCCCGGCGAACGCGATCCCGTCCTCGAGCACGTCCTCGTCCGGCTCGACGGCGCCCTTGCCCTGCATCAGGGTGAGGAACTCGCCGTGGATCGCCATCGCCTCGTCGACCGGCTTGCCGATCACCAGATCGGTCAACACCGACGCCGAGGCCTGCGAGATCGAGCAGCCGACCGCGTCGTAGGAGACGTCCGCCACCGTCGCGCCCCGTGGGCCGTCGGTCAGGTGGACCCGCAGGGTGACCTCATCACCGCAGGTCGGGTTGACGTGGTGCACCTCGGCCTCGAACTCGTCGCGCAGGCCGGCATGATGCGGGTTCTTGTAGTGGTCCAGGATGATCTCCTGGTACAGGCTGTCGAGGTTCTGGGCGGTCATCGCACTCACCCCAACCTGAAGTAGGAGCGGGTGTATTCCAGCGCCTCGACCAGCGCGTCGATCTCGGCCGGCGTGGTGTAGAGGTACGACGACATCCGGGTGGTGCTCTGCACGCCGAAGTGGGCGTGCGCCGGCTTGGCGCAGTGATGCCCGGCCCGTACGGCGACCCCGCGGCTGTCCAGCACCTGGGCGACGTCGTGCGGGTGCACCCCGGCCAGCTCGAAGGAGACCGCCCCGCCACGCCTGGCCGGGTCCAGCGGCCCGATCACGCGGAGCCCGGGAACGCTCGCCAGACCCTGGAGCGCGTAGCCGGTGATCGCCTGCTCGTGCGCGTGCACGGCGTCCATGCCGAGATGGCTCAGGTAGTCCAGCGCGGCCCCCAGTCCGACCGCCTCGACGATCGGCGGCGTGCCGGCCTCGAACTTGTGCGGGATGCCCGCATAGGTCGAGCGCGCCATCGTGACCGTCTCGATCATCTCGCCGCCGCCGAGGAACGGCGGAAGCTGCTCGAGCAGTGCACGGCGCCCCCAGAGCACGCCGATCCCGGTCGGGCCGACCGTCTTGTGGCCGGTGAAGGCGAGGAAGTCGGGCCGCTCGTCCTCGGCCATCGCGGCCAGGTCGATCGGCAGCTGCGGTGCCGCCTGGGACGCGTCGACCACCACCAGCGCACCCACGGCGTGCGCCCTCTTCGCGATCTGCGCGATCGGGTTGACGGTGCCCAACATGTTGGAGACCCAGGTCAGCGAGACCACGGCGGTGTGCTCGTTGATCAGGTCGTCGATGCCGGTGGTGTCGAGCTCGCCCTCGTCGGTCAGCGAGAACCAGCGCAGCCTCGCGCCGGTCCGCTGGGCCAGCAACTGCCAGGGGACGATGTTGGAGTGGTGCTCCATCTCGGTGATGACGATCTCGTCGCCCGCGCCCAGGGCCAGGTCGCTGCCCCAGGCCAGCGTGTTCGCGACCAGGTTCAACGCCTCGGAGGCGTTCTTGGTGAAGATGACCTCGTCGCGGTCCGGCGCGCCGAGGAAGGACGCCACCCGGTCGCGGGCACCCTCGAAGGCCTCGGTCGCCTCGGCGCCCAGGTGGTGCATCGCGCGGGCGATGTTGGCGTTGTGCCGCTCCAGGTGGTCGACCATCGTGTCGATGACGACCTGTGGCTTCTGCGAGGTGTTGGCCGAGTCCAGGTAGACCAGCGAGGTGCCGTCCTCGAAGGTGCGCTCGAGGATCGGGAAGTCCTTGCGGACCACCTCGAGATCGGGCAGCAGCCCCGGCAAGCCTCCTCCGCTGGTCGAGCCTCCCCCGCTGGTCGAGCCTGTCGAGACCATCTCAGACCGCCGTACCGACGTACTTGACGTAGCCGTCCGCCTCCAGCTCGTCGGCCAGGGCGGGCCCGCCCGACTCGGCGATCCGACCGTCCACGAAGACGTGCACCCGGTCCGGCTTCACGTAGCGCAGGATCCGGGTGTAGTGCGTGATCAGCAGCACCGACTTGCCCGCGCGGTCCCGGAAGCGGTTGATCCCGTCGGAGACGACCTTGAGGGCGTCGATGTCCAGGCCCGAGTCGATCTCGTCGAGCACCGCGACCTTCGGGTCGAGCAGGTCGAGCTGGGCGATCTCGGAGCGCTTCTTCTCGCCGCCGGAGAAGCCCTCGTTGACCGAGCGCTGAGCGAAGACGGGGTCCAGGTTCATCCGCTCCAGGGCACCGTTGACGTCCCGGACCCAGGTGCGCAGCTTCGGCGCCTCGCCGTCCAGGGCGGTCTTGGCGGTGCGCAGGAAGTTCGACGTGGACACGCCGGGCACCTCGACCGGGTACTGCATCGCGAGGAAGAGCCCGGCGCGGGCGCGCTCGTCGACCGACATCGCCAGCACGTCCTCACCGTCGAGGCTCACCGAGCCGCCGGTGATGGTGTACTTCGGGTGGCCGGCGATGGAATAGGCGGTGGTCGACTTCCCCGACCCGTTGGGGCCCATGATCGCGTGGGTCTCGCCGTCGTCGATCCTCAGCGTGACGCCCTTGAGGATCTCCTTGGGACCGTCCTCGGTCTCCACCGAGACGTGCAGGTCCTTGATCTCGAGGGTGCTCATGCGGTGATTTCTCCATTCAGTACGTTCTTGGCGAGCTCGGCTTCGACGGTGGCGGTCAGATCCTCTTCCAGCTCCGGTACGCCGATCTGCCGGATGAGATCGGTGAAGAAGCCGTGCACCACCAGGCGACGGGCCTCGGCCTCCGAGACCCCCCGACTGCGCAGGTAGAACAGCTGCTCGTCGTCGAAGCGGCCGGTGGCGGACGCGTGCCCCGCGCCCTCGATCTCACCGGTCTCGATCTCCAGGTTGGGCACCGAGTCGGCCTGGGCACCGTCGGTCAGGACGAGGTTGCGGTTCTCCTCGTAGGTCTCGATGCCCTCGGCGACCTTGCGGATCAGCACGTTGCCGATCCACACGGTGTGCGCCTTCTCCCCCTGCAGCGCGCCCTTGTAGACCACGTGCGACTTGGTCCTCGGCGCGGTGTGGTCGACGAAGAGCCGGTGCTCGATGTGCTGGCCCTCGTCGGCGAAGTAGAGGCCGAGCAGCTCGACCGAGCCGCCGGGGCCGGCGTACTCCGCGTTCGTGTGCATCCGCACCAGGTCGCCGCCGAAGGAGACCGAGGTGTGCTTGACCGAGGCGTCCCGGCCGACCCGGATGGCGTCCCGGCCGAGGTGGACCGCGTCGTCGTCCCAGTCCTGCAGGCTCAAGATGTTGACCTGCGCGCCGTCGCCGACCAGGAACGACTGGGTCGTGCAGTAGCGCGCCGAGCCGGTGTGCACCAGCACGATGGTGACCTTCGCGTGCGCGCCGATGCGGAACAGCAGCTGCCCCCAGACCAGGCGCTCCACCGAGTCACCGGAGAGCCGGATCACGAGCGGCCCGCCGGCCTCGAGGTCGGCTGGGACGTCGACCAGCGCGGCGCCACCGGAGTTGCTCGCGGCCAGGGCCGCCGGGCGCTCGTTCGGGGGCAGCTCACCGAGCTCGCGCGCCTGTGCGGCGGTGATGGTAGAGATCTCGACGCCCACGGGCAGCGTGGTCTTCCACTCCAGGCAGTCCTCGGAGGGCTCGCCGTCCAGGATCCCGCGCAGCCGCTTGAGCGGGGTGAACCGCCAGACCTCCTCGCGCCCGGTCGGGACCGGGTGGTCGGCCAGGTCGTAGGAGGGCTCCGGGTTCAGGTGGGACTCCACCCGGTCGATCTCGAGCGCCTCGGCCAGGTTCTCAGCAACTGCCGTCACCCGACGGCTCCTTCCATCTGCAGTTCGATCAGGCGGTTCAGCTCCAGGGCGTACTCCATCGGCAGCTCCTTGGCGATCGGCTCGACGAAGCCGCGCACGATCATCGCCATCGCCTCGTCCTCGGCCAGGCCGCGCTGCATCAGGTAGAAGAGCTGGTCGTCGGAGACCTTCGAGACGCTGGCCTCGTGGCCCATCGACACGTCGTCCTCGCGGATGTCGACGTACGGATAGGTGTCCGAGCGCGAGATCTGGTCGACCAGCAGCGCGTCGCAGAGCACGTTGGACTTCGACCCGTGCGCGCCCTCGTTGACCTGCACCAGCCCGCGGTACGACGTCCGGCCGCCGCCACGCGCCACCGACTTGCTCAGGATGGAGGAGGAGGTGTGCGGCGCCGCGTGCACCATCTTGGCGCCGGCGTCCTGGTGCTGGCCCTCGCCGGCGAAGGCGATCGAGAGCGTCTCCCCCTTGGCGTGCTCGCCCATCAGGTAGACCGCCGGGTACTTCATGGTCACCTTGGAGCCGATGTTGCCGTCGACCCATTCCATGGTCGCGCCGGCCTCACAGACCGCGCGCTTGGTCACCAGGTTGTAGACGTTGTTGGACCAGTTCTGGATGGTGGTGTAGCGGCAGCGGCCGCCCTTCTTCACGATGATCTCCACGACCGCGGAGTGCAGCGAGTCCGAGGAGTAGATGGGCGCCGTACAGCCCTCGACGTAGTGCACGTAGGCGTCCTCGTCGACGATGATCAGGGTCCGCTCGAACTGGCCCATGTTCTCGGTGTTGATCCGGAAGTAGGCCTGTAGCGGGATGTCCACGTGCACCCCCTTGGGCACGTAGATGAACGAGCCGCCGGACCACACGCTGGTGTTCAGCGCGGCGAACTTGTTGTCGCCGACCGGGATGACGGTGCCGAAGTACTCCTTGAAGAGCTCCTCGTGCTCCTTCAGCGCGGTGTCGGTGTCGACGAAGACGACGCCCTGGGACTCCAGGTCCTCCCGGATCTGGTGATAGACCACCTCGGACTCGTACTGCGCCGCGACGCCGGCGACCAGGCGCTGCTTCTCCGCCTCGGGGATGCCGAGCTTGTCGTAGGTGTTCTTGATGTCGGCCGGGAGGTCGTCCCAGCTCGCCGCCTGCTTCTCGGTCGAGCGGACGAAGTACTTGATGTTGTCGAAGTCGATCCCGGACAGGTCCGAGCCCCAGGTCGGCATCGGCTTGCGACCGAAGAGCTTGAGGCCCTTCAGGCGCAGGTCGAGCATCCAGGAGGGCTCGTTCTTCTTCGCCGAGATGTCACGCACCACGTGCTCGTTCAGACCGCGGGTGGCGGTGGCTCCGGCCGTGTCGTTGTCCGCCCAGCCGAACTCGTACTTGCCGATGCCCTTGAGCTCCGGGTTGAGCTGCTCGACCTTGGTCGAGCCGTCGTGCTCAGTGATGGAGGTCATGAGGTGACCCGCTCCTTCTTGTCGTCGGTTCTGCCGGTCCTGCCGGTGGTGCTGGTCCTGGTCGTCCTGCTGGTCTCCGGTGGGGCCGGCAGATGGGTGGTGCATACGCCGTCCCCGTGCGCGATCGTGGCCAGCCGCTGCACCGGCGTGCCGAGCAATCTGCTGATCGCCTCGGTCTCCGCCTCGCACAGCTCGGGGAACTCCTGTGCCACGTGTGAGATCGGACAGTGCTGCTGGCACAGCTGCTCGCCCGCCTGCTGGTCGCCCAGCAGCGGCAGCTCCCGGACCGAGGCCACGTAGCCCGCATCGGTGAAGACCCGGGCCAACACCTCCGCGGGGGTCAACGACGGATCGCTGGCGGCGATCCTCGAGAAGCCCTCAACCAGGAAAGCCGTGCGGCGCTCCGCGAATTCCCGGACCCCTGCCTCACCGGCCGCCTCGGCGAGGAATCGCAGTGCCGAACGGGCCAGGTCGTCGTACTGCTGGTCGAAGCCCTCGCGGCCCTTCTCGGTCAGCGCGAACGTCTTCGCCGGGCGGCCGCGTCCGCGGCCCGCGGCGCCGG
>NZ_JASGET010000147.1:0-32558 GCF_047606145.1 Nocardioides sp. | reverse complement strand
GGCGGCGCGGAGCTCCGCCGGGTTGCGCGGGTCGCGACCGGCGCCTCGACCGGGGCGCTCGGGGGCGCCGGGCTGGCCCAGCGGAGAGCCGGGGCTGTGGAGTGCGTTGAGGCTACTCATCGAACCACTCCTTCCTTAATGCTGAGGTTAACTCACAATGAGGGTAGCGCATCGACGACTAGGATGCATTCCCGTGGACGTGACCGGGGAGCAGCTGATGGCCGCCGCGCGCGCGATGCGCCGCCAGGTGGGGGCCGGGCTCAGCGAGTGGGGGGTGACCCCCGGACAGAGCCGTGCGCTGCGCACGATCGTGGGCGCCGCCGAGCCGCTGCGGCTCTCCGAGCTGGCCGACCGGCTCCGGATCGTGCCGCGCTCGGCCACCGAGGTGGTGGACGCGTTGGAGGGTCGTGGGCTGGTGGTACGGCGCCCCGACCCGGCCGACCGACGCGCAACCTGCGTGGTCGCCACCGCCGAGGGGGCCCGGCTGGCGAAGGTGTTGGAGAGGGCGCGCACGGCGGCCACCACCGAGTATCTCGCGGTGCTCTCCGCCGAGGACCGGCGCGAGCTCCGCCGGCTGCTCAGCGCGCTGCTGGACGGGCACGGCGAGCCGGACCCCGCTCGCGGGCTGCGGTGAGGCCGGTGCGAGTGGGACTGACCGGCGGGATCGGGTCGGGCAAGAGCACCGTCGCCGGCATCCTGACCGAGCTCGGCGCCGTGGTGATCGACGCCGATCGGCTGGCCCGCGAGGTGGTCGCGGCCGGTACGCCGGGCCTGGCCGAGGTGGTCGCCGCCTTCGGCTCCGGCGTCCTCGGCGCGGACGGGGAGCTGGACCGGCCCGCGCTCGGGGCGCTGGTCTTCGCCGACGACGCCCAGCGTCGTCGGCTGGAGTCGATCATCCACCCGCTGGTGCGCGCCCGCTCGGCCGAGATCGAGGAGTCCGCGGACCCGGGTGCGATGGTGGTGCACGACATCCCGCTGCTCGTCGAGACCGGACAGCCGGACCGGTTCGACGCCGTGCTGGTGGTCGACGTCCCGGTGGAGGTCCAGATCGCACGGCTGATCGCCGACCGGGGGATGAGCGAGGCCGATGCGCGGGCGCGGATCGAGGCTCAGGCCACCCGCGAGCAGCGGCTGGCCGCCGCGACGTACGTCATCGAGAACACCGGGACGCGCGAAGACCTCCGCCGGCGGGTGGCGGAGGTCTTCGCCACGCTCAAGGAGCGCGGAGCTCGCGGCGGGCGGGTGGCAGGTCGTTGAGCGCGTGATCTGACGGCTACGCCGCCAGATCAGGATCGGCGAAGCGGCGGAGCTTCTGGAGTGCCTCCCGCTCCAGCTGGCGGACCCGCTCGGCCGAGATGCCGTGCTTGACCCCGATGTCGGCGAGCTTGTGCTGGCGGCCGTCGAGCAGCCCGTAGCGGGACCTGATGATGTCCGCCGCGCGCTCGTCGAGCTGGCTGACCAACGCGTTGAGCCGCTCTCGTGACTCCACGTCGATGAAGTTGAGGTCCGGGCCCGGTGCCGTCTCCTGGGCCATCAGGTCACCCAGCGAGGTGTCGCCGTCCTCGTCGACCGGGGTGTCCAGGCTGACGTGCTCGCGACCCCAGGAGAGCAGGTCCAGCACCCGGTCGATCTCCATGCCGAGCTCGGCGGCGATCTCCTCCGGCTCCGGCTCCCGGCCCAGCTGACGCTCCAGGGTGCGGCGGGCGCCGCCGACCTGGTTGAGCTCCTCGACCACGTGCACCGGGAGACGTACCACCCGCGCCTGCTGGGCGATGCCACGCGTGATCGCCTGGCGGACCCACCAGGTGGCGTAGGTGGAGAACTTGTAGCCCTTGGTGTAGTCGAACTTCTCCACCGCGCGGATCAGGCCGGTGTTGCCCTCCTGGATCAGGTCGAGCATCGGCATCTGGGCCCGACCGTACTTGCGGGCGATGGAGACCACCAGCCGCAGGTTCGCGGTGATGAACTGGTCGACGGCCTTCTGTCCCTGCTCGGCCAGCCACTCCAGCTCGGCGCGGCTCGCGCTGCCGGGGGCCTTGCGCCCGGTGCGGTTCTCGGCGAGCAGGTGCTCGGCCATCAGGCCGGCCTCGATCGTCTTCGACAGCTCGACCTCCTGGGCGGCGTCGAGCAGCTCGTTGCGGGCGATCTCGTCGAGGTACAGCCCGACGCTGTCGCGGCCTTCGATCTCACGGCCCTTGGAAGCGGGAGCGGTGCGTGTCGCCATGGGATCCTCCTAACGGCGAGGCGAAGAGCCTCACGTCCTCATCAACGTCTCCGAGGCCGCAGGTGTTCCCTGCCGGTGGCCCGCGCGGTCCGTCGATCTCTTGTCTGTCACGACGAGCGAGCACACCGTGGAGTTGCCGATCGGCGGGGAATTCAGGGACTTCTCATCCATCGCGGGAAACACACAGGTCAGGCGCCGGTTTCGGGGGCGTCGGCGAGCCCCATCCGGTCCAGCAGCCAGGCGAGGGTGAAGGCCCGGTCGTGCCATGACTTGTACCGCCCGGAGACGCCGCCATGACCGGCGACCATCTCGGTGCGGAGCAGGAAGTCGGCCGGGTTGGTCGCGACCGCGCGCAGTCGTGCGATCCACTTGGCCGGCTCGACGTAGAGCACCCGGGTGTCGTTGAGCGAGGTCTCGGCGAGGATCGGCGGATAGGTCCGGGTGGTGACGTTGTCGTAGGGCGCGTAGGAGGCCATGTAGTCGTAGACCGCGACGTCGGCCTCGGGATTGCCCCACTCGTCGTACTCGGTCACGGTCAGTGGCAGGGTGGCGTCGAGCATGGTGGTGAGGGCGTCGACGAACGGCACCCCGGCGACGATGCCGCCGAAGGCCTCGGGTGCCTGGTTGGCGACCGCGCCCATCAGCAGTCCGCCGGCGCTGGCGCCCTCGGCGACGATCGACTCGGGGCGCGTCCAGCCGGTCTCGACCAGGTGTCGGGCGCAGGCGATGAAGTCGTCGAAGGTGTGCTGCTTCGCCAGCAGCTTGCCGTCCTCGTACCAGGCACGTCCCATCTCGCCGCCGCCGCGCACGTGCGCGATGGCGAACGCCGCCCCGCGGTCCAGCTCGCTGAGCCGGGCGACGGAGAAGTACGGGTCCATCGAGGCCTCGTAGGAGCCGTAGCCGTAGAGATGGACCGGCACCGGCCCGGACTCGCGCAGCCCGCGTCGTACGACGATCGAGATCGGCACCTGGGTGCCGCCGGTCGAGGTCGCCCAGAGCCGGTGCTCCTCGTAGTCGTCGGGCTGGTAGTCGCCGAGCACCGGCGCCTGCTTGCGCAGCAGCAGCTCGCGGCTGCGGACATCGTAGTCGTAGACGCTGCTCGGGGTGCGCATCGTAGTGTAGCCGAAGCGCACCAACGGCGAGTCGAAGCTCGGGTTGCCGCCCGCACCGATCGTGTACAGCTCGTCGTCGAAGCCGACCAGATAGTCGTCGGTGATCCCGTCGGGGCCGTCCGGCCCGAGGTCGAGGATCCGCAGCTGGGTCAGGCCCGCGCTGCGCTGGTTCACCACCAGGTGGGTGCGGAAGGCGTCCACGTCCTCGAGGCGTACGCCGGGCGTGTGCGGGATCAGCGGTGCCCACTGCGCGCGTGGTGTCGGTGCCACCGGCGTGCGGGCGATCTCGAAGTCGGGCCCACTCGCGTTGTGGGTGACCAGGAAGACGTCCTCGGCCCCGTCGGGACTGGGCAGGACGGCGTGCTCCAGGGAGTACTCCACGCCCTCCTCGCGGGCGGCGAAGACCTGCCAGCCCGCCTCCGGGCGGTCGAGGTCGAGGAAGCGGTACTCGGTGGTGACCTTGGCGCCGCTGGCGATGATCATGAAGCGATCGGTCTGGCTGCGGCCCACCCCGACCCAGAACCGCTCGTCGGTCTCGTGGAAGACCAGCTCGTCCTCGCTCTGCTCGGTGCCGAGTCGGTGCCGCCAGATCTTGTCCGCCCGCCAGGCCTCGTCGCTGGTGGTGTAGTAGAGCCAGACCGAGTCGCGGTCCCAGGTGGCACCGCCGTGCACGTTCTCGATGACGTCGGTGAGCAGGTCGCCGGTGGCCAGGTCCTTGA
Source organism: Nocardioides sp. (assembly GCF_047606145.1). Classification (GTDB taxonomy): domain Bacteria; phylum Actinomycetota; class Actinomycetes; order Propionibacteriales; family Nocardioidaceae; genus Nocardioides. Next base: position 28,503 of record NZ_JASGET010000147.1, on the reverse strand, counting down.
TCCGGACCGTGTAGCGCTCGTCGCCGACCACGTCGACGGCGTAGGCGAGCAGGGTGGTGGACGGGCTGACCGCGGAGCCGCCGAGGTTGAAGAACTCGTGGCCCTCGGCGAGTGCGTCCAGGTCGAGCAGCACCTCTTCGCCGACCAGCGCGGGCTGGTCGGGCCGCACGTCGGCCGGCGTGGGCGGGGTCCACTCGGTCGGGTCGGTGACCGGCACCCGGCAGCTGGCGCCGTACTCGCGACCCTCGAAGGAGCGGCCGTAGTACCAGTAGCCGCGACTGCGGGTGGGCAGGGAGAGGTCGGTCTCCAGGGTGCGCGCCTTGATCTCGGAGAAGATCCGCTGGCGCAGGTCGGCCAGGTGCGAGGTGGCCTGCTCGGTGTAGGCGTTCTCGGCTTCCAGGTGGGCGATGACCGCGGGGTCGTCCTTGTCCCGCAGCCATTCGTAGTCGTCGATCCGGATGCGGCCGTGGTGCTCGGCGGTGGTCCGGTGAGTGGCGGCGAGGGGCGGCTGAGGCATGGCGGTGACCCTATCCTCGGCCCATGAGCACGGTGCGAGAGCGGGTGGCGCGGGTGGACCTGAACGCGGATCTCGGCGAGGAGGTCACCGACGACGCCGGCCTGCTGGCGGTGGTGACCTCGGCGAACCTGGCCTGTGGCTACCACGCCGGGTCGGCCGAGATCATGCGTGCGGTGTGCGCCGAGGCGGCCCGCCGCGGGGTGGTCGTGGGAGCCCAGGTCTCCTATGCCGATCGGGCCAACTTCGGCCGGGTCGCCCTCGAGGTCGGCTATGCCACCCTGCGCGAGCAGGTCGCCGACCAGGTCGGCACGCTGGCCGCGATCGCCGCCGAGGAGGGGATCGCGGTCGGGTATCTCAAGCCACACGGCGCCCTCTACCAACGCACCCGCGAGGACGCCGAGCAGGCGGCCGCGGTGCTGGACGGCTCGGGCGAGCTGCCGGTGCTCGGCATGCCGGGCGAGCTGATCGCGGCGGCCCGGGCCGCTGGTCGGCGTACCTGGTCGGAGGGGTTCCCCGACCGCGCCTACGAGCGGACCGAGACCGGCGAGCGACTGCGGCCTCGGGATCGCCCCGGGGCGGTGCTGACCGAGGAGAGCGAGATCGTCGGTCAGGCGCTGCGGCTGGCCGGTCGGGTGGAGTCGCTGTGCCTGCACGGGGACTCGCCGGGTGCGGTGGCGCACGCCCAGGCGGTACGGCGGGCGTTGGAGGCGGACGGATGGGTGCTCGCCGGCCTGCGTGACTCCTCCACAGGGTGACCCGAGATCTGTGGGAATCTGCGCTGATCCTGTGGGTAACCGGGCGCTCGTTGTGGAGAGAACGCAGGTGTCGGTGGATAGCCGAGAATGCGCCGATATTCTTCGCAGAAACCCTTGCGGCCGGGTGGTGCACAGGCGTAGGAATGACCCATCGATCAGCCCGGTGGCCGCAAGGCAGGAAGGCGGATCGGTCGCCAGGGCCGAAGGCGGGCGCAAGCTCAGCCGCGGACCAGGTGTGTTCATGAGGTCTGCCGGACTCCTTGGAGCCGGGCGGTGATCATGAACCGAGGGCCTCGTTGATGCTCATACCACCAACGAGGCCCTCACTCTGTTCACTGCCGATGGTTCCGCCAGTTCCGGGTGGTAGGCAAATCGACACGCGGCGACGGACGGCAAAATACGCACATGCAGGTGCGGGAGTACGGACCGAGCGCGCTGCTGGTCGAGGTGGACTCGGCCGGGGAGGCGGCGGCGCTCGCCGACTGGTTGCGCCGCGTCGGTGAGCGGCTGCGGTGCGAGGAGATCGTGCCGGCCGCGCGCACGGTGCTGCTCGATGGCCTGCGGCGTGCCGAGGACGTCGCCCGGTGGCGAGCGCTGCTCGAGACCTGGACGCCACGGGAGGACCGTCCGCCCGGACCGCTGGTCGAGCTCCCGACCAGATACGACGGACCCGATCTCGAGCGGGTCGCCGGACTGTGGCGCGTCACCCCCGCCGAGGTCGTCGCCCGACACACCGCCCTCGAGTTCGTCAGTGCCTTCTGCGGCTTCGCGCCGGGCTTCGCCTATCTCACCGGTCTGCCGCCCGGGTGGGTGGTGCCGCGGCTCGCCGCACCGCGGCCGCGGGTGCCGGCCGGCTCGGTCGGACTCGCCGACGGGTTCTGCGGGGTCTATCCGAGCGCTTCGCCCGGCGGCTGGCTCCTGCTGGGCCGGACCGAGGCGGTGCTGTGGGATCTCAGCTCGCCGGAGCCTGCGCTGCTCGCTCCGGGGACCCGGGTCCGGTTCGTGGCGGTCGGGTGAGCCCGATGGACTCCGCGCCCGTGCGTGTCTCCGCGAGCCGGCGGGAAGCGGCGCTGCTGGTGGTCGCCACCGGCGCGTCGAGCACGATCCAGGACGCCGGTCGGCCGGGGTTCGCCCATCTCGGGGTGCCGCGCTCGGGGGCGCTGGACCGGCCGGCGGCGGACTTCGCCAACCGGTTGGTCGGCAATCGCCGGGACGCGGCGGTGGTCGAGTCTCTGTTGGGCGGGCTGACGGTTCGACAGACGCCGGACGTGGACGGGGTGTCCGGGAGAGCCGGGCGATGGGTGGCGGTGACCGGCGGTCGCGGACCGGTCACCGTCGTCGACGGACCGGCCGGGCGACAGGTGGGGTACGACGAGCCGGTCTGGCTCCCGGCCGGAGCCGAGCTCCGGATCGGCCCGCTGGTCGCCGGCCTTCGGTGCTACCTGGCGGTCGGTGGCGGCATCGAGGTCGCGCCGGTGCTCGGCTCTCGCGCGACGGACAGTCTCTCCGGGATCGGGCCGGCACCGCTGCGCCCGGGGGACACGATTCGGGTGGGCGAGGTGGCCGGTGCACCGGCCCCGGTCGACGTACCTGCGCGCCGGGCGGCGACCGGTCTGCGGCTCCACCCCGGCCCACGACCGGAGTGGTTCGCCACGGATGCGCTGGCGGAGCTGTGTCGTGGGCTGTGGACGGTGCAGCCGGACTCCGACCGGGTCGGGCTGCGCCTCGCGGGCGAGTCGGTGGCACGTCGCGTCGGTGAGCTCGCCAGCGAGCCGATGGTGCTCGGGGCGGTGCAGATCCCGCCGGACGGGCAGCCGGTCGTCTTCCTGGCCGACCACCCCACCACCGGTGGCTATCCGGTGGTGGGCGTGGTCGCCGAGGCGGACCTGTGGCAGTGCGCCCAGGCCCGGCCGGGGGAGAGGATCAGCTTCCGGCTGGATCCCTGACCGGCTCATCCGGGTCTGAGGTGGGTCGCCGGCGAGGCGCGGGCGGGCCGTTGGTCGAGGAGGGGCGAGGAACGAGCCCGTATCGAGACCATCGGATCGATATGGCCGCTCGTTCCGCGCGGCCTACGCGATCGGCGGGGTGGGACGCTCGGGATGCTCAGCGGGGGCGTCCGCGGTCGGCGGTGACCACGGTCCCAGGTCGGGATCGTCGGTCCGGAAGGAGCGGACCGGACCGATCGGGGAGTCGGCCGTCTCGAACCGTACCGTCACCACCCCTCGGCCCGCTCCCCATACCCAGCCTCGGCCGTGCACGGCGTGGAGCACGTCCATCCCCGGCGCCCACTCCGGTCGCCGGAGACGGCCGGCATCCGGCGCGGTCTCGGTCCCCGAATCCGTCGCGTCGGTCGCCCCGGCAGATCCCGGCCGGACCGACGACTCGATGGGCTCCGCCGCGGCGCCGTTCCCGTCCTGCCCGTCCTGCGCGAAGAGATCCTCCTGGATCCAGTCGGCGAGCCCGGAGACGCCGACGCCGAGCAGTCGGACGCCGGCGGAGGTGTCGAGGTCGGCGAGCAGCGCCCGGGCCAGCCGGCCGATGGTCGCGGCCCTGTTGGTCGGCGCGGTCAGGGTGCTGGAGCGGTTCAGCGTGGTGAAGTCGTAGAGCCGCACCTTGATGGTCACCGTCCGGCCGGAGAGGCCGTGCTCGTCGAGACGCTCGGCGACCTGCCGTGCCTGGCGGGTGAGGATCTGCTCCATCAGCGACCGATCGGTCAGATCGACCTCGTAGGTGCTCTCCACGCTCACCGACTTGGTCTCTCGCTCGGGTTCGACCAGGCGGTCGTCCTCGGCACGGGCGAGCGCGAACAGCCCGGTGCCGTGGGCCTTGCCCACGAGCCGCACCAGCTCGGCCAGACTCACCCGCTCCAGGTCGGCGACGGTGCTGATCCCGGCGCGGCGCAGTCGTTCGGCCGTGGCGGGACCGACGCCCGGGATGACCGTGACGCTCATCGGTCGCAGCAGGCGCTGCTCGGTGCCGGGTGCCACCACGACCAGCCCGTCGGGCTTGTCCAGGTCGCTGGCGACCTTGGCGATGAACTTCGAGGTGCCGATCCCGACGCTCGCGGTCAGTCCGCCGGTGGCCACGACCACGGCCGACCGGATCCGTGTGGCCGTCTCCCGGACCGTCGCCACCTCGAGGTCGGGCAGCCCGGCCGCGGCGAGATCGACGAAGGCCTCGTCCACCGAGAGCTGCTCGACCAGCGGGGACAGGTCCCGCAAGAGGCCCATCACCCTCTCACTGGTCTCCCGGTAGGCCGGGAAACGGGGGTGGAGGAAGGCGGCGTGAGGGCATCGCGCCCGCGCCTCGCGGGTCGACATCGCCGAGCGCACGCCGTACCTCCTCGCCTCGTACGACGCCGTGGAGACCACCCCGCGCGGACCGATGCCGCCGACCACCACCGGTTTGCCGCGCAGCGACGGCTTGTCCCGCTGCTCGACCGACGCGAAGAACGCGTCGAGGTCGAGGTGCATCACCGACGCGGTCGCGCGCATGAGGAGCAACCTACTCGGCGGCTCGGACAGTCCGCGTCTGGTCGCCGGCCGGATGGCGAGCGCCAGCGAGCGCGTCGAAGCCCGGGACCCGAGATCGACCGGATTTCGTCCCCACTGCAGTCTCGTGCCTCGGTTGTCCACAGCGCTCGCGGCGCGGCCCGTGGCTGTCGGAGGGCACGGGGAGGGTCCCGCCATGACCATGACCCTTGCTGCCAAGAGCCCCGAGGACCTCCTCGCGGCCGTGCCCGTCGTCCTCGGCTTCAAGCCGCATGAGGACCTGGTGATGCTCACCTTCGGTGCCGAGCATCAGTTCCATGCCCGCATCGACCTGCCGGGTCGTGGCGATATCGACGAGTGCGTGGAGACCGTGCTCGCGCCGGCGCGCACGCACGCCGTGCGGGCGGTCGTCTTCATCCTCTACACCACCTCCGCGGCGCTCGCCCACGACCTGGCACGAGAGCTGGTCGATCGGTTCGAGGCGGTGGGGATCCGGGTGCTCGACGTGCTGCGTGCCGACGGCGAGCGCTGGTTCGCCCCGTTCGGGCGAGCCGGTGTTCCTCCCGGCGGGGTGCCGTACGACGAGGATGCCCACGAGTTCGCCGCCGAGGCGGTCCTCGACGGTCGGGTCCGGCTCGGCTCCCGGGAGGCGCTGGCGGCGAAGATCGCCCCCGACGCCGACCTGGTCGCACAGACCGAGGCGGCGTTGTCCGGTGCGACGGCGCTGAGCGTCGGCGGACTGGCGGGTGTGCTGGGTCGGGCTCGGCGCTCGGGACGGATCGGTGAGGCCGACGACCTGGCCTCGCTGCTGCTGGCGCTGCGTCGCCCGGCGGTGCTGTATCGACTGTGCGCCGAGCTCGACCCGGTGTCCGCGCCGGAGCTGCTGCCGCTGTGGGAGGACATCGTGCGGCGCACGCCGACGGCGCTGGTCGCGCCACCGGCCGGCGTGCTCGCGCTGGTCGCCTGGCTGGCCGGGGACGGCGCCTTGGCCTGGTGCGGCGTCGACAGGTGCTTCCAGGGTGAGATCGACCATCTGCTGGGCAGGCTGGTCTCGGCGCTGCTCACCGACGCCGCGCCACCGAAGGTCTGGGGTACGAGGGTGTGCACGGCGCTGGCGGCGGTCTCCGCGGCCGCCGGCCGAGCCGTCGCGGGCTGATCCGCCCGGCGAGGCATTCCCGTCGGCGCCGTTCTTCCCTACCGTGGGCCCATGGGCGAGGAGGTCGAGCACCAGGAGTTCACCCGGGCGGACCGGACGCGGTACCGGGAGAAGGTGCGCCGCGATCTCGATGTGTTCGCGCAGATGCTGCGCGAGGGTCGTTTCCGCGCCGACGACCCGATGGTGGGTCTCGAGGTCGAGCTCAACCTCGTCGACGAGGACGGCGATCCGGCGTTGAAGAACGCCGAGGCGCTCGCGGTGATCGCCGACCCCGACTTCCAGACCGAGCTCGGCCAGTTCAACATCGAGATCAACGTGCCGCCGGTGCGACTGCGCGAGGGCGGACTCACCTCCTTCGAGGAGGGTCTCCGCTCCAGCCTGAACCACGCCGAGGAGCGCTCCGCGGCCGTCGGCGCACATCTGGTGATGATCGGCATCCTGCCGACGCTGCGGGCTGGCCACCTCGGGCCGCACACGATCAGCGCCAACCCGCGTTATCGGCTGCTCAACGACCAGGTGCTGCGCGCCCGCGGCGAGGACATCGCGATCGCGATCGGCGGCGTCGACCGGCTGGAGACGACCTCGGAGTCGATCATGCCCGAGGCGGCCTGCACCAGCACCCAACTGCATCTGCAGGTGCGCCCGGAGGAGTTCGCGGCGTACTGGAACGCCTCCCAGGCGGTAGCGGCGGTGCAGCTGGCGCTCGGCGCCAACTCGCCCTACCTGCTGGGTCAGGAGCTGTGGCGAGAGACCCGGATCCCACTCTTCGAGCAGGCCACCGACACGCGCAGCGAGGAGCTGAAGATCCAGGGTGTGCGCCCGCGGGTCTGGTTCGGTGAGCGCTGGATCACCTCGGTCTTCGACCTGTTCGAGGAGAACGTGCGCTACTTCCCACCGCTGCTGCCGGTGCTGGACGACGAGGACCCGGAGGCCGTCCTCGAGGCGGGCGGCACTCCGGAGCTTCCCGAGCTGAGGCTGCACAACGGCACCGTCTATCGGTGGAACCGGCCGGTGTACGACGTGGTGCGCGAGCCGGGCGGGGAGCGGGTGCCGCACCTGCGGGTGGAGAACCGGGTGCTGGCGGCCGGTCCGTCGGTGGTCGACACCATCGCCAACGCCGCCTTCTACTTCGGACTGGTGCGCGCCCTGGTCGAGAGTCCGCGACCGCTGTGGTCGGCGATGTCGTTCGCCGCCGCGGAGGAGAACTTCCATGCGGCGGCCCGCACCGGCATCGACGCCCAGCTGTTCTGGCCCGGACTGGGCGAGGCGCCGGCGACCGAGATCGTGCTGCGCCGGCTGCTGCCGCTGGCACATCAGGGTCTGCTCGCCTGGGGCGTGGACCAGCCCACCATCGACCGGCTGCTAGGCATCATCGAGCAGCGCTGTCTGGTCGGCCGCAATGGCGCCGAATGGTTCGTGGCGGCGACGGCCAAGCGGACCACCGGGTCCTCGCGCGAGAAACGGCGCCGGGCGCTGCGCGCGACCCTGCTGGAGTACCGCGATCGGATGCACGCGGCGGAACCGGTGCACAGCTGGGATCTCTAGGCGGCCGGAGCTCGGTCGAGCTCCGGTCCCCGGCTCACCGATGCCGGATCCGGGACCACACCCGGCCGTGTCCCGAGCGCGGGTCCCGCCAGCCCTGGCGGTTCACCACCACGAAGACCAGCGGCACCTCCGCCTCGGCGAACGCCTGCCGAGCGGCCGCGAGCCAGCGTGCATCCACGTCCGCCAGCGCGAGGTCGCCGCTCCGGGTCAGCCATACCAGCGGCGAGGGCTGGCCGCTGTGGTGCCGCATCGCCGCGACGATGTCGACCCGCAGGGCGTGGTCGGTCGGCTCGTCGTGCCGGTCGGGGAAGACCAGTTGCCGGCCCCCGGGCTGGCCCAGGTGCAGGATCGGCAGATGCGAGCGACGCGGCTCGGCGGCATGGTGCTCCCAGACCGCTAGCCGGAGCAGCCGCGCAAGATCGCCGAGGACCGGCGGATGCAGTCCCTCTCCGGCCGCGCTGACCCTCGAACCAACCATGGCGCTCACCCTGCCCGGGTCGGGATCGACGTGCCGGCTGCCGTCCACAGGCGCGCCGGCGGGCGGATTCATCCACAGGACTCGGGCCGTGGCCGGATCCGGACCGGAGGAGAGACGGAGTCCAGGCCGAGTGATCGCGGTGATCCCGCCGGACCGGTCGCCGACGAACGCGGCCGAACGCGATAGCGTCGGTGATGCCGGACGACCGGCCGAAGGAGGCTCGATGACAGCGGTGGTGGTCGGATACGTACCCAAGCCGGAGGGCGCGGCGGCGCTGGATCGTGCGATCCGGGAGGCGATCGCACTCGGCGACCGGCTGGTGGTGGTCTCCTCGGTGCGGGCCGACGAGACGCAGTCGGAGCTGCGCGAGCTGGCCGAGCGGGATCTGGTCGCGGCCACCGCGCGGCTCACCGAGGGTGGGGTCGACTTCGAGATCCGGCGCCAGTCCGACGACGAATACGGTGCCGCCGAGGAGCTGGCGGCCATCGCGGAGGAGGTCTCCGCGGAACTGCTCGTCATCGGCGTCCGTCGACGTTCGCCGACCGGCAAGCTGATCCTCGGCACGCAGGCGCAGCGCATCCTGCTGGAGGCACCCTGTCCGGTGCTCGTGGTGAAGGACTGAGCAGGCCCACCTGCCCTTCCGATCCGGTCGGAGCGGGGCTCAGCGGCGAAGGTCGGCGGTCGTGGACGGGTTGTTCTGGCGGTCGTGGCCGCTCTGGAGCAACGCGGTGTCGAGAACCGAGCCCGGGGTGACCCGGAAGTCCTCGGGAAGCATCATCAACGTCGCGCCGAGAATGTGGTCCCGGGTCGCGGCCACTGCCTCGTCCACATCGCCCGTCTGACAGGCCGCCAGGATGCGCGCGTGGTCGTCCATCGCGCGACCATGACGCACGTCGAAGTGCAGACGCAGGCGCTCGGCCCGGGCGGACAGGTCGGAGATCAGTCGGAGCAGCGTGGGGGAGCCGGCGGCCCGATAGAGGGTCAGATGGAAGTCGCGGTTGAGCTCGGAGAAGCTGCGTTGGGCATCCGGACTGGCCACCGCGGCGAGCAGTTCCCGGTGGATCGACTCCATGTGCCTGGTGTCGTCCTCGGTGAGATGCGGTAGCGCCGCCCGGACCGCCATCGTCTCGAGATGGATGCGCAATGCCGCGATGTCCTCGACATCGGCGGCGTCGACGGCCGTGACGACGACCCCACGGTAGGGCAGCCGTTCGACCAGTCCCTGTGCCTCCAACTGCAGCAGGGCCTCCCGGACGGGAGTCCTGCTGACGCCGAGCGAGGCGGCGACCTCGGTGGGGTCGATCCGGTCCCCGGGGGCGAGCTGACCGCCGACGATGCGCTCGTGGAGCTTGTCGAAGACGACGTCGGCCACACGCTGGTGAATGGCTGTCATGTGCTCAGCGTAGAGGGTCGGATCTTGGATCTGTTGCGTTGGACATTGGATATTTGATACCGTCCGTGACGCACTTCACTCGAGGAACGGGGAGAGAGATGGTGGGACGCCGGATCGCAGCGGCACTGATGGCAGCGGCCCTGGGGGTGGCGCTGACGGCATGTGGATCGTCGACCGACACCGGCACGACGGCGGCCGGACTGACCGAGGTGACGGTCGGCGTCACCCCGATCTCGAACGCGGCCGCGGTGTATCTCGGCACGCAGCAGGGCTTCTTCGAGGACGAGAAGATCGAGGTCGACGTCAAGACGATCCAGGCGGCGTCGTCGGCGATCCCGTCGCTGCTCAAGAACCAGCTGCAGTTCGCCCTGGTCTCGGCGGTGCCGACGATCACCGCCGCGTCGAAGGGCCTCGACATCAAGATCGTGACCGGTAACGATCGCTTCTCCGATGATCCCGAGACTCCCGACGGCGCGGAGCTCGTCGCGGCCAAGGGCAGCGGAATCACCGAGACCGCCGACCTGGCCGGCAAGACCATCGCCGTCGTGGGCCTTCAGTCCGCGCCCGAGCTGGCGGTCCGGCTGGCGTTGAAGAAGGCCGGAGTCGATCCCTCGGGCGTCAAGTTCGTCGAGATCGCCTACCCCGACATGGTCTCCGCACTGGAGTCGGCCCGGGTCGACGCCGCCGTCGTGGTGGATCCCTACCTCTCCCAGGCGACCCAGGCGGGGTTGAAGGCGGTCATGGAGCCGTTCCCGGAGGGCCTGCCGGGCAGGGCCGGGACCACCTGGGTCGCCAGTGGCAACTACCTGAGCGACAACGCCGACGTCGCCGCCCGCTTCACCAGCGCGATGAAGAAGTCGGTCGCGTATGCCGCCGCCCACCCGGCCGCGGTCCGCAAGATCATGGGCACCTACACCTCCATCTCCGCCGCCGACCGCAAGAGCGCCATCCTGCCGCTCTTCAACTCCTCGGTCACCAAGAGTGACCTGACGTTCTATGCCAAGGCCATGCAGCAGCAGGGCTTCCTGACCAAGGAGTACGACGCGTCGGGGCTGTTGTGGACGCCATGACCGTCGCCGGCCCCGGCGTCCGGTTCCGGCGACCGCGGAACCTCGCGGTGCGGCTGCGTGGGGTCGTGCCGAAGCTCGGCTTCATCCTGGCGCTGCTGCTGCTCTGGCAGGTGCTTGAGGTCGCCGGTCGCCTCGGCGGCGTACCCTCGCCGGTCGAGGTCGGGCGTGCGCTCGTCGATGAGATCGTTCGAGGAGCGGTGTGGGCTCCTGTCGGGACGACACTGGTCGCCTGGGCCGTCAGCTTCGTGCTGGCGTCGGTCATCGGGCTGGTCGTCGGCTTCGCCCTGGGGGCCAGCCGGCTCGCCTACCAGATGTCGGTGTTCACCCTCGACTTCTGCCGCACGATCCCGACTCTCGCCCTGGTGCCGCTGGCGATCCTGATGTACGGCGCCGGGCTGCTCGGCACGGTGGTGCTGGCGGTCTTCGGGTCGGTGTGGGCGGTGCTGCTCCAGGCCATCTACGGCGTCCGGGACGTCGACCCGGTCGCCCGCGACACCTTCCGGTCCTACCACGCGACCCGGTTCGAGGTCGTCACCCGGTTGGTGCTTCCCACCGCGGCGCCGTACGTCGCCACCGGGCTCCGGCTGGCCGCCGCGATCAGCCTGCTGCTCACCTTGAGCGCCGAGATCGTCATGCCGGCACCCGGCATCGGTGAGCAGATCGTGATCTCCCAGCTCGGTGACGCAGTGCCGCGGATGTATGCCTACATCGTCCTGAGCGGCTTGTTGGGGGTCGCCCTCAACGCCGTCTTCGTGGCCGCCGAGCGCCGGGCCCTGCGCTGGCACCCCTCCCACCGTGAGGAGCTGCACTGATGCGCAAGCAGTTGCTGGTCAACGCGGCCCTCGGCCTGATCGTCCCCGTCGTGCTGATAGCGGCGTGGTGGTTCGGGACGGCGAACAGCACCTCGTTCTACTTCCCACCGCTGTCGGACGTCCTGAACACCTTTCGGCACGTGTGGCTCTTCCAACGGGTGCCCACCGACGTGGTGCCGAGCCTGCTGGCGATCGGGATCGCGCTGCTGGTCTCGATCCTGCTCGGCGTCGGCCTGGGCGTCGTCCTGGGGCTCTCTCCGGCCCTCGGCGACATGATGAGTCCGGTGCTGCAGTTCCTGCGCTACCTGCCGGCGGTGGCGCTGGTCCCGCTGGCGATCCAGCTGCTCGGGATCGGCCTCTCGATGCGGGTGGCGGTGATCGTGCTCGGGGCGGTATGGCCGATCCTGCTCAACACGATCGACGGCGTCCGCGGCATCCACCCCGGGATCATCGACGTCGCCCGTTCGACCCACGTGTCCAGGGCTGACTGGATCTTCCGGATCGTGCTGCCGGCCGCCAGCCCGCAGATCTTCACCGGAATCCGCGCGAGTCTGTCCGTCTCGGTGGTGCTGATGGTGGCCAGCGAACTGCTCGGCGCCTCCAGCGGCATCGGCTACTTCATCCTTCAGTCGCAGCGGCAGTTCGCCATCCCGGAGATGTGGTCGGGGATGGTCCTGCTGGGGATCCTCGGCTACCTGCTCAACGTCATCTTCGGCCGGGTCGAGCACCGTGTGCTCAGGTGGCACCGGCTCTCCCGTGGATAAGGATCGCGCATGTCCGTCAACGAAGACCTCTCCTCCGAGGCCGTGCTCCACGTCGAGCGGCTCCAGAAGTCCTACGGCGCGAAGGAGGTCCTACGCGACGTCACTCTGACCGCTCGTGCCGGTGAGTTCGTCTGCATCGTCGGGCCGTCGGGCGTGGGGAAGACGACGCTGTTGCGGTGTCTTGCCCAACTGGCTCCTGCCGATGCTGGGCAGGTGTACGTCGACGGTCGAGCAGTCACCGAGCCTCCTGACGAGATGGCGGTCGTCTTCCAGGACTACAGCCGATCGCTGATGCCCTGGATGAGGGTCGGCGCCAATGTCGAGCTTCCGCTCAGGCACACGCGACTCAGCAAGAGTGAGCGCGCCGAGCGGGTCAGGTCGGCGCTGGTCGATGTCGGCCTGACCGGCTGCGCCGATCTGTACCCCTGGCAGATGTCGGGTGGGATGCAGCAACGCGCCGCGATCGCGCGGGCGTTGGCCTATCGACCCGACGTACTGATCATGGACGAGCCCTTCGCCTCGGTCGATGCTCAGACCAGAAGCGATCTGGAGGACCTGATGCTCGCGGTGCGAGAGCGCATCGGTGTCACCGTCGTGCTCGTCACCCACGACATCGACGAGGCCGTCTACCTCTCCGACACGGTGGTGGTGCTCTCGGGAAGCCCCGCCACCGTGGCCGCCGCCGTGCCGGTGCAGCTCGGCAGGTCACGGGAGCAGTTGGCCACGAAGTCGCGCCCCGAGTTCCTCGACCTGCGTGCCCGGATCCACGCCATGATCTCGCGCAAGCCGGCAGATCGACCCGAGGATCGGACCGAATCGGCGGTGGCCGCCACCTCGATCGACAGGCCCACCCGATGACGCTGCTGCTCGACGACGAGACGGTGTGTCGCGTCTTCGACTGGAAGCCGGCAGTGGACGCGCTCCGCGCGGCGTACGGCGTCGAGCCGGCCGATGAGCGTTTCCCGGGCCGCCAGATCGCGCGCGGGGACCATGGCTGGCTGCGCGCCATGGCGGGCGCGCCGGCCGGCGACGCACCGATGGGTCTGAAGATCATCGCGGCCTCGCCACGCAACGGTCGGGTCTCCTATCTGATCCCGCTCTTCGATCAGCGCAGCGCCGAGCTGGTGGCGCTGCTCGACGGCCACTCGATCACCGGATTCCGCACCGCGGCGACCTCGGCGCTGGCGGCGGACCTGATGGCGCCACCGGGACCCCTCGCCCTCGCGGTGATCGGGTCCGGCTTCGAGGCCCGCAACCACGTGCGGGCGCTGGCGGCGGTGCGCTCGATCTCCCGCGTCCGGGTCTACAGCCCGCGAGCGGAGAGCCGGGCCCGCTTCGTGGAGTCGTTGGACGACCTGTCGCTCACCGTCGAGCCGGCCTCGAGTGCCGAGGAGGCCGTCGACGCCGCGACGCTGGTGGCGTGTGCCGCCCGCTCCCGGGACGAGTCGCCCACTCTCCGCGGCGCATGGCTGCGACCGGGCATGACGGTCCTCTCCATCGGGTCGACGGTGCCCGAGCAGCGTGAGGTCGACGAGTCGACGATCGCTCGCGCCGACCTGCTCGTCGCCGACATGGTCACCGAGGTGTGCGGAGAGACCGGCGACCTGCTCGCCGCTCACCGGGCCGGGATCGAGACCCGGACCAAGACCGTCGGGCTCGCGGACCTGGTCTCGGGGAGGCATCCCGGCCGGACCGGCACCGATCAGATCCTGCTCTACAAGTCGGTCGGCTCGGCCACCCAGGACCTGGCCGTCGCGCAGATGTGTGTCGGCGCCGCCGAGCGATCCGGCCTCGGCACCCGGCTTCCGCTCGAGATCAAGGCGGTGGAGAAGTGAGGATCGACATGAGGAGCATCCCCGAGGCATTGGTCCGACTGACCGACTTCGACGACCCGACGCTGCTGCGCACCGCGGCCTACGTCGACGGCCGCTGGGTCGAGGACGGGGACTCCGGGGGCATCGCGGTCGACGATCCCGCGACCGGGGCGACGATAGCCTCGGTGCCGGCGCTGAGCCGAGCGCAGGTGGCACGGGCCGTCGAGGCCGCCGGTGAGGCGCTGGTCTCGTGGCGAGCGCGCTCCGGCAAGGAGCGCTCGCTGGTGCTGCGTGCCTGGTTCGATCAGATCACCGAGCACGCCGCCGACCTGGCCCGGCTGATCAGCATCGAGGAGGGGAAGCCGGTCGCCGAGGCACAGGCCGAGGTCGCCTACGCGGCCTCCTTCGTCGAATGGTTCGCCGAGGAGGCGAAACGGGTGCGGGGCGAGGTCTTCGACGCCCCACGGCCCACCGGCCGCGTGGTGACCCTCAAGCAGCCGGTCGGAGTCTGCGTGGCCATCACGCCGTGGAACTTCCCGGCGGCGATGATCACTCGGAAGGTCGCTCCGGCACTGGCGGCGGGCTGCACCATGGTGGTCAAGCCGGCCGAACAGACCCCGTTGACCGCGTTGGCGCTGGCCGAGCTCGCCGTTCGCGCCGGTGTGCCTGCGGGGGTGCTCAGTGTGGTCACCGGCCATCCGGCCGAGATCGGACCGGAGCTGACCGAACATCCCCTGGTGCGCAAGATCAGCTTCACCGGCTCCACCGAGGTGGGCAGGAAGCTGTTGGCGCAAGCGGCGGCGACGGTGAAGAAGGCCTCCATGGAGCTGGGTGGCAACGCGCCGATCCTGGTCTTCGACGACGCCGACGTGACGACCGCGGTGGACGGCGTGATGACCGCGAAGTTCCGCAACTCCGGCGAGTCCTGCATCGGTGGCAACAGGGTCTACGTCCAGGCGGGCATCTACGACGAGTTCGCGACCGCGCTCGCTGAGCGTGCCGCCGCGCTCAGGGTCGGCGGCGGCCTGGAGCCCGGCACCGAGATCGGCCCGTTGATCGACGAGGCGGCGGTGGCGAAGGTGCGCGCGCACGTCGCCGACGCCGTCACCGGCGGTGCCCGGGTGCTGACCGGCGGCGGCCCGGATCGGCGAGCCGGACGATTCTTCTCCCCGACGGTCCTCGCGGACGTCGTACCGGGAATGCTCGTCACCCGGGAGGAGACGTTCGGGCCGGTGCTTCCGCTGATCAGATTCGCCGACGAGGCGCAGGTCGTCGACTGGGCCAACGACACCGAGTACGGGCTGGCGGCGTACCCGTTCACCGCCGATTCCGAGCGAACCTGGCGCGTCGCGGCCGCATTGGAGACCGGCATGGTGGGGATCAACACCGGCCTGATCTCGAACGAGATCGCCCCGTTCGGCGGCATCAAGCAGTCCGGCCTGGGCCGGGAGGGGTCGATCCACGGCATCGAGGAGTACCTCGAGCTGAAGTACCTCGCCTGGGAGGGCTCGCGCTCTCCCGGAGAACTCTAGGAACGACAAGGAGCCAACCATGGCCGACCACACCCGCGACTACACCCGCGGCGAGGCCCGCGAATGGGCCCGCGAGAGGCTCGTCGGAGCCGTCAACTGCACCATCCCCTCGTTCACCGACGACCTGCGCGGCCTGAACGAGGCCGGGATCCGGCACGACGTACGACGGGCCAAGGAGCACGGCTTCCTGGGCACTCTCGGGGTCTCGGAGGTCAACATCACCCTGCCGGAATACCTCGACTTCCTGCGCATCCTGCGCGACGAGGCCGGTCAGGACAACGGTGACGACGGGGACGACGGGGACCTGGTCGTCGTCCACCACGGCAGCTGGGGCAACCTGGAGCAGAACCTCGAGGCGGTCCGCGGTGCCGAGGCCGCCGGTGCCGAGCTGGTGCTGCTCTCCTACCCGCCGAACTTCTACCCGGAGTCGGAACAGGAGATCTACGACTACACCAAGGCGGTCTGCGACGCCACGGATCTGGCGGTGATGCTGTTCCCGATGTTCCTGTGGAACTTCAGCTCCCGGATCCACCCCTCCGACATCCCCGCCCGGCTCATCCGCCGCCTCCTCGACGACTGTCCCAACATCGCCGTCATCAAGGCCGAGGGCGGCGCTCCCAGCATCCAGGGCGTCATCGAGTGTCACCGGCTCTTCGGCGACGAGGTGGTGATCTCCTGCCCGATCGAGGGCGAGATGATCCCGCTCGCCCAGGTGATGCCGATCCAGCTCTCCGCGACCAGTGACCACGAGTACTACGGACCGATGATCCCGCGGGTGATGGGTCTGCTGCGGGATCAGAAGTACGACGAGGCGACCGAGATCTACTGGCAGCTGCACCCGGCGCGCAAGGCCAAGTCCGGCGTCGCCGTGCAGCTCAACGGCGGGTTCTTCATCAACCGGCAGGCATGGAAGTTCCAGGGCTGGCTGCAGGGCTACAACGGCGGCCCGCTACGGATGCCGACCCAGCGCATCCACGACCCGCAGATGAACGCGCTGCGCAAGGGACTCGTCGACGCCGGTCTCGAGCCCAGCATGGATCCGTTCCGGGAGTTCTTCCGTGGCCGCAATCCGGCCTGACGCCGCCCGCGGCGCCGGGGGAGCGAGGATGGCGAGGATGGCGAGGATGTCGTCGGGAGACGGGTGCACGTGAGGCACCGGTGAGGCTGAGGAGGCGGTCGTGCAGGACCTGAACGGCAAGGTGGCAGTGGTCACGGGAGGCGCGAGCGGCATCGGGCTCGCGCTGGGACGTCGCTGCGTCGAGGCCGGCATGCGGGTCGCACTCGCCGACGTGGACGCCGAGGCGGTCGAGACCGCGGCGGCCGGTCTGTCGGGGTACGGCGATGTCATCGGTGTCACCGCCGACGTGGCCGAGCCGGAGCAGGTGGAGGCGATCGCCGCGGCCACGCGCGCGGCCTTCGGTGAGTTCCATCTGGTCTGCCTCAACGCCGGCGTGGCCGCCGGCGGGGTCAGCTGGGAGCTCGATCCGAAGGCCTGGCGGTGGGTGCTCGAGGTGAATCTGTGGGGAGTGATCCACGGCATCCGGACGTTCGTGCCAGCGCTGGTGGACCAGGGCATCGGCCATGTCGTCCTGACGTCCTCGATCGGCGGGCTGATCGGCTCGCCGGGCATGGCGCCGTACTCGGCCTCGAAGCATGCGGTCGTCGGGGTAGGGGAGTCGTTGCGCGAGGACCTCCGGCTGGCGCGCTCGCCGGTCGGGGTGACGCTGCTGTGCCCCGGATTCACCAGCACCCGGATGAACGACTCCGGCCGGAACTGGCCGGGGCGGCTGGGGGAGCCGCCGGCGAGCGGCCTCGAGCCCGGGCACCCGCTGACCCGTCCGGAGTTCCTCGCGCGGATGGACGCCGCCGCCGATCCGGACGAGGTGGCCTCCGCCGCGCTCGACGCCGTCCGCGCCGACAGGTTCTGGGCGGTCACCGATCGCGCTCTGCCCGACCGCCTGCGGGCGCACCTGGCGCCGATCATCGCCCCCGCTGCGCCGGGTGGCGATGAGGGACAATGAGCCCATGTCCTTCCAGATGACCGGGTTGCCCGAAGCCGACGCCGTCCTCGACGAGTCCCCGTTCGCGCTGGTGATCGGGATGATGCTGGACCAGCAGTACGGCATGGAGCACGCCTTCCGGGGCGGGTGGAAGCTGCTCGGCCGGTTCGGCACGCTCGAGCCGGCGGCGATCGCCGCCGCCGACCCGGAGGCGTTCAAGGAGCTGTGCAGCCAGCCGCCGGCCCTCCACCGGTTCCCGGGCTCGATGGCGGCTCGGCTGCAGGAGCTGGCGGCGCTGGTCGAGACGAGGTACGACGGCGACGTGACCCGGCTGTGGACCGAGGCGGCGACCGGACGGGAGCTGTTGCGCCGGATCCAGGAGCTTCCCGGCTTCGGCAGGCAGAAGGCACAGATCATGGTCGCGCTGCTGGCCAAGCAGGTCGGCGTACGCCCCGAGGGGTGGCAGGAGGCCGCCGGCGACTATGCGCTCGACGGGTACCGATCGGTCGCCGACGTGGTCGACGCCGACTCGCTGCAGAAGGTCCGGGAGTACAAGAAGGCCAGCAAGGCCAAGGCGGCCGCGGCGAAGGCGGCCGGCTGATCTGCCCCCGGGGCCCCACGCGTGGGCGTCGGTGACCGTACGGCGACGCACCGGTGACATCCCGGGGTCGGGAATCGTGGGGGCGCGTGGCAGAATGTGAATGCGGCGCTTGACGTATCCGGGCCCTGCCGCGCCCGGAGCCAGTTCGACCGAGAGGTGTTCGTGTCCTCGAACGCACGCAAGATCCCTGCAGAGGTGCTCGCCCACCCCGCCGTGTCAGCACTCATCGACCAGGCCAGACCATCCGGCCGAGTGACCCCCGAAGAGGTCCGCAGAGCCAGCGAGGACGCCGCGGTCGAGCCGCGTCACCTCAAGTCCCTGCTCGCGCATCTGAGCACGCTGGGGATCTCGGTGGACCTCGGCGCGGTCGGTCCCACTCGGGTGGCGGCGGCGAGCAGCCGGAAGAGCGGCACCGCCACCGCGCGGGCGGGCGCGGCGGTGGCCGTCGAGGAGCCGGCCACCGCCACCGCCAAGCCGGCGGCGAAGGGCGGTGCCACCGCGGAGGGCGACCTCGCCGAGGACGCCGAGGAGGTCCAGGTCGGTGCGGACGGCAAGAAGGTCCTGCCGGACATCTCCGACGAGCAGTTCGAGAAGGACGTCGCCTCCGACCCGACCATCAAGCAGGACGAGAAGGAGTCGGAGACGTTCGTCGTCTCCGACGCCGATGACACCGGCGAGCCCGAGCAGCAGGTCATGGTCGCCGGCGCGACCGCCGACCCGGTCAAGGACTACCTCAAGCAGATCGGCAAGGTCCCGCTGCTCAACGCCGAGATGGAGGTCGAGCTCGCCAAGCGGATCGAGGCCGGTCTCTTCGCCGACGAGAAGCTGGCCAAGGGCACCAAGATCAACGCCAAGACCCTCGACGAGCTCGAGTGGATCGCCGAGGACGGTCGGCGGGCGAAGAACCACCTGCTCGAGGCGAACCTGCGTCTGGTCGTCTCGCTGGCCAAGCGCTACACCGGCCGCGGGATGCTCTTCTTGGACCTGATCCAGGAGGGCAACCTGGGGCTGATCCGCGCGGTGGAGAAGTTCGACTACACCAAGGGCTACAAGTTCTCCACCTACGCCACCTGGTGGATCCGGCAGGCGATCACCCGCGCGATGGCGGACCAGGCCCGGACCATCCGGATCCCGGTGCACATGGTCGAGGTGATCAACAAGCTGGCCCGGGTCCAGCGCCAGATGCTGCAGGACCTGGGCCGCGAGCCCACTCCGGAGGAGCTGGCCAAGGAGCTGGACATGACCCCGGAGAAGGTCATCGAGGTGCAGAAGTACGGCCGTGAGCCGATCTCGCTGCACACCCCGCTCGGCGAGGACGGCGACTCCGAGTTCGGCGACCTGATCGAGGACTCCGAGGCGATCGTCCCGGCCGACGCGGTCAGCTTCACCCTGTTGCAGGAGCAGCTGCACGCCGTACTCGACACGCTCTCGGAGCGGGAGGCCGGCGTGGTCTCGATGCGCTTCGGGCTCACCGACGGCCAGCCGAAGACTTTAGACGAGATCGGCAAGGTGTACGGCGTCACCCGCGAGCGGATCCGGCAGATCGAGTCCAAGACGATGTCCAAGCTGCGGCATCCCAGTCGCTCCCAGGTCCTGCGGGACTACCTGGACTGATCTGGCCGCGACGGTCCCGCCGACAACGCGACGAGGCCCCGGCCCTGTGGCCGGGGCCTCGTCATGTTCGCGAGCACGGAGACGAGCACGGAGCAACGACCGACTCGGCGGTTCGAATGACCGATTCGGCGGTTCCGGGGACCGACTCGGCGGTTCCGGGGACCGACTCGGCGGTTCCGGGGACCGATTCGGCGGTCAGCCGGTGGCGACCAGCGCCACCGCCGCCGCACACAGTGCCATCCCGAACGCCTGGGCGCGGTGGACCGGCTCGCGCAGCACCAGGGTCGCGAGCGCGATGGTCGCCGCCGGATACAGCGAGGTGATCACCCCGGTGATGGCGAGGAAGCCGTGCTGGGTGGCCTCGACGAACAGCACCAGGGCGAGCGCGCCGAGGATGCCGGTGAAGATCGCCGGCCACACCCTCGCACTGCGCGGCAGCCAGGGCTGACGCAGGACGAGTGCCATCGCCGTGACCACCACGGTCGCGGTCAGCAGGTTGACCGCGGTCGGCCAGGCACCGGCGCCGCCGCCGACCTGGCCCATCAGCGCGAACGACATGCCGAACCCCGCGCCGGCGACCACGCCGTCCAGGACACCCGCCGCCACGCTGCCGGAGACCTTCGCATCGGGCCGGCCCGGCTCCCGCGCCACCAGCCAGATCGCCGGCAGCGCGAGCACGATGCCGGCCCAGGCCAGTACGGCGGGACGCTCACCGCCGAGCACGCCGGCGACGACCGGGACGATCGCGGCGCCCACCCCCGAGATCGGCGCGACCACTCCCATCCGGCCGGTGGAGAGACCCTGATAGAGGTAGCCGCAGCCGACGCCGCTGCCGATCCCCGCGACGGCCGCCCAGGCCAGGTCCGCGCCGGTCGGCGCACCGCCGGCGACCAGGCCGATCAGCGCAGCACTGGCCGCGCCCGCCAGCTGTCCGAACCAGGCCACCGTCCAGGCGGAGACACGACCCGAGAGCAGACCGCCGATGAAGTCGGAGGTGCCGTAGGCGAGCGCCGAGACCAGGGCCAGGACTATCGCAGTCACCGGGCGAGCCTATTCAGGTCGGGCCGGCGGGCCCCATTCCGGACGCGCCGGGAACGCAGCCGGCCCCGCACCCTGGGGTGCGGGGCCGGCTGGCAGGAGACTGGAAGGAGATCAGTCCTCGGTCGGCGGGTCGTCCGACCCGGTCAGCTTGTGGGTCTCGTCGGTCACCGTCACGGCGATCTCCCGCAGCGCGTCACCGTGCTCGCGGGCGTGGTGGGCGCAGAAGAGGAGCTCGCCCCCGGACTGGAGCTCCACGCGAAGGTAGGCCTGGGCTCCGCAACGGTCGCAGCGGTCCGCGGCGGTCAGCGCTGAGCTGGCAACGGCAGTAGTCACATCGGCCTCGATTCATTGTTGGTACTGAGAGGACAACGTACGCGAGGAACCTTGGATTCCCGACTCGGCGTGTCCCCTCTCACTGCTCCATTGTGACGCCTCGGTGGTCGGGGCCGTTGCCGTATTCGAGAATGTGGTCACCGTAAGCCCATCGCGGCGCGCTGCGTGGTGAGCCGTCCTCTGCGGCGTGTCGCGGGTAGATTTGCTCTCTCAGCAGCAGATCGACGCAGGAGCACTGTCATCGCCGACAACACCTACAACGCCGCCCACCTCCTGGTCCTGGAGGGGCTCGAGGCGGTCCGTAAGCGCCCCGGCATGTACATCGGGTCGACCGACACCCGCGGTCTGATGCACTGCCTGTGGGAGATCATCGACAACGGGGTCGACGAGGCGCTGGCCGGGGTGGCCCGCCGGGTCGAGGTGACCCTGCACCCGGACGGATCGGCGGAGGTCCACGACGACGGCCGCGGCATCCCGACGGACAAGGAGCCCAAGACCGGGCTGAGCGGCGTCGAGGTGGTGGCGACCAAGCTGCACGCCGGCGGCAAGTTCGGCGGGTCGTCGTACGTCGCCACCGGCGGCCTGCACGGCGTGGGGCTCTCGGTGGTCAACGCGCTCTCCGAGCGGATGGACATCGACGTCGACCGGCCGCCGGCCCAGCAGGGCATCTCGTTCCGCAGGGGAGTGCCGGGGGTCTTCGACGGCGACGGGCCGCGCGGCTCGTTCCGCCCCGGCTCGGGCCTGTCCCGCAAGGGGCCGCGGGTCGCCAAGGCGAAGCACGGCACCCACATCCGGTTCTGGCCGGATCGGCAGATCTTCACCAAGGACGCCGCCTTCGTCCTGGACGGGCTGCTCGGCCGGGCGCGGCAGACCTCGTTCATCGTGCCCGGGCTGGAGCTGGTCATCCGCGATCTGCGCCCGCGCGCGAGCGAGGACGGGGGGCCGGTCGAGGAGAAGTTCCGCCACGACGGCGGGATCGCGGAGTTCGTGGACTTCCTGGCCGCGGACGAGCCGGTCACCGACGTGCTCCGGCTGCAGGGCTCGGACACCTTCACCGAGACCGTGCCCATGCTGGACGATGCCGGCCACATGACTCCGCAGGACGTGGAGCGGGAGCTGTTCGTCGACGTCGCCGTACGGTGGGGCACCGGCTACGAATGCGAGATCCGCTCCTTCGTCAACGTGATCGCCACCCCCAAGGGCGGCACCCATGTCAGCGGCTTCGAGACCGCTGTGACCAAGACGTTCAACGATGCCATGCGGGCCACGAAGGTGCTCAAGGTCAACGACGCCGACGTGATCAAGGACGACGTGCTGGAGGGGATGACCGCGGTCGTCACCGTCCGGCTCGCCGAGCCGCAGTTCGAGGGCCAGACCAAGGAGATCCTCGGTACGCCGGCCGCCCGGACCGTCGTCCGCAAGGTGGTCGCCGCCGAGCTCAAGCGCTTCCTCACCGCCTCCAGGGGTGCGCAGAAGCAGCAGGCCAAGCTGGTCATGGAGAAGGTGTACGCCGCCTCCAAGACCCGGCTGACGCTGCGCCAGCAGAAGGAGAACCAGCGCCGGAAGAGCGCCCTGGAGTCCTCGGCGCTGCCGGCCAAGCTGGCCGACTGCCGCGCGGCCGACGAGCGGGCGGAGCTCTTCATCGTCGAGGGCGACTCGGCGCTCGGCACCGCGAAGCTCGCCCGGGACTCGGAGTACCAGGCGCTGCTGCCGATCCGGGGCAAGATCCTCAACGTGCAGAAGGCCTCGGTCGGCGACATGCTGAAGAACGCCGAGTGCGCCTCGATCATCCAGGTGGTGGGCACCGGGACCGGCCGCACCTTCGATCTGGACGCAGCCCGCTACGGCAAGGTCATCTTCATGGCCGACGCCGACTCGGACGGCGCGCACATCCGCACCCTGCTGGCCACCCTGTTCTTCAAGTACATGCCCGATCTGATCGCCCAGGGACGGGTCTACTCGGCCGTCCCGCCGCTGCACCGCATCGAGCTCTCCAACCCCAAGAAGGGGATGGAGAAGTACGTCTACACCTACTCCGACGACGAGCTGCAGCGCCGCCTGGCGGAGCTGAAGAAGCGCAACGTCACCTGGAAGGAGCCGGTGCAGCGTTACAAGGGACTGGGGGAGATGGACGCCGACCAGCTCGCCGAGACCACCATGGACCCGCGGCGCCGTACACTGCGACGGCTCACCCTCGACGACGCCGACGCGGCCGCGTCGGTCTTCGAGCTGCTGATGGGCTCCGAGGTCGCGCCGCGCAAGGAGTTCATCGTCGCCGGCGGCGGTCAGCTCTCCGAAGACGACATCGACTTCTGAGCGGACCGCGGATCGATGACGTTGTCCCAGAAGGCCGCCCGCGCGGCGGCCGCCAAGGCGTTCAAGGCGCACAAGGTGGCGTTGCGCAAGGGGCACTGGCGGCTACCCGGCCCCGAGGTCACCTGGTACGTCGACCTGCGGGCGGCCGCGCCGCGACCGGACGCCGAGCTGAGCTTCGAGGTGGGTGCCTGGCTGCCCGCGCTCGACCAGCCCGAGCCGGAGGCCGGTGCGGTGGACTGCCCGCTGCTGGCCGACGTGCCGCTGCGAGCCGAGGACCCCGGCACCGTGGCCGACCAGGTGGGCCGGCTGGTGGCGCTGCTCGGTGAGGCCGGCACCCGGGCCGGCCTCGACGGCCTGCTGGCCGCGGGTGGGCTGCCCACGCCGCTGATCGACCGGCCGCTGGCCGAGCTGCTCGGTCGCGGGCCTGGGTAGGCTCGCACCATGGCGGTCATGACGACCCGACGCGCGATCGTGCGGCGCGGGGTGAAGCGGCCCGACGACCTCGCGGTCGAGTCGCCGCTGGTCCTGGCCCTGGACGGTGAGGCGATCGCGACGCTGATGCGCACTCCCGGCAACGATCTGGAGCTGGCGGCCGGATGGCTCTGCGTGGAGTCGGGCGTGCGTGCCCCCGCCGACATCGTGCAGTTGCGCGGCTGCCGGGAGGACGACACCGATCGGGTCCACCTCACCCTCGCTCCGGGCGTCGCGCCGCCCAGGCCGCGTGCCTTCGTCACCTCGGCCGCCTGCGGCGTCTGCTCCGCCGATGTCCTGGATCTGGCACCGCTGGTCAGGTCCGCGCCGCACTCGGCGCACTGGTGGGTCGCCGGGGAGACGCTGGTGGGCCTGCCCGATCGGCTGCGCGAGCGGCAGCGCACCTTCGACAAGACCGGCGGAGTGCACGCGGCCGGCCTGGCCGATGCGGACGGCACGCTGAGGACGGTCTTCGAGGACGTGGGCCGGCACAACGCGGTGGACAAGGTGGTCGGCCGGGCGCTGCTCGACGCCGAGCTCCCGGCCACCGACCGACTGCTCGTGGTCAGCGGGCGGGTCTCCTTCGAGATCGTGCAGAAGGCGGTGGCCGCCGGGGTCGCCGGGATCGTCGCCGTCTCCGCACCCTCGTCGCTGGCGGTCGACCTCGCCCGCCAGTACGGCCTGCTGCTCGCCGGGATGGTGCGCGGCGGCGGCGCCAACCTGTACGCCGGCGAGGAGCTGGTCGGCTGAGCCGTCCGGGCTGGGTCGTCCGGGCTGGGTCGTCCGGGCTGGGTCGTCCGGGCTGGGTCGTCCGGGCTGGGTCGGATCCAGCGAGGAGATCCCGGGCGTCATCCGGATCGGGGTCAACCGAGTCCGTTGAGCCGGTCGACGGCCTGGAACAGCCCGCCCTGGTCGTAGTTGTCCACCGCGACGAAGTTCGGCATCATGCCGCGCTGCTGCTCGCACTCGGCGAGTCTGTTCTCCAGCACGCTCGTCCGGTTCGCGGAGGCCGAGGCGGAGACCCGGCTCAACGGCTGGTTGAGCCAGTGGTTGACCAGGAACAGCTTCGCGTCGGCCTTCCCGCGGTTGCGTCGGCAGCTGAAGTCGGAGAGCACCCGGGCATCGAACGGGGTGTCCTGGACCCAGTCGAAGCCCTGCAGGAGCCAGGGATGGCTGCTCCCGCCGCCGGTGTGCTCGGCGAGGAAGACCAGCCGGTGGCCGGAGTCGATCATCTGCCCGAGGGTCGGCCAGGTCTGGGACGGGCCGGTCGCCGGGGTGTAGACGTAGGGCATCAACCCGGCTCGGCGTACCACGCCGGCGGTGGTGGCGGGGCTGACCTCGTCCTGCAGGAAGAACGTGACCACCTCCCGCGGGTGGGCCTTCAGCCACGCCGCGACCTCGACCATCAGCGGCTCCCACTTCGTCGAGCCCAGCACGCACAGCGCGTGGCACAGGTAGGCGGCCGGGGAGCCCCGGGGCGTCAGCCGCGCGCTGTCGCGCAGCCGGAGAGCGCTCTGCACCACCTTGTCGCCGTACGCCGTGTTGGCCGATGCCAGCGCGGCGGCCATCGACTCGTCGGTGTTGACCACCACCCCGGGTCGTTGGGTGGTCTGTCCGTACCAGGTGTCGATCAGGAAGACCCGGATGCCGGCGTCGAGCTGGTCGATGATGCCGTTCGGCTGCTCGGCGAGGAACCATCCCGGCTGGTCGGCGGCGGCCATCGAGTTGTGCGTGGCCGGGAAGGCGACCTCGTTGTAGGGCCGCTCGCACAGAGCCGCCGAGCCGTTGCAGGCTGCGGAGCGCGGTGTCACGATGCCCGGCGTGGACCCGTGGGTGTTCCACGCGACGATGCCGGCCAGCAGCAGGAGCGCCGTCGCCGCCACCGCCGTGGTGCGGAACCCGGTGTGCCGCAAGGGGCTCGGCATCGCCGTACGCGGCGTCGCGGACGCCCGGGCGCCGGATACCTCCTCGAGCCGGACGTGCAGCGTCCGGACGCCGCCGATCACTCCGGCGACGAGCAGCAGCATGCCGGCGGTCATCGCGATCAGGGTGAGCGCGGGCCGTGGCTCGAGCAGCAGGAACACGCCGGCGACCAGGGCGGCCGCCGATCGCCCGAGGCGTATGCCGGTGGTGGCCGGTCCGTACGCCCAGCCGAGCAGGCCGCGGGGACTGCGCCCGCCGACGAGCTCGACCCCGGCGACGAGCAATGCCCCCACGCCGACGGTGAGGACCGCCACCGAGCGGAAGGAGGGCGCCAGCTCCGACCAGCCGGCGGCGGTCAGAGCTCCGCGGACGGTGCCGGTGTCGAGGCGGCCGGTCAGGTAGTTCGCACCCAGCAGCAGGACGCCGATGCCGGCCCCCACCCCGACCAGGGCGACGCCGACGTCGCGCAGGCCTCGCCGGCGACGGCGGTGCAGCAGCACCGCCGCCAGGAAGCAGACCAGCGCCAGCAGCGGTAGCGCCCAGGAGAGTGCCCGCACCACCCGCGCGTGCCCGACGAGCTCGCCGCCGACGCTGCCGGCGCCGATGGTGGCCAGCCGCACGTCGAGGTCGTCCGGCAGCGAGCCTGCGGCCTCGGGGGCGACCGTGCGTAGCGCCGCGGTCAGGATCGCGCCGATGTCGGCGAGCCGGAGCAGCACGCTTCCCGAGGTGCCGTGCACCACCGCCTGGTGCAGCGGCGCCAGCATCGCGCGGAACGCGGGGGCGAAGGCCGCGCTGCGGACCGTGCCTTGCAGCGTGGACTGGAGCAACGGGCGCACCAGCACCAGGTCCGGCTTGGCCTCGAGGACCCGATCGGTGAGCCGGTCCCCGATGAGGTCCGAGACCCGGGCCTCGGTGCGTACCGCGTCGGCGTGGGCGACGAAGTTGCCGGTGTCGACCACCTGCCGATTGACGACGCCGGCCACCAGTCCCAGGACCAGTGCGACCGCACCGACGCCGGTCAGCAGTCGGGGCAGCAGTCGGGGCAGCAGACCGGTGGGCAGTCCGGGCAGGAGGCGCACCTGCTCATCATGCCGGTCCCGGCGCCTCCGGCGTCGGCGGATTCGGCGGCCGGGTCGCGGAGGTGCTCAGACCTTCTGGGTGAGCAACCCGGTGTCGACGTCGTAGATGAAGCCGCCGACCGCGGTGTCCGCCGGGATCAGCGGGTGGGAGGTGACCTTGTGCACGTCCTCGTTGAGCGCTCGCACCTGGTCGTCGACGACCGACAGCGGCATCCAGGAGGCGTCCTGGCCGGCCGAGGTGGAGATCCGCTCGATGAGCTGCTCCTTGGTGCTGCTGGCCATCGCGCATCGGGTGTGCGGGATGATCAGGATGCGTCTGACATTGAGCAGGTGGACGCCGAGCACCAGCGCCTCCATCGCGGCCTCGGTCACCCGGCCGCCCGGGTTGCGGAACATCTTGGCGTCGCCGGGCTGCAGGCCCAGCATCCGCAGTGGGTCGATCCGGCTGTCCATGCAGGTGACCAGGGCGACCCCGGCGCGAGCGATGCCGTCGAACCCGCCGAGGGTGAAGTGGTCCGCGTAGTCGCGGTTGGCCTCGAGCAGGTCATCGAAGTGCATGAGGGGAGAATATCCTCACCGTCGCCGGCGTGGGCGCCCCGGACCAGGACCCGTCGGCGCCCCGCGCAGCAGCAGCATCGCGAGGAGCGCACCGACCAGCGCGGCGGCGCCGGCGCCGGCGAACACGGTGTGCTCCTGAGCGATGCCCGCCCCCTTGAGCAGCGTCTGGTAGGCGTCGCACAGACCCCCGTGCCGGCCGCACACCTCCTCCATCGACGGCATCCGGTCCTGCTCGCTGTAGTAGCGGCGCAGCCCCAGCGTGGTCAGCACCGAGATCCCGACCAGCATCCCGATCATCCGGGCGACCACCACCAACGAGCTGGCCAGACCGTGCACCGCCGCCTCGGTGCTGGCCAGGACGGCGGCGTTGACCGGCGCCAGCGCCACCCCGAAGCCCAGTCCGCCGACCAGCAACGGAACCGTGGCACCGGGGTGGGTCAGGGTGTCGGCCTGCCAGCGGGTCATCGCGACGAAGCCGGCCGCGGCCAGCAGCATCCCGGCAGCCGTCAGCGCGCCGGCGGGGACCCGGCGGGTCAGGTAGCCGCCGAGGAGCGCGCCGATCGGGAGCGCCACCAAGAAGCGCACCAGCACCAGCGCCGCCTCGAGCTGGCTGTCGCCGTACACGGTGGTACGGGCGAACAACGGGATGTCGATCAGCGCGGCGACCAGCGCCGCGCCGATGAAGAAGCTGACCAGGATCGAGCCCCAGGCCGGCGTACGGCGGACGGCGCCGGCGGGCACCAGCGGATCGCTGGCCCGGCGCAGATGCAGTGCCAGCGCGAGGACGGCGATGCCGGCGGCCACCAGGTACCACCGGCCCTGCGGGGAGAACACCTGCACCTGGGGATCGGCGGTGGCGAAGGCGAGGATCACGCCGCCGAGTGCGATCGCCGTCAGGAAGGCGCCGACCAGGTCGACCCGCTCCGCGAGACGGAGCCAGGATCGCACCGGCACCAGCGGCCGGCTGGCGAACCCGCAGCGGAGCACGAACAGCGCCGCGGCGGCGAGGGTGCCGAGACCGAGCGGAGTCAGCCAGCGACCCGATCCGGTCACCGGGATGTAGAGCCGGCCCCAGGTCAGATCGCGCATCAGGGCCGTGGGCTGCAGCGCGACCAGCAGATAGCCGGCCAGCATCGCGGCCAGCAGGGCCCACCCGATCGGGTCGGTCGGGGGCGTCCGGCCGGCGGCCGGGTCGGCACCCCGGCCGGCATCCCGGTCGGAAACGGCGCGGCGACGGGCG
>NZ_JASGET010000146.1:0-24676 GCF_047606145.1 Nocardioides sp. | reverse complement strand
GTGCGCAGCGCGCGGTCGCGGGCGGGGCTCGCCGGCGCGGCGGTCAGCACCGCCCCGGCGCGTACGGTCGTCAGGAACGGCCCCGGGAAGAGCCCGTGCGCCAGCGCCTCGGCGATGACCGCGAGCTCGGTCAGGCCGGCACCGTCGCCGCCGACCTCCTCGGGCAGGTGCACCGCGTGGAACCCCTGTGCGACCAGCCTGTCCCAGCTCTTCGCCGGTCGTCCGGCGGCATGCTCCTCCAGCTCCGCGCGCGTAGCGGCCAGCGGCGCCTCGCCGGCGACGAACGCCGTCACCGCGGCGGCCAGGTCGCGGTGCTCCTCGGTGATGGCGAGGCTCATTCGACGCCCGTCACAACAGTCGCTCCAGGACCAGGCAGGTGGTCGACGCGGAGGCGCAGATGGCGACCATCGCGAGCTGGCCGTCGCGGCGTACGAGCTCGTCGAGCGCGGTGGCGATCAGCCGGATCCCGGTGGCACCGGCGGGGTGGCCCAGCGCGATCGCGCCGCCGTTGGGGTTGAGCCGCTCCTCGTCGATCCCGTGCACCCGGGCGAAGGACATCGGCACCGCCGCGAAGGCCTCGTTGACCTCGTAGACGTCGATGTCGCCCGGCTTCATGCCCAGCCGCTCGAAGAGGAGCCGGCCGCCCTCGACCGGCCCGTCGAGCATGAGCTCCAGGTCGCCGCCGACGACGCACTGCGCCGCGATCCGCGCTCGCGGCGTGAGGCCGAGCTCGCGGGCCCGGCGCGCGGAGGCGAGCACGGCTGCGCTGGCGCCGTCGCTGACCTGGGAGGAGGTGCCTGCCGTGTGCAGGCCGCCCTCCTTGACGGTGCGCAGGCCGGCCAATGCCTCCATGCTGGTCTCGCGCAGGCCCTGGTCACGGGTGACCTCGCCGACCGGCAGCACCTGGCCGTCGAACCGGCCGGCCGCCCAGGCCGCCTGCGCGCGCTCCTGAGAGCGCAGCCCGAAGGCGTCGAGGTCGGTCCGGCCGAGGCCACGGTGCCGGGCGATCCGGTCGGCGGCGGTGTACTGGTCCGGGACGTCGAAGGGCCAGTCCTCCGGGCGAGGCGTGCCCAGCCCGGTGCCGACCTTGGCGGTCAGCGGCACCCGGGACATCAGCTCGACGCCGCAGGAGACGCCGAGGTCGAGGGCGCCCATCGCGATCTGACCGGCCAGCAGCAAGGTCGCCTGTGCGGCGGTGCCGCACTGGGCGTCGATGGTGGTGGCACCGGTCCGCGTCGGCAGCCCGGCGTAGAGCCAGGCGGTCCGGGTGATGTGGCCGTACTGCTCCCCCACCGGGGTCACGCAGCCGCCGATCACCTGCCCGACCTCGGCCGGGTCGAGGCCGAGCCGGTCCAGGACGCCGGACTGGACCCGGCCCAGCAGGTCGCCAGCGTGGTAGGGCGCCAGCCGGCCCTCGCGCTTGCCGAACGGCGTGCGGACGGCGTCGAGCACGACCGGCGTGGTGTCGGTGATCACGCGTCACTGCCCAGGATCAGGGCGCTGTGCGGCACCGGTGAGCCGCCGGTGACCAGCACGTGGTCGAGCTGCTTGGCGGGCTGGTTGACCGAGCTGCCCCGGATGAGACGGACGCCCTCCGCGATCCCGTTGACGCCGTGGATGTAGCCCTCACCGAGCTGGCCGCCGTTGGTGTTGATCGGCAACCGGCCGTCGAGCTCGAGATGGCCGTCGGCGATGAAGTGCCGCGCCTCGCCACGGCCGCAGAAGCCGTACTCCTCCAGCTGGAGCAGCACCATCGGGGTGAACGCGTCGTAGAGGATCGCCGCGTCGACCTGGTCGGGGCCGATGCTGGCCTGCTCCCACATCCGGCGCGCGACCAGCTCCACCTCGGGCATCGCGTCGATGTCCTCGCGGTAGTAGCTCGACATCGAGATCTGCTGCGGACCGACGCCCTGCGCCGCCGCCTCGATGATCGCCGGCGGATGCGGCAGGTCGCGGGCGCGCTCGGCCGAGACGATCACCAGCGCCACCCCGCCGTCGCTCTCCTGGCAGCAGTCGAGCAGCCGGATCGGGTCGGCGATCATCCTGGAGGCCTGGTGCTCCTCCAGCGTGATCGGGCGCTCGTAGAACCAGGCCTTGGGGTTGTTCGCCGCGTGCTTGCGGGAGAGCACCGAGATCGCCCCGAAGTCGGCGCTGGTCGCGCCGTACTCGTGCATGTAGCGTCGCGCCAGGAACGCCTCCTGCTGGGCCGGCGTGAGCAGGCCGTACGGGTTGATCCAGTTGCGGTACTCCTGGTCGGTGCTGGCGGTGTACGCGAACGGCGGCGGGCCGGCACCGAAGCGGTGGCCGGAGCGCTCGTTGAACGCCCGATAGACCACGACCACGTCGGCGACCCCGGTGGCGACCGCCATCGCGGCCTGCATGACCGGGGCGCAGGCGCCTCCGCCACCGTGCGGGATCCGGGAGAAGAAGGTCAGCTCCGGGATGCCGAGCGCGCGGGCGACGGCGATCTCGGGATTGTTCTCCATGGTGAACAACGCCATGCCGTCCACCTCCTCGACCGGGATCTGAGCGTCCGCCAGCGCGTCCAGCACCGCCTCGCAGGCCAGCCGCCACTCCGAGCGGCCGGAGTTCTTGGAGAACTCCGTCGCACCGATGCCGGCGATCGCCGCCTTGCCGGAGAAAGTCATGCCTTCACCCCTGTACGAGTGATGTCGCCCAGCGACGCGGTCGCCTTCACATGGACCCCGCGGGCGTTGCTGCCGGTGATCGTGACGCTCACCAGGCCGTCCTCCACCGCCGTGACCTCGCCGGTCAGCGTGAGGGTGTCGCCCGGGAAGAGCGGGACGCCCAGCCGGAGAGCGACCTTGTGGATGCGCGCGGTGGGCCCGGCCCAGTCGGTCAGGTAGCGGTCCAGGAGGCCGTTGGTGGAGTTGATGCTGATGAAGATGTCCGGCATCCCCCGCTCCGCCGCCTTCGACGGGTCGTGGTGGACGTCCTCGAAGTCCTGGGAGGCGATCGCTGCGGCGACGATCCGGGTGCGGTCCATCGGGATCGCCAGGTCGGGGAGCCGGTCCCCGACCTGGGGCCGGGGGAACTGCTGGAAGCTCATCGACGTCCTCGCTTCGCTCCGGGCGCCGATGAGGCACAACCGCACGGCATAGAACTATTCGCTCGCTGGCGCTCGCTCATCGGGCCTCCGTCCCCGGCAGGCGCAGCTGCGGCAGCGTCTCGCCGTGGGCGTGCTCGGCGAAGCCGACCTCGAGCTCCATCCCGATGTGCAGCTGGTCGTGGTCGACGCCGGCGATGTCGGCCACCAGGCGGGCGCCCTCGGGCAGGTCGACCAATCCGACGGCGAGGGGGTAGGTGAAGGCGTCGTCCTTGGGGTGGTGCAGGACGGTCCAGCTGTGCAGGCGCGCCTGACGGCTGGCCTCGACCGTGTCCCACTCGAAGGAGCGGCACTGCGGGCAGGCCGGCCCCGGTGGGTGGCGCAGGTGGCCGCAGTCGGCGCAGCGCTGGATCAGCAGCCGGCCCTCGCGGGCGGCCTCGAACCAGAACTCGTTGTCCTGGGTGATGGTCAGGCGCGGCACGGTCGTCATGCGTCGCTCCCCTCGGTCTCGGCGGCCCCGATGGTCTCGGTGGTCTCGGCGCCGGCCGGGCGGAAGCGCAGCACCCGGAACCTCTCGTCGACCAGCAGGTCGCCGTCGGCGTCGACGTACCGCTTGCGCAGCGTGATGAAGTGGCCCCGGCCGAGGCCGGTGGCCTTCTCCTCCGAGACCGCCTCGATGGTGAAGTGGCAGGTCACGTGGGTGCCCGGGGTGACCTCGCGGACGTAGGCCTGCTCCACGTCCGTCGCCACGATCGAGGTGAAGCCGGCCTCGTCGAGCAGGCTCAGCAGCCGGGAGTACGCGAAGTCCTCGACCACCCCGGCCGCCCGCTTGCGGTGGATCTCGCGGTGACGGCGGTAGCCCGCCATCACCCAGGTCGAGATCATCGCCGGCGGCGCGATGACGTCCGTACGTCCGGTGGCCCGGGCCGCGTCGACGTCGACGTAGACCGGGTTGTCGTCGTCGAGCGCCTCGATCCAGTTGCGGATCATCGCCCGGCTGGCCTCGTAGCGGGCCACCCGGGGCGGCTCGGCCTCCTGCCCGACGAACGCGTCGAGTTCGAGCGTCACGATCCCTCCTCACAAACAAGCGCTTGGTTTGACACGGTAACAGTCGCCGCCCACGGCCGTCAGGGGCCAGTCCCGTTGACCGGCACCTTCCAATGGTCGATCAGATCGAGGCTGACCATCGCCTGCCCGGCGACCTCCGCGGAACATCGGCACAGAGCCAGGATCGCCTCCACCATCTCCGCCATCGACTCCATCACCGCCGTGTCGATCAGTTCGCCCACCAGCGCGTCGGCGCCCTCGGTGAGGACGCCGAAGCGGGGCTCGACGCCGTTGACCCGGACGCCCGTCCCCAGCAGTTCGGCGCCGAGGCCGTTGGTCAGCCGGTTGAGCGCGGCCGTGGAGGCGCCGTACACCGACATCGCCGTCCCCGGCGGGACGAGCACGAACGGCGGCCCCTGGCGCAGCCGGGCGGTCGCGCTGGAGACGTTGACGATCCAGCCCTCCCCGCGGGCGAGCATCCCCGGCAGCACCGCCTGGACGAGGTCGAGCGGTACGTGCACGTTGGCCTCGAAGACCAGATGACGACGGTGCAGCGGATAGTCGGCCAGCGGCTGATAGATCGCCGCCGCGGCGTTGTTGACCAGGAGGTCGATCGGTCCGCCCAGCAGCTCCTCGGCGCTCGGCACGATCCCGGTGCGCTGCTCCGGGTCGGTCAGGTCGGCGACCACGGTGCCCACCCGGACGCCGTGGCGCGCGATCCGCTCGGCCACCTCCGCCAGCGAGCCGTACAGGCCGGAGTCGCCGGCGTGTTCGGTCCGCCCGGTGACGACGACGTCCACGCCCACCGCGGCGAGCCGCTCAGCCAGGGCGGCGCCGGTCACCAGGGCTCGGCGGCCGCGCAGGGTCTCCAGGGGCGGGAGCGGGCTGGTGCCATACGTCGGGGTCATCGGCGGCGCCGTCATCGGATCGTCAACTGACCGCCGTCAATGTTCCAGGACTGGCCGGTCACCCAGCCGGACTGCTCGCTGAGCAGGAACGCGATCAGGGCGGCGACCTCCTCGGGCGCGCCGGCGCGGCGCAGCGGGAGGTTCGCCTCGACGTACGCCTGCCACTCTTGCGGCGAGAGGTCGTCGAGGCGAGAGGTCTCGGTGACGCCCGGGCAGACCGCGTTGACCCGGATGCCGTGCGGCCCCAGCTCCTTGGCCATCGAGGAGGTGAGCGCCTGGACGCCTGCCTTGGAGGCGGAGTACGCCGCGGTCCCGGCGCCCGCGAGCTTGCCCCCGATCGAGGAGACATTGACGATCGCGCCACCGCGGCCGGCCGCCAGCCGGCGGCGTGCGAACTCGCGGCTCATCGCAAAGGTGCCACCGAGGTTGACCGCGATCACCCGGTCCCACACCGCGGGGTCGAGGTCGACGACCGGCACCCGGTCCCCGCCACGCCCGGCCGCTGCGTTGTTGACCAGGAAGTCGACCCCGCCAAACCCCTCGTCGGCGGCATCGAGCACCCGGACCACCCCTTGCTGGGTGGAGACGTCGGCGACCACCGGCAGCGCCGTGCCGCCCAGCGCCCGGACCTCCTCGCAGGCCGACTCCACGTCTCGCCAGCCCACCGCCCGCTCGTCCTCGGGGAAGCTCCGCGGATCGCGACCGGTCCCGGTCACCACCAGGTCGCACCCAGCCCGGGCCAGCTCGAGACAGACCGACCGGCCGATGGATCGCATCCGGCCGGCGCCGGTCACCACCGCGACCCGGCCCTCCAGCCCGCTCAGCGTCAGCGTCATCGGCCTCTCCTCTCTCCTGCCGCGAGGTTAGGAACTCCCGCCCCACGTCGGGCACGGGATCCCGTTGGCCGGAACCCGAAGGGGACCTTCCCGCCCAAAGGCACGTACGCCCGAGGCGGCACGACCTACTGTGATGCGCATGGAACGTGCCAGCTTCGGATGGGCCGCCTACAGCCCGGTCACCGCGCCCGCCCCGCAGGAGGAGGCTGCCTTCGAGATCGCCGACCTCAGCCGCTACGGCCGGCACCTGATGCGACGGTTCGTGCATCAGGCCCGGGCCGCCGACCGGCCGACGCTGCGCAGCATCATCGAGGCCCACCTCGGTGGCGCGGCCGCCCACCTGCCGATCGTCGAGGAGCGCTGGCCGGCCTACGAGCACGTCAACGTCCAGGCCGCCCTCGACGCCGGGCTGGCGGAGCGGCCCCACGAGCTGGTCGGCATCACGAACTATCGCCACCGCGGTCCCTTCCAGCTTTCCGACCTGCTCGGCGGCGACCCGATGCAGGAGCTCCACGGGCCGCGGCCGGGCAACGTCACCCGGGTGTCGCTGCCGTGCGGACCGGGCGGCGCCACCCGCGAGTGCCTGCGGCCGACGGTGATCCTGACCGAGGTGGACGAGGAGCCGATCGCCCTCCTCCTCCAGACACCGGACGCCGACAATGACACCCATGAGGTCGCCCTCGAGCTGGTCTGCCACGCCCTCGACAAGGCCCAACAGCTGGCGGCGGAGCTGCGCGAGCGACGCTCCGGCTCAACGTCTATCGCGGCCAGGTGGTCTCCTTCGGGCACAGCATGTTCGGCGAGCGCTCCTCGCTGCTGCGCTTCCACGAGCGGCCGGTGATGGCGCCCGACGAGCTGATCCTCCCCGCCGAGACCTTCGCCGACGTACGCCGCCAGGTGGTCGGGGTGGCCCGCAACAGCGCCCGCCTCCGGGCGGCCGGACAGCACCTCAAGCGCGGCCTGCTCCTCTACGGGGCTCCGGGCGTCGGCAAGACCCACACGGTGCGCTACCTGATGAGCGAGCTGACCGGGACGACGATCGTCCAGCTCACCGGCGAGACCCTCGGCGGCATCCGGGACGCCTGCTCGATCGCGCGGACCCTCCAGCCCGCCATGATCGTCGTGGAGGACGTCGACCTGATCGCCCAGGAGCGCGACCACTACGACGGCTCAGCGCCGCTGCTCTTCACCCTGCTCAACGAGATGGACGGTCTCGACGAGGACGCCGACGTCACCTTCCTGCTCACCACCAACAGGGCCGACCTGCTCGAGCCCGCGCTCGCCTCCCGCCCCGGCCGCGTCGACCAGGCCGTACACATCGACCTCCCCGACCGAGCGGCCAGACACCGGCTCATCGAGCTCTATCGCGGCGCCCTCGACCTCGACCTCAGCCGCCTCGACGGCGTCCTCGATCGCACCGACGGCGTCACCGCCTCCTTCCTCAAGGAGCTGCTCCGCCGAGCGGCGGTCATCGCCGCCGACCGCGACGGGGACGGAGCTTCGGGCGCGGCGACCGCTCTGGAGGTGATGGCGGACGACCTCGACCAGGCCCTCGCCGACCTCCTCGACACCCGCAACGCGATGACCCGGGCCGTACTCGGCTTCCAGGAGTGACCCTCGAGGCCGAGAGAGCTGCCGCCGCCCGCCACCAAGGTGTCACGGTGACACTTTGCGGCGTGGGTGACAGGACGGATGTGTCACTCACAGCGCAAGCTGTCACGGTGACACTTTGCGGACCGCCGCACCGTCATCTCGCGGGGCGGGAAGACTCCCTTCGCGGGGCGGAAGGGGACCCGTCGCCAGGCGGTCGGTCACCCGGTCGAGGAGTACGGCGCGGGCGATCTTGCCCGTGGGGGTCAGCGGGAGATCGGGGAAGACCAGGACGTCGGTCGGCACCTGGTACGCCGAGAGCCGCTCGCGCGCGAAGGCGCGCAACTCCTCGGTGTCGAGCGTCCCCTCGCCCGGGACCACGCAGGCCACCAGGCGCTCGCCGCGCCGCTCGTCGGGGACACCGACCACCACGACCTGCTCCACCTCGGGATGCGTGACCAGGACCCGTTCCACGTCGCGGGGATGGACGTTGAAGCCCGACACGATGACCCGGTCGCTGCTGCGGCCGATCACGCTGAGCAGGCCTCCGGCGTCCAGGACACCGAGATCGCCGGTGTCGTACCAGCCGTCCACCGCCGGCACGGCGACGTTGTAGCCGCGTACCAGGATCGGCCCCGGTACGCCTGCCGGCAGCGGGGCATCCGGGCGACCGATCCGCAGCTCGACCCCTGGTATCGGGGTCAGCGCGGCCGGCACATCGCCGGGCTCGGCCGCACATTCGCCGGTCTCGGCGGAACACAGGCCGGGGTCGGCGGGGGGTGGGATGGTCAGGCGGGCGAGCGCGACGGTGCCGCAGGCCTCGGTCATGCCGTAGCCGATCACCACCTCGCGCAGCCCCAGCCGCCGGGCGGCGGCGAGCAGCGGCTCCACCTGGACGGTCTGGCCGCCGACAACGGCGAGCCGCGCGGTCCCCTCCAAGCCGTCGGGTCCCGCGTACCGCTCCAGGTCGTGGAAGAGCGTCGGCGGCCCGGAGAGCACGCTCAGCCGCTCCTCGCGGATCAGTGCCGCGGTGCCCTCGCGGTCGTAGGCGGGGCACAGATGTACGGTCGCGCCCGCGAGCATCGCCACCAGCAGCATCCCGTTGAGGCCGAAGGAGTGGGCCAGCGGCAGGACGCCGAGCAGGCGGTCGTCCTCGGTGACGCCCAGTCTGGCCGTCACGTCGGCGTAGAGCCGCAGCAGCTGCCGGTGCGTCATCGGCACCAGCTTGACCGCCCCGGTGGTGCCCGAGCTCGCCAGCACCAGCGCCACCGCCTCCGTCGACCCCGGCCTTTGTTCGCCCGAGCCCGGTGAAAGTAAGCCTGAGTCCGCGCTTTGTGACGCCGAGTCCCGTCTTCGTGCCGGCGCCATCACCTCGTCGAAGCTCAGCCACCGCACCCTCGCCCCGTCCTGGCCGGCAGACTCGGCGACCACCGCCGCCGGCGCCAGCGTGGCGAGCAGTCGCTCCCGCTCGGGGTCGGGCACGCCGTGCCCGATCGGTGCCAGCGTGGCCCCGGCCGCCAGTGCGCCGAAGGCGGCCACCACCCACGCGACCCGGTTGCGCCCCTGCAGCACGACCCGGTCGCCGGGGCCGATGTCGAGCTCGCGCAGCCGTACGGCCACCGCCTCCGCTCGCACAGCCAGCTCGGCGTAGGTCACCCGGGAGACGCCGTCGTCGACGGCGCACGAGGCCGCATGGGTCTGCGCGCGGAGCCGGCACAGCTGCGCCAGATGGGTCGGCTCGGTTGGCATGCGGCCCAGTCAACCAGCCCGGATCAGGAGCCGAGGACGAAGCCGGCGTAGCCCAGCTCCTTCGCCTGCTCGCAGCGCTCGATGTAGGTCGCGAAGCCGCCGATGAACGGCATGAACGTCCGCTTCTTGCCCTCGATATTGGAGCCGAGATACCACGAGTTCGCCTGGTAGAAGAGCGTCCCCCGCGCGGTCTCGTCGATGTGCTCGGTCCACGCCCGCGCGGCGTCGGCGCGCGCCTCGACGGTCGTGAAGCCCTCCTCCTCGCAATGCTGGATCAGGTCGTAGACCCAGTCGACCTGGTGCTCGGCGGTGAGCACCATGTTGGCCAGCACGGAGGCGCTGCCGGGCCCGTTGAGCGTGAAGAGGTTGGGGAAGCCGGGGACCGACAGGCCGAGATGGGTGAGCGGGCCCTCGGACCAGGTCTCCGCCATCACGTCGCCGCGCGGGCCGCGGATGTCCATCCGGGTCATCGCACCGGTCATCGCGTCGAAGCCGGTGGCCAGCACCAGCACGTCGAGCTCGTAGGCGCCCTGCTCGGTCTTCACGCCCCAGCTGGTGATCGTCTCGATGGGATCGCGGCGCAGGTTGACCAGCTCGACGTTGTCGCGGTTGAAGGTCTCGAAGTAACCGCTGTCGGTGCAGATCCGCTTGGTGCCGATCGGGTGGTCGGTCGGGATCAGGTTCTCCGCCACCTCGGGATCCTCGATCACCGAGCGGATCTTGGCGACGGCGAACTCACGCGCGGCGTCGTTGACCTCGGCGTCCACGTACTGATTGCTGAAGGTCTTGCCGAAGAGCACCCCGCCGGCCCGCCAGCGGTCCTCGAACGCCTCGGTCCGCTCGGCCTCGTCGATGTCGGCGAACTCACGCGGCCACGCGAGGTAGGGCGAGCCACCACCGCTGGCGAAGGAGGCCGCCCGTCGCTGGGGGTACGTACGCCGGGCCTCGGCCTGCTCCTCCTCGGTCAGCGGCCGGTTGAAGGCCGGCACCGAGTAGTTGGGGCTGCGCTGGAAGACGGTGAGGCTGGCCGCGTCGCGGGCCAGCAGCGGCACCGACTGGACACCCGAGGAGCCGGTGCCGATGATCCCGACCCGCTTGCCGGTCAGGTCGTACCCCTCTCGAGGCCACTGCGAGGTCATCAGCAGGTCGCCCTCGAAGTCGTCGAGGCCGGGGATGTTCGGCCGGTTGACCGCGGAGAGGCTGCCGGTCGCGCAGATCAGCCACCGGGCGACGTGCTCCTCACCGGACTCGGTCCGCACCGTCCACAGCACCCGCTCCTCGTCGAAGGTGGCGGCCACGACCCGCTGCTCGAAGCGGAAGCGGTCGCGCAGGCCGTACCGATCGGCCACATGCTCGACGTAGGCGAGGATCTCGGGCTGGGTGGCGTACCGCTCGCTCCACCGCCACTCCTCCTGCAGCTCGGGATCGAAGGAGTAGGAGTAGTCCAGGCTCTCCACGTCGCAACGGGCGCCGGGGTAGCGGTTCCAGTACCAGGTGCCGCCCGGGCCGTCCCCGGCCTCGAGGCCGAGGACGGTGTGGCCGTGCTCCACGGCCTGGTGGGCGGCGTAGAGACCGGCGAAGCCGGCCCCGATCACCAGCACGTCGAGCGGTGCGTTGGTCGTCATGCGGAGGGCCTTTCGGAAGGACGGAGGTGGTGGCCGAGGTCGGCCCACAGCAGCTCGCGCGCCGCAGCGGCCGGGCCGAAGGGGCCGATGGTCAGGAAGCCGTGGAACAGCTCGGGATAGTGCCGCTGTCGCACCGGCACACCGGCCTCGCGCAGGGCCGCGGCGTACGCGCGACCCTCGCTGCACAGCGGGTCGCGCCCGGCGGTCACGACGATCGCGGGCGGGAGGCCGGCGAGGCTCTCGGCGAGGGTCGGCACGACGTACGCGTCGGGGTCGGTGTCGCCCAGGTACTGCTCCCAGTACCACCGCATCGCCGCCGTGGTGTTGAAGTTGCCCTCGCCGAACCCCTGGTAGCTCGCGGTGGTGAAGTCCGGCGCGACGACCGGATAGATCAGCAGCTGGGCGGCCAGCGCCGGACCCCGGCGGTCGCGCGCCATGAGCGGCACGACGGCGGCCAGGTTGCCGCCCGCGCTGTCGCCGGCGACCACGATCCGCACGGGGTCGACGCCGAGCTCCAGGTGCTGCTCGGCGACCCAGACGGTGGCGGCGTAGGCGTCCTCGGCCGCCGCGGGCGCACGGTGCTCGGGGGCGAGCCGGTAGTCGACCGAGACCACGACCGCGCCGGTGTGGCGCGCCATCCAGCGGCAGAAGCCGTCGTGGCTCTCGATGCTGCAGAAGACGAAGCCGCCGCCGTGGAAGAAGACGATCGCGGACCTGGTCGTGGGCTCCTCGCCCGCGTCGCCGGGGCCGTTCGGGCGGTAGATCCGCACCGGCAACGGGCCGCCCGGGCCGTCGAGCACCCGGTCCTCGGCGACCGCGTCGTCGAGGTTGTCCACCGGCACGACCCGGGCCGCGAGCGCGGCGCGCGCCTCGGCACCGGTCATCGTCCACACCGGCGGGAAGCCCTCGTCGAGCGCGGCGAGCATCCGGACGACCTCACCGGCGACCGCCGGATGGGCCTCTGCGAGCGACGTCATCCGTCCTCCTGGTCCTGTCAGGTGTATTCCTAATAGGTATATTCGCACGAGGAGCCTACCCGAGGGAAGGGGCGAGCGGCCACGTAGGCTGCGGCGCATGGCCGACGACGCGCTGCCTCCCGAGATCGCGGAGAGTCCCGAGCTGCCGCAGCTCCGCGCCACCAGCTGGGCGGTGCTGGGCCTGCTCTCCTTCGGCGAGGAGCTCTCCGGCTACGACCTGAAGAAGTGGGCGGACTGGAGCCTGAGGTTCTTCTACTGGGCGCCGTCCTTCAGCCAGATCTACGGCGAGCTGCACAAGCTGGAGGCGCTCGGCCTCACCAGCTCGCGGGTGGTGACCAAGGACGACCTGCGCAACAAGCGGCTCTACGCGATCACCGAGGCCGGCCAGGCGACGCTGGCGCGCTGGGCCAGCGAGGCGCCGGTGGAGACGCCGGTGCTCAAGCACGGCGTGATGCTGCGGATGTGGCTCGGCCACACCACCGACCCCGACAAGCTGCGCGCGATGCTGACCGAGCACCGCGACCGCTCGGAGAAGATGCGGGTCCGGGCGGCCGCCGATGCCGAGGGCAGCGCCGACGAGCCCGGCTGGGCCTACCCGCAGCTGGTGCTGCAGTGGTCGGAGCGCTACTACGCCGACGAGCGCGACCGCGCCGATGCCATGCTCGCCGACCTCGACCGGGTCAGTCGGATCGCGCAGGAGTCCGCCCCGGGGCGTACGCCGGGCTCGGCACCGGGCAAAGCGTCACCGTGACATCTTGCGGCGTACGTGACCTTTGCAACTGTCACCCACAGCCCACAGTGTCACCGTGACACTGTGCGAGCGCCGCCGGCAGGCCCGTAGCGCAGCAGCGTCATCCCCGACTCCGGGTCGTCGCAGAAGACCGGGCTGACCCGCATCCCGATCCGGAGGTCGGCGGGGTCGACGTCGACCAGCTCGGTGCTGAAGCGCGGCCCCTCGTCCCACTCCACGACGGCGAGGACCTGGGGCACGGCGTCGGCCCACGGCGGCGCGGTGGGACGCTCGGCCACGGTGACCGTGTAGAGCGTCCCGGCGCCGGAGATCTCCCGCCACTCCAGGTCGTCGGCGAGGGTGCCGGGCGCGAGCGTACGCGGATAGAAGACGTAGGCGTCGAGCGACGGGGAGAACTGGATGAGGATCCGGTGCTCGCGCAGCGCGTCCCAGAACGGCCGGGAGACCGGCGTGGGCTCGGGGATGGGGATGGGCACAGGACTCACGCTCCCTGCAGCAGGAGGGCGACCTGCTCGCTCATGATGCCGCCGTTTCCCGTCACGAACGCGGTGTCGCACGAGCGCACCTGCGCCGACCCCGCCCGTCCCATCACCTGCCGCGCGCCGTCGACGACGTGGTGCATGCCGCCTGCCATCCCGGCCTGCCCGAAGGAGAGCTGC
The DNA here is from genome assembly GCF_047606145.1 of Nocardioides sp. Lineage (GTDB taxonomy): Bacteria > Actinomycetota > Actinomycetes > Propionibacteriales > Nocardioidaceae > Nocardioides. Next base: position 11,467 of record NZ_JASGET010000146.1, on the reverse strand, counting down.
CCGCCGGCGGTGTTGACCGGGAAGTCGCCGCGGAAGGTCAGATCGTGCTCGAGCACCCAGCTCATCCCCGTGCCCTTCGGGCAGAAGCCGGCGTCCTCCAGCGTCATCAGCACCGTGATCGTGTAGCAGTCGTAGAGCGAGGCCATGTCCACGTCCTCGCGCTCGAGCCCGGCCATCGTGAACGCGGTGTCGGCGGCGCGGGCGATCGGCGTACGGACGAGGTCGTCGGCGTAGGTCGGGGTCTTGAAGGCGATGTGCTCGCCGAAGCCGGTGATCCGCACCGGCCGGTGCCGCGACCGGGCCGCCAGCTCGGCGTCGGCGATCAGCACCGCGGCACCGCCCTGCACCCGCATCACCACCTCCAGCATGTGCAGCGGGTCGGCGATCATCGGGCTGGCCAGCACGTCCTCGATGCTCATCGGCCTGCCGTGGAAGACCGCGCCGGGGTGGGCGCAGGCGTTGTTGCGCTGGTCGACGGCGATCTTGGCCGTGGCCCGCGGGTCATAGCCGAACTCGGCCGCGTAGCGCTGCGCGATCTGGGCATACGGCGCGTTCTGCCCGACGTTGCCGTACGGGATCTCGAACTCGGCCTGGGGCGAGCCGTAGGCGTTGCTCGACGCGCCGAACCAGTCCGGCTCGGGCGCCGGCCGGCGCTGCGAGCGAGGCAGCATCAGCGAGCCCGGCACCACGCAGAGCACGGCACGGCAGATGCCCAGCTCGACCGCGGCCGCCGCCCGCCAGACCATCCCGGCGGCGGTGGCGCCGCCGAGGTCGACGCGCTCGCCGTAGTCGAGCGGCAGGCCGAGGTACTCCGACAGCGTGGCCGGCGCGAACATCGCCGACTCCGCGATGCCGTGGGTGACCAGGCCGTTGACCGCGGAGGCCTCCAGGCCGGCGTCCTGGATCGTCATCGCGGCCAGCTGGGCGTACTGATCGATCGTGAACAGCTCCGGCCTGGTCTGCTTGCGCTCCGCGGGCAGCTCGGCGATGCCGACGATCGCGGCCTCGCCGCGCAGGCCACTCACGCCGCCACCCCCGTTATCGGGCGGAGACAGTACGGGCGCGGCGACATGTGGATCCCGCCGGTCGCTCGCCGGCGCTCCCTCACGACCCACCGCCCGAGGAGCGGCCCGAGCGCAGCGGCAGCGAGACCGTCGCCGAGCCCGGCATCAGCACGTCCTCGCCGCGACGCGCGACCAGCTCCAGCTCGGCCAGGACCCGGTCGTCCTCACGGCGTACGGCGCTCACCCGGCCGCCGAACTCCAGCTCCTGTCCCGGGAAGGCGACGGCGCGGTTCTGCGCTGAGTAGGTCACCAGCCGGCCCCGGGGGCCGATCCAGTCGGTGACCGCGCGCGCCAGCAGAGCGGCCTGCAGGGGACCTTGGACGAGCACGTCCTGGTATCCCTCCACCTCGCGCGCCCACGTCTTGTCGTAGTGGATGCGGTGGGCGTTATAGGTCGCCGCGCTGAAGAGGAACATCCGGGTCTCGTCGACGCTCAGCACGAGCGCGGGCAGCTCGTCACCGGCCTGGACGTCCTCACCGAAGAGCTGCGTGGTCATCGGCCTGCCTCTGCGGGGCGCGCGATCATCGAGGTGCTCGCCTCGGCGACGAGCTGGTCGCGCTGGTTGGTGTAGGTGGTGCGCCAGGTGACGAGGACGAACGACCCCGACCGGCCGTGCTTCTCCTCGATCGATGCGATGGTGCGCACCATCGCGATCTCGTCGTGGTGGTAGCAGGGCAGGTGGAAGGTGGTCGACTCGCCGCCGGCCATCCGCCGCGGCGCCAGCGGGAAGCTGAGGTTGCCCGAGGCCGCACCGGAGGAGCCGTCGGGGCGCAGGGTGTCGAGCGGCGTCACGCCGAGCACGGCGTACTGCACGTAGAGCGGCGGCGCGATCACGTCGTCGTAGCCGGCCGCGCGGGCCGCGTCGGGATCGAACCACAGCGGGTCGAGGTCGCCGACGGCGACCGCCCAGCGCTGCCACTCGCGCCGGGTGACCTCGCCGGAGGCGCGGGCGGCGACGGTGCCGACCCGGGCCGCGACCTCGTCGGGGATGAGAGTGGACACGAGGATCCCTTCAGGCGATCTGGTGGTCGGTGACCAGGCCGCGGGCGACCAGGTCGTCGTAGGTGGAGCGGTCGTAGCCCAGGACGGTGAGATAGACGTAGTCGTTGTCCTCCCCGAAGCCGGGCGTGGGGCGGCCGAAGGCCAGCTCGAAGTCGTCGGTACGCCACGGGTGTCCCGGATAGCGGTGGGTGCCGACGGAGGGGTGCGTACGCTCGCGGAACCAGCCGCGTGCCGTCAGGTGCGGGTCCGCCAACAGGGCAGGCTCGTCGAGCACCTCGCCGACCGGGATCCGAACCTCGGCCAGCAGGCCGACGATGGTCTCCGGCGTACGCTCCACGCACCACCGCGCCAGCGCCGCGCGGATCTCACCGGAGTGCTCGTGCCGGTCCTGCGCCGACGACCCCAGCGTCGCGAGCTCCGGCCGCAGGCCGGTGGCCTCGAGAAGCGCCCGCCAGTCGCGGTCGTCGCGCACCGAGACCGCCACCCAGCGGTCCTCCCCGGCGGCGGCGAAGACGTCCTGGAGCAGGTGCGGGTCGCTGTTGCCGAGGATCGCCGGGTCGCGACCGTTGACCTGCCAGTCGAGCACGAACTCGCCGACCTCGGCCATCACGTTCTCCGCCTGGGCGAACTCGATCAGGCCACCCCGGCCGGTGCGCTCGCGGTCCCACAGCGCGGCGATCACGGAGAAGCCCAGCCCGGCCGGCGCGGCCTCGTCCATGTGGTAGTTCTCCCCCGCCGAGTCGGGCTCCTCGCCCTCGTAGCCGTCCATCGCGGCGATGCCGATCAGGGAGTTGAAGTTGGGGCCGTAGCCCAGGTAGTCGCTGATCGGGCCGGACATGCCCAACGGCGGCATCCGCGCCACGATCAGCCGCGGGTTGATCTCCAGCAGCCGCTCGTGGCCGATGCCCAGCTTCTCCAGCACGCCGTTGGAGTTGTTCTCCACCAGCACGTCGCTGACCCGGACCAGGTCGAGCAGGGCCTGGTGGCCCTCCGGGGTGTCGAGGTTCATGCAGGCCGAGAGCTTGTTGCGGGCGTGCCAGTTGAAGACCGCGAACCGGTCGTACGGCCGCTCGCCCGGGTCACGATCGGGGTAGGTGCCGCCGTGGTAGCCGGTGGCGGCGATCGACTCCTTGGTCGTCCTCGCCGAGACCTGCCGGCTGAGCCGGTCGTTGCCCTCGACCCGGATCACCTCGGCGCCCAGGTCGCCGAGGAGCGCGGTGGCGCCCGGCCCGGACCAGACGACGGTGAGGTCGACGACCCGGATGCCGTCCAGAGGAAGGTCGGTCCCGGCGATCGCCTGCTGACGCTCACTCATTGGTGCACCATCCGTGTGTCGGCGCTGATTGCAGCGGGTGTGTGGTGAGGCTTCCCGATGAACCGCCGGCCGGTGGCTGACCGCCCTGCTCGCTTGTCCGTGGAGGACCAGCATGAGATCTGCGGCAGCCGCCGGGCCGGGAAGCCAACACCGGCGCTAGGGATATGCGGGTTGGACCGCCACGCAATGAGCATCCGGGCCGGCTTCTCGACACCGACGGTGCCTAACCCATCATCACCCACAGCACCACCGGAAGGACGAACCAGATGTCTACCCACCCCACCCAGGGGGTCCGGCGGCTCTACGCCGGCATCGACTGGGCCACCAAGACCCACGCCATCTGCGTGGTCGACGACCAGGGCGCCATCACGGTGCGCTTCGAGATCCCCAACACCGGCAAGACCTTCACCGGCCTGGTCAAGCGACTGACCAAGCTCGGGATCGAGGGCGTGGCGATCGAGCGCTGCGACGGCCCACTGGTCGAGGCACTGCTTGACGCCGGCCACCAGGTCTTCGTCATCACCCCGCGCCAGGTCAAGGGCCTCCGGTCGCGCTACAGCGGCTCGGGCGCCAAGTCCGACGCCGGCGACGCCTACCTGCTGGCCGACGTGCTGCGCACCGACGGTCACCGGCTCACGCCGCTGGCCCAGGACAGCGACGCCACCCAGGTGCTGCGCTCCCTGTCGCGTACCCGCAAGCAGCTGGTCGAGGCCCGTGTCGGGCTGGTCAACCAGCTCCGTGCCGAGCTGGAGCGCTGCTTCCCCGGCGCCATCGGCCTGTTCTACGACCTCGACAGCGACGTCAGCCTCGCGTTCCTGCGCCGCTACCCGACCCAGCACTCGGCCAGCAGCGGCCCCAGGAAACTGACCCAAGCCCGGCTCGCGGCGTTCCTGCGCCGCATCGCCTACTGCGGCCGCACCAGCGTCACCGAGCTCTACGCCCGGGTGGCCGACGCCCCGCCCGCGGGCCTGTCCGCCGAGGAGGCCGAGGGCCACGCCGTGTGCGTGGCCGCTCTGCTCAAAGCCGTCGAGACCGTCCGCGACCAGGCCCGCGAACTCGAGGCCGAGATCGTCGAACGCCTCGACGCCCACGCCGACGCCCACATCTTCACCAGCCTCCCGCGAGCCGGCCACGGCGTCCGCGCCGCCGCCCTGCTGGCCGAGATCGGCGACGTCCGGGCCCGCTTCCCCGACGAGGAGTCCCTCGCCGCGCTGGCCGGCGTCGCGCCCGTGACCCGAGCCTCCGGCAAATACCACGCCGTCGGGTTCCGCTGGGCCGCCGACAAGAAGCTGCGCAACGCCCTCGTGGACTTCGCCGACGACTCCCGCCACGCCAGCCCCTGGGCCGCGCACGTCTACAACGAGGCCATCGCCCGGGGCAAACGCCACCCCCACGCCACACGCATCCTGGCCCGAGCATGGGTCCGCGTGATCTGGCGCTGCTGGCAAACCAACACCGCCTACAACCCCCAACCCCACGGAGGCGCCATGCAACTTCTTGCCGCCTGAGGTTGACCTAGGGAATCTCATGGGGTGTCCTGCAACACGATCACCTCGACCCGGGACCCGGCCGGCATCAGCGTCGTCTCGGCCGGCACGATCAACAGCGCGTCGGCCTGCGCCAGATCTCCGATCAGGTGGGATCCCGGGCCACCGACCGGCGAGACGGTCGCGTGGGTGCCGTCGTAGTGACCGCGCAGATACTGCCGGCGGCCCTTCGGCGAGGGCACGTCGTGGGTCAGCGTGGCCGGCAGCGTCGGCTCGACCTCGGGGGCGATCCCCATCAGCCGCCGCAGCGCCGGCCGCACGAAGAGCTCGAAGGAGACGAAGGAGGAGACCGGGTTGCCGGGCAGGCAGAAGATCGGCACCCGGTCCGGTCCGAGGTGGCCGAATCCCTGCGGCTTGCCCGGCTGCATGGCGACCGAGCCGAACCAGACGCCGCGCGGCGCGAGCGCCTCCTTGACCACGTCGTAGTCGCCCATCGAGACTCCGCCGGAGGTGATCACCAGGTCTGCCCGCAGCAGCTGGTCCTCCAGCGTGCCGAGGAAGGCCGCGGGCGAGTCCGCCACGATCCCGACCCGGGTGGGCAGCGCACCCACCCGGCGGGCCGCCGCCGCCAGCAGGTAGGAGTTGCCGTCGTAGATGGCGCCGTGACCCAGCTGCTGGCCCGGCTCGCGCAGCTCGGAGCCGGTCGAGATGACCACCACCCGTGGCCGGGGCCGGGTCGCGATCCGGTCCCGGCCGACGCAGGCCAGCAGGCCGAGGTGCCGTGGGCCGAGCACGGTCCCCTCGGCGATGACCAGATCGCCCACGGCCACGTCCTCGCCGGCGTAGCGAACATGCTGGTGCTCCGCGGGCGCCTGGGAGATGCTCACCCAGGCGGCGCCCCGGTCGGTCCACTCGTAGGGCACCACCGCGTCGGCGCCGGTCGGCATCGGCGCGCCGGTCATGATCTTGGCGCAGGAGCCGGACGGCAGCGCGAGCAGGTCGGCGCGACCGGCACCGATCTCGCCGACCACCGGCAGCCGCACCGGCTCGTCCGCGCAGGCCGTGCGCACGTCGGCGTACCGGACCGCGTAGCCGTCCATCGCCGAGTTGTCGAAGCCCGGCAACGAGACCCCGGAGCGCACCTCCTCGGCGGACGCGAGCCCGACGCAGTCGAGCAGCCGCTGCGGGAAGGCGGCCATCGGCGCGACCTCGGCCAGGATGCGGTCCTGGTACTCGTCGGGGGTCACCTGCGTAACCCTACCGACGCGCGCAGCCCGGGTCGGATGCGTCTCGGAGCCGCGCTCGGCGAGGTCGGGGCCGGTCCGCGAGAGGACTAGCCGAGGTCGTCCTGGTCGAGGTCGTCGGTGCGCTCGTCGAGCACCGTGCCCGGCTCGACCCGCTCGGCGCCCTGGGCACCCAGCTTGACGTCGCCGACCACCCGGACCCCACGGCCGAAGGTCCAGTCACCGGAGACGGTCAGCGAGCTGGCCTGCTTCAGCGACGGAGCGCCCTCGGGGAAGCGCTGGTCGAAGTCGGCGACCAGCCGGTAGTACTCGCCGTCCAGGTCGACGTACGGAATCTGCGGGGAGACCTGGTCCAGCACGAACCCCTCGGCCACGTCGTAGACGTCGGAGCGCAGCACCAGCAGGTCGTTGGTCGTCTTGACCGGCACGAACCGGTCGCGTCCGACCTCGATCAGCTGGGCGTCGTCGAAGACCTCGATCGCCGCCCCCATCGCGGTCTCGATCTGGATCACGTCCGGGGTCGAGGGGTCGCCCGGGTCGGCATGCTTGCGGTTGCGGATCAGCGGCAGTCCGAGGATGCCGTCGCGGATCTCCAGGGCCTGCTTCATCGCGGCGAGGTCGAACCAGATGTTGTTCGTCGAGCAGTACCGGTGCCGGGAGAGGTCCTGCAGGGCGGCCAGATCCTCCGGCGGCGTCTGCGCGGTCTCTCGCAGGATGATCCGGCTGTCGGCCTTGCGGCGGGCGAAGTGACCGCCCTTGCGATCCGAGGCGGTACGCCGGACCGCTTCGATCGCGAACGGCGCCCCCGACGCCGCGAACCAGCCGGCGATCCGCGGCTCCGGGACCGCGCCGAGGTTGTCGGAGTTGGAGACGAAGACATAGCGGTAGCCCTGCTCGATCAGCAGGTCCAGCACGCCGGTGCCCTGGAGCGCGGTGTAGATGTCGCCGTGCCCGGGCGGACACCACTCCAGATCGGGGTCCTTGGGCCACTGCAGCGGACTCAGGTCGTCGGCCAGCAGCCGCGGCTCCATGTTCTGCCGGAACTCCAACGGCAACGACGGCACCGCCAGGTCGGTGTAGCGCGCCAGCGCGGCGAGGCTGTCGGCGGAGGTGCGGAAGGAGTTCATCAGCAGCAGCGGCAGCCGGGCGTCGTACGCCTTGCGCAGGTGCAGGATCTGCCGCGCGATGACGTCCAGGAAGGACATGCCCTTGCGCACGCACAGCAGCGACTTCGCCCGGTCCATCCCCATCGAGGTGCCCAGGCCGCCGTTGAGCTTGATCACCGCCGTGGCCGTGATCGCCTCGTGGGCCTCGGTGGCGGAGACCTCGACCCCGCTCAGCGTCGGCATGTCGACCGACTCGATGGTGTCCTCGGCGATCATGCCGGTCTCACCGAGCTCGAGCTGCCGGTAGTAGTGGGCGAAGGTCTGTACGGCGACCTCGTCGACGCCTGCGTCGCGCATCTTCGCGACGGCTTTGACCAACCCTGGGCTACCCATACAGCCGATCGTAGGCTGCATCGGTGCCTGATTCACAACCTTCTCCCGATCCACAGACGACAGCTAGGTACGCCAAAGCCGCTCAGCGCGACCAGTTGCTGACCGCTCGCGGCCGACGAGACCTCGCCGGAATCGGGGAGGCGTCGCGCGCGCTGGCCGCTGTTCTGACCGACGCCATCGAGGTACGGCGGGCGGCCACCGTCGCGGCCTACGTGTCGGTGGGGTCCGAGCCCGGCACCGGCGACCTGCTGGACGCGCTGGCCTCCTCCGGGCGCCGGGTGATCCTGCCGCGGCTGCTGCCCGACGACGATCTCGACTGGAGCGTGTACGACGGCCGGCTGGAACGAGCCGCCCGCGGCCTGCTCGAACCGCCCGGCCCGTTGCTCGGCGTCGACGCGATCGCCACCGCCGACGCGGTGCTGGTGCCCGGCCTCGCCGTCGACCCGACCGGGGCGCGGCTGGGCCGCGGCGGCGGCTCCTACGACCGAGCACTGGCCCGGGTGCCGCGGGGCACGTTCACCTGCGTGCTGCTCTATCCCGACGAGGTGGGGATCGCGGTGCCGGTGGAGGCCCACGACCGCCGAGTGAGCGCGGCGGCGAGCTCGGTGGGAATCGTCAGGTTCGGGTAGCGGTTGGCTATATTGGCACTCGCATGGCGCGAGTGCTACCGCATGTCCGGTCGCCAACGCGCCACAGGCGTCGCCCCGAACGACCGGAGGCGCCCGAGTACCGCGAGGAGACCAGTGCCCACCTATCAGTACGCCTGCACCGAGTGCGGGCATCAGTTCGACCAGTTCCAGAGCTTCACCGAGGACGCCCTGACCGTGTGCCCGGAGTGCAGCGGCCGGCTGCGCAAGGTGTTCAGCGCAGCGGGTGTGGTGTTCAAGGGCTCGGGCTTCTACCGCACCGACAGCCGTTCCTCGTCCGGATCCGGGTCCGGATCCGAGTCGTCCGGCGCGGCCGGGTCGTCGTCCACGTCGTCGTCCGGGTCCTCGTCCGGATCCTCGTCGGGATCCTCGTCGGGATCCTCGGGGTCCGGTTCCTCGGACTCGTCGGCGAAGTCCGGCTCGTCGGCCTCCTCCGCCGCCTCCTGACCGGAGACGGGCCCGGCCGCTCACCACATGCCTGTCTGTGGACAGCGCGCCTGACCGGCGGACCTGTGGAGGACCGGCCGGCGAAACGCTCGCGCTTTCGTAGCCTCGGGCCATGTTTCCCGCTCTGGCCCGACTCGCGCACCGCCTCCGGCGTCGGCTGCTCGCGCACCGCCGCCTGATCGCGTTCGCCCTGGCCACCCTGGCCGCCGCGCTCGCCCTGCAAGCGGCCCGGCCGGCACCGCCCGAGACCGTCACGCTGAGCGTGGCGGCACGGGACCTGGCGGCCGGCACGGTGCTGGGCGACGCGGACGTGGCCTCGATCCAGGTCGCGCCCGGCGTCGTACCCGACGGGGCGATGGCCGACCCGGTCGGCGAGCGGCTGGCCGCGCCACTGCGTCGTGGTGAGGCGTTCACCGACCGCCGGATGAGCGGCCCCGACCTCGTCGCGGGGCATCCCGGAGTGGTCGCCGTGCCGGTCCGGATGTCCGACGCCGGCATGTCCGAGTTGCTCGACGTCGGAGACCGGATCGACCTCTACGCCACCGACGCCGCCACCGGCCGGACCATGCCGGTCGCGACCGACGCGTGGGTGCTCGGCCTGCCCGAGGATGCGGACGATCTGACCACGGCGTCGGAAAACGCCGCGTCAGATGGCGTCACAAACGGGCTGCAGGGCCGTTTAATTGTCATCGGGGTCGCCTCAAGCGAGGTGGAGACAGTCACCTCCGCCGGGGTGGCCGAATTCCTCACCTATGCCTATGCGTCGTGACGTCACCGCCCGTCTCGAGGTTCTCCCGGTCACCTCACAATGAATCAGGAGAGAGATCACACATGGGTGGATTCAAGAAGTTCCTACTACAGGGTGACCTGGTCTCCCTTGCGATCGCCGTGGTCATCGGTGGTGCCTTCGGCACCGTCGTGACCGCGTTCGTCACCATCATCATGGACCTCGTCGGCAAGGCCGGCGGCCTGAACGACGGCATGGCCAACTGGATCCCGGGAGGCATTCACATCGGGGCGTTCATCGTCGCACTGATCTCGTTCGTGATCCTCGCCGCGGTTGTCTACTTCTTCGTCGTGGTCCCCTACACCCGGGCGAAGGAGCGCTTCTTCCCCGACCCGGAGCCGGGCGAGGACGAGGTCGCCCTGCTCAGCCAGATCCGCGACGCGCTGGTCTCCGGCCAGGGCACGAGCGTCTGAGCGCGACTGCTCACCCTCCAGGTGCCGTCTCACCCGCCGTGGTGAGGCGGCACCTGTGCTCTCAGCCAGGCGTCGGTGGCCGACTCGCCGCCGTCGCCCTCCGAACGGTCCTCGGCGCGTTCGTCACGCGTCGTCTCCGGGAGTACGTCGCCGAAGACCTGCGCCAGCCGGCGCCGGCGCCGCCACTCGGGTTCGGGCTCGGGTTCGGGCTCGGGTTCGGGCTTCGGCTCGGGCCGGTCCTCGGACCCGTCATCCAACCGGTCCTCGGGCCGGTCGCCCGGCTCCGGGTCGTCGGACCGGCTCATGTGCACAGACCCGCCTGCTCCAGCGACGCCTTCTGCTCGGCGGTCTGCGCGGAGTCCGACGAACCCGTCGAGGAGTCGCCGCTCGCCGTACTCGCCGAGGATCCGGCCGACGCGGACGCGCTGCCGGTCGCCTTCGACTTCTTCGTGCTGTTCTTCTTGGTGCTCTTCGCACCGGCGGTGCTGCCCGCGTTGATCGAGTCCGAGGTCAGCGCCCGGCCCAGCGGCTTGTCGTTGCGCAGCCGCTTCCACAGCGTCTTGGCCTTCGCGGTGAGCACGACCCGGTTCGGGTCGGCCGGGTCGTACATCCACGGCGCGGTGAGGAACTTGATCTTGTCCAGGCCGATGTCCTTGAAGCCGACGCCGATCTCGGCCATCTTCTTCAGATTGCCCATGCCCTTGTCGACGGTGAGGCCCTTGGTCGCGGCGTCGAGGAACTTCAGCACCTTCACCGGGTTGGACAGGGTGTCGGAGGAGAGCACCTGCGCCGCCATCGAGCCGATGAACGCCTGCTGCCGCTTGACCCGGCCGAGGTCGGAGCCGTCGCCGATGCCGTGCCTGATCCGGACGTAGGCGAGGGCCTGCTTGCCGGAGATCTTGCGGGTGCCGGCCTTGAGGTAGATGCCGTGCGCCCGGTCGTCCCAGGTCTCCGGGATGCACACCTTCACCCCACCGATGGCGTCGACCATCGACTTGAAGCTCTCGAAGTCGACGACGATGAAGTGATCGACCCGGATGCCGGTGACGTGCTCGACCTGCGCGATCGTGCAGGCCGGGCCGCCGACCGCGAACGCCGCGTTCCACATCTGACCGCTGGCGGCCGGGATCACCTCGCCGCTGGAGCTCTTGCACTCCGGCCGGTCGACGATGGTGTCGCGCGGGATGCTCACCCCGTAGGCGTGCTTCCGGTCCGCGGAGAGGTGCAACAGGATGGTGGTGTCCGAGCGCTGCCCATCGCCGGTGAGGTTGTCGATGTTGCAGCCCGAGCAGTCCCGGCTGTCCGATCCCATCACCAGGATGTTCAGCGGCTCGTGCGGGCCGCTGGTGTCGGCCTTGTCCGGCCGGCTGCCGACCACGTCGTTGTCGATGTCGACGACGGTCAGGTTGCCGCTGAAGTGGCGGTAGGCGTAGGCCATGGCGAGTCCGCTGGTCAGCGCCAGCACGATCAACGTCGCGCTGAGCACCTTGGCCACGCTGTGCCGCCGGCGAGGCCGGCCGCGGCGCTTCGGGCCGACCCGGGCCGCGGCGGACTCGCCGGCC
>NZ_JASGET010000145.1:0-11360 GCF_047606145.1 Nocardioides sp. | reverse complement strand
GGGGGGGCGGCCCCCCCGCGCCGCGCCCCCCCCCCCACCCCGATACGGGTCTCATCACACCGTCACCGACACCTCGGGTCGGTGACGCACCGGGGCACCTGCCGTGCCGACGGTCGGTGCGCCGGCGGTTCGGGACGACGTCAGTGTGTGCTGACCGCGAACCCGGTCGGCTGGCGCAGACCGGTCGACGCCGCCGCCCGGCGGTAGGCGTCGCGAGCGGCGTCGAGGTCCAGCACGTCCTCGAGCAACGCAGCCAGCTCGAACCAGTTCTGTGCGGCGGTTCGGTCGTTGCCGATCCGCGTCAGCAGCGCGACAGCGCGCTGATAGTGCGCGGTCGCCTCGTCTGCCCGACCGAGCGCCAGCAGGGACCGACCCAGGAGCGTCGCGGCGTCCGCGGCCTCGCGGGGCAAGGAGTCCGCCGACTCGTCGAGGAGACGCTGGGCGAGCTCCGCGGCGGCGCCGTGGTCCCCCGCCAGCAGGTGGGCCCGCGCGAGTCCCAGGTCGTTGCGGATGCGGTCGGCAACGGTGATGCGGGCCCAGGAGAAGTCGTCGGCGGCACGGCTCAGGTTCACCTTGGCGTCGTCGATGGCCGGCGGGTCGAGCTTGAGCTGCAGGATGCCGAGCTCCGACTGGAGACGGGCGAGGTTGCGGTCGCTCCGTCCCTCGCGCAACAGCGCCAGGGCCTGGTTTGCCAGGCTCACCGCGTCGGAGACGCTGCCGCGCTCCGCCTCGATGACGGAGGCATTCCAGTAGGCGGCCGCCCGGGCCGCCGGTGAGGCGAGCGACTCCGCGCGGGACACGGCCCGTCGGCAGACCCGGACGGCCTGCCCGACGTCGCCACGCTCGAAGTGTGCCGCGGCCAGGGTGGCGGCCAACTGGACCGCGTCGTCGGAGGAGGCCAGCGGCGTCCCCTCCAGGGAACGGAGCACGGTCTCGGCCGTGTCGACCGATCGCGCCAGGTCGCCCGACTCTCGATACGTACGGCTGAGGGCGATCGCGACCGCGGTGCGCAGCACACCCTGCGGCAGGTCGTCGATCAGATCCTCGAGCTCGATGATCGCCTCGTCGAGTCGTCCCAGCGCCTCCAGCGCCGTGGCGTGAACGAACCGGGCCTGGGCATGAAGAGAGCGCAGCGGGCCGCTGTCCAGCGCCCGGCCGAGGATCACCGCCGACCGCTGGGCGGCCTCGGCGGCCTGCCCGGACTCGAGCGCGAGCTCCGCGTAGTTCAGCTCCAGCCGGACGTCGTCGTACTCGCTTGGGGTGATGCCGAGCAGCAGCTGGGTGGTCGCCACCCCGAGCCGATCGGCGAACGCCTCCAGTGTGGCCGGCTTGACTCGACGCTGGCCGGCCTCGATGCGGGAGACGTAGCCCACCGACATCAGCTCACCGGCGAGCTCGGTCTGGGTCATCCCCTTGGCCGCGCGTGCGGCTTTGATGCGTTGCCCGAGGTCAGCTGGATCGATCGAGGCGAGAAGCTCTACCTGGTCGGCGTTCACGCGGCCATTCTGGCCAGTTTGACAGGCAGTTGTCACAGAAATCGGCCACTGTGTTGCCAACCTGTTGGCAAAGATTCAGTACGGCTTGGAGATCCCGGTGTCCGTAGCCGTGCGGTGGTCGACGGCTCGGCCGGTGTGGAGCGAGACGTGTAGATTCGCCAACCGTCGAGGCGGGGTGGGCCCGGTCCGCGTGCTCGTATCTCAGGGAGGTCTCGTGGCACGAGTGTCCGCGCAGATGCGACGGGTGCAGCTGCTCGATGCGGCCGAACGGGTGATGGCCCGCGACGGGGTCGCGGCCGGGACCACTCGGGCCATCGCCGCCGAGGCCGGCGTGCCGACCTCGGTGTTCCACTACTGCTTCCGCTCCCGCGACGAGCTCATCTCCGAGCTGATCCGCCGGCTCGGCGCCGCCGAGCGGGCGGCGGTCTCGGCGGGACTGCTCGCCGAGGGCGACCTGGAGGGGCTCCTCGGCGCCGCCGCGGAGGCCTATCTGGCGCACCTGGTGGCCGACCCGGGTCAGGAGCAGATGCTCTTCGAGCTCAACCACTACGCCTTGCGCACGCCCGGGATGGCGCATCTGGCGGCGGAGCAGATGGCGATGTACCTCGAGTCCGCGCGCATCGTGCTCGATCAGGTCGCCCGGGCCGCCGGCGTCACCTGGACGATCCCGGTCGCCGAGCTGGCGCGGGTGGTGGTCACCGTCACCGATGGCGTCACCACCACCTGGCTCGCGGACCGGGACACCGAGGCGAGCAGGGCGACCCTCGCTCGGCTGCTGCGCGTGGTCACGTCGTACGCCGCCCGCTGACCGCCCTTCCCGGCCCCCGGGCCGAGTCGGTCCGCAGAACCGGCGAGTCGGTCGTCGGAACCACCGAGTGGGTCCTCAGGACCGCCGAGTCGGTCGTCGGAACAGGCCGATCCGAGGGGACACGCCGCCCCCGCGCGCTCGGCTCCGGATCACGGCCTCACAGCCTCATCGCACGTCGTCCCACGTGACCACACGGTCACCGCACGGCCCGGACCCGTCGCACCATGACCGCACCGACCAGCGACATCGCCCCGGCGGCGAGGAACATCGCGCCGAAGCCCACCCAGGCCACGATCGCGGCCGCCATCAGCGGGCCGAGCGCCTGCGGCACGTTGGAGCCGACGTTGAGGATGCCGAGATCCTTGGCCCGGTCGTCGGGGTTGGGCAGGACCGCGGTGACCAGCGCCTGGTCGACGGCCACGAACGCGCCGTAGCCCGCCCCGAGCAGCGCCGCGCCGGCGAACGCGGTGCTGAGCGACGGGAGGAGCGCGAGCAGGATCGCGGCCGCCCCCTGGAGCGCCGCGGCGACCGCGACGAACACCTTGCGCCGGCCGGTGCGGTCGGAGGCGACCGAGCCGGTCACGGTCGCCAGCAGGGTGAACAGCACGTAGACCAGGCTCAGCTCGAGCAGGGCGCCGTCGGGGTCGCCGACCTCGAGGTCGTCCTTGAGGAAGAAGTAGAGGTAGGTGGTGCCGAGCGCGTTGCCGACGTTGACCAGCAGCCGGGAGCCGAACGCCCAGCCGAAGTCGGGATGGCGTCGCGGATCGACCCACAGCCCGGCGACCAGGTCGCGGGCCGCCAGCGTCGGCGCGCCGGCGCGTGCCGGGAGGTCGCGGTAGCGCAGCGCGAACGGCAGCGCGAGCACCACCATCGCCGCGGCCAGGGCCCAGTACCGGCCGGAGTCGGAGAGCGCACCGACGGCGACCAGCCCGAGCACCAGTCCGACCGACTGTGGTCCGAACATCACCCCGGACACCACCCCGCGTTGGCGGTCGGGCACCTCGTCGGCCACGGTGGCGCTCATCCCGGCCGTGATCGCGCAGACCGCCGCGGCGGCGAGACCCCAGGTCAGCGCCAGCCCCGGCCAGGAGCTCTGGTAGCCGGTCAGCACCAGCATCGCCGCGTACGCCGTTACGCCGCCGATCACCCAGATCCGACGCCGCCCGATCCGGCTGCGGGTGCGGTCACACAGCGCGCCGCAGATCGGCAGGCCGACCAGGGTGACCACCCCGGCCACGGCGTTGATGATGCCGAAGTCGCGGTAGCGGTGCAGGTGGTCGAGATGGTCGAGCTGCTCGGGCAGCGCCAGCTGGACCGGTACCAGCCAGGACATCCACACGCCGAGCCAGACCAGGCCGAAGCGTACGATCCAGGCGCGCTCGACCGGGACGGTCGGCTCGGCCGGCTGGGTGGTGACGATCGGGGTCGTCATGGCGACCGATCATCCTCCGAGGAGGTGGGCGAGGTGGTCGTTGCCGAACAGGCGCCCCGGATCGACCCGATCGCGCATCGCGACGAAGTCGTCGAAGCGGGGGTAGCGCTCGCGCAGGTCCGCGGCCCCCAGGCCGTGCATCTTGCCCCAGTGCGGGCGGCCACCGGCCGCGGTCGCGATCCGCTCGAAGGCGGCGAAGTACGCCCGCTGGTCGGGCGCGCCGGGCGCGGTGTGGATGGCGATGTAGACGTTGCTCCGGCCGTAGCCGGTGGAGAGCGGCACCTCGTCCGCGGCGGCGACCCGCACCTCGACCGGGAACGAGATCCGCCAGCCGCTGCGCGCGACGACCTCGACCAGCTCGCCGAGCACCGCCATCCCGGACTCGCGCGGCACGGCGTACTCCATCTCCACGAAGCGGACCCGGCGGGCCGAGGTGAAGACCCGGTAGGAGAGATCGGTGTAGGTCCGCGGGCTCAGCGCGCGAGCCGCGAGGTTGGCCAGGCCGGGCACCAGGCGCGGCACCCGGTTGCCCAGCGCGACGGTCGCGCCGAAGACGCCGTTGCTGAGGAACTCGTCGTCCCACCACGCGCGTGCCCGGGAGAGCGGTGCCAGCTGCGTCGAGTCCAGCGGATGCCTGGTGTTGTGCTTGGTCAGGACCGAGCGGGTGTGCGGGAACCAGTAGAACTCGAAGTGGTCGGTGCCGTCGGCGTGCTCGTCGAAGCCGGCCATCACCTCGTCCAGCCGGCCGGAGCCCTCACGCGCGGTGAGCGCGAAGAGCCGCTCGGTCTGCAGCGTGACGGTAGTGACGACGCCGAGTGCGCCCAGTCCGACCCGGGCGAGGTCGAAGAGATCGGCGTTCTCCTCGGGGCCGCACCGGCGCAGCGAGCCGTCGGCGAGCATCAGCTCCAGGCCGCGGATCTGGGTGGCCAGGCCGCCGAAGCCGGCGCCGGTGCCGTGGGTACCGGTGGCGAGCGCCCCGGCGATGGTCTGCTCCTCGATGTCGCCGAGGTTCGTCATCGCCAGTCCGAGGGCGGCCAGGCCGCGGTTGAGCTCACGCAGCCTGGTGCCGCCGCGGACGGTGACGAGGCCGGTCTCGGCGTCGGCGTGGACGATGCCGGCGAGGCGGTCGAGTCGCAGCTGAACGGCAGTGGGTACTCCGATGGGGGTGAAGGAGTGCCCACTGCCGATCGGGCGCACCCGAGACCCGGCAGCCGCCGCGGTGCGGATCACCTCGGCGAGCTCGTCGGTCGACCGCGGTACGGCGACCCGGCCGGGCCGGGCCCGCTGGTTGCCGGCCCAGTTGGTCCACCCCCTCGGATCCGGGTGCGCCGCGGCGATCTGGTCACAGGCCATGCCAGAAGGGTGGAGTAGGGCACTCGACTCGGTCAAGTGCCCAAGAACGTTGACTTGACCCGCCGGCACCGTTTCCATGGTGCTCGTGCCGATCAGTCATGACTCCGCCCAGCATCGCCGCCTCGACCACGCCACCGCGGGTCTGGACGGCCCGGTCGCGGTGGTCGACCTGGACGCCTTCGACGCCAACGCGGCCGATCTGGTCCGCCGGGCCGCCGGTCTGCCGATCCGGGTGGCCAGCAAGTCGGTGCGGTGCCGCGCGCTGCTGCGCCAGGTGCTGGAGCGCCCGGGATTCGCCGGGATCCTCGCCTTCTCGCTGGCCGAGGCGCGCTGGCTCGCCGAGGAGTACGACGACGTGGTGGTCGGCTACCCCACCGCGGCCCGGCACGAGCTGGCCGCCCTCGCCACGGACCCGGACGTGGCGGCGCGGGTGACCCTGATGGTCGACAGCGCCGAGGGGCTCGCCCTGATCAGATCGGTGCTCGCAGGCCTGCCCGGCCCCGCACCGCTGCGGATCTGTGTCGACCTGGACGCCTCCCTGCGGGTGGCGGCCGGCCGGGTGCACATCGGGCCGCGCCGCTCGCCGGTGCACGACGTCGACGAGGCGGTCGCGCTGGCCCGGTTGATCGTCGACGACGACCGGTTCCGGCTGGTCGGCGTGATGGCCTACGAGGGACAGGTGGCCGGGGTGCCCGACCGGCCGCTGGGCAAGCCGCTGCAGGTGCCGGTGCTCCGCCGGATCAAGCGGGCCTCGGTGGCCGAGCTCGCCGAGCGCCGGGGCGCGGTGGTGGCGGCGCTGCGCGAGCTGGCCGACCTGGAGTTCGTCAACGGCGGTGGCACCGGGAGCATCGAGACCACCCGCGCCGACCGGTCGGTCACCGAGGTGGCGGCGGGCTCCGGGCTCTACGCACCGGCGCTCTTCGACAGGTACGACGCCTTCCGAGCCGCCCCGGCGGCGTACTTCGGCCTCGACGTGGTGCGCCGCCCGACGAGCGGGATGGTGACCGTGGCCGGCGGCGGCTGGATCGCCTCGGGTCCGGTCGGGGCCGACCGGGTCCCGGTGCCGACCTTTCCGGCGGGACTGAGGCTGGTCGGCACCGAAGGCGCCGGTGAGGTGCAGACCCCGCTGCGCGGTGCCGCCGCCGACGGCCTGCGGATCGGGGAGCGGGTGTGGTTCCGGCATGCGAAGGCGGGCGAGCTGTGCGAGCGGGTCGACGTCCTGCACCTGGTCAGCGGAGAGGGTCTGGATCCCGCGACGCCGTCGGCTCCGACGTACCGTGGCGAGGGTCGGAACTTCGGCTGAGCCCGGGCCTCGCCCCGCCGAGCGCCACCAGCACGACCAGCCCGGCGAGCAGGGCCCAGAACGCGGCGCCGACGCCGGCCAGGGTGACGCCGCTCGCGGCGACCAGGAAGGTCACCACCGCCGACTCGCGTCCGGTGGCGGCGCCGAGGGCGCCGGCGAGTGCCGACCCGAGGGTGGCGAACAGGCCGAGGCCGGCGACCGCCTGGACCACGCCGGTCGGCGCGGCCGAGACCAGCGAGGTCAGCGCGGTGGAGAGCAAGGCGAGCACCAGGTAGGCCCAGGCCGCCGTCCGGGCCGCGATCCAGCGCCGGGCCGGGTCGGGATGGGCGTCGGGTGAGGCGGCCAGCGCCGCCGTGATCGCGGCCAGGTTGATCGCGTGGCCGCCGGCGACCGAGCCGATCATGGTGCCGGTGCCGGTGACCGCCATGGTGGAGCGCCACGGCACGGCGTACCCGTAGCCGGACATGACCGCCACGCCCGGGACGTTCTGGGAGGCCATCGTGACCACGTAGAGCGGGATCGCGATCCCGACCAGCGCTCCCCAGCTCAGCCGTGGCGTGGTCAGCTCCAGGTGTGGGAGCACCGGCCCCTGCCAGCCGCCGTCGGTGGCGAGGTCGAGGCCGATGGTCGCCAGCGCGACGGCGAACGCGGCCGGTACCGCCCACCGCGGGGCGAGCCGCACCAGGACCAGCCAGACCAGGACCGGCGGCCCCACCAGCCACGGATGGTCCACCACCCCGGTGACCGGCGCGATGCAGAGCGAGAGCAGGACGCCGGCGAGCATCGCCTGCGCCAGCGAGGCCGGGATGAGCGCGATCAGCGCGCCCAGGCGTGGCCAGAGCGCGGTGGCGAGGATCAACGCGCCGGTCGCGCCGAATGCGCCCACCGCCGCCGGCCAGCCACCGTCGGGCACCCCGGAGCCAGCCAGCACCGCCGCGCCGGGCGTCGACCAGGCGAGGGTGAGCGGGATCCGGTAGCGATGGGTGAGCCAGAGCATGCCGAGCGCCTGGGTCAGACACACCGCCAGCAGCCCGGAGGCGGCCTGCTCCGTGCTGGCGCCGACGCCGCGCAGGCCGGCCAGGACGACGGCGTAGGAGCTGGTGAAGCCGACCAGTGCGGTGACCAGCCCGGCCAGCATCGGCTGCAGGTCGAGGGGGCGTCGGATGGGTTCCACATACAGAACGATAGAGCGAAGGTTCTGTATGTGGAACAGCCTGTCTACGATGTGACGATGGACCCGGCGACGCTCATCGGTGCGCGAATCCGGACGACGCGCCGCGATCGCGGTCTCTCGCTGGCGGCCCTGGCGAAGGCCGCCGGTGTGGGCAAGGGATCGCTCTCCGAGGTCGAGAACGGGGTGCGCAATCCGACGCTCGGCACGCTCTACGCGCTCGCCGGTGCCCTCGGCGTCCCGCTCGCGGTGCTTCTCGCCGAACGAGCCGGCACGCAGGTCGCCTCGCCCGGGATCAGCGCGCGGCTGCTGGAGACCCAGTCGGTCGACGACGCGGTGGTCGAGGTGTACCTGCTCCACCTCGACGCCGGTGCCCGGCACGACTCGCCGGGCCATGGCGACGGGGTCGTCGAGACGATGACCCTCACCCAGGGCCGGGCCTCGATCGGTCCGACCGGGCGGGAGACCGAGGCGGCGGCCGGAGAGACGGTGACCTGGACGAGCGACGGTAGGCACGGCTATCGGGCGCTGGGCGAGGGTGCCGTGGAGGCGGTGCTGGTGATCCGCTCGCCCCGCGACCGGGCGGGATGAGGACCGGGCGGGATGAGGACCGGTAGGAGAGGCCGGTACGACGGGCGGTGTGCGGGCCGGTGTCACGGGCGCGTCGGGGATCGTGCGGGCGCACCGGGCACCCGTCGCGCGAGCGCCACAGCGCGGTGCTAGGTTGCACTAACCGGAGAGAGTGACCGGTTGGCCAGACCGGCACGCGCAGGGAGTGCAAGGGAGAGCGGCTGATGCGGCTGTCGGGCGGTGTTGCGTTGGTCACCGGCGCCTCGGCGGGCATCGGCGAGGCGACGGCGCACCGACTCGCCGCGGCGGGCGCGACGGTGCTCGTGCACGGCCGCGACCCGGAGCGGACCCGCGCGGTCGCCGCGGCGGTGGACGGAACCCCGCTGGTCGTCGACCTGAGCGCACCGGACGCCGCCGAGACGCTCGCCGACCGGGCGCTGGCCGCGGCCGGCCGGATCGACGTGCTGGTCGTGAGCGCCGGCCGCGGTCACAGCGGCCTGTTCACCGCGATGGACCCCGCCCTCGTCGAGGAGATCCTGGCCGTCGACCTGGCCGCCGCCGTCGGGCTCACCCGCCGGGTGCTGCCCGGGATGATCGAGCGGGGCAGTGGGCATCTCTGCTTCGTGACCAGTATCGCGGGGCGCACCGGCGTCGCCGGCGAAGCGGTGTACGCCGCCGCCAAGGCGGGCCTCGACGCGTTCGCCGAGAGCCTGCGGCTGGAGCTGACCGGCTCCGGCGTCTCGGTCAGCGTGGTGGTGCCGGCCGTGGTGGACACCGGGTTCTTCGACCGCCGCGGCGAGCCCTATCGGCGCCGCAGCCCGCGGCCGATCCCCGCCGACCGGGCCGCCGCGGCCATCCTGCGGGCGGTGAGCCGGGAGCGGGCCGAGGTCTACCTTCCGGCATGGACGCGGATCGCCCCCACCGTCAGGGCGCTGGCGCCCGGGCCGTTCCGGGCGCTCTCGCGCCGGTTCGGCGAACCGGTGAGGAGCCGGCGATGACCCGGGCATGGGTGGTGCTGATCCTCGGCCTGGGCGCGGCGCTCGCGTTCGCGGTCTCGGCGTTCCTGCAGCAGAACGCCAGCCGGCGGTTGGACGGAGCGCCGGGCGCCGCACTGGCCAACAAGGGCCTGCCGGGCGCCGTACGACTCTTCCGCCGGTTGGTGCGCAGCCCCCGCTGGTTCGCCGGCTGGCTGGTCAACCTGGGTGGCTTCGGGCTGCAGGCGGCGGCGCTCCGGCTCGGATCGGTGGCGGCGGTGCAGCCGCTGATGACCACGCAGCTGCTCTTCGCGATGCCGCTGGCCTCCTGGGAGCAGAAGAGGCGCCCGACCTGGCCCGACCTGCTGGCGGGGGCGGCCATCTGCGCCGGGATCGCCCTGTTCATGACCGTCGACGGTGCGGCCCCGCTGACCGGCGCCGCCGACCGCGGCCGGGTGCTGCTCGCGGTGGCCGCCGGTGCGGCCGGCATCGGACTGCTGGTCTCCGTCAGCCGTGGCCGCCCGCCGACGGTGGCGGCGGTGCTGCTGGCCTGCGCGGCGGGGATCTGCTTCGCCCTCTCCGCGGTCTTCATGAAGCTGACCGCCGACTCGTTGCTCGACCACGGCGTCCGGGCGACCGCGGTCGACTGGGTGGGCTACGCGCTGGCCGGCAGCACCGGACTCGGCCTGGTGCTCGGCCAGACGGCGTACGCCGCCGGACCGCTGCCCTGGGCCCTGGCCGCGATGAACATCGTCAACCCGGTGGCCAGCTATCTGGCCGGTGCCCTGGCCTTCGACGCCTCCGTGCCGAGCACCCCGGGCGCGCTCGCCGGAGTCGTGGGCGCGGGGGCGCTGCTGGTCATCGGCGTGGTGGGGCTGGTCCGCTCACCGTCGGCCCGGGTGTGGAACGCGCAGGCCGACCATGCCTGACCCCTCGCTCGCCCCGACCGGCCGGTCGTCTCGCTCCTGGCGCCTTCCCCGGATGCGCAGCCAGATCCATCCGCATCCCGCCCGCCCCAAGCCGGCCCGCCCGGTGATGGTGTGGCGCCAGGTGCTCCTCGGTCTGCTGGTCTTCGGCTACTACCTGCTGGTCGACGCGCTCAACTCCCCGGAGCGCAGACGCGACGCCGATGCCCGGGGTGAGGCGCTGGAGCGCTTCCAGCGCTGGCTGCACATCGATGTCGAGTACCGGCTCAACGACTGGCTGGTCGGCCATGACTGGCTGGCCACGATCGCCAACTACGAGTACGCGTTCGTCTACGTCCTCACCGCGCTCGCCACCCTGGTCTACCTGCTGCGCTGGCGGATGGACCTCTACCGGCGTGCGCGGACCGCGTTCCTGATCGTCACGCTGAGTGCCATCACCTGCTTCTGGGTCTTCCCGACCACGCCACCGCGGATGCTCGGGCACGGCCTGTACGTCGACACGGTGACCGACGGGCACACCTGGGGATCGTGGGGCTCGCCCCTGGTCAAGGGCGCCAACGAGCTGGCCGCGATGCCCTCGCTGCACATGGCCTGGGCGCTCTGGGTCAGCGTCGTGCTGGTCTGGGCCGGTGCCCGGCGCTGGGTGCAGCTGGTGAGCGCCGTGCACGTGCTGATCACGCTGGTGGTGATCCTGGCGACCGCCAATCACTACGTCCTCGACGCGGTGGCGGCGTTCGTTCTGGTGACGATCGCGGCCCGGATCGCGGTGCTCACCGACCCGACCGCGCGCCCCGGGGTGCTGGTGCCGTCGGCGGATGCCTTCTTCCTCCACGTCGAGGGCACCCCGGGCCGTCCCGGCCGGGCCGCGCAGATCGTCGGCGGCCTGGTGCTCTGGGAGTACGCCGACGGCCGGCCGACCCTGGATCAGATGCGCGACCTGGTGGCCGGCGAGCTGGCCGGGCTGCCGCGCTTCACCCAGCGACTCCACGACGGCGGCCGATGGCACCGCCAGCGCTGGGTGCCGGCCCCGGGGCTGGACTGGGACTGGCACGTCATCGAGCGCCGGGTGGCGGGCCGGCGTGGCCTGGAGGACGAGGTGGCGCAGCTGCTGCGCGATCCGTTCCCGCGCGATCGGCCGCTGTGGCGGGTGGTGCTCTTCGATCTGGGTGAGGGTCGGCGCGCGATGCTCTTCGCCGTCCATCACGCCTTCGCCGACGGGATCGGGACGGTGCTGCAGGCGATGCGACTGCTCCGGCCGCGCGTCGAGCTGCCCGAGCCGCCACCGCGCCCGGGCGGCCTCGCCGTCGCGGCCGCCACCGCTGCCGGG
>NZ_JASGET010000144.1:0-26462 GCF_047606145.1 Nocardioides sp. | reverse complement strand
GCCCGGCGCTGCGCCGCAACACCCGGCTGGGCGCGCTGGCGGCGGTCGGCCTGGGCGGCGCGGCGCTGGTGGCGGACCTGGGCCGGCCCGACCGGTTCTACAACATGCTGCGCACCTTCAAGGTGACCTCGCCGATGAGCGTCGGCTCGTGGATCCTGAGCGCCTTCAGCGGCGGGATCGGCGTCGCCGCCGTGGCCGAGATCGACCGGATGAGCGGGGAGCGGCTGCCGCTGGGGCCGCTGCGGGCACTGCTGCGGTTCGCCGAGGGACCGGCCGGGATCGCGGCCGCCGTCCTCGGGCCGCCGCTGGCGGCGTACACCGCGGTGCTGCTCGGCGACACCGCGAACCCGACCTGGAACGCCGCCCACCGCGACCTGCCCTTCGTCTTCGTCTCCTCCGCGAGCCTGGCCTCGGCCGGGCTGGCGATGGTGACCACGCCGACCGCCGAGACCGGACCCGCCCGGGCGCTCGCGGTGCTCGGCGTCACCGGGGACCTGGCCGCCAGCAGGTACATGGAGTCGCGGATGGACCCGGTGGCCGCCGAGCCGCTGCACCACGGCCGGCCGGGGACGATGCTGCGGTGGAGCGAGCGACTCGCCGTCGCCGGCGGCCTCGGGACGCTGATCGGCGGCCGGCGACGCCCGCTGGCGGTCGCCTCGGGCCTGGCACTGCTCGCCGCCTCCGCCCTGACCCGGTTCGCCGTCTTCGAGGCCGGCATCGAGTCCGCCAAGGATCCGCGCTACACCATCGAGCCCCAACGCCGCCGGCTCGCCGCCCGGCGCGCCGCCGGCCAGACCGACGACTCCATCACCACCTCCGGTTGAGTCGGTCTCCCGGACGGCCGAGTCGGTCGTTAGGACCGGCGAGTCGGCCGTTGCGACCGGCGAGTCGGTCCTCCGGACGGCCGAGTCGGTCGTTGGACCGGCTGAGTGGTGAGTTGTGGTCGTAGGCGACCCGAGGCGTACCTGCTCCAACGACCGACTCACCGGCTCCGCGGACCAACTCACCTGCTCCAAACACCGATTCGCCCGTCACAATGACCGACTCACCTGCTCCAGGGACCGATTCGGCGAGGGGTTAGGTTGGGCCCGCAGACCCGTGGCGCAAGGAGGACCGAGTGAGCCAGGCCGACGTCCGACGGCTGATCCCCCGAACCGACGTACTGCTCGCGCTTCCCGACGTACGCCGAGCGGCGACCCGCCTCGGCGACCGGATCGTGCGAGACGTGGTGCGCGGCGCGCAGCAGCGGGCCCGGGACGGTGAGCTGGCGCCGGACCAGGTGCCGCACGAGGTGCTCGCCGCGCTGGCGACCCGCACCGGGACCAGCCTGCGCCCGGTGCTGAACGCCACCGGAGTGGTGATCCACACCAATCTCGGCCGCGCCCCGCTGTCGGCCGCGGCCCGCGACGCGGTGACGGCCGCCGCCGGCTACGTCGACGTCGAACTGGATCTGGCCACCGGGGTGCGCAGCAGGCGTGGTCTGGCCGCCCGGGCGGCGTTGCTGGCGGCCTGTCCGAACGCCGGCGACGCGCTCGCGGTCAACAACGGCGCGGCGGCGCTGCTGCTCGCGATCACCGCCCTCCTGGCCGACGACCCGCCACGTCGCGAGGTCATCGTCAGTCGCGGCGAGCTCGTGGAGATCGGGGCCGGGTTCCGGCTGCCCGAACTGCTGGTCACCACCGGCGCGCGACTGCGTGAGGTCGGCACCACCAACCGGACCCATCTCGCCGACTACGCCGACGCGATCGGTCCGCAGACCGCTGCCATCCTCAAGGTCCATCCCAGCAACTTCCGGGTCGACGGGTTCACCTCCGCGGTCGACGTCGCCGAGCTCCGCCCGCTGGCCGACCAGCACCGCCTCCCGGTGATCGCCGACCTCGGCAGCGGTCTGCTCCGCCCTGACCCACTGCTCCCCGACGAACCCGACGCGACCACCGCGCTGGGCGCCGGCGCGGACCTGGTCACCGCCAGCGGCGACAAGCTGCTCGGCGGACCTCAGGCCGGTCTGCTGCTCGGCCGCGCCGACCTCGTCACGCTCGCCGGCCGGCACCCGCTGGCCAGGGCGGTGCGAGCCGACAAGCTGGCCCTGGCCGCGCTGGAGGCGACGGTCGCCGGCGGCCCCTCGCCGGTGATCGAGGCGCTGCACGCCGACCCCGACCGGCTTCGTGCCCGGACCGAGGCCGTCGTCACCGGTGTCAGCCGGATCGCCGGGATCGAGGCGAGGGTCGTCCCGCATGACGGTCGGGTCGGTGGTGGCGGCGCCCCCGGCGTACCGCTGCCCGGATGGGCGGTGCGGTTGCCGGAGTCCGCGGCCGCCGCGCTGCGCACCGGCGATCCCGCCGTGCTCGCGCGGGTGCACGACGGCGCCTGCCTGGTGGACCTGCGATGCGTGCCGGAGGACGAGGACGGGCGTCTGGTCACGGCGCTGCGCCGCGCACTGGGCGGCTGAACCCGGATCTGCCGATCCGGACCGATCGGGGTCGCGCGAGGCTCCTATCATCGGTGCCATGCCGGAGCTCGCCGACCATCTCGCCCCGCTGCTGGGCGACGAGCCGCATCTGGACGTGCTCGGCACCACCGACCCATGGCTCGTCCCGGACGGCTGGCTGGAGCAGACCCAGGACCGGCTGCGGCTGCTGATCCAGGACGCTAGGGCGTCGTACGGACGCCGGATGGGTGGCGACTGGCGACCCGGTACGCCGTTGCTCGTCGAGCATCTGTGGCAGTTGCTGACCCGGCTGCCGGCGACGGTGCCGACCTGGGCGGGCACCTACGTCTACCTCGGCGACGTGCTGCTGGCGCCGTGGCTGGTCGAGGAGTACAGCATCCCGACCCGTCGGATCACCTATTTCGGCTGCTCCGACGACCTGTGGTTCCTCCGCTTCTTCGAACAGGTGATGGGCGAGGGCACCGAGGCCCGCCGCGCCAGCCTCGACCTGACTGTGGAGTCGCTCGAGCTGCTCTCCGGCGTACCCCAGTATCGGGAGCGCGCCGGGGCGTTCCTGTCCCTGTTCGACAAGATCGCCGGCGATCCCGAGCTGGTCCGACTGCACGAGACCGGCACCTGGCCGACCATCGTCGGCGCCTGGCGTCGCCTCGCCGAGCCGGGGGACCTCTCCAGCCTGCCCGAGCTCGGCGGCATGCCCGGCCTGCTGGCCTGGGCGCTCGACGGGTTGGACGCGGCCACCGGACACCTCGGCGCGACCGTCGGCGCACCTCAGACCGTCGAGGAGATGGTCGCCTCGATGGCTCTGTTCAACGAGGCCGACGCGATGCCGGCCCAGCTGCGACTCGGCGTCGGACAGGAGAGGTACGACGCCATGCAGGCCACCCTGGTCCGCCTCGCCCCGGGCTTCGACAAGGACTCCTGGATCGCCGACAACCGGGCCTGGCTCGCCCGGGCGATGATGAGCGACCAGCTGGACTCGGTCCGGCTGTGGCACGCGATGGCCGCCCAGGTCGCCTGGCTGATCTCCGGGCTGCCGGACTTCAAGCGCAGCTCGAGCTGCCCGGACCGGACCGGGTACGTCGAGGACCTGGAGGACATCTACCGGGCGCCGGTGCGGATCGCGAACCCGCACGCGGTCAGCCTGCGCCGCGACACCGCCGGTCTGCCCGAGCAGGAGCGCCGCCTCGTGCCGCCCACGGTGCGCCGGGCGCGGCTGGCCGACCCCGACCTGGACGCCGAGGACGAGCTCGGCGCGCAGCCGGTGCCGGTCGTCGAGATCGGCGACCCGATGGCCGAGCTCGACGAGCTCATCGGCCTGGACACGATCAAGGCCCAGGTGGCGCGACTGGTCGCCGAGCAGCGTGCCGAGCGGCTGCGGGTGGAGGCCGGGATGCCGGCCTCCAGCCGGTCCAGGCACATGGTCTTCACCGGCAACCCCGGCACCGCCAAGACCACCGTGGCGCGGCTGCTGGCGCGGGTCTACGCCCAGGTCGGCATCCTCACCAACGGTCACCTGGTCGAGACCAGCCGCGCCGACCTGGTGGCCGGCTACATCGGACAGACCGCGCCGAAGACGCGGGCCCGGTTCAAGCAGGCCGTCGGCGGCGTGCTGTTCATCGACGAGGCCTACACCCTCGCCCCCGACGGGGTGGCCAACGACTTCGGCCACGAGGCGATCGCCACCCTGCTGAAGCTGATGGAGGACCAGCGCGAGGACGTCATCGTGATCGTGGCCGGCTACCCGGCACAGATGCGCCGATTCCTCGGCTCCAACCCCGGGCTCGCCTCCCGGTTCCCGACCCAGCTGGAGTTCCCGGACTACGGCGACGGCGACCTGGCCGCGATCTTCGAGCTGACCGCCGCCAACGCCGGCTTCACCCTCGGCGAGGGCGTGGGCGAGGCGGTCACCACCCTGATCCCGCGGCCGCGCCCGGACGACTTCGGCAACGGCCGGTGGGTCCGCAACCTGTTCGAGGAGGCGGTCTCCCGGCAGGCGGTACGGCTCACCGCGCCGGGGGCCACGCCGACGCCGGAGTCGATCCGGACCCTGCTGCCCACCGATCTGCCGACCCCGGCGCCCGCCCCCGGTGAGCCGTCCCCGAGCTACGGGCAGTATCTCTAGCCGGATCTCTAGCCGGATCTCTAGCCGGGCCGAATCGTTCGCCCGGACCGGCGAATCGTTCGGCCGGACCGGCGAATCGTTCGGCCGAACCGACGAGTCGTGGATTCCGGCGAGCGTCGTACGCCGAAAGTCCCGACTCGACGGTTCTCACGACCGACTCGACGGTTCCAAGGAACGATTCGCGCCTCAGCTGCCGGAGTAGTTCGGCGCCTCGACCGTCATCTGGACGTCGTGCGGGTGGCTCTCCTTGAGCGAGGCGGAGGTGATCCGCATGAACCGGCCCTTCTCCTGCAGTTCCGGCACGGTGCGGGCGCCGACGTAGAACATCGTCTGGTGCAGGCCGCCGACGAGCTGGTGGGCGACGGTGGCGAGGGTGCCCTTGTAGGGCACCTGGCCCTCGATGCCCTCGGGCACGATCATGTCGTCACTGGTGACCTCGGCCTGGAAGTAGCGGTCCTTGGAGTAGGACTTCTTGCCGCGCGAGCTCATCGCCCCCATCGAGCCCATCCCGCGGTAGGCCTTGTACTGCTTGCCGTTGACCAGGATCTTGGCGCCCGGCGCCTCCTCGGTGCCGGCCAGCATGGAGCCGAGCATGACGGTCTCGGCGCCGGCGACGATCGCCTTGCCGATCTCGCCGGAGTGCCGCAGCCCGCCGTCGGCGATCACCGGCACTCCCGCGGGCCGACAGGCCAGCGAGGCCTCGTAGACCGCGCTGATCTGCGGTACGCCGACCCCGGTGACCACCCGGGTGGTGCAGATCGATCCCGGACCGACCCCGACCTTCACCGCGTCCGCGCCGGCCTCGACGAAGCTCTGAGCGCCCTCTCGGGTGGCGACGTTGCCGCCGATGACCTGGACGTGCCGGGTGGCCGGGTCCGACTTGAGCCGCGCGACCATCTCGATCAGCATCCGCACGTTGCCGTGCGCGGTGTCGGCCACCAGGATGTCCACGCCGGCCTCGATCAGGGTGGTGGCTCGCTGCCAGGCGTCACCGAAGTATCCGATGGCGGCGGCGACCAGGAGCCGGCCCTGGGCGTCCTTGGACGCGTTCGGGAACTGTTCGGACTTGACGAAGTCCTTGACCGTGATGAGCCCGGCGAGGGTGTCGTCGCCGTTGACCAGCGGCAGGCGCTCGAGCTTGTGCTGACGCAGCAGCTTGGTGGCGTCCTCGCGGCTGATGTCGGCCGGACCGGTGATCAGCGGAGCGTGCGTCATCACCTCCTCGACCTTGGTGGTCGCCCACTCCGCGACCGGGGTGAAGCGCAGGTCCCGGTTGGTGATGATGCCGATCAGCCGACGGTCGGCGTCGACCACCGGGAAGCCGGAGATCCGGTACTCACCGGCGAGCTTGTCCAGCTGCTCCAAGGTGGCGTCGGCGTGGATGGTCACCGGGTTGGAGATGATCCCGGTCTGGGTGCGCTTGACCAGGTCCACCTGATAGGCCTGGTCCTCGATGGACAGGTTGCGGTGCAGCACCCCGACCCCGCCCTGACGCGCCATCGCGATCGCCATCCGGGCCTCGGTGACGGTGTCCATCGCCGCCGAGACCAGCGGGACCCGCAACGAGATCTCCCGGGTCAGCCGCGAGGTGGTGTCGATGTCGCTGGGGGCGAGGTCCGAATAGCCCGGCAGCAGGAGCACGTCGTCGTAGGTGAGCCCGAGGGCGGCGAACTTGTCAGGGACCTCAGCCATCTCCATGACGAGATTCTACGGCGCCGCCGGCCGCATCACCGAACCCTCGACCGGCCCGGTCCCGGTCCAGCCCGGTCCAGCTGGGTCCGGCTCACTCCGGGACCGGCAACGGCCGCAGGTTGCGGACCGCGACCCGCACGGTCAGGGTGTCGCCGGCCATCCGGATGCGGCCGCGCATGCCCGCCGCCATCACGATCGGCAGGATCGCCTGGTTGTCCGATCGCCCGGTGATCAGGATCTCGGCGGCACCGAGCATGTGCGCCACCCGGGCGGCGTCGATCAGCAGCCTGGTGCCGATCCCCCGCCGCTGCCAGGCCGGATCGACCCGGATGCTCAGCGGGCGCACCTGTGGGTCGGTGGTCGCCGGCAGCACCTCGGCAAGGCCGACCGCGACGCCGTCGATCAGGGCGGTGACCGACTCCGAGCCGACGATGTACTCCGGCGTCGCCCCGCCACCCAGCCGCCGGGCCGGCGGCCGCGCGCCGATCGCCGCCGACTCACGGCTGCGCTGGAGCACGTCGCTGACCAGGTCCGCCATCGCCGCGCCACGGGCACGCTCGGTGTCGGTGAACGGCGCGGTGCGGTGCACCGAGACGTCGACGTCGCCGACGGTCAGCTCCATCACGTCCTGCGACGGCGCATCCGTGCCCACCGGGTCGGCCTCGGCGTCGAGCAGCTGGGCGAGCACCTCCGGGAACGACATCGGCCGCTCCAGGATGGTGCGCGCCGCCTGCACGTAGCGGGTCGGCTGGTCGGCCAGGGCCGCCTCGGTGCACGGTTGTACGACGACCCCGGCTCCGCCGGAGGACTCCAGCAGTTCGACGATCTCGGCGCTCCCCCACGAGCGCGGCACCCGGAGCACGAACTCGTCGGTGACCTGGTCGACTCCCGGGAAGATCTGCATCCCGAGGATGTTGACCCCGGACGCGCCACAGCGCTGCGCCAGCTCGGCCAGCGTGCCGGGGCGGTCCGGAAGCGTCGTACGGACTCGGAAGAGCATGGAGACATCATGCGCCACCGGGTCCGCCGCGATGTTGCCTCGCTGTTTCTGCCCCGCAACTTCTCCTCCTGCTCACGCGGCTCACGCCGAGGAATGCCGACGGCCCACCTCCGCGGCCCGCGCGGCCATCTGCTCGCGGAGCGTCCGCGGCGAGCGTACGGCGACCCGGTCGGCGTACGGCCAGAGCACCGTCATCGCATGCGCCCGGTCGCGGAAGCGCACCGTGAGCTCGGTGCCGCCGCCGACCTCGCGGGTGGCGTCGACCTTCTCCGGCGGGACCGGCAGGTCGTGTCCGTCCGGGACGAACAGGACCACCGGCATGGGATCCGCCGAACGCTTGAAGTCGCGGCGGGTCTCCTGCCACCAGGCCGCGACCTCCGGGAGTCCGCTCCGGTCGGCGGCCTCGGCGAGCACGGCGGCGGACCGGATCCGGTCGACCCGATAGGTACGGCGCGCCCCGCGGTGCGTGGCGAGCAGGTACCAGGTCCCGGCCGCGCACACCAGACCGGCCGGCACCAGGGTGCGCACTCCCGGCCGCGAGCCGCCCGCGTAGTCCACCCGTACCTTGCGTCCGACGACCACCGCCCGCTGGAGGTCCGCGAGCGTCGGGGCCGCCGCCCTGGACCTGCCGAGGAACGACTCCTCGATCACCAGGATCCGTGCTGCCGCCGCCTCGGCCCGTGCCAGCGCCTGACCGGTGAGCGTCGGCAGCACCTTGGCGAGCGCGGTGCCGATCGCCGAGCCCGTGCCCAGCGCGGTGTCCACCGACGCACCGGCGACGAGCAGTGCCCTCGCCTCCTCGACCGTCAGCCCGGACAGATCGCTGGTCCACCCCGGCATCAGCCGCAGCCCGCCGCCCCGCCCGCGCTCGGTCCACACCGGGACTCCGGCGGCCGAGAGCGCCTCCATGTCGCGCAGCACGGTTCGCTCGGTGACCTCCAACCGGCCCGCGAGCTCTCGGGCCGTGGTCCGTCCGTCTCGCAGGATCATCAGCTCGGCCAGCAGCCTGTCGGCGCGCACGGGATCAAGGTATCTCGCTGAACCTGACATCAGATGTCAGGTTCTGGCTCGCAGAGTGGTGATGTCCGCTTCAGATCGGAGCGGTCGACCTACCAGGGAGAGCACACATGAACGGCACCGATCCCCGCTGGATCTTCGACGACGTCACCGCCTGGGTGGCGGACCTGATCGACACCCTCTCCGACGCGGACTGGGCGCGTCCCACCCCGTGCGACCGGTTCGACGTCGAGACGCTCGCCCGACATCTGGTCGCCGTACTCGACCGGACCGCCGTGGTCTTCTCCGGAGGCGACCCGACTCCGCTCCCCCGGCTGGCCGAGGGCGTGGCCACCGCGGACCTTGCCCGCGCCTTCCGCGACCGGATCCCGGTCACCCGGGCCACGATGACCGACACCGCCCTGACCGGAACGGTGGTGGTGCCGCCCGGCATCACCGTCCCCGGCGCGGTCGGCGTGCTCCGTCAGTCGGGTGAGATCGCCGTCCACGGCTGGGACCTCGCCACCGCTCGTGGCGCCTCGGGTGGCGAACCCGAGGAGGCGGCGGTCGCGATCCTGGCGGTGGCCGACCAGATCGTCCCGGCCGGACCGGACTTCCGCGACGACCCGCAGATCCCGTTCGAGCGGGCGGTGACTCCCGCCGACGACGCGGCGGCGCTCGAGCGCCTCGCCAATCACTACGGCCGCCGGTCGCGACCGCCGGTGCTCACCGCCGGAGCGTCCAGCTAGGTATGCAGCCGAACGAGCACTCCCCTCGCGGAGTTCCGCCCGGGATGTGCCCACATCCCTGCATACCTAGACGAACCCGCCGGCCCCCGAGACAGCACTGGGCCCGTCCGCGGTGCGGACGGGCCCAGTGACGTCAGCCGGTTCAGCCGATGAGGAGTCGGTCAGTGACCGTGGCCGTGACCGGCGGCGGGCGCCGGCTCCTCCTCCTCGGGCTTGTCGACGACGAGGGTCTCGGTCGTCAGCAGCATGCCGGCGATCGAGGTCGCGTTGACCAGCGCGGAGCGGGTCACCTTGACCGGGTCGATGACGCCCTGGGCAACCAGGTCGCCGTACTCACCGGTGGCGGCGTTGAAGCCCTGGCCGAGACCGAGCTCGCGCACCTTGGTGGTGATGACGTAGCCGTTCTCGCCACCGTTCTCGGCGATCCAGCGCAGCGGCTCGTCGGCGGCCTTGCGCACGATGCGTACGCCGGCCGCCTCGTCGCCCGAGAGACCGAGGTCCTTCTCCAGCGACGTGACCGCGTGGATGAGGGCCGAGCCGCCACCGGCGACGATGCCTTCCTCGATCGCGGCACGCGTGGCGGAGACGGCGTCCTCGATGCGGTGCTTCTTCTCCTTGAGCTCCACCTCGGTGTGCGCGCCGACCTTGATCACGCACACGCCGCCGGCCAGCTTCGCGAGCCGCTCCTGCAGCTTCTCGCGGTCCCAGTCGGAGTCGGTGTTCTCGATCTCGGACTTGATCTCCTTGACCCGGCCCTCGACCGTGGCAGCGTCGCCGCCACCGTCGACGATGGTGGTGTTGTCCTTGGTGACCACCACCCGGCGGGCCGTGCCGAGGACCTCCAGGCCGACCTGGTCGAGCTTGAGCCCGACCTCCGGCGCCACCACCGTGCCACCGGTGAGGACCGCGATGTCCTGCATGATCGCCTTGCGACGATCACCGAACGCGGGGCTCTTGACCGCCACCGCGGTGAAGGTGCCACGGATCTTGTTGACCACCAGGGTGGACAGGGCCTCGCCCTCGACGTCCTCGGCCAGGATGAAGAGCTGCTTGCCGGCCGCGATGACCTTCTCCAACAGCGGCAGCAGCTCCTGGATGGAGGAGATCTTGCCCTGGTGGAGCAGGATGTACGGCTCGTCGAGGACGGCCTCCATCCGCTCGGTGTCGGTCACGAAGTACTGCGAGATGTAGCCCTTGTCGAACTGCATCCCCTCGGTGAACTCGAGCTCGGTACCGGTGGTGTTGGACTCCTCGACGGTGATGACACCGTCCTTGCCGACCTTGTCGAACGCCTCGGCGAGCAGCTCGCCGATGTGGCTGTCGCGGGAGGAGATGGTGGCGACCGCCGCCATGTCCTCCTTGCTGTCCACGTCGCGGGCGGCCTCGCGCAGCGCGTCGCCGACGGCGGTCGCGGCGGCGTCCATGCCGCGCTTGAGGCCCATCGGGTTAGCGCCGGCGGCCACCGCACGCAGACCCTCGTGGACCATCGCCTGGGCGAGCACGGTGGCGGTGGTGGTGCCGTCACCCGCGATGTCATTGGTCTTGGTGGCGACCTCCTTGGTCAGCTGCGCACCAAGGTTCTCGAACGGGTCGTCCAGCTCGACCTCACGCGCGACGGTGACACCGTCGTTGGTGATGGTCGGAGCGCCCCACTTCTTGTCAAGGACAACGTAGCGGCCCTTCGGGCCCAGCGTCACCTTGACGGCGTTGGCGAGGGCGTCGACGCCGCGCTCGAGCGCACGGCGGGCGTTCTCGTCGAACTCCAGGATCTTCGGCATAACTCTCCTCACAAAAGGGCGTGGGCCGTCAGGAGTGACCGATGGTCTACTCCCAACGGCCCACCAAAGACATCAGGAAACAACGGCCAGAATGTCTCGCGCCGACAGGATCAGGTAGTCCTCGCCGGCGTACTTGACCTCGGTGCCGCCGTACTTGCTGTAGATGACCTTGTCGCCCTCGGCGACGTCGAGCGGCACCCGGTTGCCGTTGTCGTCGATACGACCCGGACCGATGGCCAGGACCTCGCCCTCCTGGGGCTTCTCCTTGGCGGTGTCCGGGATGACGAGACCCGAGGCGGTCGTCTGCTCGGCCTCGAGCGGCTTCACGACGATCCGGTCCTCGAGGGGCTTGATGTTGATCGACACGCTGGATCGACCTCCACTTTCACGCTTCTCTGGGTGATGGGTAGTGCACACGTCATGCCTGCCGTCGCCGGTGCGCCGTCGCGGGGGTCGCCCCGGCTGCAAGCGTTGGCACAC
Organism: Nocardioides sp.; assembly: GCF_047606145.1. Taxonomy (GTDB): domain Bacteria; phylum Actinomycetota; class Actinomycetes; order Propionibacteriales; family Nocardioidaceae; genus Nocardioides. The sequence goes on along the minus strand of NZ_JASGET010000144.1, from coordinate 15,196 downwards.
TCACGTCGAGAGTGCCAAGCACGACGTTAGCACTCACCCAAAGGGAGTGCCAGAAGTAGGTCGGATATCGATCGCTTCAGCTCGTGCGCAGCCGTCGCAGGCCGAGGACGACCAGCCCGATCAGGACGCCCGACGCGACCCCGCCGAGCGCTACCGGCCACCAGCTCTCGCCCGCGCCGCCGGAGTCGCCGCGCCCGAGCAGATCCGGCCAGGACTCCTCGGGCGTGGTGTGGCTGCTCCCGAAGGCGAAGTCGGCGGTGAGCGAGGCCGGGTCCGCCGTGGTGTAGGTCCACCTGGTCAGCACCTGGCCGCTGTCCCCGATCGCCCGGCGCAACGTCGCGTCCCGCACCTGGTCCGGGTCCAGCCTCAGGTAGGCGTCCATCGAGGCGACCTGGCCGGCGGTGCCGGAGTCGGTGCGGACGTCGTAGACGTCGTCGAGGGTGTAGATCGTCACCGGCTCGACCTCGGCGGCGGTCGAGCTGAGCCGCATCGGATAGACCAGCCGGTCGCTGTCGAAGGTGAGCACCATCGGGTCGATGGCGCCGTCGAAGGCGCGGTCCGCCCGCAGCTTGACGGCGGTGAGGACCCAGCCCGCACGCAGATACTCACCGATCACCGGACGGACCTGGGGCTTGTGCGCATAGCCGTGCCGATCGAGCCATCGGGTCACGCCCCGGGGGCTGCCGCCGGTCAGCACCGTCGCGACCACGTCGTCCAGAACGGTGCGGGAGAGCACCGAGGGGGCCTGCTGCGGAGCACCGGCCCCGTCCCCCGCGTCCGCCGCGCCGGCGGTCTCGCGCGGCGCCGAGGTGAGCCGGTCCAGCTCGTCGAAGGTGGCGAGGTCCCCCTGGGCGACCCTCGGCGCGGCGGGCGTCGGGATGAGCACCGCCGCGTCGGCGCCGTCGCCGGTCAGCGAGAGCGCCATCTCCAACCGCTCGCGGTGGTCCTCGGTCCAGCTGAGCAGGGCCCGTTCCGGCCCGGCGGCCAGGTCGTCTCCCTGGACCGGGTAGGCAGCCCCACAGGCGCACGCCCGAGCCTGCCCCGGGATCAGCACCAGGCCCGAGACGACCAGCGTTGTCAGCATCGCCGCCCACAGCCGGGCGCCCGGCCGCCGGGTGTGTCTGCGCCTCATCTCACTTCACCTCTCCCCCGTCCGTCCGGTCCGGTGTGCCGGTCCGGTCATGGTGCCTGGCGGTACGGCGATCGAAACCTGACATCATGACTCCGATGGAGCTCGACGCGTTCTCTTGGCTGCTGACCCCCGAGGGCCAGGCCCTGCTCGAACGGGCCGAGGAGCTCATCGGTTCGCAGACAGATACGTTGCGGGCCCACGATCTGTTGCGCCGCGACGCGCCGAGCGCTCACGTGGCGGCGGCGCTGACGCAGGCCGAGCTCCGTCGTCGCGCGGTGTCGAAGTTCGGCGAGCTCGCCGCCCGGATGTACTTCACCCCGGACGGGCTCGAGCAGGCCACCCGGCTGCCCGTCGCCCGACACCGGGCGGCGCGACTGGCGGCGTACGGCGCACCCAGCCTGATCGACCTGGGCTGCGGGATCGGCGGCGACCTGATCGCCGCCGCCGAGGCCGGCATCACCGCGGCCGGTGTCGACCTGGATCCCGAGCGAGTGGCGGTGGCGGGGGCGAACCTGGCGACACTCGGCCTTCCCGGTGCCGTCACCGTCGCCGACGCGACCGCCGTCGACCACACCGGCTTCGCGGTCGCGTACGCCGACCCGGCCCGGCGCGGTGCCGGCGGACGGGTCTTCTCCGCCGACGACTGGGCGCCGCCGTGGTCGTTCGTCGAGACACTGCTGCGCCGGGTGGCGTGTGTGAAGGTGGCGCCCGGGATCCCGCACGAGCTGGTGCCGCCGGGGGTGGAGGCCGAGTGGGTCAGCGACCACGGGGAGGTCAAGGAGGCCGCCCTGTGGTCCGGCGGCCTGGCCACCACGGCGCGGCGCGCCACCGTCATCGGCGACGGCGGCCTGGCCACCCTGACCGACGCCGACGCGCCACCGGCGGCCGAGCTCGGACCGGCCGGTCTCGGCGACTACCTCTACGAGCCCGACGGCGCCGTCATCCGGGCCGGGCTGGTCACCGGCGTCGCGGCGTCCCTGGACGGCGTACTGCTCGATGAGCATCTCGCCTATGTCGGCACCGACACGGCCGCCCGGACGCCGTACGCCACCGGCTACCGGGTGGTCGATCGGCTGCCCTATCGGGAGAAGCAGCTCCGGGCGGCGCTGCGCGAGCGGGACATCGGGGCGCTGACCATCAAGAAGCGCGGCGTCGACGTCGTCCCCGAGCAGCTGCGCAAGCGGCTGGCGCTGCGTGGCTCGCGGGCCGCGACGATCGTGCTGACCCGGGTCGACGGCCAGGGGACCTGTCTGCTGGTGGAGCGGATCGACCGGACGACATGAGGGTCGGCCCGCGCGGCACGACGGCGGCGTGATCACCGCGGCATGACAAATGTCGTGGCCGGACGATGACTAATCCCGGTCGAGTCGATCGACATCTCCTTCATAGGATCGGCACATGTTCGGTGCTCTGGGCCGTCTGGCCGCTCGTCGTCCGTGGTACGTCATCGGCGCATGGATCGTCGTGATGATCCTGCTCAGCGTGTTCGCGCCGAGCGCGAAGTCGACCAACGACCAGGCCGACTTCCTACCCGGCCACTACGAGTCGATCAAGGCCACCAACCTGATGGACGAGGCCTTCCCGGACGTCACCAGCCCCGGCGCGACGATCGTCTACGAGCGCTCCGACGGCGGCACCCTGAGCGCCGCGGACCGCACCGCCATCGACCGGATCAGCAAGGACCTGCAGCCCGAGCTCGGCTCGGCGTTCGGCAAGATCGCCGCCACCGAGGTCTCCTCGACCAAGAAGGCCGCGGCGGTCAACATCGCCCTGGCCGACGGCGTCACGGGTGAGAAGCAGTCCGATCTCGACCAGGTCAAGACACTGCGCGACGACCTCGAGACCGAGCTCAAGGGCACCGACCTGGTCTCCGGCGTGACCGGCACCCTCGCCAAGTACTACGACCAGTCCCAGTCCGGCAGCAACGCCGAGGCGATCGTCGGCATCGCCACCGTGCTGCTGATCCTGGTGCTGCTCGGCGTCATCTTCCGCAGTGTGCTGATCGCGCTGATGCCGATCCTGCTGGTCGGAGTCATCCTGACGCCGGTGTCCAACAAGCTGATCGGCATCGTCTCGCACCTCTTCGACCTGCAGACCGACGACTCCACCAGCGTGATCCTGATCGTCGTGCTCTTCGGGATCGGGACCGACTACATCCTGTTCTTCCTCTTCCGCTACCGCGAGCGGATGCGAGAGGGCGAGGAGCATCGCGCCGCCATCGCGCACGCGGTCGAACGCGCGGGCGAGGCGATCGCCTCGGCGGGCGGAGCGGTCTTCGTGGCGTTCATGACACTGGTGCTCTCCACGCTCGGCATCTTCCGCTCGATCGGCCCGTCGCTGGCCATCGCGGTGGCGGTCACCGTGATCGCCGCGCTCACCCTGGTGCCGGCCGTCGCCTGCGTGTTGGGGCGCGCCCTGTTCTGGCCGTCGAAGAAGTGGCGTACGGAGCCGAAGGCGGCCCGCTTCGAGGCGATCGGCCGATCGCTGGGCGCACACCCGGTCCGGTACGCCGTCGCGTCCGGCGGCGTCCTCGCGATCCTCGCCGTCTTCTCGTTCGCGTTCGGCGGCTTCAACCCGAACTTCGACCTGCAGTCCAGCAGTTCCTCGACCAACGTCGAGTCGGCCAAGGCGGACCAGATGCTGGTCGAGGGCGGCTTCGACCTGGGTCAGACCGACCCGACGCCGGTCGTGCTCCATGCCACCGACGGCCGGACGCTCACCGCGGCCGAGGTCAAGACCTTCGCCGCGCAGGTCGGCACGGTGGAGGGCGTCGGCACCGTCTCCGGGACCACCATCGCACCCAAGGATCCGAGTACGGCGGTGGTGATGACGGTCCTCACCGACGACCCGTCCTCGGACGCCGCCATCGACGTGGTCCGAAGCGATCTGCGGCCCGGTGCCCACGCGGCCGCACCGTCCGGCACCGAGGCGTACGTCGGCGGCACCGCGTCGGTCTTCGTGGACTTCCAGAGCGCCATGAACCGCGACTACGCGGTCGTCTTCCCGGTGGCCGCGGCGATCATCCTGATCATCCTGATGCTGGTGCTGCGCAGCCTGGTGGCCCCCTGGTACCTGATGGCGTCGGTCGGGCTCGGCTTCGGCGCGACCCTGGGGGCGACGGTGATCGTCTTCCAGCACGTCAAGGGTGACGCCGGGCTCATCTTCCTGCTGCCGATCTACATCTATCTGTTCGTGGTGGCGCTCGGCACCGACTACAACATCTTGATGGTGACCCGGCTACGGGAGGAGGCGCGCGAGGGGCGGGGGCCACGCGATGCCGCCGCCCAGGCCGTCAAGCACGGCGGCCCGACGGTGGCTGCCGCCGGGGTCATCCTGGCCGGCACCTTCGCCTCGCTGATGCTCGCCGGGAACTCGCTGCTGACCACGATGGGCTTCGCCATCGCGTTCGGCATCGCGGCCGCCGCCTTCGTGATGGCGATGTTCTTCACGCCGGCGCTGACCGCACTGGTCGGCAAGCGGGCCTGGTGGCCGGGGCACGGCGCCGACGCCGTCGAGCCGGCCGAGACCAGCGAGCCGGATGTCGACCAGGTGGGCGCCGGCGACCCCGGTCGGCGCGACTAGCGGCCGAACTCTCCCCGGTCGGGCCGGCTCCTCCTCGCTCGTGGGTCGAGTAGCCCTCGCGAGGGACGAGCGAGGCGTATCGAGACCACCACACAGCCGGTCGGGCCGGCCCTCCGTGGGTGGACTCGACCAACGAGCCCGGCGTGACCCGGCATGGATCGGCGTTCTGCTGGGCCCGGCGGCCCACGCCGGAGTGCGGCCACGCCGGCGTGCGAGCCACACTCGCCGACCGGGCACCCGCTCGCCGGAGTAGCGGCTTCCTCGGCCCGGGTCAGACCAGCACGCTGGTGACCGGCTGGGAGGAGTCCGCCGGGAGGTCGAGGGTGGACGGCGTACGGCCGCGAGCGACCATCTCCGCGCCGAGCGCGGCGACCATCGCGCCGTTGTCGGTGCACAACCCCGGCCGCGGCACCCGGACCCGGACGCCGACCGTCTCGGCGCGCTCGGCGGCCAGTGCCCGGAGCCGGCTGTTGGCGGCCACGCCGCCACCGATCACCATCTCCTCGATCCCGGCCGAGGTGGCCGCGTCCAGGGCCTTGCGCACCAGCACGTCGACCACCGCCTCCTGGAAGCTGGCGGCGACGTCGGCCACCGGCACCGGCTCGCCGGCACGCTCCCGCGCCTCGACCCAACGGGCGACCGCGGTCTTGAGCCCGGAGAAGGAGAAGTCGAAGCGATGCCGCTCCAGGTCGCGTCGCGAGGTCAGTCCGCGGGGGAAGTCGATGGCGATGCTGCTGCCCGACGCGGCCGTCGCGTCGATCACCGGACCACCCGGGAAGCCCAGGCCGAGCAGCCGGGCCACCTTGTCGAACGCCTCGCCGGCGGCGTCGTCGATGGTGGCGCCGAGCGGATCGATGTCGGCCGTGACGTCATCGACGCGCAGCAGGCTGGAGTGGCCGCCGGAGACCAGCATGGCCAGGCACGGCTCGGGGAGCGGACCGTGCTGGAGCTGATCGACCGCGACGTGTGCGGCGAGGTGGTTCACGCCGTACAGCGGCTTGTCCAGGCCGAGCGCGAGCGCCTTGGCCGCGGCGACGCCGACCAGCAGCGCTCCGGCGAGCCCGGGTCCGGCGGTCACGGCGATCGCATCGACGTCGGTGAGACGGACGCCGGCGGTCTCGCAGGCTCGGTCGATGGTCGGCACCATCGCCTCCAGGTGGGCGCGACTGGCCACCTCGGGCACGACTCCACCGAACCTCGCGTGCTCCGCCACGCTGCTCGCCACCGCGTCGGCGAGCAGCGTGTCACCGCTGACGATGCCCACCCCGGTCTCGTCGCAGGAGGTCTCGATGCCGAGCACCAGGGGGCCGGAGGTCATGTCCTCATGATGCCCGAGGGCGATGGTGTGTCGTGACCTGGATGCGACCTGAGAGAAACAGTGGTTCTCTATGGTCTGTCGAGTTGTCCATGTCACAAACCTGGGAGCAATCCATGAAAATCCCCCGAACGGCCGCAGGTCTTGGTGCGGCAGCGGTGGTCATCGCGACAATCGTCGCCGCCACCCCGGCTCAAGCGGATGACCCACTGGCACCACGGACCCACTTCACCATGGTCGTCAACCAGGCCGACGGCACGGTCGCGGCACCGACCGACGGCGCCGACATCCCCAACATCGACTCGGTGAAGTCGACCATCCGGGCCTACTACGGCGCCTCCAAGGGGACCGACCCGGCCGACCCCGACGGTGCCCAGATCTACCTGCCGAACCTGTCCAGTTCGCGGTACGCCGACGACGTCAAGAACGTCGAGGAGACCATCGCGAAGGCGCTCCCCAAGAAGGCCGGAGACGACCAGGCGGTCGTCTTCGACGTCGACTCCACCCTGTTGAGCGACTATGCCAACGAGGAGGAGATGAACTTCAACTACGACTCCGGGCTCAACGCCGCCTGGGTCACCGGTGAGCTCTTCCCGGCGATCCCGGGCATAGCCGACCTGGTGAGCGAGCTGAAGTCCCGGGGGTACGACATCTACGGCATCACCGGGCGGCCGGCCTCCCAGGAGGACGACACCATCGCCAACCTGACCGCCCAGGGGTTCACCGACACCGACGGGAACCCGATCTTCGACAACGACAACCTCTTCACCAAGTGGGCAACCACCGACGACAAGCCGAGCTACATCGGCGAGTGCACGCTCTCGTCGACCTGCAACACGGTCGAGTACAAGGCCAACACCCGCAAGCACATCGAGGAGGACCTCGGAGACACGGTCGCGATGAACGTCGGCGACCAGTGGAGCGACCTCGAGGGCGGGTACGCCGAGGACTGGACCAAGATCCCGAATCCGTCCTATTTCCTGGCGGCCGCCGACATCGCCGGCGCACCCGCGAGCGACAAGAAGATGGTCCCGCCGACCACCTACGTGATGGCCGCGGACGGCTCCAGCGGATACGACGTGCGCAGCGGGGACGACATCCCCAACCTCGACCCGCTGCGCAAGGAGATCCGGGCCTACTACAACGCGCCGACCAGCGGCGACGACGCCGGCGTGGCCGACAAGACCAGCTCGCCGTACATCGACCAGATGACCTCGCTGGCCGACACCTGGACACCGCAGATCGTCAGCGACTGCCGAACCGAGGCGGCAGCGCTCACCCGGGCGGAGAGCAAGGTGAAGGCGGCGACGAAGAGGCTGAAGGCCGCCCGGGCCGCGGTCACCAGGGCCGCCAAGGCGGTCAAGCGAGCCCACTCGAAGACGGACCGGGCGAAGGCGAAGAAGAAGCTGGCCAGCGCACGGAAGAGGCTCCACGACTCCCGGAGGTCGCTCTCCTCGATCAAGGTCCCGGCCACCCCGGCAGCGGTCTTCGACTCCGATGACACCACGCTGTGGAACTACGACCTCGAGGACTCGGTGATGAAGTTCACCTACAACTCCGCCACCGCGGCGGAGTGGATCGCCGAGCACAAGTTCCCGGCCGTGCCCGGCATGGTGGACCTGGTCCAGCAGGTCCAGGCGGCCGGCTGCACGATCGTCGGCCTGACCGGACGACCGCACAGCCAGCAGGCCGACACCATCGCCAACCTGACCGAGGACGGCTACGTCACCGGCGCCGGCAGGCCGCTGTTCACCGCCGCCCACTTCTTCACCAAGTGGGAGGGCAGTGAACAGCCGCCCGCCTACCTCGACTGCGGATCGGATCGAACCTGCTCGACGACCGAGTACAAGGCCGGCACCCGCGCCCACCTCGAGGCGACCGGGTACGACGTCGTCGCCGACGTCGGCGACCAGTTCTCCGATCTGCTCGGCGGCGCCGCGGATCACACCTACAAGATCCCCAACCCGACCTACTACCTGCCCTGACCGCTCGCTCTGACCGCCCGCCCTGACCTCCCGCGCCGGGCCGACGCAACCCGACTCAGGTTGCGTCGGCTCGGCGCCGTTTCTTTTCGCTTCAAGTGTGGCCATAAGTCTTTGTCTCAGGGAATTTTATGGCTATTGACACGGATAATTGTGCCGACCTAGCGTGCCAAGGTGCCCGCCGATCGGCGGGCCGGTGACACGGACAGGGTGCGGCGCAGGGTTCGGGAGGGTTACGTGGCCGTCCGTGTCTCGAGGCTCGCACCCGTCTTCGCTCCGGCGCCGTACGGACGACCACGCCCGGGACGCCGCCGGTCTCCTGTGCATCTCTTTCCACGATGGAGTGGTGATATGAGGTACCCGTTCTCCCTTTCTCCCGTCGCTACCTGCGCCGCGGCCACCCTGGGCGTCGCCACCCTGCTGGCCGGACCCGCAGACGCCTCGGCCCAGCTCCCCACGACGACGCAGGTCGCCCAGCACCACGGCCACGGCGGTCATCACGGCCACGCCGGCGCGACCACCAAGCGGGTCGCCAGGCTGGTCGCCCGGATGACCCTCGATGAGAAGCTCACCCTGATCACCGGCGGTGACGAGGCCACCGATCCGGCCGGCAAGACCTTCGCCGCCGGCTACATCCCCGGCATCGAACGGCTCGGCATCCCCTCGCTACGGCTCTCCGACGGTCCGCCAGGCATCGCCACCAAGGACGTCTCGACCGGCATGACCTCCACCATGGGCGTCGCCGCGACCTGGGACCCGCAGACCGCGCGCCGCAACGGCACGGTGATCGGCCGGGATGCCAAGGCACTGGGCCAGGACGTCGCCCTGGAGCCGTTCATCAACATCGACCGGGACGTCACCAGCGGCCGCGGCTGGAACACCTTCGGCGAGGACCCGCTGCTCACCGGGCAGATGGGCGCGGAGGAGATCAGGGGCATCCAGAGCCAGGGCGTGATGGCCCAGGCCAAGCACTACGTCGCCTATGACGGAGCCAGCGGCAACGTCGTCGTCGACGACCAGACCCTGCACGAGATCTACGTCAAGCCGTTCGAGGACGCGGTCGACGCCGGGGTCTCCTCGATCATGTGCTCCTACAACCAGGTCAACGGTGCCTCCGCGTGCGGCAACAGCGACACGCTGCAGACGATCCTGCGCAAGCAGCTCGGGTTCACCGGCTTCGTCACCTCCGACTGGGGTGCCAACCACGGCACCGACTACCTCGACAAGGGCCTCGACCTGGAGATGCCGGGCAGTGGGCTCGGCGGAGTCATCACGCAGTACTTCGCCCCGGCGAAGATCAAGGCAGCCCTGGCCGACGGCAGCGTGAAGCTGTCCGACGTCGACACCGCCGTCACCCGGATCCTGTCGCAGTACGACAGGTTCGGGCTGCTCAGCGGTGCCTCCAAGCACACCGTCACCGCCGAGGACGTGCACGGCAATGCGCAGGTGGTGCGCAAGACCGCGGCCGAGTCGGCGGTGCTGCTCAAGAACGACGACAGCGCGCTCCCGCTCGACAGGTCCGACCTGAGCGGCCTCGCGCTGATCGGGCCGGGAGCAGGCCAGACCATCGCCACCGGTGGCGGCGGGGAGAGCTCGTCCGGTCGGGCAGATCGCTGGATCGGGACCACCAGCACGCTGAAGAAGGAGGAGCCCTCGGCCAACATCTCCTACGCGGTCGGCGACGACCTGACCGGTACGGCGATCCCGGCGTCGGCGCTCAGCCACGACGGCGACCCCGGCCTGCTGCGCACCACCACCGGCAGCGAGGACACCCAGGTCGACTCGACGCTGGAGTTCACCTCGGCCAAGGGAAACGCGCTTCCGGCGGGCTCCTCGCACACCTGGACCGGCACGCTGACCGCTCCGGAGTCGGGCGAGTACTGGATCAACTTCGGCGAGCTCGGCACCACCGGCACCGTCGCCATCGACGGCACCACCGTGATCAGCAGCGACGGCTTCCTCACCGACGCGCCGCGCTACGGCACCGTCAAGGCCGGCGACTCCGGGGTCCTGCCCAGCACCGATGGGCTGAACAACAAGCGCGCCCAGGTGAGCCTGAGCGCCGGTGACCACACGATCACCGTCACACAGAGTGCCGACGTGTCGGGCGACCCGGTCCAGGCTCATCTGTACTGGGTGACGCCCTCGCAGCAGCAGGCCGACACCGACGCCGCCGTCGCGGCGGCCACGAAGGCCAAGACCGTCGTGGTCTTCGCCTACGCCACCCAGAGCGGCAACCTGTCCACCGCGCTGCCCGAAGGTCAGGACGACCTGATCAGCAAGGTCGCCGCCGCGAACCCGAACACGATCGTCGTCCTGCAGAACAACAACCCGGTCGCGATGCCGTGGCTCGACGACGTGAAGGCGGTCCTGGAGGGTTGGTTCCCCGGCGATGAGGGCGGCTGGTCCTTCGCCGATCTGCTCACCGGCAGGGCGAACCCGGGAGGTCACCTGCCCTACACCTGGCCGGCCAGTGCCGACCAGGGCGTGGCCAGCGACCCCGACCATCCGGAACGGTCCAGCACCGGCGTCAACCCGGGCACGACCGACACCTGCACCCTGACCAGCGAGTTCGGCGGGATCAACGAGTGCGAGACCGACTACAGCGAGGGCATCGACGTCGGCTACCGCTGGTATGACAGCCAGGGACTGACGCCGCTCTACGAGTTCGGCTACGGACTCTCGTACACCTCGTTCAGGTACTCGGACCTGCGGGTCTCACCGGGTCGCGGCGATACCCTCACCGTCCGAGTCAAGGTCAGCAACACCGGCAACACCGCCGGCGATGCCGTGCCGCAGGTCTATCTGGGTGCGCCGAAGAGCCGACCGAAGGGGGTGCAGTTCGCCGACAAGGCACTGGCCGCCTTCGACCGGGTCAGCCTCGGTGCGCACCGCTCGACCTGGGTGACGATGAGGGTCGAGAGGCGCGAGCTGTCCTACTGGAACTCCGACCGGCAGCGCTGGACGCTGGCCACCGGTTCCCGGACGGTCTACGTCGGCGACTCCTCGCGCAGCCTGCCGCTGCGAGAGAGCGTCAGGATCCGCTGATCCCGTTCGGCTCCCTTCGAGCGTGCCGGCCGCCTCCCACCCCCGGGAGGCGGCCGTTGCGCTCCCGGTCCGCCGCAGCCGTGTTGCGACCAATGCCCGCGCCGCTCATCATGAGAGGGCTCGCCGCCGTCCGTGAGGTTCGGCCGACGCGGTCGCGTCGGCCGTTGTCTCGGCGGCGAGCCGGCCGGGGCGAGTTCTTGTCAGGGAGCCGCCCCGGCCGTCTGTTGCCTCAGCATGTGCCGCACCGAGCCCGGATCCGGCCGAGCCGCCCGGAGCGGTACGGCGCCGGGCAGCGGCATCAGCGGTGCCCGACCCGGTGGGTCCTGGCGCTGGTCCGGACCACCTTCTGGTAGCCGGCACGACGCACCGTGACCTCGACCCGGATCCGCTTCCCCGCCTGCTTGGCGGCCAGCCTCCACCGCTGGTGGGTGGCCCCGGCGATCTTCTTCCCGGCCGCATACCACCGGTAGGAGACCCGACCGGCCGGAGTGACGGTGACCTTCGCGGTCAGCCGCCTGCCGACCCGTGCGGTGCCCTTCACCTTCGGCTTGGAGACCACCAGCCGACCCTTGGCCACCCGGCCGGTCCGGGCGCTGGTCCTCGACACCGTCGACCCGCCGTGCTTCGCGGTCACCGTGACCCAGACCCGCTCGCCGACCAGCGCCTTCCCGAGCGTGAGCCGCTTCCCGGTCGCGCCCCGCACCTTGGCGCCCGCCGCGTACCACTGATACGACAGGCTCGCGCTCGACGGCGTCGCACTCGCCCGGGCAACCAGCCTCGTGCCCACCCTCGCGGTCCCCGTCACCACCGGCTTGCCGAGGCTCACCCCGGTCTCGCCGCCCGTCCCGGTGGTCTCGGTGGCGTCGGTGAAGTCCACGGTGAAGTCACGGGGCGCCTTGACCGAGTCCAGCGACGAACCCGAGGAGTACCAGTAGGACGACAGCCCGGTGTCGAACTGGAAGTCCACGAACGACTGCGGCCACGACCCCCAGCCGTCACTCGTGGTGTCCTGAGCCGTCTCGCCCGAGGGCACGGTGATCTCCACGCCCTCGTAGTCCGGCGACACCGTGACGTTCCCGTAGGGATCCAGGTCGACCTCCGAGAACGTCGCCACCGTGACGTCGTCGACCTCGTCCAGGGCCGTCTTCGAGGTCGGGTCGTCCATGCTCACCGCATAGCCGTCCATGTCCGCGGTCAGGGTGCCCTCCCCGTCGGCGTCCACGGTCAACGTCGGGTCGGTGAACCAGAACGGCGCCAACCCGTCATAGAAGTTCACGCTCCAGGTGCCGTCCCAGGTCACCGTCGCAGACCCGTCCGAGGCCACCTTCGCCTCGCCTCCGGAGAGCTTCACCAGCTGGTACCCGTCGGTGCCCACGTGCGCGGCCCGGGTCGCGTACGTCGCCGCGGACTCCTCCCCGTCCGCGTCGGCCTGCAGGATCTGCACGTTCCCCTCGCTCGCCGCATAGGTGTCCTCGGTCCCGTCCGAGGTCCCGGCGGAGAAGTAGTTCGCCGACCCGTAGTACGGCCGGTCCTGCATCTCCTCGTTGCCGGTCCACTCGAGCGTCACCCCGGACAGGTCCAGGCCACCCGAGGGGATGGTGGTCTTCTCGTTCACCGTCAGGGTCGCGGCATCGGAAAAGGTCGTGCCCGCGTCGTTGACCAGCTTCGCCCGGAACCTCACCCCCGACATGTCGGTGTTGGCGTCCGCGATCGTCAGCACCGAGGTGCCGTCGCTGGTGTCCACGGTGAAGTCGCCGGAGTCCTCGTCCACCGCGGTCCAGAACCCGTCCACCCTCCGCTGCCACGTCACGGTGGCCTCCGGATTGGCCTCCGACACCACGCCGAAGGTCGCCTCGTCCGTCTCGGTGACGCTGGTGTCCTCGGGCTGCGAGGTGACCACCGCCGGGTAGTCCACCGTCACGGTGGCCTCCTCGGTGGCGATCTCGCCGGCATCGTTGGTGAACACCGCTCGATAGCGCGTGCCGTCATCCGAGCGGGTGGCAGCCACCGTCAGCTCCTCGCCGGTGGCACCGTCGATGTCGGAGAACGACGACTTCCCCGGCGCCTCGGACTGCCACTGCACCGACGGACTCGGATCGCCCGACCCGGCGGCGCTGAAGGTCACCTCGCTCGAGTCGTCGTCCGCGCCGAGGGTCACCGTCTGGGACTCCGGCTGCGTGGTCACCGTCGGGGAGAACCCGGTCCGGGTGATCCGCTCGACCCCCACCTGACCGTCGGAGTTCGCGACCGTCACGTAGAACACGCCGGTCTCGGCCCCCGGCACGATCTCGGCGCCGTACGGATTGGCGAGCAGGTTGCCGATCGAGTAGGTGGCCATCACCGTGTCGTCGTCGGTGTCCAGCGCCACCAGTTGCTGTGCGTCGGGACCGTAGAGGTAGGCGATGTCCGAGCTGGTGTCGTCCGACATCGCCCGGGACACGCGGGTGGACAGGGGCTCGAAGGCGTCGCCGGCGAATGCCGCGGTGTCGGTGTCCGCGTCGATCGACAGGACGCGTGCCACCGGATGGCCGTTGTCGCCCGACGTCACCAGGGCGGTGTCGTCCCCGATCATGCTCACCGCGTCATAGCCGACCACCTCGTTGCCGTCGTCGTCGGTGACGATGCTGTCGTCGATCTCCTGGGTCGTGCCGGTGTCGCCGGCGATGGTGATCCGCAGCACCGGGTAGTACCGACTGGTGGTGTTGTCGTCGTACTTCCCCTTCTTGCTCCGGGCGATCAGGATCGAGCCGTCCGAGGCGACCGTGAGCTGTCCGCCGTAGCCGCCGACGTACCAGTTCGTGCTGGGCGGGTCGTCGAGCGTGACCGTGGTCCCGGCGGCCCAGCTGCCGTCGGTCTCGGCGAAGGTCCTGAGCTCCGCCTCGTAGGTCTTGCTGCTCGTACGGCGCACCACGAAGACCTGGACCTGGCCGAGCGCCTCGTTCCAGACCAGCTGCTGGACGGTGACCGAGGTGTATCCGTCGGGGACCGAGGCATCGATGCTGCCGATCTGGACGTCGGTGAAGCCGGCGGAGTCCTCGTCCCAGGTCAGGGCGTGGACGTCATAGGTCGTCGTGGTCGTGCCGTCCTGCACGTCGTAGAAGATCGAGTCCGTCGCCGCGTCGTAGTCGAAGTAGGCGGACGTGGTGGTCAGGGACATCGACCCCAGCTCCTCCCACGAGTCGGCATCGAGCGCGGTGAGCTGGAAGCTCGTGCCGCCGACGGTGGTCTGGGTGATCACGTAGACGCGCGAGCCGTCGCTGGTCGGGAAGATCCAGTCGCCGTACCCCGAGACCAGGCTGCTGGTGCTGGTGGTCGTGTCGTACCAGGCGTCGCCCTCCGCCAGCGCCGGCGTCCCGGCGGCGTCCCAGCTCTCGGTCCAGTCCGGCGCGCCCCCGTCACCGGTGTAGGAGAAGGAGACCGGGTCCAGCGCCGAGCCGGCACTGTAGAAGCCCCCGAAGGCGTCCACCGCGTCCTCGCTCAGGTACGCCTCCAGACCGGACCAGGTCGTCACGCCGTCGTCGGTGGCGACGTCCGACTCCGTCGCGCCCAGCGTGGCCACCTCGATGGTGCCGTAGTCGACGAGATCGCTGGTGCTCTTGCCGTACTCACGGCTGACGACGTCGGCGTAGAGCGTCTGCTCGTCCGCGGAGATCACCACCGTCGGGTTCGAGATCGTCAGGTCCAGCAGGTAGATGTCACCCGAGGCGTACTTGTAGAAGTGCACCGAGCCGCCGAAGTCCACCGTGGTCGTCCCCTCGGTGGAGTCATAGCTTCCCGAGGAGACCGGGAAGTCATAGGTGCCGTCGTCGTTGACGCTGGCGCCGTCGCCGACGTCGATCGTGCCGCCGTTGGCCATGTAGGTGCGGAACGAGGTGCGCACCCCCCAGCTCAGCGACCCGTCGGTGATGTCGGCGGTGTCGGCCGACGCCGAGGGGGTCGGGGCGACCAGCAGGAGCCCCGTGGCGACGGCCAGGGCGGCCAGCATCGCGATGGGACGCCGCCGGTGACGGCGCGGCGGAAACAACCAGGACGGGGACATCGGCAGACCTCAGACGGTGGGAGTGACAGGTGGATGCCCGAGAGGCGGAACGCACCGGTGGGGGGGGGGGGGGGGGGCGGCCGCGGCCCCCCCCCCCG
>NZ_JASGET010000143.1:0-12657 GCF_047606145.1 Nocardioides sp. | reverse complement strand
GTCCACCTAGGTAGCAGCCCGTCGCAACAGGCTGCTACCTAGGTGGACAACGTGTTACCCCCCTCCGGCGCGGGGGCTCAGGCGGCCGCGGCGGCGGAGTCCACCGGGGCGAGCGCCCCGACGACCACGTCGCGGACGTCGCTGACGACGTGGATCGCCAGGGCGTCGCGCACCTCGGCCGGTACGTCGTCCAGGTCGGGCTCGTTGCGCTGCGGGATGAACACCTCGGTCAGCCCCGCCCGCTGGGCGGCGAGCAGCTTCTGCTTGAGACCGCCGATCGGCATCACCCGGCCGCGCAGGGACACCTCTCCGGTCATCCCGACCTCGCTGCGCACCGGCCGCCCGGTCAGCAGCGAGGTGAGTGCGGTGACCATGGTGATCCCCGCGGACGGACCGTCCTTCGGCACCGCGCCGGCGGGCACGTGGACGTGGATGCGCCGGTCGAGCGCCGCCGCGTCGATGCCGAGTTCGGCCGCGTGCGAGCGGACGTAGGAGAGCGCGATCTGCGCCGACTCCTTCATCACCTCGCCGAGCTGCCCGGTCAGGGTCAGTCCTGCCTCGCCGTCGGAGGCGGTGGCCTCGATGAAGAGGACGTCCCCACCCAGTCCGGTGACGGCCAACCCGGTGGCCACCCCCGGCACCGCGGTGCGCTCGGCCGACTCCGGGGTGAACCGCGGCCGTCCGACCAGGTCGGTCAGTCCGTCCAGATCGATGTCGAGGTGCTCGCCGGCGTCGGTGGCCAGCCTGGTGGCCGCCTTCCGCAGCGCCCGGGCCAGCAGCCGCTCCAGCTGCCGCACGCCCGCCTCGCGGGTGT
The DNA here is from genome assembly GCF_047606145.1 of Nocardioides sp. Taxonomy (GTDB): domain Bacteria; phylum Actinomycetota; class Actinomycetes; order Propionibacteriales; family Nocardioidaceae; genus Nocardioides. Next base: position 11,843 of record NZ_JASGET010000143.1, on the reverse strand, counting down.
AGTTCGCGGCCAGCTCGCGCAGCACCTCGTCGCTCACGCTCACCTCGTCGGCGCTCAGCGCGGCCCGCTCCAGCTGCCGGGGCAGCAGGAAGTCGCGGGCGATGGCGACCTTGTCGTCCTCGGTGTAGCCGTCGAGGGTGACCAGCTCCATCCGGTCGAGCAGCGCGCTGGGGATCTGGTCCACGACGTTCGCGGTGGCGATGAAGACCACGTCGGAGAGGTCGAGGTCCAGCTCGAGGTAGTGGTCGCGGAAGGTGTGGTTCTGGGCCGGGTCGAGCACCTCCAGCAGCGCCGCCGCCGGGTCGCCCCGATAGTCGGCGCCGACCTTGTCGACCTCGTCGAGCAGCACCACCGGGTTCATCGAGCCGGCCTCCTTGACGGCCCGCACGATCCGCCCCGGCAGGGCGCCGACGTAGGTACGCCGGTGGCCGCGGATCTCGGCCTCGTCGCGGACGCCGCCGAGCGCGACCCGGACGAACCGGCGGCCGAGTGCCCGCGCGACCGACTCGCCCAGCGAGGTCTTGCCCACCCCTGGCGGGCCGGCGAGCAGGATCACCGCACCGGAGCCGCGGCCGCCGATGACCTGCAGGCCGCGCTCGGCCCGCCGGGCCCGCACGGCCAGGTACTCCACGATCCGGTCCTTCACCTCGTCCAGGCCGTGGTGGTCGGCGTCGAGGATCTCCCGGGCGGCCACGATGTCGGTCGAGTCCTCGGTGGTGACCCGCCACGGCAGGTCGAGGACGGTGTCCAGCCAGGTGCGGATCCAGCCGGCCTCGGGGTTCTGGTCGCTGGAGCGCTCCAGCTTGTCCACCTCGCGCAGCGCCGCCTCGCGGACCTTCTCGGGCAGGTCGGCGGCCTCGACGCGGCCGCGGTAGTCGTCGGCGCCGTCGGGCTCGCCCTCGCCGAGCTCCTTGCGGATGGCGGCCAGCTGCTGGCGTAGCAGGAACTCGCGCTGGTTCTTCTCCATCCCCTCGCGCACGTCCTCGCTGATCTTGTCGGTCAGCTCGGCCTCGGCCAGGTAGTCGCGGGTCCAGCCGATGACGGTGCTCAGCCGCTCCTCGACGTCGGGGGTCTCCAGCAGCTGCCGCTTGCGGTCCTCGCCGAGGTACGGCGCGTAGCCGGCCGTGTCGGCGATCGCCGACGGCTCGCTCAGCCGGGTGACCTGGTCGATCACCTGCCAGGCCTCGCGGCGCTGCAGGACGGCGATCACCAGCCGCTTGTACTCCTCGGCGAGCTCGCGGGCGTGGTCGCTGACCGGCTCGACGACCGGCTCGACCTCGACCCACAGCGCCGCGCCGGGTCCGGTGACACCGGACCCGATCCGCGCCCGGCTCTCGGCGCGCAGCACCGCGGCCGGCGTACCGCCGGAGAAGCGGCCGACCCGCTCGACGGTGGCGATCGCGCCGTAGGCGGCGTAGCGGTCCTCCAGCCGTGGTGCCACCAGCAGGCGGCCGTCGCTGCCGCTGCGGGCCGCGTCGACCGCGGCCTGGGCGGCCTCGTCCAGCTCGATCGGCACCACCATGCCGGGCAGTACGACGACGTCGGGCACGAACAGGACGGGAAGACTGATCACAGGCTCGGTCACGGTAGTGGCCTCCCTTTCGAGACTTGAGTGTTATCGACTCAACCCGGCGAAGAGGAGACTCATTCCGGATCGGTGTTCGTCCTCGGCGAACACCGTGCGCGGCCGCGGTGTCAGAGCCGCTCGACGACCCAGTCCAGGCAGGCGGTCAGTGCCTCCACGTCGGCCGGGTCGACGGCGGGATACATCGCGATCCGCAGCTGGTTGGCGCCGATGCCGCGGTAGGCGTCGGTGTCCACGATCCGGTGGGCGATCAGCACCTCGGTGAGCCGGTCCTTGTCGATGCCCTCATCGAGCTCGATCGTGCCGACGACCAGCGACCGGTGGGCCGGGTCGGGGACGAACGGCGTCGCGAACGAGGACTTCTCCGCCCAGGCGTAGAGCGAGTTCGAGGAGGCGGTGGTGCGCCCCACCATCGCCTCGAGGCCACCCGAGGCGAGCATCCAGTCGATCTGCTCGGCCATCAAGAAGAGCGTGGCCACCGACGGCGTGTTGAGGGTCTGGCCGAGTCGGGACTGCTTGATCGCGCCGACCAGGTCGAAGAACGCCGGGATGTGCCGGCCGGAGGCGGCGATCTCCTCGGCACGCGCGATCGCGGCCGGGGAGAGCAGTGCGAGCCACAGTCCGCCGTCGGAGGCGAACGACTTCTGTGGTGCGAAGAAGTAGACGTCGGCCTCGGCCACCTCCACCGGCAGTCCACCGGCGGCCGAGGTCGCATCGACCAGGGTCAGCTGATCGGCGCTCGCGCCGCCGGGACGCCGTACCGGAGCCATCACGCCGGTCGAGGTCTCGTTGTGGGTCCAGGCATAGACGTCCACCCCGGCGTCGTACGACGGACGAGACAGCCCGCCGTGCGGCGCCTCGACCAGCACCGGATCCGCGAGCCACGGCGCCGCCGCGGTGGCCTTGGCGAACTTGGCGCCGAACTCGCCGAACACGGCGTGCTGGCTGCGCTCGCGGATGAGGGCGTGGCTGGCCAGGTCGAAGAAGGCGACCGACCCACCGTTGCCGAGCGCCACCTCGTGGCCCTCGGGCAGGGCGAACAGCTCGGCGAGGCCGGCCCGCACCCGCTGGACCAGGTCCCTGACCGGCTGCTGGCGGTGCGAGGTGCCCATCAGCGAGCTCCCGGTGGCGGCCAGCGCCTCCAGCCGTGAGCCGGGGATCTTCGAGGGGCCCGAACCGAACCGGCCGTCGACCGGGAGCAGGTCGGCGGGGATCTGCAACGTCATGGTCCGATTCTCTCCCCAGCCGCGTGCCCGCCGCTGACGAGGATCGGATGCCGGAAGGCCGTGGACGTGCTCGGGGCGTGTTCGGGGACGTGTCCGAGACTCGGGCAACCGAATCGCGGTCACAGGCGGTCACAGCACACGGCAAGACCCGGCAGGACACACCGTTCCTGCGCACCCGCGATCACTGACCACAAGGAGCTCTCGATGGCCGTCGAGGACCGCACCGCCCAGACCAACGCCAGGATCCGCACCTCCGCCCGGATCGGCGGTGCCGTCCTGACCGTGTTCGGAGGGATCGTGTTCGTCACCGCCTGCACCAAGGTGTTCGGTGGCGGCTTCGACGGACCCGGGCCCGGCTGGATGGCTGCCTGGATCGGGTCCCTCGTCGTGTTCGGCATCGGGTTGCAGCTGCTCAACATCGGCTTCCTGCGCACCCAGGCCAACTACCTGGCCGGGGAGGCGGGCGGTGCGGTGCGCAGCGTCGCCGGGGACGTCGCCGGCGGCATCCGAGACGCCTCGGCCGCTGGGTCGGACGGGAGGACCGGCCCGTTCTGTTCGGCCTGTGGTGTCCGCAACGATGTCGGCGCCCGGTTCTGCGACGCCTGTGGCACCGCGTTGGTCACCGCCGGCTGAGCCGGCACCAGCCGGCGCTCAGGCCCAGGAGTCGTGCCAGCCCTCGACCGAGCTCGCCGGCCGCGAGGCCGGGCCGGTGTAGATCGCCGAGGGCCGGATCAGCCGGCCGGTCCGGACCTGCTCGAGGATGTGCGCCGACCAGCCCCCGGTGCGGGCGCAGGTGAACATCGAGGTGAACATCGGCGCCGGGACCTGGGCGAAGTCGAGCACGATCGCCGCCCAGAACTCCACGTTGGTCTCCAGGACACGGTCGGGGCGGCGGGCGCGGAGCTCGCTCAGTGCCGCCTTCTCCAGCGCCTCGGCGACCTCGTAGCGGGGCGCGCCGAGCTCGCGAGCCGTACGGCGCAGCACCCGGGCACGCGGGTCCTCGGCCCGGTAGACGCGGTGACCGAAGCCCATCAGGCGCTCCCCGGAGTCGAGCAGCCTCTTCACGTAGGCCTCGGCGTCGCCGGTCTGTTCGACCTCCTCGATCATGCCGAGCACCCGCGAGGGCGCCCCGCCGTGCAGCGGCCCGCTCATCGCGCCGATCGCGCCGGAGAACGCGGCGGCGACGTCGGCGCCGGTCGAGGTGATCACCCTCGCGGTGAACGTGGAGGCGTTCATGCCGTGCTCCGCGGCCGACGACCAGTAGGCGTCGATCGCGTGGGCGTGCTTGGGGTCCGCCTCGCCGCGCCAGCGGATCAGGAACTTCTCGGCGAGGGTGGCGCCCTTGTCCACCTCGCTCTGCGGCACCACCGGCCGGCGCAGCCCGCGCGCCGACTGGCCGGCGTAGGAGAGCACCATCACCGCCACCCGGGCGAGATCCTCACGAGCCTGCTCCGGGGTGATGTCGTAGGTCTGCCGGAAGCCGAAGGCGGGGGCGAGCATCGCGATCGCCGCCTGGACGTCGACCCGCACGTCGCCGGTGTGCACCGGCAGGTTGTAGGCCTCCGCCGGCGGGAGACCGGGAGTGTAGGTGCCGTCGATGAGCAGCCCCCAGACGTTCTCGAACGGGACCCGGCCGACGATCTCCTCGATGTCGACGCCGCGATACCGCAGGGCCGAGCCTTCCTTGTCCGGCTCGGCGATCTGAGTCTCGAACGCGACGACGCCCTCGAGTCCGTGGTGCACCTCGGTCATCTCTGTGGCCCCTTCGGTCGTTGCTCTCTTCGCGGATCCTCGTTGTCGTCCGCATTCTGCCCCACCAGCTGGGTTCGCCGGTGTGGAGCCTAGGCTCGCCGGCATGGAGCCTCGCCTGGACGCAGACCTCAATGCCCGGCTCGCGGCGGCCCGGGAGAGCTACGCCGGCGGTGGGCTGGCGGAGGCGGATCTGACGCCGACGCCGTGGGAGCTGTTCAACCGCTGGTACGACGAGGTGGCGGCGGCCGGCGTCGGCGAGCCGAACGCGATGGTGGTGGCGAGCGTGGGCGCGGACGGCGCGCCGTCCGCGCGGCTGGTGCTGCTCAAGGGCTTCAGCGCCGACGGCTTCGTCTTCTTCACCAACCTGGGCTCGCGCAAGGGGCGCGAGCTGCTCGCCCACCCGCGTTGTGCACTGCTGTTCCCGTGGCATCCGGTGGAGCGCCAGGTCCGGGTCGAGGGCAGCGCCGCCGAGCTGCCTCGGGCGGCCGTCGAGGAGTACTTCGCGATCCGGCCCCGGGGCTCGCAGCTGGGTGCCTGGGCCAGTCACCAGTCCTCGGTGGTCGCCGGACGCGCGGAGCTCGATGAGGCCTACGCCGCCGCGCAGGAGCGGTTCGCCGGGCAAGACGTCCCGGCACCCGAGGAGTGGGGTGGCTTCGTGGTGCGCCCGGACGTGGTCGAGTTCTGGCAGGGCCGGACGGGCCGGATGCATGACCGGCTGGTCTATCGCCGTACCGGTCCGGGAGATGGCTGGGCCACCGAGCGGCTGGCCCCCTGACAACATCGGGACACTCTGCTCACAGCAGCTGTTCACGCCGCATTAGCGGCGATGTTCGGTGTTGGGAACCCGATCCTCCGGACCGTTCATCCGTGTCCGATGCGGTAGCGCCGAGGCCGATCCTGCGGCCGATCGCACCGTCAGAAACGAGGAACACCGAGATGAATCCAGCCACCGCGGCTCCGCTCCGTCCCAGTCGCCGCACGGTCTTGTTGGGCGGCCTGGGGGTCGCCGCGTCCGTCCCGCTCGTCGGGCTGTCCCCGGCCCAGGCGGAGAGCGCCGTCACGATCAGCGACCTGGTGCTGCAGGTCGGCAGTGACGAGACGTCGCGGAGTCTGTCGTGGCTGTGCACCGAGGACGCCGAGGAGTACGTCCAGTACGCCGAGGCGGCCGATCTGGTCGATGACGTCTTCCCGTCGTCCGCGGTGAGTGTCGCCGCGACCAGGGGAGCCGCCAACACCTCGGGGGAGTACTACCAGCACGCCACCGTGTCGAACCTGTCGGCCGACACCGACTACGTCTACCGGGTCGGCAGCGACAGCGCCGGCTGGAGCGAGACCTACTCCTTCTCCACGGCGCCGGTGTCGAGCTCGTTCAGCTTCTTCTTCGTCGGTGATCCGCAGATCGGAGCCAGTGGCGACGCCAGCAGCGACGGCGAGGGCTGGGCGGCCACGATGGCCCTGGCCGAGTCGGAGTATCCGGACGCACAGTTCGTGCTCACCGGCGGCGACCAGGTCGAGACCGCGGCCAGCGAGGAGCAATACTCCTACTTCCTCGCGCCGGAGCAGCTCACCACCATCCCGTTGGCCACCGCGCTCGGCAACCATGACTACGGGTCGCTGGCCTACCAGCAGCACTTCAACATGCCGAACGTGTCCGACGGCTACGGCGCCGCGAGCAGCGAGTCTCAGTCCGGCGGCAACGCCTGGTTCCGCTACCAGCACACCCTGTTCATCACGCTGAACACCAACAACAGCGACACCGACGAGCACATCGAGTACGTGCGACAGATCATGGCCGACCAGAGTGACGCTACCTGGACCGTGGTGAACTTCCACCACTCCGTCTTCAGCGTCGCCTCGCATGCCTTCGACAGCCAGATCGTCACCTATCGGGAGGTGCTGCCGCCGGCCTTCTCGGAGCTCGGCGTCGACCTGGTCCTGATGGGCCACGACCATCACTTCACCCGCTCCTACCTGATGAACGGGGTCGACGTCAGCGCCGCGGAGAGCGCCGGCACGGTCAGTGGCACGGTCGTCCCCGAGGAGGGCGACGTGCTCTATCTGACCGCCAACTCCTCCAGTGGCAGCAAGTACTACTCCGACAACAGCCGCATCTCGGAGTGCTACTGGGCGGAGGTGAGCGACCAGCAGTCGCACCCCAACTTCACCTACGTGACGATGGCCGAGGACACCATCACCCTGGAGACCTATGACACCACCACCAACACCCTGGTGGACCAGGTCGTGCTGGCGCCGACGAGCGACACCGACGACGGCGATGACGGTGGCGATGACAGCGGCGACGACACGGGTGACGACGGTGGCGACGACACCGGCAGCGGGTCGACCACCCGCAAGCTGAGGACCAAGACCCGGATGGTGCTCAGCAAGCACCGCCAGGTCAGGCACCGCCGCCCCGCCCGCGCCAAGATCACCGTCCGGGTGCCGGGCAGCACCAAGGTCCCGCGCGGCCGGGTCAAGGTCTTCGACGGCCATCGGCTGGTGAAGGTCGCCACCCTGCGCAAGGGGCACGCGGTGGTGACGCTGCCCGACGGGCTCTCGGTGGGACAGCACCGTCTGCACGCGGTCTTCGTCGCCAACGACCGCTTCCGGCGCTCGGTCTCCGGCGTCAGCCGATTGAAGGTCAGGCGCCGCCGCTGACCCGGCAGCCAGGCCGACGCCGGCCCCGAGCCCTCGCAGGGCTCGGGGCCGGCGCGTCTCGGCGTGGAGCCGGGGCACCGTTCGCCCCTGACATCTGTCACGGATCGCGAAAACCATTTGTGAGTGAGCGCTCACTCATCTACTCTCGGGGTCATGCCACGAGCCCGACCGATGTCGCCCGCCGAGCGTCGTACCGCGCTCGTCGACGCCACCCTGCCGCTGCTCTACGTGCACGGCCGCGCGGTCACCACCAAGCAGATCGCCGAGGCGGCTGGGATCGCCGAGGGCACGATCTTCCGGGTCTTCGAGTCCAAGGACGAGCTGGTCGCCGCCGCGATGGCGAAGGCGTTCGAGCCGGGGGAGCTGCTGGCGCGGCTCGATGAGGTCGACCTCGACCGGCCGTTGCGCGAGCGGCTGCTCACCCTGGCCAGCGCGCTGCAGCAGCGGCTGCGTGCCACCTTCGGGCTGATGCGCACGATGGGCCAGTTCGGCCCGCCGCCCGGAGCCCACGGCGAGGACCGCAAACAGGCGATGGACGACGTACGCCGGCGGATGGTCGCCATCGTCGAACCCGACGCCGAGCGACTCACCGTCACCCCGGATCGACTCGTCCACCTTCTTCGGCTGCTCACCTTCGCGGGCAGCAACGACCAGATCGCCGACGGGCAGCTGCTCTCGCCCGCCGAGATCGTCGACATCCTGCTCACCGGCGTCCTGAAAGGCGAAGCCTGATGCTGTTCCGGATCCTGCGAGAGTTCCTGCGCCCCTACCGGCGCAATCTTGCCGCGGTCGTCGTGCTGCAGTTCGTCTCGACCGCGGGGATGCTCTACCTGCCCACGCTGAACGCCGACGTCATCGACCACGGCATCCTCGCCTCCGACACCGGCTACATCCTGCGGGTCGGTGCGGTGATGCTGGTGGTGAGCCTGGCCCAGGTCTGCTGCTCGGTCGGCGCGGTCTGGTTCTCGGCCCGCACCGCGATGGGCTTCGGCCGTGACCTGCGGGCGGCGGTCTTCGCCCGGGTCGGCTCCTTCAGCGGTCAGGAGGTGGCCCGGTTCGGCGCCCCGTCGCTGATCACCCGCAACACCAACGACATCCAGCAGGTGCAGATGCTGTGCCTGCTGAGCTGCACGCTCGCGGTCTCGGTGCCGATCATGATGATCGGCGGCATCCTGATGGCGCTGCACCAGGACGTGCACCTGTCCTGGCTGCTCGCGGTGGTGGTGCCGGTGCTGTTCGTGACGATGGGGGTCATCGTCTCCCAGATGGTGCCGAGCTTCCGCAAGGTGCAGCGTCGCGTGGACGAGGTCAACCGGGTGCTGCGCGAGCAGATCACCGGCATCCGGGTGGTGCGGGCCTTCGTCCGCGAGCGGCACGAGGAGGAGCGGTTCACCGTCGCCAACGACGCCCTGACCGAGGTGTCGCTGCGCGCCGGCCGGTGGATGGCGACGATGTTCCCGACGATGATGCTCATCGTCAACCTCGCCAGCGTCGCCGTCATCTGGTTCGGCGGACACCGGGTCGACGCCGGCCAGATGCAGGTCGGGCCGCTGACCGCGTTCCTCTCCTATCTGGTGCAGATCCTGATGAGCGTCATGATGGGCACCTTCATGCTGATGCAGATCCCGCGCAGCGCGGTCTGCGCCGATCGGGTCGCCGAGGTGCTCGACACCGAGTCCTCGGTGGTGCCACCGACCGACGGCGTCACCGAGCCGACGCTGCACGGCCACCTCGACCTCGACCGGGTCGGCTTCACCTATCCGGGGGCCGAGCAGCCGGTCCTGCGCGAGGTCAGCCTGTCCGCCCGGCCGGGGCAGACCGTCGCCGTGATCGGCTCGACCGGAGCCGGCAAGTCCACCATGATCAGTCTGATCCCCCGGCTCTTCGACACCACCGCGGGCTCCGTGCGGGTCGACGGGGTCGACGTACGCGAGCTCGACGCGGGTGCCCTGCACAGCAGGGTCGGCCTGGTGCCGCAGAAGGCGTTCCTGTTCACCGGCACGGTCCGCTCCAACCTGCTCTACGGCAACCCCGAGGCGAGCGACGAGGAGCTCTGGCGGGCTCTGGAGATCGCGCAGGCCAGTGACTTCGTCACCGAACTGGCGCCCGAGGGCGGAACCGGGCTGGACGTGCCGATCTCCCAAGGAGGCACCAACGTCTCCGGTGGCCAGCGTCAGCGCCTGGCGATCGCCCGAGCCCTGGTGCGAGAGCCGGAGATCTATCTCTTCGACGACTCCTTCTCCGCGCTCGACGTGGCCACCGACGCTCGGCTGCGGGCGGCGCTGCAACCGGTGACCCGGGACGCGACGGTGCTGGTGGTGGCGCAGCGGGTGAGCACCATCCGCGATGCGGACCTGATCCTCGTGCTCGAGGACGGCGCGGTCGTCGGGCGCGGCACCCACGCCGAACTGCTGGCCGACTGCGTGACCTATCAGGAGATCGTCGCGTCCCAGCTGAGCGCGGAGGAGGCAGCCTGATGAGCCAGTCCACGGGTGGGTCCGTGAACGGATCGCGGCGTACGCCGTCCGGAGGGTCGCCGGCGAAGGACGGTGGCGGCGATCTGAAGGTGACCGAACGGATCCAGGCCACCGGCGGCGGTCCCGGCCGCGGTCCGATGGGCGGCGGCATGGTGGGCCAGAAGGCGTCGAACTTCGGGCCGTCGGCCAAGCGGATGCTGGGCCGGATGGCGCCGTACCGGGTGGCCGCGGTCGCGGTGCTGGTCCTCGCGGTGGGCAGCGTCGCGCTGACCTCGCTCGGGCCGAGGCTGCTCGGTCGCGCCACCGACGTGATCGTCGAGGGGCTCGGCAGCGGCGTCGACTTCGACCGGTTGCGCCACGCGCTGGCGCTGGTCCTGGTGGTCTACGTCGCCGGGGCGCTGCTCGGCTGGTGCCAGGGCCAGATCCTCAACCACGTCGTGCAGAACACCGTGCGCGGCCTGCGCACCGAGGTCGAGGAGAAGGTGCACCGGCTGCCGCTGGAGTACTTCGACCGGCAGCCGCGCGGCGAGCTGCTCTCCCGGGTCACCAACGACATCGACAACATCCAGCAGACCCTGCAACAGACCTTCAGCCAGCTGCTGACCTCGCTGCTGACGGTGGTCGGGGTGCTGGTGATGATGGTCTGGATCTCGCCGCTGCTCGCCCTGATCGCGGTGATCTCGGTGCCGCTCGCGATGCTGATCAGCAGCCAGGTGATGAAGCGCTCCCAGGGGCAGTTCGTCGCCCAGTGGCGTGGCACCGGGGTGCTGAACTCCCACATCGAGGAGTCCTTCTCCGGACACGACCTGGTCACCGTCTTCGGGCGCCAGGAAGAGGTCGGCCAGACCTTCGCGGCGCAGAACGAGGAGCTCTACCAGGCCTCGTTCAAGGCCCAGTTCATCAGTGGCCTGATCATGCCGGTGATGATGTTCGTCGGGAACCTGAACTTCGTCGCCGTCGCCGTCGTCGGCAGCCTGCGGGTGACCAGTGGGCACATCACCATCGGTGACCTGCAGGCCTTCATCCAGTACTCCCGGCAGTTCACCCAGCCGCTGACCACGGTCGCCTCGATGGCGAACCTGTTGCAGTCCGGAGTCGCCTCGGCCGAGCGCGTCTTCGAACTGCTCGACGCGCCGGAGCAGCGCCCGGACGCCGCCAGCGCTGCGGTCGGTGTGGCAGGTGCGGTCGGTGCGGTCGGCGGCGTGGTCGCGTCGAACGGTACGGCGGGCGCGGGCGAGGTCGCCTTCGAGGACGTCTCCTTCGCCTACGACCCGGAGCGCCCGCTGATCGAGCACCTCTCGCTGACCGCGCGACCGGGGCAGACGGTGGCGATCGTCGGTCCGACCGGCGCCGGGAAGACCACCTTGGTGAACCTGATCATGCGGTTCTACGAGGTCGACGGCGGTCGGATCACCTTCGACGGCGCCGACATCGCCTCGATGCCGCGAGCCGAGCTCCGTGGCCGGATCGGGATGGTGCTCCAGGACACCTGGCTGTTCGAGGGCACCATCCGGGACAACATCCGCTATGGCCGCCCCGACGCCAGCGAGGAGCAGATCCTGGCCGCCGCCCGGGCGACGTTCGTGGACCGGTTCGTGCACTCGCTGCCGGAGGGCTACGACACCCTCATCACGGCCGACGCCGGCAACCTGTCGGCGGGGGAGCGGCAGCTGCTCACCATCGCCCGGGCGGCGTTGACCGAGCCGTCCCTGCTGATCCTGGACGAGGCGACCTCGAGCGTGGACACCCGCACCGAGCTGCTGCTGCAGCAGGCGATGGCCGCGCTGCGCAGCGACCGGACCTCGTTCGTGATCGCGCACCGACTCTCCACCATCCGCGACGCGGACCTCATCGTGGTGATGGAGCACGGCTCGATCGTGGAGCAGGGCAACCATGAGCAGCTGCTGGCCGCGCAGGGTGCCTACTTCCGGCTCTACCAGTCCCAGTTCGCGGCACCGGCGACCGAGGAGCTGCCCGAGCCAGCCTGATCCGGACCGGGCGGGGCTGGGCCGCCCCGCTCGCGGGCCGTGTGGGTGCCGTTCGGCCGGGAGAGGCCGCGGGCAGGCCGTCGACACCCCGCCCCGGCTCCCGGCCCGACCCCCCCCACACCGCCCCCGACCGGGGCGGCCCACCCCCCCCCCGACC
>NZ_JASGET010000142.1:0-2804 GCF_047606145.1 Nocardioides sp. | reverse complement strand
CCGTGGCCAGCGTCAGGTCGTGCGGATCCACGTCGGCCACCTCCTCCCACCGGATCGGGGCGGAGACCCTCGCGTCCGGCACACCACGCAGCGAGTACGCCGCCGCGATGGTGTGGTCAGGCATCACGTGACATGGAGCCACGTGTTCTGGTTGCAGTCCATGCATCACTAGACAAGGCTCCCTACCCGGTCGGCGAACCGTGGCGCGCCTGCGGTGGCGATCTTCTCGGTCAACTCGGCGGCCGTCATCGGCGGATTCCTCTCGCTGTCCGCAGCGCGGGTGAACGACTCGATGACGGCCCGTCGGCGACGTGTGAGCAGTGCGCAGAGGAATTCATCCGCTGTGATGACCTCGACGCCGGCGGCCAGAACCGGCTTGGTGCGCAGGTGCTTGAGATTCCGGGTCAGCAGCACATCGACATCGCCGTGGACCGCTGCGGCGGCATGCACGCGATCGCCACGGTCGGGCGAAAGGTCCTCGGTGATCTTGTCCCGGTAGAGGCGGGGTCGATGCGGTAGCGACCGAAGTAGGTGCGCACCGCGGCCACGACGGAAGCAGCCGATTCTGGGCTGCGCTTGCCTTCGCGGACGATGACCCGCTCCCACTCGTCAAGGAGCTCGTCGGTCCACACCCAGGTGAACAAGAAGTCCTCAGACAAGGTGAGCAGCACGTCCATGATGGTGAACGGGAACAGCTCGCTGGTGTCGATGAAGACCCGCTCCAGACGGGCCACGGGGCTACTCCCCGATGGCGGCGCGAATCGCGTCTCCACCGGCGCGGCGCTGCTCGCGCTCGGCGGCGACATCCACCACGTCCTGCACGCGGATGCGGCGATGACGGCTACCTGGCAGGCGACGGAAGGCCAGCACGCCGTCCTCGCAGAGACGGTCGACGAACTGGCGAGTGACACCGAGGATCTCGGCGGCCCGGGCGGGAGTGACCTCGTCGTCGGCACGTAGCACGACGACGCGTGCGCCATGGGCGACCTCATCAAGCATCGCGCGCACGGCGGCTTCGACCGGAGTGTCGCCGCTGAGGCGGTCGGCGAGGCTCTTCGCGTCCGACCGGACGGCGGGGTCGACCGGGTCGAGAGTGGTGGGAAGTACGCGGGCGGCCATGCCCCTTATTCTACCCTTAACTGCAATAACAGCAACCATGACGCGGGCGTGGGTCGAGTCCGGTGACCCTTGGCATGAACCCGCGCGCCGTACTCCCGGTCGTCCCAGCTTCCGATCAGGGCTCGGGCTCCTCGGGAGTCTGCTCCCCGGCCGCCTCATCGCGATCGGCCCACGCCAGCAACGGCGCGATGTCGAAGACGTGGTCGTCGATGTCCGCGAACAGGTCCCCGACGGCGGCGTACCGAGCCGGCACGGTGGCCAGCGTCAGGTCGTGCGGATCCACGTCGGCCACCTCGTCCCACCGGATCGGGGCGGAGACCCTCGCGTCCGGCACACCACGCAGCGAGTACGCCGCCGCGATGGTGTGGTCCCGGGTGTTCTGGTTGTAGTCCACGAAGAGCTGCGCCGGATCGCGGTCCTTGCGCCACCACGCGGTGGTGACCTCGGCCGGCATCCGGCGCTCGACCTCGCGGGCGAAGGCCAGCGCCGCCCGGCGTACCTCGGCGAAGCCATGCTCCGGCCGGATCCGCACGTAGACGTGCAGACCGGACCCACCACTGGTCTTCGGGTAGCCGACCGCGCCGAGCTCGTCGAGCACCTCGTGCGCGGTCCCGGCCGCGCGGCGTACCGTCTCGAACGAGCACGCCGGACCGGGGTCGAGGTCGATCCGCCACTCGTCGGGCCGCTCGACGTCGGCGCGTCGGCTGTTCCACGGATGGAACTCGACGGTCGACATCTGGGTCGCCCAGATCACCGACCCGAGCTCGGTGACGCACAACTCGTCGGCGGTGCGTCCCCAGCGTGGGAACCACAGCCGCACCGTCTCCACCCAGTCCGGCGCGCCGGCGGGAAGCCGCTTCTGATGCACCTTCGGCCCGTCCAGACCCTTGGGATAGCGGTGCAGCATGCAGGGTCGCTCCCACAGCGCGTTGACGATGCCCTCCCCCACCGCGAGGTAGTACTCCACCACGTCGAGCTTGGTCACACCGCGGCGGCCGTCCGCCGTGCGCGCCTGCCGGAAGTAGACCCGATCCGGGTTGGAGACCCGGAGGAGCCGGTCGTCTACCTCGATCTCCACCACCGGGGACGCCATACGCCGAGGGTAGTAGGTGGCAGGCTTGGACTCGTGAGCATTCGCCGTGGCATCGCCGTTCCGTGCTTCACCGACGACCCGATCGAGCTGGTCGACCTGGCGGTCCTCGCCGAGGAGGCCGGATTCGACGGCTTCTTCATCTGGGATCACCTGGTCTGGTCGAACGACGGTCTGGCGGGTCCCTCGGTGGTGGACCCCTGGGCGGTGCTGTCGGCGATCGCGGTGCGCACCACCCGGCTGGTGCTGGGCCCGATGATCACCCCGGTCGCGCGGCGCCGCCCCTGGGTGCTCGCCCGGCAGACGGCCACCCTCGACCTGCTCGCCGGCGGCGGACGGACCGTGCTCGGCGTGGGCCTGGGCGGACCCGACGGCGACTTCGCGCTCTTCGGCGAGCCGGTCGATCCCCGACGGCGCGGCGCGCTGCTGGACGAGGGACTCGACGTGCTCGCCGGGCTGTGGACCGGCGAGGCGTTCGAACACCACGGCGCGCACCACGACGTCGGCCCGGTCCGGTTCCGGCCCACGCCGGCCGGCGGCCGGGTCCCGGTCTGGGTGGGCGGTGTGCTGCCCGCCCGTCGGCCACTGCGGCGGG
>NZ_JASGET010000141.1:0-14767 GCF_047606145.1 Nocardioides sp. | reverse complement strand
TCCGGCCGACACCGCCCAGCGGAGCGCCCGCGCCATCGCGACCGGGTCGCCGGCGCGGGTGACGGCGGTGGCCGCCAACACCGCGGCGCAGCCCAGCTCCAGGGCGAGGGCCGCGTCCGAGGCGGTCCCGATGCCCGCGTCCAGGACGACCGGCACCGAGACCGCCGCCACCATCGCATACGGGTCGAGGATCCCCAGGCCGGAGCCGATCGGAGCGCCGAGCGGCATCACCGCCGCACAGCCGAGGTCCGCCAGCCGGCGGGCCAGGACCGGGTCCGCGGTGGTGTAGGGCAGCACGGTGAAGCCGGCCCGGACCAGCCGCTCGGCGGCCTCGACCAGCTCGAGCGCATCCGGCAGCAGCGAGGTCTCGTCCCCGATCACCTCCAGCTTGACCCAGTCGGTGCCCACCGCCTCGCGGGCGAGCTCGGCGGTCAGCACCGCCTCCCGCGCGGAGCAGCAGCCGGCGGTGTTGGGCAGGATCGGCACCCCGGCGCGGCCGATCACGTCGAGCAGGCCACCCTCGGCCCGAGACGAGGTCCGTCGCATCGTGACCGTGACCAGCCCGGGCTCGGCGGCGGCGAGCACCTCGGGGAGCAGCCGGAGCGAGGGCAGCCCGCCGGTGCCCAGGAAGAGCCGCGAGCCGAGCTCGCGGCCGGCGATCCGCAGGCTCATCCGCCCTGCACCGCCCGGACGACCTCCACCACGTCGGCGTCGCGCAGCGGCGTGTCGGCGAGACGGTCCCGGGACACCACCACGCCGTTGACCGCCACCGCGGTGCCGCGAGGCTCGGACACCAGCTCGGCGGCGACGGCACCGTCGCCGAGCTCCACCGGCCGGCCGTTGACTGTGACTCTCATCGTTCTCCTTCGTCGTGTCGAGCCGCGCCGGCTCCGGCCACCGGCACGGCCGGGAACCGTCGTGGATCGAGGGCGGCTTCGACGTACCCGGTCTCGAGGTGGTCGGCGACCAGCCGGGCGGTCAGTGGCGCCAGCAGCACGCCGTGCCGGAAGTGCCCGACGGCGAGCACCTCACCCTCACGCCCGGGACCGACCAGCGGCAGGTTGTCCGCCGTGCCCGGCCGGTCCCGGGCGGTGGCCTCGACCAACTCGGCGCGGTCCAGGCCGGGCATCAGCCGGCGCGCCGAGTCCAGCAACCGGGCGACCCCCTCCACGGTGACCACCGGCCCGGCGTCGTACTCGCCACTGGTGGCGCCGAGGACGAGCTCGCCGCCGGCGCGCGGGACGAGATAGACCTGCTCGCCGGCCACCCAGCCGCGCAGCGTCCGGTCGGGCAGGTCGTCCGCCCCGACCCGCAGCCGGAGGATCTCGCCCCGCACGCCCCGCACCAGGGAGCGGTACGCCGCGGGCGGTCGGGTCCCGACCGCCCAGACCGTCGCCTCCGCCGCCGTCTCGCTCGGTGCCGACACCACCGGGATCCGCCTCCGCAGCGCCGCCAGCACCGCGCGCGGATCGACGCTGTGGTCCTCGGGCAGCAGCGCTCCCCCGCTCACCCGTCCCAGCCTCGGCTCGTGGCCGAGCAGCTCGCGGCGGGTCAGCGGCAGCGGCCGCTCGCCGTGTCGGGCGACCAGATCGAGCTGTCGCTCCAGCGCCTGGAGGTCGGCGTGGTCGACGGCGGCGAGCAGCGTGCCGCGGCGCAGCTCGACGCCGAGCCGCGCCGCCAGCGCCGGCCACAGTCGCGCGGATCGCCGCCCCAGCCGGAGCAGATCGCTCTCGCCGTACCAGAGCTCACCGGCCGGGCTGAGCATCCCGGCGGCGGCGTACGACGCGCCCCGACCCGGGTCGGGGTCGACGACCTCGACCCGGTGCCCCCGCCGAAGCAGCTCGTCGGCGACGGTCAGGCCGATGATGCCGGCACCCCGGACGCGGATCATCACCGCACCGCCGCGACCAGCTCCTTCGCCGACGCGACCGGATCTCGGCTCTGCCAGATGCCGGAGATGACCGCCACCCCGTGCGCACCGGCCGACCGGGCGTCACCGGCGCGGTCGGCGTCGATGCCACCGATCCCGATCAGCGGCAGCACCCCGGTCGCCTCGGCGAGTGCCGCCAACCCGAACGGGTCCGGGAGGCCGGGCTTGGACACGGTGGCGAACAGCGGCCCGAAGCCGGCGTAGTCGGCGCCGTGATCGGCCGCCGCCTCCACATCGGCCCGGGTGCGGCAGGTGGCACCGATCAGCAGGTCCGGCGCCAGCCGCCGGGCCGAGCGCAGCGGCAGGTCGTCCGGCACCGAGATGGACGCCGTCCGCCCCGGTCGCGAGCGCCACGTCGACCCGGTCGTCGACCACCACCCGGGCGTCGTACGGCGCGACCGAGCCGCGGACGACCCGGGTCAGCTCGACCAGCTCACGGGTGGTCGCCTGCTTGTCACGGACCTGGAACCCGTCGACGCCGGCGGCGGCCAGGGCCGGCAGCAGGCTCAGCTCGTCGTCGGCGGCGACCAGGCAGAACAGCCTGGGCAGGTGCTGGAACATCGTGCTGTGTCACTTCCTTCGCCGGCATGACCCGGATCAGGTTCGACGGTCGGAGCGGCTCCAGCTCCCTCTCAGTCCGCTGCCGCGGACTCCCGTGTGGAATGGGTACGGCGACCCTAGCTCGCCCCGGGAGCCGAGTCGAGCACCGGGGCACGATCGGCGTACGATCCCGGTTCGTGGCCGAAGCCGAGTTCCTCTACTCCGATCTGCTCCCCGCCCCGCACGACGACACCCCCTACCGGCTGGTCAGCACCGCAGGGGTGGCCACCGTGGAGGTGGACGGCCGGAGGTTCCTCACGGTGGATCCGGAGGCGATCCGCCGGCTGGCCTACGAGGCGGTGCACGACATCCAGCACTACCTGCGCCCGGCCCATCTCGCCCAGCTGCGCACGATCATCGACGACCCGGAGTCCTCGGGCAACGACCGGTTCGTCGCGCTCGACCTGCTCAAGAACGTCAACATCTCCGCCGGCGGCGTGCTGCCGATGTGCCAGGACACCGGCACCGCGATCGTGATGGGCAAGAAGTCCGAGGGCGTGCTCACCGGGGCCGACGACGCCGAGGCGATCGCGCGCGGCATCTACGACGCCTACACCAAGCTGAACCTGCGCTACTCCCAGATGGCGCCGATCTCGACCTATGAGGAGCGGCCGACCAGCAACAACCTGCCGGCCCAGATCGAGCTCTACGCCACACCCCTGGTCTCGACCGGCTCGGGGGAGGACCCCGAGCCCGAGTACCACTTCCTCTTCATGGCCAAGGGCGGCGGCTCGGCGAACAAGTCCTTCCTCTTCCAGGAGACCAAGGCGATCCTGAACCCGGACCGGCTGCTGGAGTTCCTCGACGAGAAGATCCGCTCGCTCGGCACGGCCGCCTGCCCGCCGTACCATCTCGCCGTCGTGGTGGGTGGCACCTCGGCCGAGCACGCGTTGAAGACCGCCAAGCTCGCCTCCGCGCACTACCTGGACCACCTGCCCACCGAGGGCGACCTCTCCGGCCACGGCATCCGGGACCCGAGGCTGGAGGAGGAGATCTTCAGGCTGACCCAGTCCTTCGGGATCGGGGCGCAGTTCGGTGGCAAGTACTTCTGCCACGACGTCCGCTTCGTCCGCCTGCCCCGACACGGCGCCTCGCTGCCGGTGGCGATCGCGGTCTCCTGCTCGGCCGACCGGCAGGCGCTCGGCAAGATCACCGCCGAGGGAGTCTTCCTGGAGCAGTTGGAGACCGATCCCGCCCAGTACATGCCCGACGCCGGCGTGGCCGAGGACATCGCCGGCGGCGAGGTGGTCCCGATCGACCTGACCGCCCCGATGGCCGACATCCTCGCCGAGCTCTCCCGCCACCCGGTCAAGACCCGGCTCTCCCTGACCGGCCCGTTGGTGGTCGCCCGCGACATCGCCCACGCCAAGATCAAGGAGCGGCTCGACGCGGGTGAGGAGATGCCCGACTACCTGAGGAACCACCCGGTCTACTACGCCGGCCCGGCCAAGACCCCGCAGGGGATGCCGTCCGGGTCGTTCGGGCCGACCACGGCGGGCCGGATGGACTCCTACGTCGAGCAGTTCCAGGCCGCCGGCGGCTCGAAGGTGATGCTGGCCAAGGGCAACCGGTCCCAGGTGGTCACCCAGGCGTGCGAGCGGCACGGCGGCTTCTATCTCGGCTCCATCGGCGGCCCGGCCGCCCGGCTCGCCCAGGACTGCATCAGGTCGGTCCAGGTGCTCGAGTATCCCGAGCTCGGCATGGAGGCGATCTGGCGGATCGAGGTGGAGGACTTCCCGGCGTTCATCGTCGTCGACGACAAGGGCAACGACTTCTTCACCGACCCGGCCGGGGTCGCCACGGTGCCACTGACCGGGGTCCGGGTGCGCTCCCGCGAGCGCTGAGCTATCCAGGCTCGCCCGGCATCCGCGCCGGGGGACATCGGCGTACGGCGACACGCCGCGACACGCGGTGCACGACCGCGTGTCGCGGCAATCACGCGATCGCATGTGTCCCCTGTGGATGACCGCCCGCGCATCCGGACCATCTGGCGCAGACTCGCCCGCATGGACGCGGTCACGGCGCTGACCCGGCTTGGCGGGATCTCGCCGGCCGGTCGCATCGTCGCGCTCTCCTCACGCAAGAGACTCGCCACCGCGGTGAGACGGGGCCAGATCGTCAAGCTCAGCCGCAATCGCTACTGCCTGCCGGTGACCGAACACGGGCTCGGCTACGCCCGCGAGCTGGCCGGGCACCTCAGTCATCTCAGCGCCGCCCTCCATCACGGCTGGGAGGTCTGCTTCCCGCCGGAGAAGCCACAGCTGATCGTTCCGTCCGCGGTGGAGGTGCCGGCCGGCATCGCCTGGGCGGTCGAGTCGACCCGGTCCGATCTGCGGCCCAAGGACACCGACGGCTGGGCGACCAGCAGGCTCCACACGGTCCTGCTCTGCGCTCGCGACCTGCCGCCGCGCGACGCGTTGGCGGTCGCCGATTCGGCCCTGCGCCATGGTGACCTCACCGCGACCGGCCTCCTCGACGCCGCACACGCCTGGAGGGGCGCGGGGCGAGACCGCATCCTCGCGATGGCGCGACTGGCCGATGCCCGCGCGGCCAACCCGTTCGAGTCCGCGCTGCGGATGCTCGCGATCGAGTCCGGTCTCGACGTGGTGCCGCAATGGGAGGTGCGCTCGTCCGGGCTGGTGCTCCACCCCGACCTGGCCGATCCGATTCGCGGGATCGCCCTGGAGGCGGACTCGTGGACGCATCACGGCGCGCAGAGCGCCGATCACGACCGGGACTGCGAACGCTACAACGCGTTGGTGGTGGCCGGCTGGATCGTGCTGCGATTCACCTGGACGCAGGTCATGCTCGCGCCGCATGAGGTGCGCGCCACGCTCGCCGCGGTGCTCGATGCCATGGAGCGAGGGGACATCCGCGTGACGTAAGACCCCGCGACACGCGGTGGATGACCGCGTGTCGCGGCACGAGCCGGCACGCGAATGCCCCCGGCCTGGTGGCTGAGACAATCGTGGGCATGGAGACGGTGGCCAGCGACGGGAACCTGGTGCTGCGTCGTCGCCAGGACGGCAACCTGGAGCTGCGGGCCAACGGCGTGTTCGTGATGGACACCGTCGAGACCTCCACCGAGCGTGAGCTGGCCGCCCGAGCGCTGGCGCTGCATCCGGCACCGGCCAGGGTGCTGGTCGGCGGCCTCGGGCTGGGCTACACCCTGGCGGCGGTGCTGGCCGACCGGCGGGTGGAGCGCTGCACGGTGGCGGAGATCGAGCCCGCGCTGGTGTCGTGGCTGCGCGACGGCATCGTCGCGCACGGTCCGGCGTTGCTGGCCGATGACCGCGTGGAGGTCCGGGTCGAGGACGTGGCGGTCGTGCTGCGGACCGGCCCGCCGGCGGCGTACGACCTGGTGCTGCTGGACGTGGACAACGGTCCGGGCTATCTGGTGCACGAGGCCAACGCCGGGCTCTATGCCGCGCCGGCGCTCACCCAGGCACGCGCCGCCACGGCGCCGGGCGGCATGGTGGTGATCTGGTCGTCCGCCGAGGCACCCGAGCTCGGCACGGCGATGCGCGCGGTGTTCGGCGACGTGGAGGAGCTCGACTATTCCGTGAGGATTCAGACACGGGCGGAGCGTTACTGGTTGTACGCCGCCCGAGTAACGTCGAATCCGTGAGCGAACAGAGTCAGACGGGCCAGGACGAGTTCCGGATCGAGCACGACAGCATGGGCGAGGTGCGGGTGCCCGCACGAGCGCTCTGGGCCGCGCAGACCCAGCGTGCGGTGGAGAACTTCCCGATCAGCGGTACGCCGATCGAGCCGGCGTTGATCCACGCGATCGGCCGGGTCAAGGCGGCCGCGGCGAAGGTCAACGGCACCCTCGGCGTCCTCACCCCCGAGCAGTCCGCCGCGATCGCCGATGCGGCCGCCCGGGTCGCCGACGGCGAGTTCGACGCCGAGTTCCCGATCGACGTCTTCCAGACCGGCTCGGGCACCTCCTCGAACATGAACGCCAACGAGGTGATCGCCAACCTGGCCACGAAGGCCGGCGTACCGGTGCACCCCAACGACCACGTGAACGCCTCGCAGTCCTCCAACGACACCTTCCCGACCGCCATCCACGTGGCCGCCTCGGTGGCGGTCACCGAGGAGCTGGTGCCGGCGCTGGACGTGCTCGCCGCGTCCCTGGAGGCCAAGGCCGCCGAGTTCGCCGGACTGGTGAAGTCGGGACGGACCCACCTGATGGATGCCACCCCGGTCATGCTCGGTCAGGAGTTCGGTGGCTACGCCGCGACCATCCGCTACGCGGCCGAACGGGTGGCCGCGGTGCTCCCCCGGGTGCGGGAGCTGCCGCTGGGCGGGACCGCGGTCGGCACCGGCATCAACACGCCGGCGGGCTTCCCGCAGCAGGTCATCGCAGAGCTGTCGGCGGCGACCGGCCAGCCCTTCACCGAGGCTCGCGACCACTTCGAGGCGCAGGGCACCCGGGACTCGCTGGTGGAGCTCTCCGGGGCGCTGAAGACCCTCGCGGTCGGCCTGATCAAGATCAACAACGACCTGCGCTGGATGTCGTCGGGACCGACCACCGGGCTGGCCGAGATCCACCTGCCGGATCTGCAGCCCGGCTCCTCGATCATGCCCGGCAAGGTGAACCCGGTGCTCCCCGAGGCCACCCTGATGGTGGCCTTCCAGGTGATCGGGAACGACGCCGCGCTCACCGCCGCCGGCGCGTCCGGCGCGTTCGAGCTCAACGTGGCGATGCCGGTGATGGCGCGCAACCTGCTGGAGTCGATCCGGCTGCTCTCGGCGGCGATGACGGTGCTGGCGCGTCGTACCGTGGACGGCATCACCGCCGACCCCGACCGGATGCGCGCCTTCGCCGAGTCCTCCCCCTCGGTGGTGACCCCGCTGAACAGGTACCTCGGCTACGAGGCCGCGGCGAAGGTGGCCAAGCAGGCACTCGCCGACGGCGCGACCATTCGCGAGACGGTGCTCAAGCTGGGGTACGTCGACAACGGCACGCTCACCCTGGCCCAACTCGACGAGGCGCTCGACGTGGAGTCGATGACCCACCCGTGATGCCCTGGGGTCGCCGCTGGGCCGGGCAGTTTCACCGGTTCACCGGTGAAACTGGAACTTCCTGCGCGATGCAACCCCCGAGAAGTGGCAGTTTCACGCAAGAAGTCCGCGCTTGCCCGACCCCGGCAGGCTAGTACCAGCCGGAGGACTCCGAGTGCGCCCACGCCCCACACGGTGAGCCGTAGCGATCCTGGATGTAGCCCAGGCCCCACTTGATCTGGGTCGCGGCGTTGGTCTGCCAGTCCGAGCCGGCCGAGGCCATCTTGGAGCCGGGCAGCGCCTGCGGGATGCCGTAGGCGCCGGAGGATGAGTTGGAGGCGTTGACCCGCCAGTTGGACTCGCGGGTCCACAGCGAGTCGAGACAGCTGAACTGGCTGGAGGCCCAGCCGTACTGGGAGAGCAGCGCGCTCGCGATGGTCTTCGGGTCGCCGCTCTCGCCGAGGTCCTCGGTCCCGGTCACGGCGGCGGAGTCGTCGCTCGAGACACCGGTGAGCGCCTGCCGCTTCCGCGACGTCTCGGTCGTACGCCGATCGGCGGTCGTGCGCTGCACGCCGGTCCGGCTCGCCGACCGGGACAGCGCCTCGGCGCGCGCGGCCAGCAGGTCGGAGTCCGGAGTCGTCGTGGCACCCGAGTTCGACTCCACGCTCGTGCCGGTCTGGTCACCGCTCTGGGCGGCACCGACCAGGTCGGTCGCCGAACTGGTGGGTTGGTAGAGGACGACTCCGCCGGCGACCGCCGCACCCGTGCCGACGACGGCCAGGGTGGAGAGAAGAAGCGTGGTCTTGACGACCTTCTTGGGTGCTTCGATGAGGGGTCGCTGCGGGGCCGCCCGATGCTTCGGGGCGTACGCGGCGTGATCTGACAAGAGTTCGTTTCCTGGGGGGTGGGGGCTCTCAGGGCGTCCGACCAGGGTGCATGAGGATGCAGTCTCAGGCAAACCGACGCCACGAGTCTTGGGACGAAGTGTCCGAAGTTTTGCCCCCTTCAGTCACACCAGTCACAGTGGCCCCACCCGTTACGGGTGGGGCCACTGTTGATCGATTCAGAGAACGACGTTCTCCAGCATCTCGGTGACCAGCGCGGCGATCGGCGAGCGCTCCGAACGGGTCAGCGTGACGTGGGCGAACAACGGATGCCCCTTGAGCTTCTCCACCACCGCCACCACGCCGTCGTGCCGGCCGACCCGCAGGTTGTCCCGCTGCGCGATGTCGTGGGTGAGCACCACCTTGGAGTTCGCGCCGATCCGAGAGAGCACCGTCAACAGCACGTTCCGCTCGAGCGACTGGGCCTCATCGACGATCACGAACGAGTCGTGCAACGACCGGCCGCGGATGTGGGTCAGCGGCAGCACCTCCACCATCCCGCGGTCCAGGATCTCGTCGATCACGTCCTGGGAGGTCACCGCGCTGAGGGTGTCGAAGACCGCCTGCGCCCACGGCGACATCTTCTCCGACTCCGACCCGGGCAGGTAGCCGAGCTCCTGGCCGCCGACGGCGAACAGCGGCCGGAAGATCACCACCTTCTTGTGCTGGCGACGCTCCATCACCGCCTCCAGACCGGCGCAGAGCGCCAGTGCCGACTTGCCGGTGCCGGCCCGCCCACCGAGCGAGACGATGCCGACCTCGGGGTCGAGCAGCATCTCCAGCGCGATCCGCTGCTCGGCCGAGCGTCCGTGGATGCCGAATGCCTCGCGGTCGCCCCGCACCAGGTGCACCTGCTTGTCCGAGCCGACCCGGCCCAGCGCGGTCCCGCGCTCGGAGAGCAGCACCAGGCCGGTGTGGCAGGGCAGCTCGCGAGCCTCCCCGAGGTCGAGTACGCCGACGTCGTACAGCTCGTCGAGCTCCGCGGCCTCGACCTCGAGCTCGGCCATCCCGGAGTAGCCCGGATCGGAGTCCGACATGGTCTCGCCGCGGTACTCCTCGGCCTGCAGCCCGACCGCGGAGGCCTTGATCCGCATCGGCAGGTCCTTGGAGACCAAGGTGACGTCGGCGCCCTCGGCGGACAGGTTGCAGGCCACCGCGAGGATGCGGGTGTCGTTGTCGCCGAGCCGGAAGCCGCTGGGCAGCGAGGTCGGATCGGTGTGATTGAGCTCGACCCGCAGGGTGCCGCCCTCCTCGCCGACCGGGACGGCGGTGTCGAGCCGCCCGTGGGTGATCCGCAGCTCGTCCAGGGCGCGGAGCGCCGTACGGGCGAAGTAGCCCAACTCGGGGTGGTGCCGTTTACCTTCCAGCTCGGTGATGACGACCACCGGCAGCACCACCTCGTGCTCGGCGAACCGGCGCAGCGCGCCGGGATCCGACAGCAGGACGCTGGTGTCGAGGACGTAGGTCCGCGCTCCCGTCCTGCTCCGCTTCGCCGTGGAGGCTGTGGTCCTGGTCGAGCGCTTTGCGGTCGAGGCCTGGGTTGCCACGCGGTTCACCCCTCAAGACCGGAGACACACACCCGCGCCCCGGTCCTTAGTTCACACAGTCGGACCAGGAGGGCGCCCGGCGGCCGGGGTGCCGGCCACCTGCCATGCGACAGGAGGGTCCTGCAGCATGTTCAGCTCGTGAATGCTCACGTACGGGCCTCCAGGTACGGCGGGCTTCCCCACCCGCCGATGCCTCGAACGTACGCCGATCAGATGTCACGTCTTGGCGACACGCCTACCCGGGTGGATGAACAGTTTGTTTCCGGCTGGCACCAGCGGGCCGATCCGAGCCCAAGCAGCCGGCGGGCGCCGACGACGACGGCGACCCGACGGCGGTGGGCGTCAACGGCCCATTCGGCGCTCGCGCTGCGCGTAGGCCCGCAGCGCACGAAGGAAGTCGACCCGGCGGAAGTCGGGCCACAGCGCCTCGCAGAAGTAGAACTCCGACTTGGCCGACTGCCACAGCAGGAAGCCACCGAGACGCTGCTCGCCGGACGTGCGGATCACCAGGTCGGGATCCGGCTGGCCGGCGGTGTAGAGGTGCCGCTCGATGTCCGGTACGTCGATCTGCTCGGCCAGCTCGGTCAGGCTGGTGCCCTTGCCGGCGTGCTCGGTCAACAGCGACCTGACCGCGTCGGCGATCTCCCGGCGACCGCCGTACCCGACGGCGACGTTGACCAGCATCCCCTCCACGTCCCGGGTGGCCTCCGCGGCGGCCTTGAGCCGAGCGACCGTCGAGCTCGGCAGCAGATCGACGGCACCGACCGGATTGAGCCGCCAGCGGCCCTGGTCGGCCAGCGAGTCGACGGCGTCCTCGATGATCGGCAGCAGCGCGCCGAGCTCCTCCACCGGACGGTTGAGGTTGTCGGTGGACAGCAGCCACAGCGTGACCACCTCGATCCCGACCTCGTCACACCAGCTCAGCAGCGGCTCGATGTTGGCCGCACCGGCGCGATGCCCGTGCGCGGTGTCACGGCCGACCGCCTTGGCCCAGCGACGGTTCCCGTCGAGCATGACACCGACGTGCTTGGGCAGCTTGGAGGAGTCGAGCCGGCGCAGCATGCGCGCCTCGTAGGCCGGGTAGAGCACCCGCCGTACGCCTCGCTTCCAGTCCGCCACGAGAGCTGAGCTTACCGAGCGGTCGGGCGTGGCGGCAGACATCACGCCCGATCTCCTAGGCCATCCATAGATTCACCGGTTACCTTCTCGCCATGACTGAGCGCACCGAGGCCGTCCGCGCGGTGGGGCACCTTGCCGGGTCGATCTCCGATTCCGTCTCGGAGACCGTCGCCGAGGTCAAGCCGAAGCTGCGTGGCTGGCTGCACCTGGCCACCGCTCCGCTGACGCTGGCCGCCGGCGTCGTGCTGATCGTGCTGGCCCCGCACGGCCGGGCGCAGATCGGGGCGATCGTCTTCACCGCCGCCGCCTTGCTGCTGTTCACCGTCTCGGCGGTCTATCACCGCGGCAACGGCCATTGGACCCCTCGGGTGCACGAGGCGCTCAAGCGCTGGGACCACGCCAACATCATGGTGATGATCGCCGGCACCTACACCCCGTTCTCGCTGATCCTGTTGCACGGTGCCGCCCGGATCACCCTGCTCTCGGTGGTGTGGTGCGGTGCGCTGCTGGGGGTGCTGTTCCGGGTGCTGTGGACGAACGCGCCACGCTGGTTGTACGTGCCGATCTACCTCGCGCTGGGCTGGTCGGCGATCTTCTTCCTGCCCTCGTTCCTCAGCGGCGCCACCGCTCTCGGCGTGGGGATCGGCATCGCGGTGTTCACCCTGATCTGCGTCGGCGGCGGGCTCTACACCATGGGTGGCGTCGTCTACGGCTTCCGCCGGCCCAATCCCTGGCCGCGCTGGTTCGGGTTCCACGAGGTGTTCCACAGCTTCACCGTGGTCGCCTTCGCCGCCCACTACACCGGGATCTCGCTGGCCACCTACGCGCTGCGCTGAGCCGCCTCGGGGAGCTCCGCGGGGTCGGTCACCGGCCGCCGGCACACGAATCCGCGGCAGACGTACGCCGCCGGGCGACCCTCGACCGGCGTACGCGCACGCAGCAGCGGGATCTCCTCGCGCGCGTCGTCCGCGACCACCACCACCGCTCCGGGGAGCGCACGTGCCGCCGCGGCCAGCGCATCGCGATCGGCGCCGGCGGGGCCCACCACGGCGACCTCGAGCGGCCCGTCGGCCAGGGTGACGGCCGCCGCCAGCGACCAGCCGGCGAACCGCGGTGCCTGGTTCATCAGCGCCCCGACCGACGCGAGCGCCTCCTCCGCCGCCGATCGGTAGCGCCCCTCTCCGGTGAGGGCGTGGGCCGTCGCCAGGGCATGGACCATGGCGCTGGTACCGCTCGGGGAGGCATTGTCGGACGGGTCGCGTGGGCGGGTGAGCAGTGCCTCGGCTCCGGCCGCGGCGTCGAAGAAACCGCCGTCCTCGGCGCGGAACTCGGTGAGCGCCACGTCGAGCAGCCGGCGGGCCAGGTCGAGCCAGCGGTGCTCGCCGGTCGCCTGGACCAGGGCGAGGAGGCCGGCGGCCACGCAGCCGTAGTCCTCCAGTACGCCGGCATGCCGGCCGGCGACGCCGTCGCGACTGACTCGTCGCAGCCGGTCGTCGACCAGGTGCACCCGCACCAGCAGTTCCGCGGCGTCGACCGCGGCGGCCAGGTACTCCCGACGACCGAGTCGCAGGCCGGCGTCGACCAGTCCGCCGATCGCGAGGCCGTTCCAGGCGGCGACCACCTTGTCGTCCCGGGCCGGCCGCACTCGGTGCGAGCGCGCCTCGAGCAGGCGTGCCTTGACCTCGGTCAGTCGCGGCGAGTCCGGCTCGTGGCGCAGCTGCAGGGTCGACGTACCGTGCTCGAAGCTGCCCTGCTCGGTGACCCCGAAGACCTCAGCCGCCCAGCCGCCGTCGTCGGCACCGAGCACCTCGCTCAGCTGCGCCGGGGTCCAGACGTAGAAGCGTCCCTCCACGCCCTCGCTGTCGGCGTCCAGCGCGGAGGCGAAACCACCCTGCGCGGTGCGCAGCTCGCGGATCAGGAAGTCGGCCGTCTCGGCGGCCACCCGATCGCCGAGATCGGTACCGAGCCGAGCGTAGAGACCGAGCAGCTGGCCGTTGTCGTAGAGCATCTTCTCGAAGTGCGGCACCACCCAGCCGCGGTCGACGCGCCAGCGCGTGTGCCCCGGACCGTCGACTCGATCGCTCTCGACGCTGGTATCAACCCTTGACACCTCCGATTGCACGCCCCTGACTCACCCGGCACCGTCATGCCGCCAACGTGCCTTACGGCCATTCGGACCGCACTGACGGAGAACAGCAATGGACGAGATCGAGCGCATGGAGTGGCTTCCTGACGGGAGTATGCGGATGTTCCGCACAGACGGCACGTTCATCGACGTGCCGAAGAAGGTGCTGCACGGCGCCGTGCTCGGCAGTGAGCCGCCAAGCGCGTCATCGCCACGCAAGAAAGTCCAGCCGCACCGATCACTCACACCTCGGCCCCGCCTTCGTCCCCGTCGAGAGCTTCGAGCGGCTGCCCAATGGCGGCGTACGCATGAACCACGTCGACGGGACGTTCACCGATGTCTCCGCGACCATCGTGCGCATCGTCGAGACTGGTTCGGGAGCACCTTGAGGAGCGCTGCACGTGACGGCCACTCTGGTGCAGGATGGACAGCATGGGCGTCCTCTTCGACTACTTCTCCGCACCCTCCGACGAGGCTGCCGCGGCGACCATCGACCGCGTCGGGGGACCTGGTTCCCAAGCCTCGGCTGCGCCTGCCCCGCCAGTGCAGGAGAAACGTGGCTTGTTCGGGCGAAAGCGAGCCGAGCCAGCGCACGTGGCACCGTCGTTCATCGATGACGAGTCGCTCCCAGTGTTCGACACGGTCTCGGTCAAGGGCATTGACCCATTGGTGCAGCTTGGGACTCTGGAGGAACTGCTGACTGGCCGCCCTTACGACGACGTTGTCGAGGATCCTCGCAGCGGCAAAGACCTTGCGTCACGGAACGGCGGCGAGCGGATGGTGCTGACCGTCACCGACGCGTTGGCCGCTGCGTTGATCGCCGCATCGGATGAGCAACTGGGAGACGTGGCTTTGCCATGGAGCCAGACGGAAGAGTTCTGGGGCCAAGGAGATGCGGCCGCGCTTGCCCAGTTCTTGCGCGACCTCGCCGGCCTTGCCCGGCGTGCGGAGACGTCGGGATACCGGCTCTACTGCTGGCTCAGCGTGTGAAGAGCGAATCGATTCGGAGGCCTACCTTGGTTGCTGCAGTTCACTACGTCGGCACAGCCGACGACCACGACGCACTGCTTGACTACCTCGGTGAACCGACAGTCGTCACGCTCAGGCCGTGGCCGCTGTTGGGCCAGGCCCCAGCCTCGCTCGACCGAGGAGATGCCCTCCGGGCGCGCCAAGTGATGATCGTGAACGAGGAACTTGGTTCGCCATTCGGTATCCGACCCGGGCATCGGGAGACGGAGAACGCCGAGCGGTCTGGAGTCTTCAATCGACTGAACTGGCGGCGGCTCACACCTGGAGGTCAAGTCCTTCGTCGTGGTGTACGACAGTGATTCGTCGTTGATGGTGGGCTAGGCGCTGATCGCGCCAGCGGTGGTGGTGTTCTCCTCGGGCTGGTTGGTGGTGATGAGGGTGAGTCGGCTCTTGGCCAGGACGTCGAGTCCGAGGTAGCGGCGGCCGTCGGCCCATTCGTCGTTCTGCTCAGCCAAGACCGCGCCGACCAGGCGGATGATCGAGCCGCGGTCGGGGAAGATCCCGACCACGTCGGTACGTCGGC
>NZ_JASGET010000140.1:0-11249 GCF_047606145.1 Nocardioides sp. | reverse complement strand
GGGGATCGATGCGGTCGTGCTCGTCACGGCGGTCTCCTGGTCTCAGGGGATCGGGATGGCGCCACCGCTGCCACGTCGTCGTGGTCTCGGCCCAAGCACACCGAGACCACGACGACCCCGGAGCACCGGCCTCGCAGCCGACGACCGTAGGGAGTGACCCCGCTCCCGAGCCCCTGAGACCAGGAGACCGCCGTGACGAGCACGACCGCATCGATCCCCCTCGACGACTATGCGCGAGACGGATACGTCATCTTCCGCTCCGTCATCGACCCGGCCCTGGTGGCCATGGCGAGCGACCACGTCGAGTGGCTGCGGCGGCGCCATCCCGACCTGTCCGGCGAGGAGCTCGGCCACACGCTGGTGGCCTCGGACCCGTTCTGGGTGCGACTGGTCTCCGACGACAGGCTCGTCGACATCGCGGCGCGCTTCATCGGACCGGACGTCGCCCTCTACGCCTCGCACTACATCAGCAAGCCGCCATTGCGCGGGATGCCCGTGCTCTGGCACCAGGACGCCGCGTACTGGAACCTGGAGCCGATGGAGGTCGTGACGCTCTGGCTGGCCATCGACTCCTCCGACACCGAGAACGGCTGCGTGCGGGTCATCCCCGGCAGCCACCGTCACCCGGTCGAGCGACTGCGCGCCCGCGCCGACGTCGACAACGTGCTCGGTTCGGAGATCGCGGCCGAGGTCGACGAGAGCCAGGCCGTCGACCTGGTGCTGGCGCCGGGCGACGTCGAGGTGCACCATCCGCACATCGTCCACAGCAGCCGCGCGAACCTCTCCCCGCGACGGCGCTGTGGGCTGACCATCCGCTACATCCCGACGAGCACCCGCATCACCGGCGACCAGCAGCCCTTCGCCAGCGCGTTCCACCTGCGCGGAGATCCCGGCGTCAACGCCTACCAGCAACCCCCGGTCTACCGACCGGGCATCGACTTCCCCTTCGCCGGCGGCCAGGCGGCGGGGTAGAAGAAGTCGACGCCGGAGCGGGGACGCACCCGGTTTTACCTGCCGGAATCCTCGTGTAACACCAGCGCAGCGCACGGTAGCTATGTTGATGTTACCAACAATTGTGCGGCCGTCGTCGGGCAGCCATCTCCGAATCGAGGACTCCCCATGCCATCTGCTCTCGCGGCGCCGGACGTCGTCTGCAACGGCGTCAGCAAGACCTTCGCCGGCCGGTCGGGCAGCGTCAAGGCGCTCGACGACATCAACCTCCGACTGGAGTCCGGCACGCTGACCGCCCTGGTCGGGCCGTCCGGCTGCGGCAAGTCCACGCTGCTGCGGATCATCGCAGGCCTGGAGCAGGCCGATCCGGGCAGCCTGCTCACCGTCGACGGCGACGATCCGCGCGAGATGCGACGACGCGGCGAGATCTCGGTCGCCTTCCAGGACGCCTCGCTGCTGCCCTGGCGATCGGCCGCTTCGAACGTCGCTCTGGCCCGGCAGCTGGCCCGACAGAAGCCGGACCGCGCCCGAGTGAACGAGCTGCTGGAGCTGGTGGGACTCAAGGGCTTCGAGAAGGCTCGGCCCGCCCAGCTCTCCGGCGGCATGCGGCAGCGTACGGCGATCGCGCGATGCCTGGCGACCTCGCCCCGGCTGATGCTCCTGGACGAGCCGTTCGGCGCGGTCGACGAGCTCACTCGCCGTCGCCTCAACCTCGAGCTACCCGTGACCTGGGCCGATCGCGGGGTGACCAGCCTGCTGGTCACCCATTCGATCCCCGAGGCGGTGCTGCTCGCGGACCGGGTCGTGGTGATGTCCCCTCGTCCCGGCCGGGTGGTCGCCGCCGTCGACGTCGACCTCTCCCGGCCGCGCCGGGCGGCTCACCTGCACAGCGACCGGTTCCACAGCCTGGTCGACGAGATCGGCACGCTGCTCGGGGTGGACACCGACCTGCAGCGCAGTGAGCAGCGCGCATGAGCCAGCGTCAGCGAGCGACCATCGGCCTCAGGCCGTCGCATCCCTACCCTTGCTTCTCCTGGACGGGGGCGGCGGCAGTCAGCGAGCGTCAGCGAGCGACCATCGGCCTCAGGCCGCCGCATCCCTACCCTTGCTTCTCCTGGACGGGGGCGGCGGCAGTCAGCGAGCGTCAGCGAGCGACCATCGGCCTCAGGCCGCCGCATCCCTACCCTTGCTTCTCCTCGACGGAGGCGGCGGCATGAGCTCGACGGAGACGAGTATGACCGACGAGACGACCGCCGTACGCCCGCCCACCTCCGGACCGGTCCGGGCGGCGCGGCGGCGTCGGCTGGACCCGGTGCTGCGCACGGTGACCGGCTGGGCGGTCCTGATCGCACTGTGGCAGTTCGTGGCGACGGTCGTGTTGGCCGGCACGCACCTGATGGGCTCCCCACTCGGCATCGTCGCCGACATCGCCGACAAGCACGAGCTCTACCTCCGGGCGCTCGGCTTCACCGGACGCACGGCGCTGTGGGGCTATCTCTACGGCAACGCGGTCGCGATCGGTCTGGCCGTCCTGGTCGCGGCCATCCCCCGCTCGGAGCGGCTGGTGCTCCGGGTGGCGCTGGTGGCCTACTGTCTGCCGCTGGTGGCGATCGGCCCGCTGCTCCGGCTCATCTTCGGGCTCAACGACGGCCCGCAGATCACGCTGTCGGCCCTGGCGGTCTTCTACATGACGCTGGTGCCTCTGCTGGTCGGCCTGCGGGCCGTGCCCTCGACCTGGACCGACCTGGTCCACAGCTACGGCCGGGGTCGGATCACCACCCTGCTGGTGGTCCGCCTCCGGGCCTGTGCCCCCTACCTCTCGGCCGGTCTGCAGGTGTCGGTGCCGGCGGCCTTCCTCGGCGCGCTGGTCGGCGAGTTCACCGGCGCCGAACGGGGCGTCGGGGTGCTCTCGATCCTGGCGCTGCGCAGCCTCGACACCAACGGACTGTGGGCGCTGGCGACCCTCAGCGCGGCCGTGTCGGTGCTGGTCTACGCCGTGGTGGGCTGGGGCGGCCGCCTGCTGACGCCGGACCAGCCGACGGTGCTGATGGCCACCCCGCCGACGGCGCGCCGACGCGCCGCGTGGCAGCGCTGGCTGACCGGGCTCACCGAGGGCGTGGTCACGCTCGCCCTCGTGCTCCTGACCTGGCTGGCGCTGCTGCATCTGCTCGACCTCAACCCCTACTTCGCCAAGCGCCCGGCCGACGTCTGGGCCTGGCTGGTCACCGATCCGGAGGCCGCTGCGAATCGGAGCGAGATCGCCACCGCGCTTCGGTCGACCGCTCTGGTGGCGGTCCCCGGCTACTTCGCCGGCCTCGTGCTCGGCGTCGGGATGGCCTCGCTGTTCGAGCTGGCACCGTCGGTACGACGCACCATGACCCCGGTGGCGGTCGCGCTGCGCTGCGTGCCCATCATCTCGATCGCTCCGCTGCTGGTACAGGCGCTCGGCCGAGGCGTGGTCGGCACCACTGTCGTGGTCGCCATGATGACGTTCTTCCCGACCCTGGTGGCCTGCATGTACGGTCTGCGACAGACCCCCGGCCAGGTCACCGACCTGTTCGAGACCTTCGCCGCACCGCCATGGCGCACCCTGCTGCTGGCGCGCATCCCGGCGATGATGCCGGCCTTCTTGTCCTCGGCCCGGATCGCCGCGCCGAGCGCGCTGCTGGCGGCGACCGTCGCCGAGTGGCTGGCGACCGGCACGGGAGTCGGCAACCTGCTCGCGGTCACCGCGGCCACCAGCCGCTACGACGCGCTGTGGTCGACGGTCGTGGTCGTGACGGCGGTCGCGGTGGCGGCGTACTGGCTCGTCGAAGTGATCGAGCGACGGATCCTCCGAGTGGTGGCCCCCGAGCAGTCCACGTGGTGAGCGCCGTCGACCTGGTCGCGGTCGAGCCCACGGAGCTGTTCGCCGGTCCTGCGGACCATCCGCGACAGGTCGTCCGCGTGACGCTCCTACGGCGTGAGCCGTCGTCCCACGCGGTCTCGGTGGTGATCGTCGGTGGCGCCGAGGGTACGGCGGACGTGCCGCCCGGCATCGGCCGCGTCATCGTCGAGGTGCCCGTGCGCACCGCCGGCGAGCCCGGCGAGACCGTGGACGCCCGGGTCGAGCTGCGGATCGGCGACGCGGTGCCGATCCGGCGAGCCGTGCGGATCGAGGTGGCCGAGCCGGGCTGGACCGTCCACCTGGTGCCCCACTTCCACTTCGACCCGGTGTGGTGGAACACGCAGGCGGCCTCGGTCAGCGAGTGGGCGGAGCGGCAGTGGTCGGGGGCGCCGCAGCTGACCTTCCAGAAGTCGGCGATGGAGGTCCTCGCCGACCACCTCCGCCAGGCGGAGGTCGACCCCGACTACTGCTTCGTGGTCGCCGAGGTCGACTATCTCAAGCCGTTCCGGGACCGCCGTCCCGAACAACGCGCGCTCCTCGACCGGCTCATCGGCGAGGGGCGGGTCGAGGTGGTGGGCGGCACCTGGAACGAGCCCGACAGCGGGCTGCCGGCCCTCGAGACGCTGCGCCGGAGCTTCGGCTACGGGCTGGCCTACCAGCGTGCCGTGCTCGGCGCTGCGGTGAGGACCGCCTGGAACCTCGACGTCTTCGGGCACCACCCGCAGTACCCGGCGCTGGCCGCCGAGGCCTCGATGAGCACCGTGATGCTGGCGCGCGGACCGTTCCATCAATGGGGGCTGCTGCGAGACGGCCCGTTCGACGAGATGCGCGCCGCACCACGCCAGCACCGCAGCGAGACCTGGTGGACGGCACCGGGCGGCCACCGACTGTTGCTGCACAGCCTGCCGGGCCACTACACCGCCGGACATCGGCTCGACGAGGCCGACACCGTCGAGGAGGCCGGGGACCTGGTGCTGTCCTGGCTGCGGCTGCTGCGCCCGCATGCCGCCACCCGCACCGTGATCGTGCCGGTCGGCACCGATCTCGCGCCACCGGTGCGCTGGGTGAGCGAGCTGCCCCGGCACTGGGACGCGTCGTACGTCTGGCCGCGGCTGGTCTGTTCCACACCGGCCCGTGCGTTCGGTCAGATCGCCGAGCAGGCCGCGCAGGTCAGCGCCACGTCGGGCGCCACGCCGCTGCGGACCCTGACCCGCGACCTCAATCCGATCTACACCGGCAAGGACGTCACCTATGCCGACGCCAAGGCCGCGCAGTCCTACGTCGAGCGGCTGGCCTGCGATGCCGAGACCTGGTGCGCGCTGGCCGGAACGGCGACCGCGGCCCGGCACCGCGCGGATGTCGACCGCGCCTGGCGGCTGCTGGTCTGGCTGGCCCACCACGACGCTGTCACCGGCACCTGCTCGGACCAGGTCTACCTCGACCTCGTCGCCGCGTGGCGAGAGGCTCACGACCGGGCCGCCGCCGCGCTGAGCGGCGCCCTGGTCGACCTCGCCGCCGACCGGTCAGCCGGTCCCGCGGCCCCCACCGGCGACCTCCATGTCGTGGTCGCCAACGCCGACGCGGCCGATCGCGGCGGCCTGGTGACCGTCTCGGTCGAGCCACCGCCCGAGTGGCGCGGCCTGCGCTGCCTGGACCCGGACGGCGTCGAGCTGCCCTGCGTGGTCGAGCATGCACGGATGGGCACAGACGGCCCCACCGCCGCGACCGTGACGATCGCGGTGCCCGCGGTGCCTGGCCTCGGCTACACGGTGCTGCGAGTGGTGGCGGCGCCCGACCTCCCCACCTGGCGGGAGAGGCCCGGACGTGAGATCGGCAACGATCGGTTCACCCTCCGCGTCGACCCGGCACGCGGCGGCACCGTGGAGTCGCTGGTCGACCTCGCCGCGGACCGAGAGCTGGTCGCCGTCGGTGAGGTCGCCGGCGACCTCGTGCTCGACGAGGAGCATCCGACCCACCCGGGCTTCGGCGAGGGCCCCTGGCACCTGCTGCCCACCGGGCGCAGGTGGTCCTCCGCCGACCTCCCCGCCGACGTCGTACGCCGCCAGGTGTGCGACCTCGGGGAGCGACTGGTCGTGGTGGGGACCCTTCCCGAGACCGCCGGCGAGCAGATGCGGCACCGCACGACCTACCTGCTCGCGGCGGACGGCACCGGCCCCCGGGTGACACACCTGCTCGACGGTCAGCCGGCCGAGGACGTGCTGCTGCGGGTCCGCTGGCCGCTGCCGGTGTCCGGGTCGCGGCCGGTGCTGGGCATCGGAGAGACGGTGCTCGGCCGGGGCCACGGATTCGTCGACACCGACGCGGCCATCCATCCCTGGACCCTCGACAGCACCGTCCACGGCTGGCTGGGATCGAGCTCGACGGCGCGAGTCGCCGTCCGATCCGATCGCCGGCGAGCGACCCGGGCCTTCAGCGCGGTGGAGATCGTCGTGCCGGAGCGCTCCCCGGCGACGCATGTCGTGGCCGACCGGCTCGCCGCCGGGCTCCTCCGCCACGGTGTGACCGCGACGATCACCGTCGACGCCGACCACCGGTGCGGCGACCTGGCGCTGGACAGCAACCTGGTCGACCTGCGGATGGCGCTGACCGGGCCGGAGCCCCACACGGTCGTCGCGGCGCGCACGGCCGAGTGCGGGCTGGCCGTCCCGGCGGACGGGCTGACCTGGTTGCCGCCGAGCCGTCCGCTGGCCCAGGTCTGGCGGCCCGGCGCCGCGCTCGGCGTGGCCGACCTGCCACTGCTGGTGCTCGCCGCCGACGGGGTCGATGGGCTCGACCGTCGCGTCACGCAGCTGCTGGCTGCGCTGGACGCCGGCGAACCGGTCGCCGCCGCGGCACCGGTCGACGACCTGGGCGGCGGGCTCACCGGGACGGCCGACCTGGAGCCCTATAGCCTCGCCCTCGCCGCGCCGCAGGTGCGCAGCGGCGTGGTCGACGCCTCCGGAGCCATCCAGCTGAACCTGCGCCGCAGTTGCACGGCCTGGCCATCCGGACAGTGGTTGGACCCGCCTCGCCGGACGCTGCCCGACGGCGGTCCCTTCAGCGTCCAGCGCTGGACGCACGAGGTCTCCTATCAGGTGGTCGCCGGTCCCGGTGACTGGCGCCGGGCCGGCCTTGATCGGCAGGCCCGTCACGCGAACCGGCCGCTGCGGGCCCAGCTCGTCGCGCCGACCCGTCCGCGACACCAGCGACTCGCTCGGCTGGAGCCGGCGGACCTCGCGGTCGAGGCGGTCCGTCGACGCGACGACGGAGACGTCGTGGTCAGGGTGTCCACCCCCGAGCCGGCGGCCCGCTCCTTCTCCGTCGACCTGGCCGAGCCGACCGGCGCGGCCTGGAACGCGACCTTTCTCGACGAGCCGTCAGGACCGCTCGACCGCGGTCCCGGCGGGTGGCGCCAGCGGGTCGGACCCGCCGGCGCGGCGACGACCCTGCTGCGCCCCGCCCGCCGGCCGGCTCCGCCACCGGATCCACGACCTGCGGTCGCGCCGTTCCCCCGGCCGCACTTCAGCCGCTGGTGGACGCAGAGCACCGGCGCTCCCCCGGCCGGGGGGCTCCCGGTGACCACCCATCTGGTACGACGCGGTCCGGAGGTCGACCTGGTCGTCTCCAGCGACCTGCGGCGACCGGTCGAGGTCGACGTACGGGTGGATGGTCCGGGAGGGCGGCTGCCCGGCTCCCCCGACCGGCTCCGGGTCCCGGCGGGTGGCTTCGTCCGGGTGCCGCTCTCCCTGGCAGGCGTCGACCTCCTCGAACCGGCCAGCCTGGTGGCCACCGGCCGGCCGGTGGACCCCGACGAGGCATTCGCGCCGTCCTGGGACCTGGTCCACCTGGGTGGGCATCGCACCGCCGACCTGCTCGCCCTGACGGAGCCGCACGACGGCGCGCTCATGCTGGCGCCGGGTGAGACCGGTGCGCTCACCGCCGGCCTCCGGTGGGGCGGCACGGTGCCGATCCCGTTCGAGGTCGGTGCCGTCTCCCCGTTCGGAGCGTGGTCGTTGGTGCCCGTCGCGGTCGAGCACGGCGTACTCGCGCCCGGCGAGACCGCCCGACTGCGGGTCGGCGTGGTGGCGCCGATCGACGCCACCCCGGGTCGCTGGTGGGCACTGCTCGCCGTCCGGGCCGCAGACCGGGTGCTCTACGGCCCGGCGTGTGCGCTGGTGGTCACCGCGTGAGCGGCCCGGCCCGTCCCTGGTGGCGCGAGGCGGTCCTCTATGAGGTGTACGTGCGCTCCTTCGCCGACAGCGACGGCGACGGCATCGGGGATCTGGGCGGCGTGCGGGGCGCACCTCGACGACCTCGCCAATCTGGGCGTGGACGCGCTGTGGCTGTGCCCGATCCATCCCTCGCCTCGCGCCGACGGCGGCTACGACGTGGCCGACTACTGCGACGTCGCCGACGAGTACGGCGGCCTGGACGCGCTGGACGCGCTGATCGCCGAGGCACATCGGCGGGGCATGCGCGTCATCCTGGACTGGGTGCCCAACCACACCTCCGACCGGCACCCGTGGTTCCTCGCCTCGGCTGCGAGCCGGGACTCGCCCGATCGCGACCTCTACGTCTGGCGCGACGCGCCCGCGAATCACTGGCGGGCGGCCTGGGACGGACCGGCGTGGACCTGGCACCAGCCGAGCGGGCAGTGGTTCCTCAGCTGCTTCACACCGCGCCAGCCCGAGCTCGACTGGGGCAATCCCGTGGTGGTGGCCCGGATGCATCAGACGCTGCGCTTCTGGCTCGCCCGCGGGGTGGACGGCTTCCGGGTCGACGTGGTCCACATGCTCGCCAAGGATCCCGACCTCGCCGACACCCCGGCCGACCTGGCGGGCGAGCCGCACGTGATGGTCAATCACCACGAGGGCGTGTTCCCGGTCCTGACCGGACTCCGCGCGGTGCTCGCCGAGTACGGCGAGGACCGGCTGCTGCTGGGCGAGGTCTCCCTGATGGAGACCGCCACGTCCGCCCGCTACCTCGGCCCCGGACGGCTACATCTCGGGTTCGACTTCGTCCCGATGTTCCAGCCGTGGTCGGCGCGAGCCTGGCGGACCGCCATCGCCGCGGTCCAGCGACACACCGCCGCGGCGGGCGGTTGGCCGACCTGGACCTTCGGCAACCACGACAACCCCCGCCAGGTCACCCGCTACGGGTCCGCCGCACGGGCGCGCGTGGTCGCGGTCGCGACGCTGACGCTGCACGGCACCCCGGTCCTGTACGCCGGCGAGGAGCTGGGTCTCTCCGACGCGCAGGTGCCGGCGGAGTCGGTCGAGGACGCGGCCGGGCGCGACGGCTGCCGGGCGGTGTTGCCGTGGCTGCCCGATCCGGGCCACGGGTGGGTCGATCGACCCTGGCAGGTGATGGCGCCGGAGGCAGGCCGACTCAACCGGCGCACCCAGCACCAGGATCCCGGCTCGATGCTCAGCCTCTACCGCGAGCTGATCCGGCTGCGTCGCCGTACTCCGGCGCTGCGTCGGGGCGAGATGGTCCTGCGGGAGAGCGCACCGGGCACCGTGGCATGGGAGCGGGTGGCCGACGGCGAGCGCTGGCTCGTGGTGCTGGGCATGGACCTGGCCGAGCCCGCCGGCGTCGGCGTACCGGGCGACTGGGAGGTCGTCGTGTCCACCTCCGGCGAACCCGGCTCCTGGGACGGCACCGTCGCGCCCGACACGGCCCTGGTGCTCACGACGAGCGCGGCCCTCGACGCGTTAGCCTCTGCCCGTGCCCAGTGAGCCCACCAGACCCCACCCGCCGTCCGGTGCCGCCGACCGGACGGCGCATGACGGCACGAGTCTCGGCGCCACCATTCGCCGTCGGCGCAAGGCACGCGGCCTCACCCTGGTCGAGCTGGCGGCGGCCGCCGACCTGTCCCACCCGTTCCTGAGCCAGCTCGAGCGAGGGCTCGCCAGTCCCAGCATGGCCTCACTCCACCGCATCGCGCAGGCGCTGCACACCACTCAGCCCGCGCTGATGGCCGAGGCCGAGGGACGTCAGCCTCCGGCCGAGGTCAGTCTGGTCCGCTCCGGCGGCGGCGCCCCGGTCGCCAACCCCGGCGGCACCGCGCGGACCCTGGTCGCCGGCAACCACGCCCTCTATCCGATGCTCTTCGTGGGCGCGCCGGTGGAGTGGGGCGACTGGTACACCCACGCCGGCGAGGAGTTCATCCACGTGATCGCCGGCGCGATCATCGTCGAGATCGAGGACAAGGGTGTCTTCGAGCTCGGTGCCGGCGACACCCTCTACTACCCGGGCGGCGTCGCGCATCGCTGGCGTGGTGTGCGCGGCTACGGCGCCGAGACCGCCCGGCTGCTCTTCGTGCAGGAGAACCGCCCGAGCTGAGCCGGGCCGAGGCTCGTAATCGAAGCGTTACACCCGCGGAACCGGAGTGGCCATCTCTCCCGGCAATGTTGACCTTATCAACATCGTTCCGACAGAGAGGCCTCCGACACATGTGGGATGACCGGCAGACCCAGATCGTCGACACGCTGTGCACCGACGGCATCGCCGCCTATCCGGGGCTCGTCTCACCGGAGCGGTGCGCCACCCTGCTCGAGGCCGTCGGCCGGTCCCGTCTGGCGCCCAGCGGCCACTATCGCTGCCTGTCCCCCGTGGGTGCGCCCCGCCTGGAGAGTGACCTGTTCCGCTGGCGCGACATCCCCGAGATCCGCAGCCTGGTGACCGATCCGGCCCTCGTCGAGGTCGCGGGTGCCTACCTCGGCACCGACGATCCGGTCGTCCTCGAGGACCAGTGGTTCTGGTCCCAGGAGGGCTCCGCGACAGAGAGCCCGTGGCACCAGGACGAGCCCTACCACCCGCTGGACCGGCCCTTCCTGACCGTCTGGATCCCCCTGACCCCGGTCCCCCCGGGCCTCGGACTGCGCGGTGTGGTGGGCTCGCACGAGCGTGAGGTCTACGCGCCCATCGAGTTCTCCGCCCAGGAGAGGACCCTCTCCGAGGAGAACATCAGCCTCGACCCGGTGCCCGACGTCGACGCCGACCCGGTGACCTATCGGGTCGTCGACCCGGCCGGCGGCGTCGGCGACGCCGTGCTGTTGGACTCCCGCACCCTGCACGCCGCCGGCGGTCCCTGCACCGCCGACTTCGTCCGGCTCTCGATCCGCTACGCCCACCCCGACACCGCCCGGCGAGGTCGCCCATGGCCCACGGCGACCTTCTGGGAGGAGTGGCACTGGACCGACGGCGATCGACTCCCAGCCGCCGGCTTCCCCCGCACCTCGGCGCTCGTGACGCTGGCGGAGAGCGCATGACCTCCGGCCTCTACCGCACCCAGCAGGTCCCGCCCGGGCTCGCCCAGGTCCGGGCGCGGTACGACGCCCTCGCCGCCGACCTCGAGACGGTCCGCGCGGCCGGGCCGGGCGATCCCGCCCTGGCGGCCTCGGCCGCG
>NZ_JASGET010000139.1:0-145231 GCF_047606145.1 Nocardioides sp. | reverse complement strand
GGCTCCGCCCGCCCGCCGGCGCGCGTACGCCGACCGGCGCGCCGTACCTCTGCCCGGGCCTCGTCCGGGTCGGCGCCGACCATCGCGGCCAGCTCCCGTGCGAACGCGTCCACCTTGGAGGAGTCGCGGATGCTGGAGACCAGCTGGGCCCCCTCCCGCAGCGCGTCGACCCGCCCGTCGGCGCGGTCGAGGTCGTACTTGCCGACGATGTTGCCGAGCACGAACCGGTACAGCGGCTGTCGGCCGGCGACCAGCTCGCGGACCGCCTCATCACCCCTCTTCAGCCGCAGATCGCACGGGTCCAGCCCACCCGGCTCCACCGCGACATAGGTCTGCGAGACGAAGTTCTGATCCCCCCTGAACGCCTTCAGCGCGGCCGCTTGACCAGCGGCGTCACCGTCGAAGGTGAACACCACCTCGCCGTGCAGCTCGTCGCGGTCGGCCAGGAAGCGACGCAGCACCTTGGCATGCTCATCCCCGAACGCGGTCCCGCAGGTGGCCACCGCGGTCGAGACCCCCGCGAGATGACACGCCATCACATCGGTGTAGCCCTCCACGATGACGGCCTGCGAGGTCCTGGCCATCTCCTTGCGGGCCAGATCGATCCCGTAGAGGACGTGCGACTTCTTGTAGAGGGGCGTCTCGCTGGTGTTGAGGTACTTGGCCGCGATCCGGTCGTCGTCGAAGAGCCGGCGAGCACCGAACCCGATCACGTCGCCGCCGGGATCGCGGATCGGCCACATCAGCCGGCCGCGGAACCGGTCGTACGGCGACCGTCCGCGACTCTGGCTGGCCGCGACCAGCCCGCCGGTGATGAGCTCCTCGTCGGTGAAGCCGCGGCCCCGCAGGTGTCGGTAGAGCACCTCGCCGCCGCGCGGCGAGAACCCGACGCCGAACTGCTCCGCCGCGGCACGGTCGAAGTTCCGCTCGGCCAGCAGCTGACGCGCGACCAGCGCATCCGGCCCGGCGAGCTGCTCGGCGTAGAACTCCGCGGCCGCGGCATGCGCGGCCACCAGCTTGCCGCGCCCGGGGCCACGCCGCTCGGGGGCACCGTCCCCGTCCTCGCGCTCCAGCCGAACGCCGTACTTCTCGGCGAGCCGCTCGACCGCCTCGGTGAAGCTGAGCGCGTCGATCTTCATCACGAAGTCGATGACGTCGCCGCCTTCGCCACAACCGAAGCAGTGATAGAAGTTCCTCGTCGGGTTGACGTTGAACGAGGGCGACTTCTCGTCGTGGAACGGGCACAGCCCCTTCAGCGAGCCCGGGCCGGCCCGGCGCAGGGTCACATAGCCGGAGACGACATCGTCGATGCGCGCCTTCTCGCGCACCTCGGTGATGCTCTGCTCCCGGATCCGACCTGCCACGCGGTGATCCTACGGCCCGGTCCCGACGCCGCCGGCCGCCCCGCACCCCTGACCGTGGGTGCGGCGTGCACCGCGACAACCCCGGGAGACGCGCGCGGAAGGTCGGGGACGCGCGGGACGGATGCGCGGGGTCAGTACTCCCCGGTCATCACGTTGGCCAGCGGCTCTCCCGCGGCGTAGCGCACCAGCTGCTGG
Source organism: Nocardioides sp. (assembly GCF_047606145.1). Lineage (GTDB taxonomy): Bacteria > Actinomycetota > Actinomycetes > Propionibacteriales > Nocardioidaceae > Nocardioides. The sequence continues at coordinate 143,672 of NZ_JASGET010000139.1, read as the reverse complement.
CGCACCAACCGGTGCGCACGCGGCCGCATCGCACTGGAGGCGCCGCCGACGTGCGGGGTGATCAGCAGGTGGGGTGCCTGCCACAGCGGATGGTCGGCCGGCAGCGGCTCGACGTCGGCGACGTCGAGCGCCGCGGAGATCCGACCACTCCGCAGCGCGGCGATCAGGTCCTCGGTGACCACCACCGCGCCACGGGCGACGTTGACCAGCACGGCGCCGTCCTTCATCGAGGCGAGGAACCCCGCATCGACCATGCCCTCGGTCTGCGCGGTGAGCGGCACGATGAGGATCACCACGTCCACCGTCGGCAGCAGGTCACCGAGCTCGTCGAAGCCGTGGATGCGGCCGGCATCGCCGTCCCGTGCGGTGCGCGCGACCCGGACGACCTCGCACTCGAACGGACGCAGCCGGGCCTCGATCGCCGTTCCGATCGCGCCGTACCCGAGGATCAGCACCCGCCTGTCCGCCAGCGACCGCTCGAACCCGCCGTGCCACTCGTGCGCGTCCTGCTGCCGGACGAACCTCGGCAGCCCCCGCAGGCTCGCCAGGGTGAGGGTCAGCGCCAGCTCCGCGGTCGAGGTGTCGTGGATGCCGCGTCCATTGCACAGCGTGACCCCGTCGGGGATCCGGCCGCGCAGGTTGTCGACTCCGGCGGAGAGCGTCTGGACCACCGTCAGGCTGCTCATCCGGGAGAGGACCTCGGCGACGTCCGAGTGCATCTGGTACGGCGTGACGTAGAACTCGACCTCGGTGACCGAGTCGGGCACCGAGAGGGTCGGGTCGACCACCTCGTAGCGCAGCCCACCGGGCGGCAGGCCGGTCTCCGGATCGGCGATCTCGCTCGTGTCGAACGGCAGCCAGACCAGGGGTTCGTGACCAGGGGGTCGGTGGACGGCGGGTTCGCAGACAGCGGGTTCGCTCACAGGGGATTCGCTCACCCGGCCGACCCTAGCGAGACGAGCCGGCGCACCATCGCGTGTGCCACGCCTCGGCGGTCACGTCCGTGAGGGACGCCACCTGGTCGATCACCACCCGCAGCCGGCCGGCGTCATCGGAGGCGGCGCGCCAGTCGTCGGCGTAGGGCCGGTCGAGGGTGCCCGGCGCCGAGTCGAGGAGCACGGCGACCAGTTCGGCGAGCAGCTCCCGCTGCCGTTCCATGACCGCCTTCCGCTCCTCGGACTGCATCACGTAGTGCGCGGCGATCCCCTTCAGCACCGCGATCTCGAGCCTGGTCCGATCGGGCACCACCAGGTCGGCGCGATAGCGGACGAACGGCCCCGGCGTCGCCGCATGGGTCGACTCCTGGACGGCCCCGCAGAAGCGCCCGATCAGATCGGAGGTCAGGTTCTTCAGCGCGGCCAGGCTGCGCCGGCTGGCGTCGTACGGCGCCGTCGGCCAGCAGTCACCCGCCCGCAGCCCGGCGACGACATCGACGACGGTGTCCCGCTCGAGGCCGGGCACATACCAGGCACGGGTGGTGGCGGTGACCGCGTCGAGGTCGAGGCGGGTGAGGTCGATCCGACCGGCGACGATGCCGTCCTCGACGTCGTGCACCGAGTAGGCGACGTCGTCGGCGAGGTCCATGATCTGGGCCTCCAGGCACCGTCGCTCGCCGACCCCGGGCGGACGCAGCCACTCGAAGACGCCCAGGTCGTCGTCGTAGACCCCGAACTTCGGGCCGGGACGCCGTCCGCGCCGCCAGGGATACTTGGTGCACGCGTCGAGGGTCGCCCGGGTGAGGTTCAGCCCGACCGAGCGGCCCTCCGCGTCGAAGGTCTTCGCCTCCAGCCGGGTGAGCAGCCGCAGGGTCTGGGCGTTGCCCTCGAAGCCGCCGCAGGACTCGGCCAACTCATGGAGCACCGTCTCGCCGTTGTGTCCGAAGGGCGGGTGGCCGAGATCGTGGGCCAGCGCCGCGGTCTCGGCGATGTCGGGCTGCGGGCCGCCGGCGCCGCCGATGCCGCTCGCCAGTGCGCGAGAGAGATCGCGTGCGACCTGGGCGACCTCGAGGCTGTGGGTCAGCCGGTTGCGCACGAAGTCGTCGGACTGCGGCCCGACCACCTGGGTCTTGGCCGCCAGTCGCCGCGACGAGGCGGCATGGACGAGGCGCGCGCGGTCGCGCTCGAACGGGGTGCGTTCGGGTGCGAGCACCCGCTTGGGCGGCTCGGTAACCAGGCGCTCACGGTCACGGTCGTCGTACAGCTCATCCATCGAGGACGACCCTAGGGCACGCCCACTCTCGCTGACGCCGGCGGATGCGCCACAGCAGCACCCCCACCGCGACCGCGCCCAGGCACAGGTCGAACCGACCGGCGAGGCCGACTCCGAACGCGAACAGGCAATAGAACCCGAGCACGCCGGCGACCACCCGGAACCCGTCGCGGCCGAAGACGGGCCCGCTGACCCGGCGACGCAGCAGCAGGTGGGCGAGCAGGACCGGAGCGAGTACGGCGACCACGGCGATCGGCCACGGCGTGCCGGTGTCGGAGAGCCCCATCAGCAGCAGATTCGCCGCGGCGGCGAGGAAGGACACCGCCGCTACCCCGCGGCGGGCCGGGCCGGGCACCGCCGCCGACGCCCAGAGCGAGGGATGTCCGTGCAGCCTGATCGCGACCAGCGCCAGGGCCACCACCAGGAGCGCCGCGACGACCCGCTGTGGCAGGTAGTCCAGGCTGTAGTGGCCGTAGGCGATGCTGGGCAGCAGCACGAAGCTGCCGGCCACGATGCCCCATGCCCGACCCTCCAGCCAGGGTCGGTCGCGGAAACCGGGGAACATCAGCTCGGTCAGCACGATGGTGGAGACCACGCTGACCACGATGTGGAAGACGGTCAGGTTCACCGCGAGCAGGACGCTGGTGTGCCAGACCTCGCTGTAGTGCCCGATGCCGCCGTCGCCGGCCAGGCGGACGTCGAACCAGAACCTGTCGACCAGCGCCTCCTCCACCACGGCGTACGCCGCGCCCAGGAGGCACAGCCCACGCAGGCCGAGTCCGGCCCGCCAGGCGATCTCGCGGCACAGCAACACGCCGCAGCCGTAGAGCGAGACCACCAGCACGAACGCCGGTGGCCAGACCATGTTCAACGGCGGGCTCGCTCCCGAGAGCCACTCCCCCAGCGCCGGCGCGAGGAACAGCGTCACCACGGCGGGATGTCGGAGTCGGGCCACCGCCCCAGCGAATCACAGACGGGCCGACCGGCGGCGCGGTCACGGGTGGAAGGGACGCTCCACCGTGACCAGCCCAAGCCTCGTGCGTACCGTCGGGCCTGTCCGTCCGGCCCTTCCTCGCCGAGATCCTCGAGGCGGCACCGGTCAGACCCGGGCTTCGCCACGGTGCCGGGGCTGCGTGCCGAGATCGACGTGGTCACGAACTCCTGACCGCGAGTCGTGGCTGCCCGAGCGGCCGACGGGCTAGTTCACCGAGACGTGGACGTGGTCGTAGTGGTTCGCCGTCGCCGACCCACGATCCGGCATCGACCGCCAGCCCTCCGAGGCCCGCACCGGGGTCCAGATGTGTTGACGCCAGATGATGTCGTAGAGGTCGAGCTCGCTGGCGTGCGACTGCAGGAACTCCGCGATCTGGGTGCCGAGCTGTACGTCGCTGGTCATGATGTCGATCGCCTTGCCCGACGCGTGCTCGCCATGGGCGTCCCACCCGCCGTAACTGGTGATCTGGGGGAAGGCGTTGCACACCGCCCGGTAGACCCGGACCGCGCCGGAGGTGAGGCCGTTCTCCACCGAGCCGTCCGGACAGGGGGTCATCGAGAGCCCTGCGGTGACGCCGGTTGGCTTCTCCTTGGTCAGGTAGCCGGTGGTGACCCAGCGGGTGACGCCGTCGACGACCACCTCCTGGCGACCCTGCGCGCTGTTGCCGGTGGCGAGCACCCTCTTCCCAGCATCGAGCTCACCGTCCTGGGTGGCGTCGTCGCCGGGCGCGGTCCACAGGTTGAGTGCGTCGGTGGCCCACATCGCGGTGTAGGACTCGCGACCGGCCGTCGCCTGGCCCGCGTCCACGAGGGACTTGGCGGCCGATACCGACCGCCGGCTCTCGTCGCGGGTCACCCGGTGGCTGCGCGTCGTCGACGTACCCGAGGCGGGATCGCTGCTCGTGGCCGCCGACGTGCTCGACGGGCTGACGTCGAGCGCGACCACCGCACCGCCGGAGCCGCCGGTGAGTCCCATCCCGGCGGTCACCGTGACACCGGTGGCGAGGAGGGCGACCGACCCGGCGACGGTCACGGCCTTCGGTCTACGGCGGGCATTGGTGTCCCGCTTGTGGCTGCCTGCCACAGCGCTGATCCTTTGCTTCGACGACACGGTCAGGCCCAGGCGGATACCGGACGGGGAAGGCGGCCTCACCCGGGCACGTCGATCGAGTAGAACACACCGACCGAGCCCGCGACCAATCAGGCGCCGAGAATCCCCACACCCAGGCGGGAATCTTTGCCCTCCGGGCCGGCCGCACCCGAGCCGGGCCGACTCGACCGCGCCCACGACTGATTCGGCTGTTCTAAGGGCCGATTCGTTGGTTCTGACGACCGACTCGGCGGCTCTGGGGGCGCGCGGCGATCAGCCGCCGGAGGTCTCCCCGGCGTCCTCGGCGAAGCCGCTGCCGCGGCCGTCGCAGTCGGCCAGCCAGCCCTCGGGGACCACCACCCTGTCCCGTGGCGAGCCCTGGCGTCCCCGCGGCGCACCGAGCTCCGAGACCGGGAACGGCTCGGCCGGATCGAGCCGGCCGAGCAGCGCGTCGAGCGCGGCCAGGGAGTCGACCAGCGCCAGCGAACGGCGCAGCTCGCCCCCCGCCCGGAACCCCTTGAGGTACCAGCTGATGTGCTTGCGGATCTCCTTGCAGCCGCGCTCCTCGCCCATGTGCTCGCAGAGCAGCTCGGCGTGCCGGCGCATCATCGCCGCGACCTCACCGAGGGTGGGCAGCGCGGTCGCCCGGCCGGTGTCTGTCGAGCCGGTGTCCGTCGAGCCGGTGTCTGTCCCGCCGGGGGCGAACGCGGCGGCCAGGTCGCGGAACAGCCACGGCCGACCCAGGCAGCCGCGACCGACCACGACCCCGGCCGCGCCGGTCTGCTCGACCATCCGGACCGCGTCCGCGGCCTCCCAGATGTCCCCGTTGCCCAGCACCGGGATGTCGACCGCCGCAACGAGCTCGCCGATCGCGTCCCAGTCGGCCTCGCCGGAGTAGGCCTGGGCGACGGTCCGGCCGTGCAGTGCGATGGCGGCGACTCCCGTCTCCTGGGCGATCCGGCCGGCGTCGAGATAGGTGAGATGGTCCGCGTCGATGCCCGTGCGGGTCTTCATGGTGACCGGGACGCCGTACGGCGCGGCCGCGCCGACCGCGTGCTCCAGGATCTCGGCGAGCAGCCCGCGCTTCCACGGGAGCACGCCGCCTCCGCCCTTGCGGGTCACCTTCGGCACCGGGCAGCCGAAGTTGAGGTCGATGTGGGCGACGCCGTACTCGGCGCAGAGGATCTCGGTGGCCTTGCCCACGTAGGCCGGATCGGTGCCGTAGAGCTGGACCGAACGGACCGTCTCGACGTCGTCGAAGACGAGCATGTCGCGGGTGTGCTCGTCGCGCTCGACCAGTCCGCGGCTGGTGATCATCTCGCAGACGTAGAGTCCGGCCCCGGACTCGGCGCACAGTCGCCGATAGGCGGCGTTGGTGATCCCCGCCATCGGGGCGAGGACCACCGGCGCGTCCACGGTGAGGTCGCCCAGGGTGAGCGAGGTCGGCAGCGACATGCCCCGATTCTCCCGCGCCGCGACCGCGGAGCGGGAATCCTGAGGAGTCAGTGCTTCTTCGAGCTGTGCTTCTTCGACTTCTTCGCCTTGGGCTCGGTGTAGGTGGTGACCTTGCCCTTCCAGGTGATCGGCTCCACGTCCTCGGTCGGCCGATAGCTGACCCCGACCAGCCTGCCCTTGTTCGGCACCAGCACCACCAGGCACACCGAGACCGACTTCCCACGACCGAAGTTCTTCGGCAGGCTCGAGGGGGTGCAGGCCTTGAACGTGCTGCCGAAGGACGCCGCCGCGACCAGCTCATCGGCGTTCGAGAGCCCGTACAGCGGGGTCTGCTGACCGCCGAGATCGGTCTTGCCGACGTTCGCCACCCGCGCCCTGATGAAGTACGGCGACCGCTTGCGGAAGCTCTTCGGGATGTTCCAGCCGGTGAAGGTCTTGGCGTAGCTGGTGCGTTCCAGCTTGGTGACCTTGATCTTGATCCGACCGGTCAGCTTCTGGCTCGGCGACCAGTCCAGGGTGGCGACCTGGCCGAGCTTCAGCGCGGAGCCCGGTGCCGTGGTGGTCGGGATGCCGGTCGCGGCGCTGCCGGCCTGGTCGGCCGAGACCGAGGAGCTCCCCGAACCGGAGCTCGACGATCCGGACGAGTCCGAGGAGCCGGATCCACAGCCGGTGAGCGCGGAGCCGAGCAGTGAGGCTACGAGGACGGCGCCGCCGAGGGCGCGCACGGGACGCATGGGTCTATCCTGCCTGGGCTCGCCTCAGCAGCCGAGCAGGCGCTCCGCGAAATAGGCCGAGACCCCGGCGATCGGAATCCGCTCCTGGGCCATGGTGTCGCGCTCGCGGATGGTCACGGCGTCGTCCTCCAGGGTGTCGAAGTCGACCGTCACGCAGTACGGCGTACCGATCTCGTCCTGGCGGCGGTAGCGCTTGCCGATGCTCTGGGCGTCGTCGAAGTCGACGTTCCAGTTGGCCCGGAGCTCGGCGGCGAGTGCCTTCGCCTTGGGCGAGAGCGCCTCGTTGCGCGAGAGCGGCAGCACCGCGACCTTGATCGGGGCGAGCCGCCTGTCCAGCCGGAGCACGACGCGCTTGTCCACGCCGCCCTTGGCGTTGGGCGCCTCCTCCTCGGTGTAGCCGTCGACCAAGAAGGTCATCAGGCTGCGGGACAGTCCGGCCGCCGGCTCGATGACGTACGGCGTGTAGCGCTCGCCGCTGGCCTGGTCGAAGTAGCGCAGGTCGACGCCGCTGTGCGCCGCGTGGGTGGACAGGTCGAAGTCGGTCCGGTTGGCGATGCCCTCCAGCTCGCCCCACTCCGAGCCGGCGAAGCCGAACCGGTACTCGATGTCGACGGTGCGGGTGGAGTAGTGGGAGAGCTTCTCGGGGGCGTGCTCGAAGTGGCGCAGGTTGTCGGGGTCGATGCCCAGGTCGACGTACCACCGGGTGCGCTCGTCGATCCAGTACTGGTGCCACTCGGCGGCGTCGCCGGGCTGGGTGAAGAACTCCATCTCCATCTGCTCGAACTCACGGGTGCGGAAGATGAAGTTGCCCGGCGTGATCTCGTTGCGGAAGGACTTGCCGTACTGCGCGATGCCGAAGGGCGGCTTCATCCGCTGGCTGGTGACGACGTTCGCGAAGTTGACGAAGATGCCCTGCGCGGTCTCGGGACGCAGATAGTGCAACCCGGAGGAGTCCTCGATCACGCCCAGGTAGGTCTTGAGCAGGCCGGAGAACTGACGAGGCTCGGTCCAGGCGCCCCGCGTGCCGCAGTTGGGGCAGGCGACCTCGGCGAGGTCGACGGTGTCCGGGTCGACCTCGTGCGCGCTGGTCTTGGTCCTCTTCTCCGCCACCTCCTCCTGCAGATGGTCGGCACGGAACCGCTTGTGACAGCTCTGGCACTCGGTGAGCGGGTCGGTGAAGGTCTTGACGTGCCCGGAGGCCTCCCAGACCTGACGCGGCAGGATCACCGCCGAGTCCAGACCGACCACGTCGTCGCGGCTGGTCACCATCGAGCGCCACCACTGCCGCTTGATGTTCTCCTTCAGCTCCACCCCGAGCGGGCCGTAGTCCCAGGCACTCTTGGTGCCTCCGTAGATCTCGCCGCTCGGGTAGACGAAACCCCGCCGCTTGGCCAGGGAGACGACGAGGTCGACGGTCGATGCGGGCGGCTTTGCCACGTGCTGCGCTCTCTCTCACTGATCTGTGCGCCGGCAGGCTGCCGGCGCCGCCCCAGCCTATCGAGGACGGCGCTGGGTGTTGACACCGAGGACGCGCGCGAGCGCCGCAGCCCGCCGGGATCGGCGAGTCTGCGGCGCTCGGCCTGCTCGGGTCGGGTCGGCCCGATCGTGGGTCGGCCCGATCGGGATCAGCCGGTGCCGCCGTACCCCTCGTGGTCGATGATGCCGATCTGGGAGACCACGACCCTGCGGTGCTTCGCGGTGCCCTTGATGCGGATCTTGCGCAGCGACTGGTTGTTCGTGTAGCTCTGCTCCACCAGCGCCTTGTGCGGGTTGGCGTTCACCGAGATGAAGTAGGTGCCGTTGGGCAGCTTGGAGATGTCGAAGGCCTGCCCGGCACGGTACTGGGTGTAGGTGTCACCCCAGCCGCTGGCCAGCACCTCGCGCAGCGAGATCGAGCTCTGGTCGCCGCACGCCGTCGCCAGGTCGGTGTTGTCCGGACGCCAGGCGGCGCCGGAGACCGTCAGGTCGGCCGCATCGGTGTTGGCGAGGCAGAACGACTCCTTGCCCGAGATCTTCACGTTCTTCTTGTTCGCGTCCAGCAGCGAGTAGCGCGCGAAGTCGTGGAAGTGCCAGTGGAAGTGCGAGGGCCGGTTGTCCCACTCCATCGTGCCCACCGGCTCGTAGCCGGTCTGGTTGCCGTCGGCGTCGAAGAAGTACTGATAGGCGTCCATCACCGGCTTGTTGCCGCGGCGGAACCCGTCGACCACCAACGGGCTGTCGCCCCCGTTCCACACGGTCGCCGAGAACCGCAGCACGGTGCCCTTCTTGTTCAGCGAGATGCCCCAGGCCGGCATCGAGCGGAGGTCCGGTCGCGGACCGGAGTCGGCGACGCCGGTCTGGCTGGCGGTCTTGCCGGTCGGCGGGTGCGCCGCCGGCGTGGCGATGTCGCCGTCGGTCTCGGCGACCTTCCGCCGGCCGTCGGCGCCCTTCTTGACCACCAGGGTGAAGGCGCGGCTGGACTGGGCGGTGCTCAGCCCGAGCGCCTTGGCGTACCTCGGCGCGATCTGCACCGTCGCGTCGTACCGGCCGGTGGCGATCTTGAAGCTCCGGTCGAGGTACGGCGAGAGCGCCCAGCCCGCCTGGAGCCCCTGCACGGTGCCGAGCGAGTAGGCGTTGTAGGTGCACTCGTCGGGATAGGGGGAGGTGGCCGGTGCGCTCGGCGTGATCCGTTGCTGGGCGTAGTTGGAGAAGCAGGTCGGCGCGTTGATCACCCGCGCCTGGCCGCCGGACTTCGGCGTCAGGGTGAGCCGGGTGAAGCCCGGCAGGCTGCCCAGCGGCGCCGAGGCCGGCACCGGCAGGGTGACCTCACGGTCCCCGATGATCGCCTTGGTCACCGGCGCCACCTTGTACGACGCCCGCGTGGTACGGACCTCGAACGGGCTCGATCCGGCGATCAGCTGGACGCCCAGGTCGTCGTAGACCTGCTTGCCGTACGCCCTGACGACCACCCGCTTGGGCGCCCACACCCGCAGCGGGGCGCTCGAGGCCGCCGCGGCCTGCGCCGAGCCGGACGGGTCGTCCCCGGCGGCGTGCGCCGGGTCGGTGACCACCTGCGTCCCGACGGCGCTGAGTGCGACGCTGCCGGCGATCGCCACCGTGCCGGCCCATCGCCGTCGGCGTGGCACCCGCCTGGGTGACTTGTACCTGTCTGGCCCGTGCTCATCCGGCCCGCGCTCATCTGGCCTGTGCTTCATCTTCTCCCCCGTCGTCTTCTCCACCGTCGTCGGGACGGTGTGGGTCTCGGACACGATCGGCATCGCGTCCGCGCTCCGTGGCACCGGCCCCCACCGCGGGTGCCACGGAGTCGCAGACACAACCTGTTGACGCGCTGTGAGACGAAGTGGTTGCCCGGAGACGGGATTTCGTCCGTCGATGCTCCGTCGATGGCCCGTCGATGGCCGATCGGGGATCGACCGGTGGTTTGACAACGGTTCTCAGCTGGACTGAGACTGATTCTCAATGTCCCCATCTCCGGCCGCCCCCTCCCCGATCGCCGGGCCCCCGATCGCCGGGCCGCGAGTCGTGGCCCTGGCCGCCGCACTCGCGATCGGTCTCGGCACGTTGACCGGTTGCGCCGCGTTCTCCCACGACGAGGCCGCCGACGACGGTGCGCTGACCGTGGTCGCCGGGCTCTATCCCCTGCAGTGGATCGCCCAGCAGGTGGTCGGCGATCAGGCCGAGGTCGAGGATCTCACCAACCCCGGTGCCGAGCCGCACGACCTCGAGCTGACCCCCAAGCAGACCGCCGACGTCGCCGACGCCGACCTGGTGGTCTACCTCGGGGGCCTGCAGGCGGCGGTCGACACGGCCGTCGACCAGGTCGCCACCGGAGACCCGCTCGACGTCGCCACGGCCGCCGATCTCCAACCGCTCTCGCACGACGGTCACGACGATCTGGACCACACCGACTCCGAGAGCGAGGTCAGCGACTCGCTCAGTGGACAGAGCGAGGAGAGCACCGACCCCAGCGACCTCGACCCACACTTCTGGCAGGACCCGATGCGGATGGCCTCGGTGGCCGACGCGATCGCCGCCGAGCTGGGCACGATCGACCCCGGCCACTCCGCGACGTACGAGCGCAACGCGAAGGCGGTACGGGTCCGGCTCCAGGCGCTGAACCGGCAGTACCGCGCCGGCCTGGCGGACTGCGCCCGTGACACGATCGTGGTCAGCCACAACGCCTTCGGCTACCTGGCGAAGTACGGGTTGTACGTCGAGCCGATCGCCGGCCTCTCCCCCGACGCCGAGCCCACCCCCGCCGACCTGGCCCGGCTGCAGGAGCTGATCGAGAGCAAGGGCATCACCGCGGTGTTCGGCGAACGGCTCGCGCCCGCTCAACTCGCCGAGACCCTGGCCTCCGACATGCACGTGACCACCGCGGTGTTGGACCCGATCGAGGGCCTGACCTCCGCCACCTCCACCGACACCTATCTCTCCCTGATGCGGGACAACCTGTCCGCACTGAAGAAAGCCAACGGCTGCCGATGAGCACTCCTGTGAACACCCCCGGCGAGACCTCCGCCGACGAGCCCGGTCCCGTGCCGCCGGTCGAGCTGACCGGCGGATCGGTCTCCATCGGCGGCGTGCCGATCCTTCGGGGGGTCGACCTGCGGGTGGGCTCCGGCGACTTCCTGGCCCTGATGGGCGCCAACGGATCCGGCAAGTCGACCCTGGTCCGCGCCCTGACCGGCCTGCGTCCGCTGGCCGCCGGCGAGCTGCGACTGTTCGGCACCCCGCTGGACGAGTTCCGCGCGTGGCGTCGGGTGGGGTTCGTGCCGCAGCGCACCGGCGCCGCCTCCGGCGTACCCGCCTCGGTGTGGGAGGTCGTCGCCTCGGGACGACTCACCCACCGGAGGATGCTGCGCCCCCTCTCCCGCGCGGATCGATCCGCCATCCGCGACGCGATCGAGGTGGTCGGGCTGGGCGACCGGGCCCGACAGACGACCTCGACGCTCAGCGGCGGCCAGCAGCAGCGCACCCTCATCGCCCGGGCGCTGGCCGGCGAGCCGGAGCTGCTCTTCCTCGACGAGCCCACCGCCGGGGTGGACCTGCCCAACCAGCATGCGCTGGCCGAGACGCTCGGCGAGCTCAAGCGACGAGGCGCCACCATCGTGCTGGTGGCGCACGAGCTCGGGCCGTTGGCGCCGCTGGTGGACCGCTGCGTCGTCATGCGCAACGGCGTCAAGGAGTACGACGGACCCCGGCTGGCCGATCACGAGGTGCACACCCCGCACTTCGGCGAGATCCACCTGCATCACCACGAGCACGACCAGGACGAGCACCGGCCACCGCATGTGCCGCAGGTGAGCACCCCGCTGGAGTGCACCCACGAGGAGGCCGCCCAGTGAGCGCGATCAACGGTTGGGACCTGCTCTCCTACGGGTTCATGCAACGCGCCCTGATCGCGGCGGCCGTGACCGGGCTCGCCGCCCCCGCGATCGGCACCTACCTGGTCCAGCGCCGGCTGTCGCTGATGGGCGACGGGATCGGCCACGTGGCCGTCACCGGGGTGGCACTCGGCCTGCTCACCGGCGCCTCCCCCACCTGGACGGCGGTGATCGTCTCGCTGCTCGGTGCGGTGGCGATCGAGCTGATCCGGGAGCGCGGGCACGCCGGCGGCGACGTCGCGCTGGCACTGCTCTTCTACGGCGGGCTGGCCGGCGGCGTCCTGCTCTCCGGGATCGGCGGGGAGAGCGCCGCCATGCTGCAGACCTACCTGTTCGGCTCGATCACCTCGATCTCCATCGACGACGTGATCGTGACCATGGTGCTGGCGGCGCTGGTCGTGGTGATCGGGGTCGGGCTCGCACCGCAGCTGTTCGCGGTCGCCCAGGACCAGGAGTTCGCCAAGGTCGCCGGCCTGCACGTGCGCGCCTACAACATGATCGTGGCGGCGCTGGCCGCGGTCAGCGTGACGGTGGCGATGCACACCGTCGGCCTGCTGCTGGTCTCCGCGCTGATGGTGATCCCGGTGGCCACCGCCCAGCAGTTCACCGGCACCTTCCGGACCACCTTGTGGGGCGCGATGCTGCTCGGCGCGGTGGCGTCACTGGGCGGGCTGCTCATCTCCACCTTCGCCTCGTTCCACGCCACCGTCGCGCCGGGGCCGACCATCGTGCTGCTCGGCCTGGCCTGCTTCATCCTGGCCTGGCCGCTCGGCGCCCTGGTACGCCGCCGACGGCAGCTGCGCGCCCGCACCGCACCAGCGGCGGCGGAGGCGAGCGTTGGCTGAGACCACGGGCTCGCTGCGGCCCACGAGGCAGCGCACCGCGGTGGCCGGCCTGCTCGCCGAGGTGGAGGGCTTCCACTCCGCGCAGGAGCTGCACGACCTGCTGGGCAAGCGCGGCGAGCAGGTGGGACTGGCCACCGTCTACCGCACGCTGCAGCTGCTGGCCGAGGCCGGCGAGGTGGACGTGATGCGCACCGAGGACGGCGAGGCCGTCTACCGGCGTTGCTCGGAGAGCCACCACCACCATCTGGTCTGCCGCGACTGCGGTGCCACCATCGAGGTCGAGGCCGCGGCCATCGAGCGATGGACCCGGACGATCGCCGACCGGCACGGCTTCACCGAGGTCGCCCACACCCTGGAGATCTTCGGCGTCTGCGCCGCCTGCCGGGGCTGAGCAGCGCGCGGCACGCCCTCCGGGGCAGCGCGTCCTCAGGGCGTCGCGACCTGGTTGGGCTGGGCGCCGCCGTACCGGCGGTCGCGGCTGGCGTAGGTCTCCACCGCCGCCCACAGGTGACGCCGGTCGACGTCGGGCCAGAGCACGTCGGTGAAGACGAGCTCCGAGTACGCCGCCTGCCAGAGCATGTAGTTGGACAGGCGCTGCTCCCCGCTGGTGCGCCAGACCAGGTCGGCGTCGGGAAGCTCGGGGACGTAGAGATAGCGGGCGAACGTCTTCTCATCCACCTTGGCCGGGTTGATCCGGCCGGCGGCGGCATCCTCGGCGATCCGCCGGGCGGCGTCGGCCAGCTCGGCCCGGCCGCCGTAGTTGACGCACATGGTCAGGGTGCACACGTCGTTGTCGCGGGTCAGCTCCTCGGCGACCTGCAGCTCCTTGATCACCGACCTCCACAGCCGTGGGGTCCGCCCGGCCCAGCGGACCCGGACGCCGAGCTCGTTCATCTCGTCCCGACGGCGCCGGATCACGTCGCGGTTGAACCCCATCAGGAACTTCACCTCCTCCGGGCTGCGGGTCCAGTTCTCGGTGGAGAAGGCGTAGGCGCTGATCGCCTTCACGCCGAGCTCGATGGCGCCCTCGACCACGTCGAACAGGCTGCTCTCGCCGGCCTCGTGTCCCCGGGTGCGAGGAAGCCCGCGCTCCTTGGCCCAGCGACCGTTGCCGTCCATGATGATCGCGACGTGCCGGGGCACCAGCTCGGCCGGGATCCGCGGCGGCCTCGCCCCGGACGGATGCGGGGACGGCTGACGCACGGGCTTGGCTCTCCTCACAGCCGCCGAGCCTAGTCCCAGACCGGCGCTACCGCTCGACGTACTCCCACGAGCGCAGGCCGCGGTCCAGATGCCAGGTGAGGTACGCCGAGACCAGGCCGGTCGCCTCCCGCGAGCTGCGCTCGTCGGCCCGGCTCACCTGGGCCCAGTCGCCGGTGAGCAGGGCACCCAGCAGGGTGACGGTCTCCGCCGACGGCGAGGCCGAACCCGGCACCCGGCAGGTGCGGCACAGCATGCCGCCCATCGACGGGTTGAACCAGCGGTGCGGCCCCGCCAGACCGCAGCGCGCACAGGCGGCGAAGCTCGGGGCATACCCGGCGACGGCCAAGGACCGCAGCAGATAGGAGTCCAGCACGTGACCCGCCCGCCGTTCCCCCTGGGCCAGCACCCGCAGGCCGCCGACCAGCAGCAGGTACTGCTGCGGCGACGGATCGCGCTCCTCGGCGATCAGCCGATCGGCCGTCTCCAGCATGCAGGTGCCGGCGGTGTAGCGCTCGTAGTCGAGCCCGATGCCGGCATGGAACAGGGTCAGGGTCTCGGCCTGGGTGACGGTGTCCAGGTTGCGGCCCTCGGCCAGTTGCAGGTCGACATGGGTGAACGGCTCCAGCCGGGAGCCGAACTTCGAGGTGGTCCGCCGCACGCCCTTGGCCACCGCGCGCACCCGGCCGTGATGGCGGGTCAGCAGGGTGATGATGCGGTCCGCCTCCCCCAGCTTGTGGGTACGCAGCACAACCGCCTCGTCGCGATACAGAGGCACGACCCTATTCTGCGCCCCCACCGCGACCGAGCCGGCGCAGGCACACCGGCACGGGCACACTGGCACGGCATCAGCGGCATCAGACCGGCGCAGGCACACCTGCCGGGCGACACACATGTAGGGACGGCACAATGACGTCATGCCGCTTCCCGCTCAGCTCGGCCAGCTCGTCCAGGTGCGCCATCTCGGCTCCGACGGACGGGTCGGTGCCTGGGTCTATCGCAGCCCGGTCTCGGGCCAGGAGTTCCTCGTCGAGGCGCTCGAGGATGCCCATCTGGCCGTCCCCGGGGCCACGGAGTGGTTCCGGGCGATGGCGAGCGCTCCCCAGCCGGGCCGGCCGGCCGCGATCGACGTCACCCAGACACCGGACGGGATCCCGTTCGCGGTGCGCCCCTACGCCGCCCCGCGGCGCCGACCGGTGTGGCCCTGGCTGGTGGCCGCCGCGGTCGTGCTGGTGCTGCTGATCGCCGGTGGGGCGGCGCTGGTGATCGGCTCCACCGGCTCGACCGGCTCGGACAGCTCCGCCCACTCGACCCAGTCGGCCTCGGCCGGTGACTCACCGAGCGGCAGTTCCTCCACCGGCGGCTCCTCGACCGGCGCTGGGAGCAGCGGCACCCCCGCCGTCGGCGACTGCCGTCAGACCACCTACCAGGCCGCCTCGAAGGCGACCAGCGACTCCCCGGTGGTCGACTGCAGCGGCTCGCACACCACGCTGACCTACTACGTCGGGCAGTTCTCGACCGGGACGACCAGCGTGAAGGACGCCGACATGAACTCCGCCGGCTACACCTGTCAGCAGCACCTCGCCCAGGCCCTCGGCGTGTCGAAGGACGTCGCGCCGCTCACGGCGTACTCCTTCGTCTGGTTCCGGCCGACCGCCGCGCAGTGGGCGACCGGAGCCCGCTGGTTCACCTGCGAGCTGGCGCTCATCGAGGACGGCGACTTCGCGAACCTGCCGACCGACGACACGCTGGTGCCCGACGACCTGACCGATGCCTACCGCGCCTGCATCACCTCCGACGGCATCCGCACCACCTGCGACCAGGACCACGTCTTCCGCGCGGACGCGGTGTGGACCTCCCAGAGCACCAGCAGCAAGCGCCCCTCGTCCACCAGCCTCACCGCCGAGGGACAGCAGGCCTGCGGCAGTTCCAGCGACTACGTGACCGCGCCGAGCGCCAGCTTCTGGAAGCTCGGTGACCGGCAGGGCGTGTGCTGGGCGCCGGACGTCGACGGGTCCGGTACCGGGGGCGGCACCGACACCTGAGTCAGGCCCGGTTGACCGCGGAGATGACCGCCTTGAGCGATGCGGTGACGATGTTCGCGTCCACCCCGACGCCCCAGTAGATGGTCTCGCCGACCGAGCACTCGACGTACGCCGCGGCGACCGCGTCCCCGCCAGCGGAGAGCGCGTGCTCGGCGTAGTCGAGCACCCGGATGTCCCAGTCGCGGCCCTCGACCTGGTTGAGCGCCTCGACGAACGCCGCAATCGGACCGTTGCCGGTCCCCTCCAGGGTGAGCAGCTCGCCGTCGAGGTAGACGTTGACGCTGAGCGCGTCCTTGCCCCCGGCGGCGGAGGAAGTGTGCACCGAGTTGAGGCGTAGCGGGGTGTCGCGGTCGAGGTACTCGGTGGTGAAGATCCGCCAGATCTCCTCCGGGCTGACCTCGCCACCCTCGGAGTCGGTGTGCTGCTGGATGACGCGGCTGAACTCGATCTGCGCCCGGCGCGGCAGGTCCAGCTTGTGCTCGGACTTGAGCACGTAGGCGACCCCACCCTTGCCGGACTGGCTGTTGACCCGGATGACCGCCTCGTAGGTGCGGCCCACGTCCTTGGGGTCGATCGGCAGGTACGGCGCCTCCCAGTCGAGGTCGCCCACCGGCACCCCACGCTCCTCGGCGATCCGGTCCAGGTCCTCCAGCCCCTTCTTGATGGCGTCCTGGTGGGAGCCGGAGAAGGCCGTGTAGACCAGGTCGCCGGCGTAGGGGTGGCGTGGGTGCACCGGCAGGTTGGTGGCGTACTCGACGGTACGGCGTACCTCGTCGATGCCGCCGCCCGCGGCGAAGTCGATCATCGGGTCGATGCCCTGGCTGAACAGGTTCATGCCCAGCGTGACCAGGTCCACGTTCCCGGTGCGCTCGCCGTGTCCGAACAGGCAGCCCTCGACCCGGTCCGCCCCGGCCATCAGGGCGAGCTCGGTGGCGGCGACGGCGGTGCCGCGGTCGTTGTGCGGGTGCAGCGAGATGGCCGAGACCTCGCGCCGGGTGAGGTGCCGGCCGAAGTACTCGATCTGATCCGCATAGGTGTTCGGCGTGGACATCTCCACCGTCGCCGGCAGGTTCAGGATGATCTCCCGGCCCGGCTCGGGCTGCCAGACGTCGCTGACCCGCTCACAGATCTCGAGGGCGTAGTCGGTGTCGGTCTGGGTGAAGATCTCCGGGCTGTACTGATACCCGAAGTCCTCGGTGCCGACGATGCCGCCCAGATACTGCTCGGCGTACTTCATCACCATCTCGGTGCCGCGGGTGGCGATCCCGATGCACTCCTCGGCGGTGACGCCGAACACCACCCGGCGGAACAGCTCGGCGGTGGCGTTGTAGAGATGGATGGTCGCGCGCGGCGCCCCGGCCAGCGACTCGGCGGTGCGCTCGATCAGGTCCTCCCGGGCCTGGGTCAGCACCGAGATCTGGACGTCGTCGGGGATCCGGTCCTCGACGACGAGCTTGCGCACGAAGTCGAAGTCGGTCTGGCTGGCGCTCGGGAAGCCGACCTCGATCTCCTTGTAGCCCATCGCGACCAGCAGCTCGAACATCATCAGCTTGCGGGCCGGGGTCATCGGGTCGATCAGCGCCTGGTTGCCGTCACGCAGGTCGGTGGAGAGCCAGCGTGGCGCGTGCGTGATCTTCTTGGTCGGCCAGGTCCGGTCCGGCAGATCGACCGGGACGAAGGCGTGGTAGCGCTCGAAGGGCATGCCCGAGGGCTTCTGCTGGTTCGACGTGTTGCTCAGATTGGTCATGGGGTCCGCCTCGCTGTTGCGTGTGGGAAGTTCGGGTGCCGGGCACACCAACGACTCCGCAGCGAGGGGGTCCGGCCTACGAGGCCCCGCTGCGGCAGCTAAGAAGGAGGCTGCTCATCATGACGAGGCCACGATAGCACCGGATCCGGCCGGTGACTCCGGCAGGGGCGGTCCGGACGGGCTCGGCCGACGGAAGGTCGGCGGCTCCTGACACACTGGTCCCGACCGATCCCGGCGCGGCCGACGCGGTACATGCGGCAGGCACGATTCATGCGACAGGCACGATTCACGCGGCAGGCACGGGCGACGGACGAGACAGACACCGAAGACGAGGCAGGAGGAGCCGATCGTGACCCATCTCGAGGAGCTGACCACCGAACGGGCCTGGGAGCTGGCGGCGACCGTCCAGATCTCCCGGATCGGATGGACCGGGCCCGGTGGCCCGGCCGTGGTGCCGGTGAACCACGCCGTCCACGACGGCGTGGTGTGGATCCGCACCTCCGCGCACTCCGCACTGGCCGCCGAGGTCGACGAGAGCCAGGTCGCGCTGCTGGTCGACCACCTCGACGCCACCACCCATGTCGGCTGGTCGGTGCAGTTCCGCGGCCGGGCCGAGATCCTCTACCACGAGGACCAGGTCGACCCGGCGGTGCTCGGCCTGCACAGCTGGCCCAGCGGCGCGCGCCCGCTGTGGATACGGCTGCGACCCGAGCAGGTCAACGGCCGGGAGCTGGTCGCGGACTGAGGAGCCGTCCATGCGGGTGCTCGTCGTCCATCACTCACCGACCCGGTCGCTGCGGCTGCTGACCGACGCGGTGGTCGCCGGCACGCACGATCCCGCCCTGCGCGGCGTCGAGGTCGTCGTACGGCCGGCGCTGGAGGCGACCGCCGACGACGTCCTCGCCGCCGACGGCTACCTGGTGGGCACCTCCGCGAACTTCGGCTACATGTCGGGTGCGCTCAAGCACTTCTTCGACTCGACCTTCCTCAGCATCGGCGGCGCGCTCGACGACTCGGGAGGTGCCGGCTCCGGGGCCGCCGAGGGCGCCACGGCCAAGCGACCCTACGGCCTCTTCGTCCATGGCCGCTACGACCTCACCGGCGCCGTCCGCTCGGTGACCTCGATCGTCCAGGCGCTGGGCTGGCGGCCGGCCGCTCCGGTGCTGGAGGTCCTCGGCGAGGTCAGCGACGCGGACACCGAGGCCGCCTACGAGCTCGGCGCGACGCTGGCGGCCCTGGTCGAGTCGGGTTAGACGCGTCCTCACGTACCATCGGCCGACGTGACCCGCCTGCTGCTCGCTCTGCTCGCCCTGGCCGCGCTGTGCGCCGGCTGCGGCGGCGGCTCCTCGGCGGCGACCGGCTCCGCCCACCCCGATACCACCGCGACGCCGGCCCGGGGGGCGTGCCGCGATCTGACCCGGGCGGAGCTGGCCCGCACGAGCAACGCCAGCCCGACGGTGGACTGCGCCAGCCCGCACACCGCCGCCACCTACGCCGCCGGATCGCTGCCCGAGCGGTTCGACGAGGCCGGCCGCGACGACACCGAGCTGGCCGACTGGGCCTACCAGCGCTGCACCACCACCCTGCAGCGGCACCTCGGCACCGACCAGAGCACCACGATGCGCTCGTTGTTCAGCTGGGTCTGGTTCCGGCCGTCGACGGCCGCCTGGGACGCCGGGGCGCGGTGGTACCGCTGCGACCTGGTGGCCGGCGGCAACGGCATGGCGTACGTCGACCTGCCGACCAAGACCACGAACCTGCTCCGCGGACCGAGCGTCGACGACGACTGGATGGTGTGTGCCCGCGGCGGCCGTCTGGGGCAGGCGAGGGTGGCCTGCAGTCAGAACCACGCCTGGCGGGCGGTCACGACGGTCAAGGTCGGGGAGCCCTCGGACTCCTACCCCGGCGACGCCGACGTCGAGGACACCAGCTCGCGCTACTGCTCGGAGTCGGTGAAGGCCTGGCTGCACTACCCGGCCCAGTTCTCCTCGGCCGACTACGCCTACACCTGGTTCGGCGAGACGGAGTGGCGCGCGGGGAACCGGCTGTCGGTGTGCTGGGCGAGGACCGCGGAATGAAGCGAGGAATGAAGCGCGGAATGGCCCGAGAGGTGAGCCGACGTGAGCCGAGACGGGGGCGAGGGATGAGGAGGCGGCAGATGAACGGACCCCGCCGACCGGGACTCGGCGTCGTCGTCCTGCTCGCCGCAGCGGCGACGGCCACCGCCTGCGGCGGCTCGCCGGACTCCGGTCCGTCCAGCCCCAGCCCGTCCGCGCCCGCACCGAGCCAGA
The DNA here is from genome assembly GCF_047606145.1 of Nocardioides sp. Lineage (GTDB taxonomy): Bacteria > Actinomycetota > Actinomycetes > Propionibacteriales > Nocardioidaceae > Nocardioides. Next base: position 123,677 of record NZ_JASGET010000139.1, on the reverse strand, counting down.
CCACCGCCTCGGCGGCTCCGGTGCCGGCGATGCGGGCCTGCTACGACATGACGTTCGACCAGGCGCTCGCACCCACCACCCGGACCGATGCGGTCGACTGCACCGACGCCCACACCACCATGACCTACCGGGTCGGGCACCTGGACAGCCTCGCCGGTGACCATCTGCTCGCGGTCGACTCCACGCAGGTGCAGAACCAGGTCGCCACCACCTGCCCGAGCGCGCTGCAGCGCTTCCTCGGCGGCGACGTGGAGGACCTGCGGCTCTCCATGCTGCGACCCGTCTGGTTCACCCCGACGGTGGCCGAGTCGGAGGCTGGCCAGGGCTGGTACCGCTGCGACGTGATCGCCGTCGCCGGCAGCGACAAGCTGCTCGACCTGACCGGCCGGCTCAAGGGCGTGCTCGATGACGCGGACCGCGCCGCGACGTACGCGATGTGCGGGACGGCGAAGCCCGGCACCACCGGCTTCGAGCGGGTGCCGTGCGGTCTCGACCACACCTGGAAGGCGATCAGCACCGTAGCCTTCCCGGCCGGCGACTACCCCGGCGTCGCCCAGGCCAAGTCGCTCGGCGAGGACACCTGCAAGTCGGCCGCCCGCAAGGTCGCCGACGACGCGCTCGACTACCAATGGGGCTACGAGTACCCCACCCGCGCCCAGTGGAACTCCGGCCAGACCTACGGCGTCTGCTGGGCCCCGGACAACAGCTGAGCCGTCACCGAGGTCGTGGTCTCGCCACCATGCCCCGGCCAGGGCCCCGTCAGGCCCTGCGCGCCACGCCCGGAGAAGAGTCGCTAGGGTCGGGGAATGCGTCGTACCGTCTTCAACGAGGATCACGAAGCCTTCCGCAGCACGCTGCGTGCCTTCATCGCCGCCGAGGTGGTGCCGCACCACGAGGAGTGGCTGGCGGCGGGGATCGTGCCCAAGGAGTTCTATCGCAAGCTCGCCGAGCTCGGGCTGTTCGGCATCGAGGTCCCCGAGGAGTACGGCGGCGCCGGCATCTCCTCGTTCAAGTACGCCGCCATCCAGTACGAGGAGACCGCCCGCGCCGGGGTGAGCTTCGGCGGCTCTGGCGTCCATGTGGCGCTGTGCCTGCCCTACCTGCTCGGCCTCGGCACCCGGGAGCAGCTGGCCAGCTGGATGCCGCCGTTCGTCTCCGGCGAGACGATGTACGCGATCGCGATGACCGAGCCCGGCACGGGCTCGGACCTGGCCGGGATGCGCACCACCGCCAAGCTCTCCGAGGACGGCGAGCACTACGTGCTCAACGGCGCCAAGACGTTCATCACCGGCGGAGTCAACGCCGACCGGGTGATCGTGTGCGCCCGGACCTCGGCGGCGAAGGAGGACGACCGCCGCTACGGCATCTCGCTGCTGGTGGTCGACACCACGCTTCCCGGCTATCAGGTCGGACGCAAGCTGGACAAGCTCGGCCTGCGCACCTCCGACACCGCCGAGCTCTCCTTCACCGACGTGCGCGTGCCCCGCTTCAACCTGCTCGGCGAGGAGAACCAGGGCTTCTCCTATCTGGGCCGCAACCTGCCACAGGAGCGGCTCGGCATCGCCTACGGCGCCTATGCGCAGGCGATGGCGGCCGTGCGGTTCGCGGTCGAGTACACCAAGCAGCGCACGGTGTTCGGCCACACCGTGGCCTCGTTCCAGAACACCAAGTTCGAGCTCGCCGCCTGCCAGGCGAAGGTCGACGCCGCCCAGGCGGTCGCCGACCGGGCATTGGAGGCGCTCGACGCCGGCGAGCTGACCCCGGCCGAGGCGGCCTCGGCGAAGCTGTTCTGCACCGAGGTGGCCTCCGAGGTGATCGACCGGTGCCTGCAGCTGCACGGAGGCTACGGCTACATGAACGAGTATCCGATCGCCCGGCTCTACGCCGACAGCCGGGTCAACCGGATCTACGGCGGCACCAGCGAGGTGATGAAGATGATCATCGCCAAGGACATGGGCCTGTAGCGGCGCCCGGGCGGGCCGGCTCCCCGGACCGTTCAGCTAGGTATGCAGCCGAATGCGCACTTCCCAAGCGGAACTCCACGCGGGAGGTGCCCGTCCAGCTGCATACCTTGCCGAACGCGCCGAGCCTGCCGAACGCGCCGAGGGTCAGAAGCCCAGCCGACGCAGCTGCCGCGGATCCCGCTGCCAGTCCTTGGCGATCTTGACCCGCAGGTCGAGATAGACCGGCGTGCCCACCAGCTCGGCGATCTGGGTGCGGGCACGCTGGCCGACCTGCTTGAGCCGGGACCCCTTGTGCCCGATCACGATCCCCTTCTGCGAGTCCCGCTCGACGTAGAGGTAGGCGTGGACCTCGGTGAGTGGCCGGTCGGCGGGACGACCCTCGCGCAGGCCCATCTCCTCGACCACGACGGCGATCGAGTGCGGCAGCTCGTCGCGTACGCCGTCCAGGGCGGCCTCGCGGATCAGCTCGGCGACCAGCACCTCCTCCGGGCTGTCGGTGAGCTCGCCGTCCGGATAGAGCGGCGGGCCCTCGGGCAGCAGCCCGATCAGCAGGTCCGCCAGCAGGTGGACCTGGTCGCCGGAGACGCTGGAGACCGGCACCTGCTCCGCCCACTCGATGCCGAGGTCGGCGCCCAGCCGCGCGATGTCGAGCAGATGCTGGGCGATCCGGTCCGGACCGACGAGGTCGGTCTTGGTGGCGACGGCGACCTTGGTCACCCGCTTCAGCTTGGCGAGCTCGGTGGCGATGTGCCGGTCGCCGGGGCCGACCTTCTCGTCGGCGGGGAAGCACATCGCCACTACGTCGACCTCGGACCAGGTGCTGTGCACCAGGTCGTTGAGTCGCTCGCCGAGCAGCGTCCGGGGCCGGTGCAGGCCGGGAGTGTCGACCAGGATCAGCTGCCCGTCCGGGCGGTGCACGATCCCGCGGACGACCGTCCGGGTGGTCTGTGGCTTGTCGGAGGTGATGGCGATCTTCTGCCCGACCAGGGCGTTGGTCAGCGTCGACTTGCCGGCGTTCGGCCGGCCGACGAAGGAGACGAACCCGCTGCGGTACTCGCCCCCGCCAGCACCATCAGCACCGCTTGCGGCACCCGCCGCACCGCCGAACCCGCCGATCCGATCCTGGCTCATTGCTGCTCCTGTCGGGCTTGCTCGCCTTGGGCCTCGTCGTAGCGTTGCCAGATCTGTTCGTCGCTGAGTCCTGCTGCCTTCCCGGCCCGATAGATCGGACCCGGGTCGACCGCCCGGGGCTGGCGGGCGGCGACGCCGCGCCAGTAGCCCATCACGTCGTAGGCGTGCGAGGGCAGCCGCACCACCCGCATCAGGTGCTTGCGGATGGCCCGCATCTGCGCCGACTCGCCGGCCATCCAGAAGTAGCCGGGCTCGTCCGGGAAGTCGATCGTCTCCACCTGCGCCGCCAGGCCGCTGCCGCCACCCGCGGGCGGGGCCAGCCAGGTCGGCTCGGCGTGCGGGTCGAGCTGCCGCCGGCCGACGTAGTCGGGCAGCGGCTCGGGCGCCTCCGCCCAGATCCTGACCTCCAGCTCGGGTGCCACCGACTCGCTGATCCGCGCCATCGCCGGCAGCGCGGTCAGGTCGCCGACCAGGTAGAGCCAGCCGGCCCCCGTCGGCAGGTCGAAGGAGCCCTTGGGCTCACTGACCTGCACGGTCTCGCCGACGATGTCGGAGCGCGAGGCCCATTCGGTCACCAGCCCGACCCGGTGCACCACCACGTCGAGCACCAACTCGCCGTCCGCCCAGGAGCGGACGGTGTAGTAGCGCGACTGGAACTGTCCCGGCACCACCAGCGCCACCCACTCGTCCGGGATCCCGGTGCTGGTGAACTCCGCCAGCCCGGGCCCGCCCAGCACCAGTCGGATCAGCCGGTCGCAGAGCCGCTCCCGGCGTACGACCTCGGCGGTGAAGGTGGCGGCCCGGCTGCTCATCGATCCAAGGCTAGACGACTCGTGCCCAGGGGCCGGCTCCCGCCGGGCTCCCCCAGCGGCCTCACACGCCGAAGGCCGGCCGCAGCGGATATCCGGAGACACCCTTCGCGGTCTTGGTGGCCAGCACGTGGTGCAGCTGGATGTGGTTGCGCTCGAAGCCGAGCCGGGAGCCGGCCATGTAGAGGCCCCAGACCTTCGCCGTACCCAACCCCACCTCGGCGACGCAGGCGTCCCAGTTGTCGACCAGGTTCTCGTTCCAGCCGGTGAGGGTCTTGGCGTAGTGCACCCGGATGTTCTCGTGGTGCTGCACCTCGAGTCCGGCGTTCTCCACCGCCGTCACGATGGTGCCCGAGCCGGTCAGCTCGCCGTCCGGGAAGACGTAGCGGTCGATGAACTTGCCGGCGCTGGCCCGGGAGGTGTTCTCCGGGCGGGTGATGCAGTGGTTGAGCAGCCGGCCGGTGTCCTTGAGCTTGCCGTGGATGAACCCGAAGTACGACGGATAGTTGGCCACCCCGATGTGCTCGGTGAGCCCGATCGAGCTGACCGCGTCGAAGCCGCCCTCGGCCACGTTGCGGTAGTCGGAGAAGCGCACCTCGGCGAGGTCGTCGAGCCCCTCCTCCTTGATGGCCTGCTGGGCCCAGAGCGCCTGCTGCTCGCTGAGCGTCACCCCGAGCGCCTTCACGCCGTAGTGCTGGGCGGCGTGGCGCACCATGCCGCCCCAGCCACAGCCCAGGTCGAGCAGCCGCTGTCCCGGCTGCAGGTCCAGCTTCCGGCAGATCAGGTCGTACTTGTTGGCCTGCGCCTCCTCGAGGGTGGCGTCCTCGGTCGGGAAGACCGCACAGGTGTAGGTCATCGACGGCCCGAGCACGTGCTCGTAGAACGCGTTGGAGACGTCGTAGTGGTGATGGATGGCGTCGGCGTCGCGATCCTTGCTGTGCCGGCCCCACAGGAGCGCACCGATCGACACCCGCCGCAGGCCCTCGACCTTGTGCCGCCAGGCCGGCAGGTGCTCCTGCGGCGGCGGGGCGGGCGGGCGGAAGGTGCCCAGCCCGAGGTTGCGGACCAGGCCGAGCAGCTCGGCCGGCCTGGGCAGGGAGAAGTTGGTCCTGTCCAGCACCAGGTCCATCAGCGGGTACGGGTCGCCGGGGTGGACCCCCTCCAGCTCGAGGTCGCCGCTGACGTAGGCCCGGGCCAGTCCGAGGTCGCCGGGCGCGGTGAGCAGGTAGGAGAGACCCTGGGGGGTCAGCAGCCGGATGCCGTAGGGGCTCTCGGCGTCGCCGGACACGCTGCCGTCGTACGCACTGAGCCGGACCGGCACGCCGCCCGGGAAGAGTGAGTTGATGCTCTGAGCAATACCGCGGGTGGTCGTCACCGTCGCTTCACCGCCTTGTCGTAGAGGCTCGTCAGTCTGTCGTCGGGGTCATAGATCGCCTTCACCGCGGCCAGGTGCTCACCGTCGTAGAGGGCGTCGAAGGTCGCGCGGTCGTAGAACGCCTCCGAGTACAGCGACTTGTGGCCGCCCAGCTCGTGCACCTTCGCCTCGATCGCGCGGTTGCGGGGAGCGTCGACGGCGTCCGGGCCGACGTGCACCGTCCCCCAGAAGCCGACGTTGACGTAGAGCCGGTCCGGCTCCAACGGGTACGTCGGCCACCGCCGGTGCGCGACCAGCGGGCACAGCCACACCGGGCGCATCCCGATCTCCTCGTCGAACCATTCCAGGAACGCCGGCAGGTTCTCCACCGGCACCTCGATGTCCTGGATGACGCGCTCCCGCAGCGGCCGCCCGGCCCGGGCGTCGAGCCGGTCGGCGATGTCGAAGCGCCGGTCCAGCGCGATGAACTTCATGTAGACGTCGGAGCGGCGCCACCGCCGCGGCCAGAGCCGGCGCAGCAGCCGATGCTGGGCGCCGAAGGCTCCCGAGCACCAGAACCAGTCGGTGTCCCAACGCCACAGGTAGTCGTGCATCGTGAGCAGGTCGGTCCCGTCGGTGTGCCGCCCCGGGCCGGCCAGCTCCTGGATGGAGCGGTAGTAGATCCGCTGCCCGGTGTAGTCGCTCGGCTCGCGGTCGGCGGTCTCCGACCAGCTGGCCAGGGTCAGGTAGTACTCCCCCGGCGCGAACGCGACTCCGTCCAGCCCGTCGACGGCGATCGAGTGGGGGCCGTCGTCGAACCTCCTGGTCGCGGCGATCTCGGCGATGGTCTTGGCCAGCACGCCGGCGTCGTCGAACCGGACGTGGTGCAGCAGCACGTTGCTCGGCACCGCCTCCAGCTCGATCCTGAGCCGGGTCGCGTAGCCGAGTGAGCCGTAGGAGTTGGGGAAGGTCGCGAAGAGCTCGGCATGCTCGTTGTCCGGGGTCGCGGTGACGACCTCGCCGGCGCCGGTGAAGATGTCCATCTCCAGCACCGACTCGTGCGGCAGTCCGTTGCGGAAGCTGGTCGACTCGATGCCCAGGCCGGTCACCGCGCCACCGAGGGTGATGGTGCGCAGTTGCGGGACGACGTACGGGATGAGCCCGAAGGGCAGGGTGGCGTCGACCAGCTTCTCGTAGGTGCACATGCCCTGGACGTCGGCGGTCCTGGCGATCGGGTCGACCGCGATCACGCCGTCGAGGCCGCCGACGTCCAGACCGGGCGCCGTGGTCGCCGCGCGTGGCCGGAAGAGGTTGGTCGTCCGCTTGGCCAGCCGGACCGGGGCCCCCGCCGGGATCTCGGCGTACGACGACCGCAGTCGCGTCACCGCGTCCTCGTGCCGCGCCCAGCCTCGTAGCTCGCTCACGTCGTCAACCTACTCCCCGAGCGCCTCACCGGCGTGCCCGGCCCCGGGTGCCCGCTGCCGGCGCGTGTGGTCGGGTGTGCTCCCTGGCTGGCGCCGGCAGGGCGGGCCCCCGAACGCCGGTCAACCCGTCACCCGACTCGGCACCCGACCCACCGCTCAGCGCACCACTCAGCTCATCAGGCTGTCGCCGACCACGCCGCGCAGGTCACCGCGCAGCACCGGGATCCCGGAGCCGGCGAAGTCGGCGACGGCGGCGAGATCCGCGGGAGCGACCCGGTCGGCCTCGGTCAGGACGACCACCGCCTCCAGCGACTTCGCGCCCGACGAGATCGCCATCGCCAGGCACACCCCGATCGCGGAGATCTCCAGCGAGGGCAGTGCGACGGTGGCGCCGGCATAGCTGCGGCCATCCTGATCTCGGACCGCGGCTCCCTCCGCCGCTCCGGTGCGGGCGCGGGTGGCACGGGCCAGGGTGACCAGCTTCTTGTCCTCAGCGCTCAGCTCGGGCGACATCGTGCTCCTCATGATCGGGATGATCGGGATGATCGGGATGATCGGGATGATCGGGATGATCGGGCCGGTCGGCCCTGTTCGGGTGGTCGGTCTCCGCGACCGGCTCGAGACGCGACTCGGGACGAGACTCGGGGGCGGGACCGGCGCACACGCTGATGTGCACCGTCTCGATCCGGTTGCGGCGGCCGGCGGTGCCCTCGGCCTCGAACCGCAGGCCGTGCGCCTCCACCTCCGAGCCGGGGATCGGCACCAGTCCGAGGTGCTTGGCCATCAGCCCGGCGACGGAGTCGACGTCGCTCTCGGTGACCTCGAAGCCGACCAGCTCCTCCAGGTCGCTGACCAGGAATCGGGCCGGCACCCGCCACGACCCGTCGGCCGCCTGCTGCGGCTCCCGGTCGTCGGTGTCGTACTCGTCGGTGATCTCGCCGACGATCTCCTCCACCACGTCCTCGATGGTGACCAGGCCGGCGGTACCGCCGTACTCGTCGACCACGATGGCGATGTGATGGCGATGCTGCTGCATCTCGGTCAGCAGCTCGTCGATCGGCTTGGACTCCGGCACCCAGACCGGCTCGCGCATCAGCTCGTCCACCCGCTGGGTGGTCTCCACGTCGGGTGCCTCGAAGTCGCGGCGCACCAGGTCCTTGAGGTATGCGACGCCCACGACGTTGTCGAGGGAGTCGTCGATCACCGGGATGCGGGAGAAGCCGGAGCGCAGGAAGAGCGAGAGCGTCTGCCGGATGTTCTTGTGCCGCTCGACGAAGACGATGTCGCCGCGCGGCACCATCACCTCGCGTGCCCGGGTGTCGCCGAGCTCGAAGACGGAGTGGATCATCCGGCGCTCGTCGGCCTCGATCAGTGACGACTCCTCGGCGAAGTCGACCAGCTCGCGCAGCTCGGTCTCGGTGGTGAACGGGCCGCGACGTTCGCCGGTCCCCGGGGAGAGGAGGTTGCCGATCCAGAGCAGCAGGGTCGGGATGGGCCCGAGGATGGTGGCGATCCAGCCGACCGGCAACGCCGACCACAGCGCCACCCGCTCGCGATGCTGGCGGCCGAAGGTGCGTGGGCCGACCCCGACGGCGATGAACGAGACCACCACCATCACACCCAGGGTGGTCAGCGCGGTCGGCCAGCCACGGCCGTGGTAGGCGTCGTAGAGCCAGAGCGTGACGGCGACGGTGGCGGCGATCTCGCACAGCAGGCGGAGCAGCAGGACGGTGCTCAGGTGCCGCGGCAGCTGGTCGAGTACGGCGACCAGCCGGCGGGCGCCGGCCCGGCCCTCGTCCTCGAGCTCCTCCGCCCTGGCCCGGGAGAAGAAGCTGAGCGCCGCGTCGGCGGAGCTGAACAGACCGGCCAGGACGATCAGCAGGACCGCCGCGACGAGCAGCCAGGCGCTACCCATCACGGCCTACTTCGGAGCCTTGGCCTGCGAGCCCCACCCGGCCAGCAGCTCGGCCTGCAACCGGAACATCTCGGCGTGCTCCTCCGCCTCCGCGTGGTCGTAGCCGAGCAGGTGCAAGATGCCGTGGGTGGTGAGCAACTCGATCTCGGCGAGCGTCCCGTGACCCGCGGCCTCGCCCTGCCGGGCCGCCACCGTCGGCGCCAGGATCAGGTCCCCGAGCACACCCTCCTCGGGCTCGACGTCGAGCAGCCCCGGACGCAGCTCGTCCATCGGGAAGGCGAGCACGTCGGTCGGGCCCTCCTTCTCCATCCACTGCTCGTTGAGCTCGGCCATGGTGGCCTCGTCGACCGCCTTGATGCACAGCTCGGCCTGGGGGTGGACGCGCATCCGGTCCATCACGAACCGGGCCAGCCGGGCCAGGTGGTCGAGGTCGACCTCGGTGCCGGACTCGTTGAGCACCTCGACGCTCATCTGACGCCCCCGCGGGCCGGATCGATCCGCGCGTCGTGCTCGTCGTAGGCGGCCACGATCTTGCCGACCAGCTTGTGGCGGACCACGTCGTGGCTGGTCAGTCGGTTGAAGCTGATGTCGTCGATGTCGTCGAGGATCGACTCCACCGCACGCAGACCGGACTTCTGCCCGGTCGGCAGGTCGGTCTGCGTGACGTCGCCGGTCACCACGATCTTGGAGCCGAAGCCGAGCCGGGTGAGGAACATCTTCATCTGCTCCGGCGTGGTGTTCTGGGCCTCGTCGAGGATGATGAAGGAGTCGTTCAGCGAGCGGCCACGCAGGAACGCCAGTGGCGCCACCTCGATGGTCCCGGCGGCCATCAGCTTGGGGATCACCTCGGGGTCCATCATGTCGTGCAACGCGTCGTAGAGCGGCCGCAGGTACGGGTCGATCTTCTCGGTCAACGTCCCGGGCAGGAAGCCCAGCCGCTCCCCGGCCTCGACCGCCGGCCGGGAGAGGATGATCCGGTTGACCTGCTTGGACTGCAGCGCCTGGACGCCCTTGGCGACCGCGAGGTAGGTCTTGCCGGTGCCGGCCGGACCGATCCCGAAGGTGATGGTGTGCTTGTCGATCGCGTCGACGTACCGCTTCTGGTTCAGCGTCTTCGGACGGATCGAGCGGCCGCGGTTGGACAGGATGTTGAAGCTGAGCACCTCGGCCGGACGCTCGGTGGTCTCGGCGCGCAGCATCGAGATGACCCGTTCGACGGTCTCCGCGGTGACGCCCTGACCGGTGCGGATGATCTGCACCAGCTCCTCGAGCAGCCGCTCGATCAGGGCGATCTCGGCGGGCTCACCGTGCAGCGTGATCCGATTCCCGCGGACATGGACGTCGGCGTCGAAGTGGCTCTCGATGATCCCCAGGTACTCATCCCCCGGTCCGAGGACGCTGACCATGTCCACGCTGTTGGGCACGCTCACCGTGTGGCGGGTGGTCGGATGCTCGTCGCCGGCTGTTAAACGATCTGACATGGACGCCCGTGCGGGCCCTTTCGACGTGGTTGCTGGGACTGGTTGCTGGGACTGGTTGTTCGGATTGCCTGGCCTGACTGCCTGCGCCCATGCTACGCGGAGGCGCGCGAGAGGACGAAGGAGTTGCGGACGGGGAGGGCACTGACGCGTACGCCGGGCACGGCGCTGGCGACGAGGCTGGCGATGAGAGGGGGGCGCGCCCCGTGGCGGATCGGGTATCCCCGGCGTGTGGGCCGGACGTGGCGGCACCCGATTCGTGAGGATTGGTCCATGAGTCCGCAGACCCGTCCGCACCGCGCCCGCCGAACCCGTGCGGCGACCGCCGTGGCCCTCTTCCTGCTCGCGACCGGTGCTCTGGCGGCCTGTGGCGACGACTCCGGGGACACCGCGACCGACACCTCGAGCTCGTCCGACTCCGCGAGCCCGGTCAGCGGGTCCGGCTCTCCTGGCTCGTCGGATTCTTCTGGGTCGGATTCTTCTGGGGCGACTTCTTCTGGGGCGACCGGATCACCAAGTGACTCGACGACGCCGCAGTGGACGACCAAGCGCAAGGCCAAGGACATCGTGCTCACCGCGCCCGCCGAGGGTGCCTCCGTGACGGACTCCTTCGTCGCCGCCGGCAAGGCGAACTCCCCGGAGGCGAACGTGCCGTGGCTGATCAAGGACACCGACGGCCACACGGTGCTGCACGGGCACGCCACCGCCAGCGGCTGGATGGACAAGCTCTATCCGTGGCGGACCACCATCGACGTCTCGTCGCTGAGCGCCGGCACCTACCTGTTCGTCGCTCGCACCGACGACCCCTCCGGTGGCGAGGGCAACGCCCCGGGGAAGGTGAGCGCGACCATCGTCGTCTCCTGACGACCAGCCTCAACAACCAGGCTCAACAACCAGCCTCACAGTCCCGGGCTCACGGACCGGCTCAACAGTCCGGGCTCAACGGACCGGGCCGACGGCCAGCCGTCGACTCACGCCCAACGCGGCGTGGTGGCCAACAGCGCCGCGGCCGCGGCCACGCCGGCGGTCGAGGTGCGCAGCACCTCACCACCCAGCCGGACCGTGGTCGCGCCGGCCGTCTCGAAGGCGGCGATCTCCTCGTCGGTGAGGCCGCCCTCGGGGCCGACCACCAACACGATCTGACCACCAACACTGGTGTCAGCGCGGGAGTCAGCGCTGAAGTCGGTGCTGGTGCCAGCGCGGGAGTCAGTCCACCGGAGGTCGGCCAACCGGCCGGCGCCGTCCTCGTGCAGCACCACCGCGATCCCAGGCCCGGCCGCACCGGTGGACTCGCCGAGCAGCGCGGCCACCTCGGCCGTGTCGGCCAACTCGGTCACCTCGGGGAACCAGCTGCGCCGGGCCTGCTTGGCCGCCTCGCGGGCGGTGGCCCGCCACCTCGCCAGCGACCTCGCGGCCCGCTCGCCCTTCCACACCGCCACCGATCGGGCGGCCGCCCAGGGCACGATCCGCGCGGCGCCGATCTCGGTCAGCATCTCGACCGCCAGCTCGCCGCGCTCCCCCTTGGGCAGCGCCTGCACCACCGTCAGCGCGGGGTGGGGCGGCTCCTCGGCCCGGACCTCCTCGATCCGCACGGTGAGGAGCCGCTTCCCGGTGGAGACCACCTCGCCGGTGGCGGCGTACCCGGAGCCGTCGGTGAGGACCAGTCGCTCCCCCACCCGCAGACGACGTACGGCGACCGCATGATGCGCCTCGTCGCCCTCGACCCGCACGGTGTCGCCGACGGCGGTACCGGCCAGATCGGGCACCAGATGCACCGGGAGGGACATGCGTGGACAGCCCGCCGTCAGTGGCCGTTGAACGCGTCGCGGAGGCGACCGAACATGCCGCGGCCGGCCGTCTTCAGCTGCCCCTCGGGTGCCTCCTCGCCGCGGATGGCGGCCAACTGGCGCAGCAGCTCCTCCTGGGCGGGATCCAGCCGGGTGGGCGTCTCGACGTTGACCATCACCCGCAGGTCGCCGCGGCCACCACGCAGCCCGGGGACACCCCGGCCACGCAGCACCTGCTCGCTGCCGGACTGGGTGCCCGGCTTGATCTCGAGGACGAAGGAGGTCTCCAGCCCGTCGGAGCTCTCGGCACCGTCGGGGTCATCGGCGCCGTCGGCGATCAGGTCGGACTCCAGCGTGGGCAGGGTGAGCGTCGTGCCGAGCGCGGCCGCCGTCATCGGAACGGCCACGGTGCAGTGCAGGTCGTTGCCCTGCCGGACGAAGGTGTCGTGCTTCGCGACGCGGATCTCGACGTACAGGTCACCGGCCGGGCCCCCGCCCGGGCCGATCTCGCCCTCCTCGCTGAGCTGGATCCGCGTCCCGTTGTCGACCCCGCCGGGGATCTTGACGCTCAGCGTGCGATGCGAGCGCACCCGGCCGTCGCCGCCGCAGTCCCGGCACGGGTCCGGAATCGTGGTGCCGAAGCCATGGCAGACCGTGCAGGGGCGCAGCGTGCGGACCTCGCCGAGGAACGAGCGCTGGACGTAGGCCACCTCGCCGGCGCCGTGGCAGGTCTCGCACGGCACCGGGGAGCTGCCGGCCGCCGTACCCTCGCCGTGGCAGGTCTCGCAGAGCACCGCGGTGTCGACCTTGAGCTCGCGGGTGACGCCGAAGGCGGCCTCGGCGAGCGTGATGTCGAGCCGGATCAGGGCATCCTGGCCGCGGCGGACCCGCGGGCGCGGGCCCCGCCCGGCGGCGGTGCCACCGCCCGCGCCGCCGAAGAAGGCGTCCATGATGTCGGTGAAGGAGAAGCCGGCGCCCTGCGCACCCATGCCACCGAAGACGTCGCCGCCCCGGTCGTAGGCGGCCCGCTTCTGCGGGTCGCTGAGGATCTCGTAGGCGTGCGAGACCTCCTTGAACCGCTCCTGCGCGTCAGGGTCGGAGTTGACGTCAGGATGGTACTGGCGGGCCAGCTTGCGGTACGCCTTCTTGATGGCGGCCTCGTCCGCATCGCGGGCGACGCCGAGGAGCTCGTAGGGGTCCAACTTCTCCCTCATCGTTTCTGACGGTCAGGTGCGGGCATCGGATGACGCGTTCGGCAGGGGTGCCTCACGCCTCGTCCAGGATCCGGGAAAGGTAGCGGGCCACCGCGCGCACGGCGGCCATGGAGCCGGGATAGTCCATCCGGGTCGGACCGACCACTCCCAGCGTGGCGACGGCCTCGTCCCCCGGACCGTAGCCGGTGGCGACGACGCTGGTCGAGGCGAGCTCCTGGTAGGGGCCCTCGGCGCCGATCCGCACGGTGACCAGGCCACCCGCCGTCGCCTCGCCGATCAGCTTGAGCAGCACCACGTGCTCCTCCAGCGCCTCCAGCAGCGGGCGCACGGCGGTGTCGAAGCTGTCACCGAAGCGGGCCAGATTGCTGGTCCCACCCACCGCCACCCGCTCGTCGGAGCGGTGGTCGCTCATCGCCTCGATGAGCGAGTCGACCACCGCCGCGGCGATGCCGCCGTCGCCCGGGGTGCCATCCGGCCTCCGCTGGTCGAGTCGTACGGCGACCTCGCGCAGTTGCTCGACGGCGGTGCCGATGAGCTGTCCCGACGCGGCCACGTTGAGCCGCGCCCGCAGCTCGCCGAGCGAGGCGTCGGTGATGTCCTCGGGGATGTCGTCGGGCAGCTCGACGATGCGCTGCTCGACCCGGCCGGTGCTCAAGATGACCACCACGAGCAGACGCAGCGGGGCGAGCGCGACCAGCTCGATGTGCCGCACCGTGGAGCGGCTCAGCGTCGGGTACTGCACCACCGCGACCTGGCGGGTGAGCTGGGAGAGCAGCCGGGTGGAGCGCTGGACCACGTCATCGAGGTCCACCGCTCCCTCGAGGAAGCTGGCGATCGCCCGTTTCTCCGCGCTGGTCATCGGCTTGACCGTGGTCAGCCTGTCGACGAAGAGCCGGTAGCCCTTGTCGGTGGGGACCCGGCCGGCACTGGTGTGCGGCTGCGCGATGTAGCCCTCGTCCTCCAGCACGGCCATGTCGTTGCGGACGGTCGCCGGCGAGACGCCCAGGCCGTGCCGCTCGACCAGCGCCTTGGAGCCGACCGGCTCCTCGGTCTGGACGTAGTCCTCCACGATGGCGCGAAGGACCGCGAGCCTGCGCTCGTTCTGCATCGCCCCTCCGCTTCTCGCCGTGCTCTCTCGTGCCTGTGCCCTCCTTGGGCCTTCCCTGAGCCGTCCTCGGCTCATGGGCGCTGGTCGGCATCGGCTCGCTGGCACTCAATATCAACGAGTGCCAATCCTACCCGCCACCGCGCCCCGCCCGAAGACGACATGACGGGCCTCCCGGAACGGGCCCGTCAGAACGGGCCGCCTCCAGCGATCCCCTGGAACCGGTGGCCACCCAAGAGCGCCCGACGGCGACCCGGCCGGGCGGTCGATCGGCGGGCCCGGGGCAGCCGATGGGCTGGCTCTGGACCGGCGAGGGACCGGCGAGGGACCCGCGGGACGCGTGAGACGGGTTGCGCATCCGGGCTAGCTTTAGGTTAGGCTCGCCTTAGTCGATCGGAGATAGCGCATGGACGCCCCCTACAGCAGTACCGGCAGCAGCACCGGACGGGACACGGTTGGAGACGACCTGACCTCTCCGGCCAGACTCGCCCGCAGCATCCTGTCGTGCCCGACCGAGGTCGAGTTCGTCATCGACGGGGTGAGCCACCCGCTCGCCGACGACACCGACCTGCCGCTGCAGGACCACGCCGGCGTACCGACCTTCAGCTGTACGCCGAACGGCGCCCTCGCCCGAGCCGGGCAGGAGGGCCGGCCGGTGGTGGTCACGGTGCGCAGCGCGATGCGCTCGGCGGAGATGGACCTGCGCGGCACCCAGCTGGCACTGGCCGGCCGATTGCGCTCGACCGGCCCGGAGTACTGCGAGTGCTGCGACGAGGTGCGCGACCGGCTGGTCATCGACCTGGAGATGATCCGGCTGCGCGAGTGCGCGGATCTCGACAGTGAGCTCGGAAGGACCGCGTCCGGGTCCGCGGAGGCGCGCCGGACCGACATCGCCGTCGAGGCGTTCCTCGACCCGGCGCACCACCTCAACCCGGGCTATCTCCAGCGCGCCGTGGATCATGCCAACCACAGTCATCAGGAGGAGCTGCGACGGGCGGTGGCGGGGCGCACCAACTCCCGGTTGCGGCACGTGGTCGGCGTACGGCTGGCGAACCTGACCGCCCGCAGCGTCGAGGTGCAGTGGATCACCGCCGACGGCGGCAACCGCACGGTCGTCCGCTTCCCCTCCCCGGCGACCACGCCCGAGCAGCTCGGCGAGGCACTGCGCCGGGCGCTGCACCCGGGGCTGTGCTGAGATACATGCTCGGTCGGCTGCGTCAGCCGTTCCTGCTCGCCGGCGGCGCCTCCGCCCGGCCGGGGCGTCGCGACCCCCGGAGGACGAGCTCGCGGCGCAGCTCCGAGCCGAGCCACCGGTAGCGCGGCCAAACCCAGGCGAGCCGAGCGGCAGCCCGGTGGCCGGTCTCACTCCTTCTCGAAGCCGGACGTCTCGAACCTGAGCGTGGTGGCGTTCTCCGAGACGGTCCGCACCCGCGCCTCGTCGAAGCCCGCACGCGCGGTGGCGCTGATCTCGATCCGTACCTGCAGATCGACACCGTCGGCCACGAGATGAGCCAGCACCTCGTCGACGATCTTCTTGAAGTCGACGGCATAGCGCTGCGGATCCAGTTCCTTGACGCCGAAGAAACGGTGATGAAGCTCGACGGCCGGCGTCCAGGACACATCCGGCCTACTGGACGTCGCGGGAGCGCCGGTCACCCCGTCGGCCCCGTCGGTTCCATCGGCACCGTCCGGATCGTCGGGCCCGTCCGGATCGGCGGGATCGGCGGCCTGCGCACGTTCCTCGGCCAGCTGTGCCTCGGCGACGTCGGGGCGCACCAGCAGCACCGAGTTCGTGATCGCCACGGTGCCCGCCTCCGATCCCGGCACCAGGCCGACGTACCGCTGGCCGTCGTACGACTCGGCCACGGCGAACCCGTCCACGGTCCACAGCATCGGCTGGTCGACCACGCCGGCGTTGAGGACGGACTGGTCGCGCAGCCGCGGGAGGTAGGCGTAGGAGGCGAACAGCTCCCACAGCTCGCCGACCGAGACGTGGCCGGACTCCCAGATCCGCGGTGCCCGCGCGATCGCCATCTTGATGTTGATCGCGGCCTGCCGGGTGTTGAGCTGGCCGTCGTTGCCGAGCCGGCGGCTGACCCGCTCGGCGAGCCGCTCGCTGGCGCCGTCGACCTTGGACTCCGCGATGACGAACGGCGCACCCGGATCCGGCTGTTCGGGCACCAGCGCCCATTGATAGGCGCCGAGCAGCCGAGCCTCGACCGTCGAGTCGGCCTGCCCCCTCTTCTCCTCGGCCTGGTTGCGCTGGTTCTGGGTGAGGTCGAGATCGTGTGAGGCGAGCACCGAGGCCCAGCCCAGATAGTCCCGCACCGCGGCGACGACCTCACCCATTCGGTCGGTGTCGGCGGCGAGGAAGACGACCATGTTGCGGTACCTGCGGTGCCCGGAGCCCTTCGCCTCGGTCGCCTTGGTCGCGAACGTGCGTGCCGAGGTGTCGCTGGCCTTGCGCGAGTGCCGGTGCTTGGGATGAAGGATCACCAGACGCGCCTCGTCGACGTCCGGGATGTCGCCGGTCTCCTCGGGGCACACGTGTACGGCGGCGAAGTCGCCATGGCTGCGGTTCTGGACGCCGAGCCGCCGGACGATCTCGGCCCAGACGTCCTCGAGGTGCATCCGCTCGGCCTGGTCCTTGGCCCGCCGCGAGATGTTGGCCTGCAGGTCGTACCAGTACTTGCCCTGGCCGGAGTAGAAGTACGTCGCCCGGTCGCCGAGCTGGGTGAGCGCGGAGTGGAAGTTCCCGGGCACGTCGCCGGGAGTGGCGACGCCGAGGAAGACCCGTTGGGTCTCGATCCCCTTGTGCGCCGAGCCGATCGTCGGGGCCGCGCCGAAGAAGACGGTGCGTGCCAGTCGTCGGGTCAGCGATCGCGTTCCGAAGACCGGCTTCTCGGTGTCGATCCGGACCGGTTCGGAGTTGGCACCGTCGACATCGGCATCGATGATCGCCTTCCACTGGTCGGGCAGGTACTGGGTGAGCTCGGTGTTGACCGCCGCGATCTGGATCGGGATCGAGCCCGGCAGGATCAGCGCCCCGGCGTCCTGGCCGACCCAGAGGGCGTGGATGACGGCATTCATCAGGCGCAGCACGCCTCGGGTGCGCTGGAAGCGCTCGAGGCTCGACCAGTCCTCGTAGAGCCGGTCGAAGAGCTCGGGATGGACCGGATAGGTGTGCTTGATCCGCTCCTCGTAACCGGCATCCCGGGTCTCCCGGGGGAAGTCCCCGGGATGCTTGCGGTAGAGGTCGACGAACGCCTTCGCGGTGGCGCCGATGGCGGCCAGGGCAGCGGCGTCCGGCGTGACGAAGAGCCGCTGGCGCACGATGTGATACGCCTCGTCGGATGAGGCCGGCCGCCACTGATCGGCCACGCGTCGTACGACGTTCTGCAGCCGCTTGAGCGCCTCCATGCCGTTGGCGCCCCCGACCTCCTCGGCGTTGCCGTCGGCCCCCGGCCCGGTGCCGTCCGGGCCGACGTCGGAGGCCGGGATCGAGATCGCCAGCAGGATCCCCGGCGTTCCCTTCGCCGCCTCGGTGAGCGACTGTGCGAAGGTGAACTGATCGTCGAAGGTGCCGGCCGCGAGGTCGTGACGTCCGACCAGCGAGCGCGCATAGGCCACCCACTCGTCGATCAGGATCACCGCCGGCGCGTACGCCGCCAGCAGCTCGTGCAGCGCCGCACCGGGTGGGGTCCGCTTGCGGTCGGCATCGGCCACGACGTCGTACGCCGCCCGGCCACCGAGCTGCCAGGCCAGCTCACCCCAGATGGTGTTGACCTGAGTGCCGTCCGGCTTGACCGAACCGGCCGGCGAGAAGTGGTTGCCCACGATCGCGACCCGGTTGACCCTGCTCGGCACGCCGCCGGCCGCGGTGAGCAGCTCCTGGACCTCCTGCGGGTACTCCCCCGCCGCCGTCCCGCCGGCCAGGTGCCACAGCGACAGCATCGAGTGGGTCTTGCCACCGCCGAAGTTGGTCTGCAGGTTGACCACCGGGGAGGCGTTGTCATCGCCGGAGAGCCGCCGGGCCGCCCGGCTGATGAGGTCCTTGAGACCCTCGGTGAGATAGGTACGGCGGAAGAACTCGATCGGGTCGGCGTAGTCCCTGCCCTGCTCGGGATCGCCGCTGGCGACCTTGTAGAGATCGGCGGCGAACTCGGAGGCGTGGAAGTTGCCGGTGGCGACGTCCTCGTGCGGTTGCAGCACCTCCCGCCACGGCCGCAACCCGGCCGAGTCGGGGTTGGTGGCAGCGGCGCTGCGCAGGGTGCGCCTGTCGTCCTTGTCGGCGGTGATCCGGCGGAGGTCGAGTCGGATCTTCGCCACCCGGTCGGCGGCATCCGGCGCACCGATGCTGATCAGGAGTCGCTCGGCGGTGTCGAGCGCCCGGTAGGCGTCGTCGTCGGTGAACGACTTCATGTGCGCCCAGGCGTGACGCACCTGAAGCAGCTCGCCGGCGTAGGCCTCCCCGATGCGGCCGAGGGACGCCTTGAACGGCTGCCAGCCGCGCTTGAACCGGCCGGGGTAGTTCTCGGCGAGGAACTTGAGCTGGATCGAGGGGTCCCTGCCCTCGACCGGGTGGTTGCTGCGACTGACCGCGACAAAGATGTCGGTCCATGACTTGTCGGCGGCGATCTCGGGCGCGATGGTCCCGGTGATGAAGTCGCCCAGGACCGGACCCAACGTCTCGAAGAGCTGCCCGATCCGCTCGCGGTTGCTGGTTGCCATCAGTCCAGGCCCCATTCCTTGGCCAGCAGTGCCGTCAGCGCCCGTTGCCGCGACTCGACCACCTCCGGGGTCCAGACGTCGTGCTCGATCACCTGGGTGGTGAGGGCGAAGACGGCCGATCCGGTCGGGCTGGCGAAGTAGCGCTTCTTCTTGGTGACGAAGTCGTAGTTGTTGGCCTGGCTGTTCTTGCGGTGGTTGAGCAGCAGCAGGTTCCCGATCCGGTGCGTCCACCGCTGGCGGTCCTCCTCGGTGAAGTCGAGGAGCCACTGGCTGTCCGGCTTCGGGTTCTGCGGAAGGACATGCTCGATCGAGATGATCTTGTGGTTGTACGTCGCTCCTGGCTCCCGGGCGAGCAGCTCGTCGAGCCGCAGCATGACGTAGCGCGCCCGTCGGGGCTGCATCCGGTAGACCTCGCCGTTCAGCGCGTCGAGCGAGAGTCGCTTCTCCTCCTCGGTCAACTCGAACGAGGGCGCCTCCAGGCCGGCGCCGTCCTTGAGCTCGTTGATCAGGTCGAGATAGCGGCCGATGCGCGGGGTGGTGTAGGTCTGCCGCAGCAGGAAGCTGGCCGCCAGACGCTCGAGCCTGCCCAGGAAGGTCGTCAGGTACGCGGCGTCGTCGGGGTGCTCGGCCAGCGCCCACAGCGCCGGCGGCCGCCAGTCCTTGTTGTCGATCATGGCGAGCCGCTTGAGCCAGTCATTGACCGCCACCCACTCATCGCCCGGCCCGAAGTCACGCTCGACGGTGAACTCGAAGGCCTGCGCGTAGGGAAAGAGGAGCTCGTCGATGAACTCCTCCGCGCGGCCGGTGTCCAGGTAGGCATCGAGCACCTGGCGGGGGAACTCGGTGAGCAGCTCACGGCGGACCCGCTCGCCGCTGACCACGGTGCGCAGATCTCGGAAGAGGTCGGTGAAGCTGTCGCTGCCGAGCGATTCCTCGGCCAACTCCCAGCGCCGGGCGTAGGTCGAGCGGTCCTCCACCTTGCCGATCACCCGCGACTTGAAGATGTCGGCGGCGGTCAGGTCGAGACCGCGCGCGTTCATCACGCTGAAGATCCGATAGGCGCTGTCCAGGTTGGGCGTGCTCACCACGACCAGATACGTGCGGGTGCTGGCCAACGTGGCCAGACTCTGGCGTTTGGCGTCGGTCCACTCCGAGAGCCGCCCGAAGAGTGCGGCGGCGTTGTCCCGGAGCGCGCGCTGCGGCTCGGTGGTCGCGGCCGCATCGCTCAACGCGATCAGGGACTCGATGTTGCCGGGCTCCTGGACATACTTGAGGAAGAAGGACGCGTCCTGGTCCCGCAGGGTGAGTCGTGGCCGGGCGGCGATGCCGTCGAGCTTGTTCCCGGGGTCCATCACTCGGGCACCGAGGTTCTGGGAGAACTCGGCGTCCTCGACGAGGTCGCGCAGCACCGAGAAGAGGATGGTCAGGGTGGTGAGCCGCTGTTGCCCGTCGATCACGTCGAAGGCACCGCTGCGCTGTTCCACCAGCACCAGCGAACCGAGGAAGTACGGCTCATCGTCCGCGCGCTCGAGGGTCACCTCCAGGTCGTCGAGGAGTTGCAGCGCCTGTTCGGTGCCCCACCGGTACGGACGCTGGTACTCGGGGATGTTGAACTCGAAGTCGCTCGAGAACACCTTCCGCAATGGGTGCTCGTGTGCGCTGAGCGTGCTGACCATCAGTCCTCCTCGTCGAAGTCGAAGGCTCCCTGGACGGGTGCCGCGGCCGGAGCCCGCTGTGCGGCCTCGGTGATCTCTGGCCAGCTGGTGACCAGGGCGTTGAAGGCGAGCGCGTCCTTCGTCCAGCCGTTGCCCTCGGCGATCCGGAACAGCAGGTGGGCGAGCTCCTTGACCAGGTCCGCCTCGATCACCCGGTCCTCGCGGGAGAGCGCGAGCCGCAGCAGGTCGCCGGCCGGCCCGATGCCGTCGCGCTCCAGCGTCTTGACCAGGTGGTGCAGAACCTCCCAGTTGCTGATGTGCAGATCGGCGACCGGGTCGTAGTCGGCCGGCAGCTCGGCCGGGCCGATCAGCTTCACCACGCCGGCACGGCTGGTGAGGATCTCCTCTCGCTCCAGCGTCGTGACACTGGTGTTGCGGGCCCGGGCCAGGCTGTCGGCGGCGCCGAAGAGTCCCTGCCCGTAGCCGTGCTGGCGGTACCACGCCAACGCGAACCGGCTGACCGGATCGAGGTCGCTCTCCTGCTCGGAGAGGACGGCGTCCAGGATCTCGTTGATCCGCGCCAGCGCACTGCGCACCGTCATCGTGGTGCCGTCGTTCTCGATCACCCCGGAGTAGCGGGAGAAGACCGCCATGCCCGGCCCGATCGCCGCCTGCGGCAGATCGACCGGCGCGATCTGGCCCTGCTGCAGCTTGCGGAGCGCGTCGGGAAGCTCGGCCTCCAGCGCGGCGATGAAGCCACGGCGGTCGATGGAGGGCGCGGCCTCGTCGCGCGGACGGAGCGAGAGCACGATCGAGGAGGCCAGGGCGTTGGTGCCGCTGGCGATCATCCGATTGCCGAGCTCCGAGCGATTCGGCCAGGTCGAGGTGATCTCCCAGCCGGAGTGGATCATCCCCTCCAGCAGCGTCTCCCAGCCTGTTGACGCCTCGCCCGAGGCGTCCGACTCACTCTGTTTGAACGCATACCAGACCGTGATCGGCACGTCCTCGCGCGCGCTCTCCCGCGCCCGGGCGAACACCTCCCGGAAGCCGTCCTCGAAGAACTCCCGGGCGCCGACGCGGCCGTCGTGACGGTACGGGTTGGCGACCAGTTCCTCGGCCTTCGGCACCAGCATCGTGGACAGCAGGTCGGGGCGCACCGCCCTCAGTGAGCGCCGGAGCCAGACGTAGAAGAAGTCGGAGAGGTCGGAGTAGCCGATGTTGTCGTAGTACGGCGGGTCGGTGCTGACCACGAGACCGTCGTAGGACCGCGACGACGCGTCCGCCTGCTGGACGACAGCCGGGGGTCCACCGGTGTCCCGTAACGCCTTCACGAGATTCCCTAGGCTCACCTCGAAAGCGCCTGCGGCCTTTCCAAAGGGACGTGTTTCGGCAAAGTCCCACAGCATCGGGATTGCCTGTCTGCCGAACAGGTTCCGAACCTGTTCCTTTGTGTTCTCCCATCGGCACAGTGCGTTCGCTATGTCGGTCATGCGACTCACCCCCAGCCCCAGGTAGGTCGCTACCGCATCGCCGTACTCCGGGGTGCCCCCGTCGGCCAGTACACGCTCCCGCGCCTCCATCACCAGGTCGCTGAAGGTGGTGAGTGCCACGAGCTGGCGGTTGGTGAACAGGTCGGCCCACGTCGTCATGCCGTAGGCCTGGACACGGAAACTTGGTGCCTGCGGGGGAATCCGTGCCTCGGGAGCATCGCCCGGCCGTTCGACCGCCGCTGCCTCAATCTGCGGCGTAGTCGGTTGAAGGTAGACGCGCCGACGTTCCCCTTCAGCGACAACCGCCATCAGCTGGCTACCGATGCGCCCAGCGCGCCCCTCGGCCCGGACGTACTTGAGATCGACGGCCGTTTGGCATGCGAGGCACGTCGCACCCGTACGCCCCACCGTCCCGTCGCTCTCCTTGGTCGGGGCGCCCGCCGGGTCGTGCCCGATGTCGAACCGCACCCGCTGTCCGGACGGGTGCGTCGAGTCGGCGACGACGCGGGGAACGACGTACGCCTCCTTGCCCTTCTTCTTGCCCAGCCACCAGGAGCGGACCAGCGGCATCTCGATGCCGCAGGCCGGGTTCGGGCAGGTGACGGTGCGGGCCCAGATCCAGGCGATCACGGTGGCCTCCGAGCCGTCGGACAGCATCGCCTTCGGATACAGGTGTCCGATCCGCCTCTGGGCCTCGTCGCGCATCCACTGCCCGTAGGCGCGAACGTCGGCGGCGAGACCCTCGGCTCCCTTCCAGGTGCGGATCTCGGTGTCGGCGAGGCCCGGGAAAACGGGCGGCTGGTCGCGGAACCTGGGTGGGATCTCGATCAGCGCCTTGTTGATCAGCACCGCGACCGGATTGAGGTCGGAGGCGTGCGCCTCCAGCCCGAGCCGTTGTGCCTCCAGCGGGATGGTGCCGCCGCCGGCGAACGGGTCCAGGATCAGCGGCGGGCTGCCGTCCGTCGACTTCAGGATCTCGGCGTGGGCCTCGGCGAAGAGCTTCTCGTCGCGGACGTTCTCCCAGACCACCAGCCGTTCGATCAGCCGGTGCAGCCGTTCGCGCTCCTTGCGCTGCAGCTCCTCGGTCGGGAACTCCTCGGGCCGCGCGCTCGGGTCGTCGACGAGCTGGGCGAAGAGCACCGCCCGTGCCGCCGCCAACGGCCGCCGCGCCCACCACAGGTGCAGCGTCGAGGGGTGCCCATGCCGGATCGACTTCTCCCGCGCCGACTCCCGGTTGATCGCCTCCAGCGGCAACGCCACCTCGATCAGCTTGCGCTTGCGATCGGCCACATCCACTCCATCTAGCCCAACGTGTTGGGTCTTCGTGATTCGACGAAGGCGTGCGTCGCTACTGCGGCGCACGCCACTACCCAACTTATTGGGCAGTCGGCATCATGTCAGCCGGAACCGACACATTCGCGCGCAACACGTTGAGCCGACTCGGGGACGGCGGTCCTGATGCTGCCCCATGCACGCGGCAGCATCCAGATGGAACCAGCGAAAGCGCACGCCGAGAGCCGACCGGTACCGGTCGTGAGCCAGCGGCTGCGCCGCGACTTCGGCAACGGCTGCGAGTCCTACGCACGGGACGGCACGGCGATCGACCTGCCCGACCGTCGGGTCGAATATCCCGACCGGGACGCGATCACCTGGCATCTCGACACCGTGTTCAAGGGAGCGTGACCTGTCGGCACGCGCCCGACCTCACGTCCGCCGATGGAACCTCACCGCGCCGTTCGCGAGCCTGGTGTGCTCGTACGCGGGATCATGCGCCCGTCGATGATGGTGCCCGCAGAGGCTGATCCCGTTCTCCAGGTCGGTGGCACCGCCTTCGGACCAGGGCAACAGGTGATGGACGTCGGTCCAGGCCGCCGGGATGTCGCACCCTTCCGCCTGGCAGCCGCCATCACGCAGCCTGATCGCCCTACGCTGCGCCCTGGAGTAGAGCCTGGTCCTGCGACCCAGGTCCAGGGGCTGGCCCTCGGAGCCGAGGACGACGGGGATGATCCCGGCCCCACAGGCGAGCCGGCGGGCCTGGTCGGCGGTCACCTTCTCTCCCTCGAACCCACCGGCCCCGGACAGGTCGGCGGTCGCCAGGTCCCTGAGCAGGTCCTCCAGGGCGATGGTGACCACGACCATGGTCGTATCGCCGCCGTGATCGGGCAGGGTGTCGGGATCGAGATGCTCGATGATCTCGCAGAACGCCATCCCCCGCAGACGGGAATTCCGGGTGGCCGAGACGAATTCTCCGGACTCCTCGAGGTGCTGTCTGCGGGGCTGGGTGAACGCATCCAGGACGGTGGCGAGCCGATGCGCCGACGCGCTCGGCAGGCATGCGTTGATATCGGTCGTCCCATCGCCGTTGCGACGGAATCCGAGCCGGGTCGACCTCTCGTCCCGAGCCTCGTCCTCGGCCAACCTCGCGGCCTCCTCGGCTTCGAAGCGCACGGGGTCGATCTTCTCCAGGATCCACCTACCCAACCGAGCCAGGCCCAACGGCGCGAACTCGCCGGCGTAGCCGATCAGGTCGCTCTCCGCGCGTCGCAGCGTCAGCTCGTCCAGATCGTCGGGCAGGTCCTCCAGCGCGCGGACGATCACCCGCGTGTGCGCCGGGCTGATCTGCCCCTCGGCCAATGCCGAGCCGACCCCCGTCCAACGGCGGTCGAGCGCGGCCGCGAGTCGAGCGTCCGCACGCGCCTCGCCCCGATTGAGGTGCAGCTCGCTCGCACACCATGCCGAGGCATCCTTCGCTCCGGACTCCGCCGCGATGTCCGACGCGGCGGCCATCACCGCGAGCCGTAGCGCCTCGAGCCGCGCGGCGGCCTGCTGTGCCTCGCGCAGCACCTGCTCCTTCTCCCGCATCGTCAGGAAGGTCGCGCCGAGCTCGGCGATCCCGGCCAGCGTCTCGTTCACGCCCGCGACCGCGCGCAGGATCGGATGCGGCGCACCCGGCACCGCGAACCCCGAATCCTGCGACTGCGACTGCGACATCGCAACCACTCCCCAGAAGCGACCAGCGTCCGCGTGACGCCGTACGGCAATTCTAGTACGAACACGTGTTCCAATCAAGGAATCTTGCATCTTTAGCGAAGACTTTACGGAAGCGATTCGACGCTGCCTTGTTTTCCACAGAATATTCCACTGACCGTGGATAAGTGGTGGCGATTCTGGGTCCGTCATCCTCGGGAGTCGGGTTCAATCCGGCGAGTTGTGTCGGACCCGGCGACTACCGTCGTGGCCCACAACCAACTCGGAGGCGCATCATGCACGATCTGTTCGGAATCGGAACCGTCTGGGACATCGCCGGAGCTTTCGGCGCGGGTGCGGCCGGCGGTGCCGCGTTGGCCGCGGAGTTGCTGCTGATCGAATGGCTGAGGGTAGACGCGAAGCCGTTCGGTCGTGCCGTCCTGCAGGTTCTGCTGGTCGTCATCGCGCCCCTCTCGGCGGTGTTGGCGGTCATCCTCTTTGTATTCGCGGCGCTACACGCTCGGACCTGCCTCGTCTGGGTCGTGCTTGGGGGATATGTGTTCATGCTCGGCTGGTGGTTTGCTCGGTGGCGCTTCCTCACCGAGCGCTGGACGTTGCGGATCACGGAATGGGAGAACGTCACCCGATCGCCAGCGGTGGAGGCCGCCGGGGCCTCGGCTTCCCGTGCCTACATCTGCTACAACTCGGTCGGCTACCTGACGCTGGCGTTCATGGCGCTCTTCGCCCTCGGCGCGGGGGTTGCGAGCGACCGGACGCCGAGCGTGCTCGCATTCCTGGCCACCGGAGCAGTCGGGCTGGTCATCACGGAAGGCATACGCCGGTGCACGCCGCTCAAGCAGGCCATCGATGCCAGGGACTGGCTAACGACACTCAGCGCTGTGACCGAGACCGCATCCCGCGAGGATCGCGAGCGCGCACTCACGGCCCTCCGGCGCTGGGCGGGCGCGGCTGCCGACGCGATGATCAACGCTCGCTTCGGCAAGGCAGGCGTCCGCCAGCGTGCCGGATCGAACGCTGCACTGGCACGCCTTTGCGACTCCGATGTGCCGCTGGACCAGCGCGAAGCAGAAGCCCTCGCGCTCGCCCGCCGAATCGTGACCGACGATCTGCCCCGAACCGGCCCGTGCACCTACACCCTCGGATGCGAGACCCGCACCTTCGCGTCGCTCGCGAAGGTCCTTCTCCTCGCGATCCCGCTCACCGCCTCCTGCGTCGCGATCGCTCATGCGCTCTCCGAATATCTCGGCCACTGAATATCTCGGCCACTGACGGACGGGCCTTGCCCGAACCTGCTCAGAACGGCGCGCTCCCCTGCCCCCACCGCTTGGCCCAGTGGAACACCATCCCCTCCGCGTCGAGATTCCCCAGCTTGGCGCCCCGGAACGCGTCGGCGAGGTAGCGCACCTCGTCGTATGCCGGGCCGCGCGGGTCGACGCGCACCAGGGCCAAGCGGTGGTGTGGAGTCGCGTTCTGACCGAATCGGATCTCGGTGTGGGAGACGAAGAAGTCCTCCGCGCCGGCGATCCTGGCCTTGACCTCCAGGAAGACCAGTGGCTCCTCGCCCCGGACCGAACGGACGTCGTACCCGGCATTGTTGTGCGGCATCTCCTCCGGCTGGCGTCCCAGCGCCCGCTCGGCCGCCAGCACCGCGTCGACCCCGCGACGCTCCACCTCCTGAGTGGCCACCGCTCGCAGCGGAGCCTTCGGCGGCAGCTCGTCGAGCACCGCGGAGAGCGGGAGGACGAGCGCCGCGGTCACGACCCGCGGCGGCTTCGTCGACAGACTCGCCTGCAGGTCGAGCCTCGCCAGCCGCTCGGCCAGCCGCCGCTCGAGATCCAGGCTCTTGCGCGACAGGCTCTGCGATCCCTCCCGCACTCGCTTCCCCATCCGTTCGCGCTCCCGTGCCTCCAGCGCGGCACCGGCGAGCCGGTTGATCTCGAGGTTCATCCGCTGCGTGACCTGGCCGCGGGCACGCTCCACCTCGACCCGACGACGGCTGCCGACCTCGGCGAGGTACGCCGGAAGGCGCTCGGCGACGATCCAATCCAGTGCCGTCCTCTCACCGGCTTCGACCCATCCCGACTCCGCACCGCCCTCGGCGGCGTGTCCGGGTGGCACCGCCACGCAGTCGAGGTACGGCGCGGGCCCGGCCTCACGCAGCTGACCCTGTGCCGCGGCGTAGGTGTACCCGAATCGCTTGCCGATCGTCTCACCGCAGGCGTCGACCACCTCCTCGATGACGCCCACCAGCAGCGAGGGCTCCTGGACATGCGGGGAGACCAGGGTGGCCCCACGCTCCAGGACTCCCCTTCCCGAGTCCACCACCATCGTCAGCACCGCGTCATGGAGCGGATGCCCGGGCGCGAGCAGCTCGGCCCGCGGCAGGTCGTCGACCTCGATCCGGTCGAGGCCGAAGGTCACCCGCTCGTAGCGAGAGGCGACCGGTCCTCGTGCGGCGGCACGGATCGCCGCCGGCAGGTGGGTGATCTCGAAGCGTCCCGCCTCCCTCGGCGCGAGCCGGCCACCGAGGTGACGGAAGGCGGCGGTGAAGCACTCCGCGATGAAATGTGGCTGCAGGCGGCGGGCCCGCGCCTCCTCCATCTGCCGGCGTAGCGCCGCCAGATCCGCCTCGGCGAGCGACTCGCGCGCCAGGGCACGCTCCTCGAGCAGCTCGCGCAGTCCGGCGGAGACCCGGTCGTCGATGACCTGCTCCATCCGGGCTCGCACCTCTGGCTGCTCGCCGTACAGAATGGCGTCCATCAACAACTCGCGCAGCGGGTGCTCGTCGAAGGCCGCTCCGAGGACGTCGAAGACGCGCCCGCCGTAGGCGGCCCGTTGTTCCTCCACCTTCTCCAGCAGCCGGGTGAAGACCGCTCCCTCCCGGGTGTTGCGGGCCACCAGGTTCCACAATCGGCAGACCTCACGCTGTCCGATCCGGTGCACCCGACCGAAGCGCTGCTCGATCCGATTCGGGTTCCACGGCAGGTCGTAGTTCACCATCAGGTGCGCGGCCTGGAGGTTGAGACCTTCGCCCGCGGCATCGGTGGCGACCAGGATCCGACAGTCGGGATTGTGGGTGAACTCCTCGGTGATCTCGCGCCGCCGACCTCGGCGCACCCCGCCATGGATCGCCTGGACGCTGTCGGAGCGGCCGAGCAGCGCGGCGATGCGGCGCTGAAGGTAGTCGAGGGTGTCGCGATGCTCGGTGAAGACGATCAGCTTGCGGGGCACGCCATGGTCGTCCTGGCCGATGACTCCGTCCTCGAGGATCGCCCGCAGCTCGACCCACTTCCGGTCGGTGTCGAGCGCTCGCACCTCGCGGGCGCGCTCGACCAGATGCCTGAGCACGACCAGCTCGGCCTCCAGCTCGGTGACGGTGCGCGCCGCCGTCGCGGCGTCGACCAGCTCCTCCTCGACCACCTCGATCTCGTCGGCGAGATAGTCCTCGGCGTCTCCCGCCATCGCCGGCTCCCAGTCCGGGTCCGCGACGCCCACGCCGTTGACCAGATCCCGGCGTCGGCGCTCGAGCCGTTCGGCACGCCGGCGCAGCGACTGATAGATCGCCTCCGGGCTGGAGGCGAGCCGGCGCTGCAGCACGGTGAGGGCGAATCCGACCGAGCTCCGGCGCTGCCCGTCGAGGCTCTGGGCGCGCCCCATCTCCTCGCGCACATACGAGGTGACCTCCTCGTAGAGCCGCGCCTCGGAGTCGCTGAGGTCGTAGGGCACCGTCTGCGCCACCCGCTCGGGGAACAGCGGCGTGCCCTCGAAGGTGAGCAGGTCCTCCTTCACCATCCGCCGCATCAGGTCGGAGGTGTCGGTGCCGCTCACGCCACGCCGGAACTTTCCCTCGAACCGGTCGGCGTCAAGAAGCGAACAGAACAGCTGGAAGTCCTCGTCCTTGCCGGAATGAGGGGTGGCGGTCATCAGCAGCAGATGGCGGGTCCTGCGTCCGAGCAGCTCCCCGAGTTGGAATCGCTTGCTGCGCTGCACCTTGCCGCCGAAGTAGTGCGCGCTCATCCGATGCGCCTCGTCGACGACGACCAGGTCCCATTCGGACTCGGCGAGCTGCGCGAGCAGCTCCTCGCTACGCGCCAGCTGGTCCATCCGGGCGATCAGCAGGTCGTTCTGCGCGAAGACCGACCGGGCCAGACCGGCCTCCGCGGCGGCAGTGGTGAGCAGCTCGAACTCGAGACCGAACTTGAACCAGAGCTCGTCCTGCCACTGCTCGACCAGACCTCCCGGCGCCACGATGAGGCACCGCCGGACGTCCTCGCGCAGGATCAGCTCCTTGACGTAGAGGCCCGCCATGATCGTCTTGCCCGCGCCGGGATCGTCGGCCAACAGGAACCGCAGCGGTGTTCGCGGCAGCATCTCGCCGTAGACGGCACGGATCTGATGCGGGAGCGGCTGGACGTCACTGGTCGCCACCGCCAGCATCGGATCGTAGAGACCGGCCAGCTGGATCCGCTGAGCCTCCGCTACCAGCCGGAACTCGGCGGCAGGCGCGTCGAAGCCTCGCCGTACGATGTCCGCCTCGCTCAATCGGTCCTCGTCACCGCGGAACAGCACGCTGCGCGCCAGATCCCCACCCGGTCGTTCGAAGGTCACGGTGACCGCGTCGACACCGTTCCACCGCACGCCGAGCACCTCCACCTGCTCGCCCGGAACGATGCCGTCCACGCGCATCCCCGGTGCCATCTGTTCGAGTCGCAACCAGACCTCCGAATTGCCCAATCCGTTGTGCGGACTCTAGGCCCACGGACCGACAGATTGGCAGCCGTGCCGAGTTCGCCCCCACCAGCCGCCTACTTCGCGGCGGCTGCGACCTTGGGGCGCCGGGTACACGAACGGCGCCGGGATCTCGGTCTCACCCAGGAGCAGCTGGCCGAGCGAACGGGCATCTCGCGCAACCAGATACAGAACATCGAGAACAACCGGAACAACTCCCGGGATCCCCAGACCGGCCAGCCCGGTCCGGGCAATGCCCGCCTCGACACGATCTTCCGGCTCGCCGCCGCGCTCTCGGTCGACGTCAGCTACCTGATCGGCGGCGACAACGGCTGACCTCAGGTCGCCAACAGCGCGTCGAGCTCCACCTCGACCACCCCGTACGACGCCACCTCGACCCGGCCTGCGGGCCGCTGGTCGTCCAGCTCCAGCGCGATCTCCCACTCGGGCCCGGCGTCGCGCAGCACGGTGCGGGTGCGCTCGTCCGGGTCCACCAGCCAGTACTGCGCGATGCCGGCGCCGCCGTCGCGAGCACGTCGGGAATCCGGCTGCGCCGCTCCCCGGTCCACACGCCGGCCGCCTCCACCACCTGGAGATCGAGGTGATGCTCGAGCATCGCGGCGAGACGGTGGGCGATCCGCTGGTGCGACGATCGTGGCGCCGCGCGCATCGTCAGCACCCGCCCGTTGACGTATTCGGCGCGCACACCCTCGGGCAGCGCCAGATAGTCCTCGAACGCCATCGGGCGCCGTTCGATCCGGTCGGCCACCGTTGCCATGGCGTCCTCCGCTCCGACCGCCACGTCGATCCTCCTGTCACTGTGACACCACCGGCCTCGCCGGTGCCGCGATCACGGCGCAGCATCTCGCCCGCCACCGACAATCCCTGACAGCCACCGACAGCCACCGACAGCCACCGACAGACCGGCCCGACCGGCGTCGACGTAGCCTGGAGCGGTGGTCAGCCTCGCGAGCACCGAACGTGCAGCCCTCGTCGACACCGCCCGCGCCGCTGGCCCCGACGCCGCGACCCTGTGCGCGGGCTGGACCGTCGAGGACCTCGTGCGCCACCTGGCTCTCCGGGAGCGGCCCTGGCTGCGAGTGCCGCAGCTCCGGCAGCGGTCGGCGGCGGGCTTCGAGGAGTTGCTGACGCAGGTGTCCACCCCGCCGCTGGCGCTGCGCCTGGTCACCGGGCTGGACCGGGCGATGAACACCGTCGAGTACTTCGTCCATCACGAGGACATCAGGCGCGAGCAGCCCGGCTGGGAGATCCGGGAGCTCGACCCCGCCCAGCGGGCCGAGCTGTGGCGCTCGCTCAAGCTGCTCGGCCGCCTCCTGGTCCGTCCGGCGAAGGTGCCGGTCGAGATCACCGACGGGACGACCACCCTGAGGCTGCGCGGCGGCGACTGGCCGGTCACCATCACCGGCCAGGTCTCCGAGCTGACGCTCTACCTCTACGGCCGCCGCAAGGTGCGCGGGCTGGAGTTCGACGGCCCGCGCAATCGGGTCGCCCAGGTCAAGCACGCCTCACTGGGCTTCTAGCCCACCGGGTTCTGGCTCACCGCCGGGTTCTGGCTCACCGGGGTCTTGGGGAGCAGCGAGGCCTCAGCGCCGTACCGGATGCCCGGCGGCCGCGAGCGCGTCCTTGACCTCGCCGATCCGCACCTGGGAGAAGTGGAAGACGGTCGCGGCGAGTACCGCGTCCGCGCCCGCCTCGATCGCCGGCGGGAAATGCTCGGCGCGACCGGCGCCGCCCGATGCGATCACCGGCACCGTCACCTCCGCGCGGACCCGCCGGATCAGCTCGAGGTCGAAGCCGTCCTCGGTGCCGTCGGCGTCCATCGCGTTGAGCAGGATCTCACCTGCCCCCAGCTCGGCGGCCCGCCGTGCCCAGGCCAGCGCGTCCAGGCCGGCCGACTTCCGGCCGCCGTGGGTGGTCACCTCGAAGCCGGAGGGACACTCCCGACTCGGTCCGCCGTTCACCCGGCGAGCGTCGACGGAGAGCACCAGCACCTGGTTGCCGTATCGGTCGGCGATCTCGGAGATCAGCTCGGGTCGGTCGATGGCGGCGGTGTTGACCGCGATCTTGTCCGCACCGGCCCGCAGCATCCGGTCGACGTCCTCGACCGACCGGATCCCGCCGCCGACGGTCAGCGGGATGAAGACCTGCTCGGCGGTGGCGGAGACGATCTCCAGCGTAGTCTCACGTCCCTGATACGAGGCGGAGATGTCGAGGAAGGTCAGCTCGTCGGCCCCCTCGGCGTCGTAGACGCGCGCCAACTCGACCGGGTCGCCGGCGTCACGGAGCTCGGTGAAGTTGACCCCCTTGACCACCCGGCCGGCGTCGACGTCCAGGCACGGGATGACCCGTACCGCGAGGCTCACGAGAGGTCCTCGCGGGTCCGGCCCCGCGTCAGGTCGAGCGCGTCCACCAGGGAGAGCGAGCCGGTGTAGAGGGCGGTGCCGGCGATGGCGCCCTCCACGCCGCCGTCCTCGCCGGGCCGGACCAACCCCATCAGCGCCGCGATGTCGTCGATGGTGGTCACCCCGCCGGAGGCCACCACCGGACGTGAGGTCGCCTCGCAGACCGCGCGCAGCAGATCCAGGTTCGGCCCCTGCAGCATCCCGTCCTTGTTCACGTCGGTGACCACGTAACGCGCGCAGCCCTCGGCATCGAGCCGCGCCAGGGTCTGGTACAGGTCTCCCCCGTCCTTGGTCCAGCCCCGGGCCGCCAGCGTCCGGCCGCGCACGTCGAGGCCGACGGCCACCCGGTCGCCGTAGCTCGCGATGGCCCGCGCGCACCACTCGGGGTCCTCCAGCGCGGCGGTGCCGATGTTGACCCGGCGGCAGCCGGAGTCCATCGCCGCCGTGAGCGACTCGTCGTCGCGGATCCCGCCACTGCGCTCGACCTTGATGTCGACCGCCGCCGTCACCTCGGCGAGCAGGTCGGCGTTGGAGCCGCGGCCGAAGGCGGCGTCGAGGTCGACCAGATGGATCCACTCCGCGCCCAGCTCCTGCCAGCGCAGGGCCGCCTCGATCGGGTCGCCGAACCGCTTCTCGGTGCCGTCGACGCCCTGCACCAGCTGCACCGCCTGGCCGGCCTTGACGTCGACCGCGGGGAGCAGCTCCAGATAGTCAGCCACGTGGGAGTCCTTCCACCCAGTTGCGCAACAGTCTCGCCCCGGCGTCACCCGACTTCTCGGGGTGGAACTGGGTCGCCGCCAGCGGTCCGTTCTCCACCGCGGCCACGAACCGGTCGCCGCCGGTCTCGGTCCAGGTCACCAGTGGCTGGTGACTCTCCGGCGTCCGATCGTTGGTGACCAGCGTCCAGTCCCGGACGCCGTAGGAGTGCACGAAGTAGAACCGGTCCTCCTCGACTCCGGCGAACAGCCGGGATCCCGCCGGCACCTCGACACTGTTCCAGCCCATGTGCGGGACCACCGGCGCGCGCAGCCGCTCCACCACGCCGGGCCACTCGCCGCAGCCCTCGGTCTCCACGCCGTGCTCGATGCCGCGCTCGAAGAGGATCTGCATGCCGACACAGATCCCCAGCACCGGCCGGCCCCCGGAGAGTCGGCGCGCGATGATCCGCTCTCCGCGGATCGCCCGCAGTCCCTTCATGCAGGCCTCGAAGGCGCCCACCCCGGGGACCACCAGACCGTCGGCCGCCATCGCCGCCGCCAGATCGCCGGTGAGCTCGACGTCGGCGCCGGCCCGCTCCAGCGCCCGTACGGCGGATCGGACGTTGCCGGAGCCGTAGTCGAGGACGACGACGGCGGGTCTCGAGGCTCGCTCCGCTCGCGCCTCAACCACCGAGACTGCCCTTCGTGGACGGGATCCCGGTCTCCCGTGGGTCGAACGCGATCGCGTCGCGGAAGGCCCGGGCGAACGCCTTGAACTGGGTCTCGACGAGGTGGTGCGGCTCGCGCCCGGCGAGCACCCGGACGTGCAGCGCGAGGTGAGCGTGGAAGGCGATGGTCTCGAAGACGTGCCGGGTCAGCGAGCCGAGGTAGGGCACGCTGCCGGGCGTGCCGCCGCCGAGGGCGACATAGGCCTGTCCCTCCGGCTCGCCGGTGTGCACGCAGTAGGGGCGACCGGAGACGTCGACCACGGCCTGGACCAGCGCCTCGTCCAACGGCACCGTCGCGTCGCCGAACCGGCGGATGCCCACCTTGCTGCCCAGCGCCTCGCGCAGTGCCTCGCCGAGCACGATCGCGGTGTCCTCGGTGGTGTGGTGAGCGTCGATGTGGGTGTCGCCCTCGCTGCGCACGGTCAGATCGACCAGCGAGTGCCGGGAGAACGAGATGAGCATGTGGTCGTAGAAGCCGACCCCGGTGGAGACGTCGTGGCGGCCGGTGCCGTCGAGGTTCACCTCGACGACCACCTTCGACTCGCTGGTCTGCCGCTCGATGCGGGCGGTCCGAACCGACTGGGTGGCACTCATGCGCGTTCTCCGTTCACCTCGACCAGGGCTGCCTTGAAGGCCTTCGTCTCCGTCGGGGTGCCGACCGAGACCCGCAGCCAGCCGTCCGGCCCGGTCTCCCGGATCAGCACCCCGGCGTCGAGCAGTCCCTGCCAGACCGCGTGCCGGTCGGCGTACCGGCCGAAGAGGACGAAGTTCGCGTCACTGTCCGCGACCTCGAGACCCTGCTCGCGCAGCCAGTCGACCAGCTCGTCGCGCTCGGCGCGGAGCTCGTCCACCCTGCCGAGCAGCTCGGGGGCGTGCCGCAGCGCCGCCAGCGCGGTGGCCTGGGTGACCGCGGAGAGGTGGTAGGGCAGCCGGACGACCCGGATGGCGTCGCAGACGGCCGGATCGGCGGCGAGATAGCCCAGCCGCAGCCCGGCGCCGGCGAACGCCTTCGACATCGTGCGGGTGACGACGAGGTTCCGGTAGCGCGGCAGCAGCTCGACAGCGCTCGGCACCCCAGCGCGGCGGAACTCGCCGTACGCCTCGTCGACGACCACCAGCCCGTCGACGCTCGCCGTCGCCTCGCACAGCACCGCGACCGCCTCGGGCGGCAGGGCGGTGCCGGTGGGGTTGTTCGGACTCGGCAGCAGCACGACGCTCGGCCGCTCGCGCAGCACCGTCTCGCGGGCCACGTCGAGGTCGAGGGAGAAGTCGCTCTCCCGGCGACCGGCCACCCAGCCGGTCATCGAGTCGCGCGCGTACTCCGGATACATCGAGTAGGTCGGCGCGAAGCTGATCGCCCGCCGCCCCGGCCCGCCGAAGGCCTGCAGCAGCTGCAGCATCACCTCGTTCGAGCCGTTCGCCGCCCACACCTGCTCGGCCACGATCGGCCGCTGCCCGGCGCCGACGTCGCGGGAGAGGTACGCCGCCAGCGCGGTGCGCAGCTCGACGAACTCGCGATCGGGATACCGGTTGAGGGTCGCGGCCGCCTCGGCGACGGCGGTGGCGATGTCCGCGATGCAGGCCGGCGAGGGGCCGTAGGGGTTCTCGTTGACGTTGAGCTGGACGGGGGCCGCATCCGTGGAGAGCTGGGGTGCGCCGTACGGCTCGATGCCGGCCAGCTCGGGTCGGATCGGGGGGAAGCTCACGCCGAACCCCCGAACCGGACCCGGACCGCGGCGGCGTGACCCGGCAGATCCTCGGCCTCGGCCAGGGTGGTGACGTGGTCGGCCACCGCGGCCAGTCCGGCGCGGTCGTAGTCGACCACGTGCACGGACTTGGTGAACGCCCGTACCGAGAGTCCCGACGAGTGGCACGCGCAACCGCCGGTGGGGAGCACGTGGTTCGAGCCGGCGCAGTAGTCGCCGAGTGAGACCGGGGCATAGGAGCCGAGGAAGATCGCGCCGGCGTTGCGGATCCGGCCGGCGACCGCCTCGGCGTCCTCGGTCTGGATCTCCAGGTGCTCGGCGGCGTAGGCGTTGACCACGTCGATGCCCTGGGCGACGTCGTCGACCAGCACGATGCCGGACTGGCTGCCGCCCAGCGAGGTGGTGATCCGCTCGACGTGCTTGGTCACCGAGACCTGCTTGTCCAGCTCGGCGGTCACCTCGTCGGCCAGCCGCTCCGAGGGGGTCACCAGCACCGCCGCGGCCAGCGGGTCGTGCTCGGCCTGGGAGATCAGGTCGGCGGCCACGAAGCTCGCCTCGGCGGTGTCGTCGGCCAGGACGGCGATCTCGGTCGGACCGGCCTCGGAGTCGATCCCGACCTGGCCCTTGAGCAGCCGCTTGGCGGTGACGACGTAGATGTTCCCGGGCCCGGTCACCAGATCGACCCGGTCGCAGCCGGCGGCGCCGTAGGCGAACATGGCGATCGCCTGTGCCCCGCCGACGGCGTATACCTCCTCGACGCCGAGCAGGGCGCACGCGGCCAGGATCGTCGGGTGCGGCAGGCCGGCGAACTCGCGTTGCGGCGGGCTGGCCAGTGCGATCGAGCCGACGCCGGCGACCTGGGCCGGCACCACGTTCATCAGCACGCTGGAAACCAGCGGCGCCAGGCCACCGGGCACGTAGAGCCCGACCCGGCCGACCGGCACCTTGCGATGCGTCACCCGGGCGCCGGGGCCGAGATCGGTGACGGCATCGACCTCGAGCTCGCGCGCACAGGTCGCACGCAGTCGCGCGATCGACTCCTCCAGGCCGGCCCGGATCTCGGGATCGAGCTCGGCCAACGCCGCCCGGGTGGTCTCGACCGGGACGGCGATCTGCTCGGTGCGTACGCCGTCGAAGCGCTCGCCGAACTCGACGATCGCCTCCAGACCACGCTCCCGGACCGCCTCGATGATCGGGGTCACCGCATGGCTGGCGGCCTCGATGTCGAACTCGGCGCGCGGCACGGCGGCGCGATAGTCGACAGCGGCTGCTGCCCCTCGAAGGTCGATGCGGCGGATCATGACTCGATTCTAGGAGACTCCGCGGGTGGCGAGCGCCGCCCGCTGCGCGTCGCGAGACGCGCACACGCCGCGCCCCGTCGGTTGGCCGAGGCCCGGACTCGGTCGCCGGTAGGTTTGGAGGCGTGACCAGCCGGCTGCCGATGTTCCCGCTCAACGCGGTGCTGTTCCCGGGGGTCTCGCTGCCGATGCACGTCTTCGAGGACCGCTATCGGGCGTTGGTCCACCACCTGCTCCGACTCGACCCGGCCGAGCGGACGTTCGGCTCGGTCGGGATCAGGGAGGGCTTCGAGGTCGGCGACCAGGGCGCGCAGTCGCTGTTCCGGATCGGGGTGCGGCTCCAGCTGTCCGAGGTCGAGGCTCAGCCGGACGGCTCCTTCGAGGTGGTCGCCACCGCGACCGAGCGCATCCGGATGGAGCGGCTCGACGGATCGGGCACCTATCCGGTGGGCGAGATCGACGCCCTTCCGGAGCCGTCGGTCGACGTACCAGAGGAGGTGGTGGGGCACGCCCGAGCGACCTTCACCGCCTACCGCGCGGCGCTGATCGAGTTCCGCAGCGATCCCTACAGCGGCAGCCTGCCGCGCGACCCCGAGTACCTGTCCTGGACACTCGCCGCCACCACTCCGCTGCCGATGAGCGACCGGCAGGCGCTGCTGGAGGCACCCGACGCGCTGGTGCGGCTGGAGATGGTGACCGAGATGCTGCGCAAGGAGCTGCGCGCGATGAACGTCATCCCCTCGCTGCCGGCCACCGACGTGGCGCGCACCCGCTGGTCACCCAACTGACCTTGTCTGACCTTGTCCCCAACCGTCGCCGAGTCGGCGCTTGTTGTACGCCGTACGACGCCGAGTCGGCGCTTATCGGACCAAGAAGCGCCGACTCGGCGTTTGTGAGCGAGCAGTTGGCGCCGACTCGCGGTCAGTCGTCGGTGCTGATCCGGACGAAGGTGTGCTGGGTGGTGCCGTCCAGCCAGGTGCTGACCCCCAGGCCGTCCAGAACGTGGAAGTTCTCCGAGGCCTCGCTGTCGCCGAAGCTGTCGACCAGCTTGTCGAAGGAGTTGAAGTTGATGAACAGCACCGCGCTGGCCTTGTCGGCGTCGGGAACGACGTTGCGGAAGGTCGCGTTGTTGCCGAGGCCGCCGTCGCCGAGCACCGACTGACGGTAGGACGAGCTCGGCCCGATCACCACGTTGTCGGAGTCGGAGTCGGTATCGAGCAGGCCGTAGGTGCTCCCGAGGCGGTTGCTGATCTTGTCCAGCACGCTCTTGATCGCGTCCGGGTCGCCCTTGATCTTGATCGCCGCGGGGATCGAGGCCGGTCCGGTGATGCTGCTCGGGTCGAAGTCGCCGCTCACCGAGAGCGCCAGCCCGTCGCCGAACAGGGTGTCGATGTCCTCGGGGAAGTCGATCCCGGTCAGGCTGGTGAGCTGATCCTCGATCTGGCCGGCGTCGAAGCCGTCGCCGCAAACGGCGCCGAAGCTGCCCAGCGCGCTCTCGAACCAGCCCTTGCCCGGGCTCAGGCCGAGGGCCGCCCCGGTGTCGTCGGGCAGCGAGGCGACCAAGGCGCCCGCCTCGTCGGTCACCGAGGAGGTCTGCCCCAGGTCGCTGGCCGCCTCCAGTTCCGCGCCGCCGTCGGAGAACCGCAAGGTGGCGGCCGCGCCGGCGAAGTCCTTCAGCTCGTCGGTGTAGTACTGCGCCGACGCGGACGGGTCATCCAGTCCCGGGCAGATCTGGGCCAGCGGGTTCGCGTAGTCGTCGTACCCGGAGAAGTCGCTGGAGCCGTCCTCGAACATCTCCGGGTGCTCCTCGATCACCTTGGTGAGGAGCTTCGCGGCGGACGGGGCGGCGTACGCCGTGGCGATGCCCTGGTCGCCGACCTCGCCGGTCCAGCTCTTGAAGTCGCTGTCGTCGGCCAGGGTGCCGTCGCCGGCCTGGTCCGAGATCTGGTCGATGTCGCTCTGGTTCTCCCCGATCAGTGCCCAGCCGTCGGAGACGGCGAAGCCGCCCTCGTCGGTGTCGCCGTCGCAGGAGGAGAACTTCTCCAGCGCCTTCTCGGCGGCCGAGTCGTCGGTCACCTGCACCACCCCGACCGGGGTCGGGGTGTCACCCACCTCCACGCCCGCGAAGCCGAACCTGTTGCCGAGCCACGGCTCGAAGTCGTCCGCCCAGGTCAGCCCGCAGCTGTTGTCGTCGGTGAGCATCGACTCCACGATCTTCTGCCGTGGGTCGTCCCCACTGGAGAGGTCCAGGCCGTCGCGTATCGCCGGGAACTTGATCAGCGTCGCGATCGCGTCCTGGGCGTCGGAGAGGTCGAGGCCGACGTAGGCGAACGTGTCGGCCGGCAACGCCTCCGCAGCCTGCGGACCGTGGTCGCTGTCGCCGCCGAGCAGCGAGGCCGCGGCGAAGGCACCCCCACCCACCAGCACCGCGGCGGCCACCACCGCACCGCCGCCGATCAACCACTTGCGCCGGCCGCTGCCGCCCGCCCGACCACCGGGACCGCCAGAGCCATACGGACCGTAGGGGCCGCCGGGACCGTAGGGCGGGCCGCCGTACGGCGGCTGTCCGGGTGGCGGCCCGTAGCCCGCCGGCTGGGTCGGAGGCTGGGTCGGCTGAGCAGGCGGAACCTGAGGCGACCCGTACACCGGCGGTTGGGTAGGCGGTGGTCCGTACTGCGGCGCGGGCTGCGCAGGCGGCGGGCCGTAGGGCGGTTGCTGCTCGGACAAGGCATCTCCCCTGTTCTGATGACCTGTTCTGAGGGCCTGTTCTCATGACGCGCTCGCATGACCTGCCGTTGCGTCTTCACGTCGACCGGGCGGCCTGTACGTCACCTGTGAGTCGACGGCGAGCCTACCCCGGGCCGGCCGCCGAAAACGTCGAAGCCGCCGGATTCCGACCTCGGGACGGGCCGAGCAGGTCCGGAGCGCCGAGAAAGGCCACAGAAGGTCAGAGAAGATCAGAGATGCCGCGCGCGCCTCGGCGTGATCAGCAGGAAGAGCGCCGTCAGTGCGAGCAGCCCGGTGCCCGGCAGCACCACGATGGTCCACCAGGAACCCAGGTGCAGCGTGTCCGGCAGCACCGTGCCGTCGGACGCGCTCTTCGCCAGGGGGGTCGGATCGGCCGGCGCGAGTGCGACGGCGATCAGCCTCGCCACCACGCCCCCGGCGAGGCCGCCGAGCACCACCGCGGCCACGCTGAGCAGCTCCGAGCGCACCAGCAGCAGCGCGACCACCAGGCCGAGCACCAGGCCGACCACCGCACAGCTCGCGATGTACCACCCCAGTCCATCGAAGACGCCCTGGTCGACGTTCTGCGCCAGCGTCAGCGGGTCGAGCGAGATCAGCCCGCGATACCAGCTGTGCTGGGTCACCATCCCGTCGGGAGGGCTCCACCGCCAGTGCTGGACCAGCCCGGCCACGATCCCGCCCAGCACGAACAGGCCGGCGGCGGCGAGGGCGAAGAGCACGGTGGCCCGGTTCCACTCGATGCGGAGCGGCGAGATCGCGCGACCGGAGGGCTCGGGGGCGTCGAGCATCGCGTCGGAGGTCAGTTGGTCAGGCATCCAGGTCCCAGCAGCTGCTTGAGGTCGGCGAACAGGGCCGGCGTCGGTGTCACCCGGAGCCGGTCGTCGAGTCGCATCACCCGGGTGGACTCGCGCGTGAGCAACCGTAGCCGGACCTCGGTCATCCCCGGGTGGGTGGACAGCACGTCGCGCAACGAGGAGACCACCGGCGGGGTGCATCTGGTCGAGGGCAGGCTGATCACCACCGGCCCGCTCGCTCCCGCGCCGGCGGTGAGGTCGGGGACCGTGACCTCCTGCCCGCGCAGCTCCGGCTGATCCTTGTCCCGGGACAGCTGGCCCTTGACCCTGATGATCGCGTCCTGCAACAGGTACGGCGCCGCCAGCTGGTAGGAGCTGGGGAAGAAGAGCACCTCGATGGCGCCCTCGAGGTCCTCCACGGTGACCGTCGCCCAGGCATCGCCGCGCTTGGTGATCTTCCGGTTGACGGCGGTCACCAGGCCGCTGACCGTCACGGTGGAGTTGTGTGGCCGTGCCTCGTCGAGCATCAGCTCGCCGATGGTGCAGTCGGTGCCGTTGGACAGCACGTGCTCGAGGCCGAGCAGCGGATGGTCGGAGACGTAGAGGCCGAGCATGTCGCGCTCGTGGGCGAGCAGGGTCTGCTTGTCCCACTCCTCGATGTCCGGCAGCTGCACGCTGACCCCGAACCCGCTGCCACCCTCGTCGTCCAGGCCGCCGAAGAGGGAGTCCTGGCCGATCGCCTCGTTCTTCTTGATGTCGACGTACTGCTCGACGGCCGTCTCGTGCACCGCCACCAGCGCCCGGCGCTTGTGCTTGAGGTCGTCGAAGGCACCGGCCTTGATCAACGACTCCATCACGCGCTTGTTGCACACCCGGTCGGGCACCTTGGCCAGGAAGTCGTTGAAGTCCTCGAACCGACCCTTCTGCGTGCGTGCCTCGACGACGCCGTCGACCACCTGGCTGCCCACGTTGCGGACCGCGGTCAACCCGAACCGGATGTCGTTGCCGACGGCGGTGAAGTCGTGGGAGGACTCGTTGACGTCCGGCGGGAGCACGGCGATCTTCATCCGGCGACACTCGCCCAGGTAGACCGCCATCTTGTCCTTGTCGCTCTTCGCCGAGGTGAGCAGCGCCGCCATGTACTCGGTGGGGTAGTTGGCCTTGAGATAGGCGGTCCAGTAGGTGACCACGCCGTACGCCGCCGAGTGCGACTTGTTGAACGCGTAGTCGGCGAACGGGACCAGGATCTCCCACAGGGTCTTGACCGCGTCCTTGGGATACCCACGTTCGAGCATCCCCGACTCGAAACCGGCGTACTGCTTGTCCAGCTCCTCCTTCTTCTTCTTGCCCATCGCGCGGCGCATGTTGTCTGCGGCGCCCAGGGAGAAGCCGGCGAGCACCTGGGCGATCGCCATCACCTGCTCCTGATAGACGATCAGGCCGTAGGTCTCGCCGAGCACCGGCTCCAGCGCCTCGGCGAGCGCCGGGTGGATCGGCTCGATCGGCTCGCGGCCGTTCTTGCGGCGCGCGTACTTGTTGTGCGAGTCGGCGCCCATCGGCCCCGGCCGGTAGAGCGCGCTGACCGCGGTGATGTCGGCGAAGTTGTCCGGCAGCATCGAGCGCAGCAGGGCTCGCATGCCACCACCATCGAGCTGGAACACGCCGAGGGTGTCCCCGCGCCCCATCAGCTCGTAGGTGGCCCGATCGTCGAAGGGCAGCTCCTCCAGCACCAGGTCGAGGTCGCGGTTCGCCTTGATGTTGGCCAGCGCGTCCTCGAGGGTGTGCAGGTTGGACAGCCCGAGGAAGTCCATCTTGACCAGGCCCAGGGCCTCGCACGTCGGGTACTCGAACTGGGTGATCACCGACCCGTCCTGCTTGGGGTCCATCAACGGCACGATGTCCAGCAGCGGCTCGCTGGACATGATCACGCCCGCGGCGTGGACGCCGGTCTGCCGGATCTGTCCCTCGAGCCCGAGCGCGGTCTGGTAGATCGTGCGCACGTCCGGATCGGTGTCGTGCAGGGAGCGGAAGTCGCCACCCTCGCCGTACCGCTTGTGATCGGCGTTGAACAGTTCCTTGAGCGGGACTCCCTTGCCCATCACGTCGGCGGGCAGCGCCTTGGTGATCCGGTCGCCGATGGCGAAGCCGTGGTCCAGGATGCGCGCGGCGTCCTTGATCGCCTGCTTGGCCTTGATCCGGCCGAAGGTGGCGATCTGGGCGACCCGCTCGGCACCGTACTTCTCGGTGACGTAGGCGATCACCTCGCCCCGGCGGTGGTCGTCGAAGTCGATGTCGAAGTCGGGCATCGAGGGCCGCTCGGGGTTGAGGAAGCGCTCGAAGAAGAGGCCGTGCTCGAGCGGGTCGAGATCGGTGATCCGCAACGCGTACGCCGCGATCGAGCCGGCGCCGGAACCGCGCCCCGGGCCGACCCGGATGCCGTTGCGCTTGGACCAGCCGATGAAGTCGGCGACCACCAGGTAGTACCCGCAGTATCCCTTGGCCGAGACCACGCCGAGCTCCATCTCGACCCGGTCCTTGACCTCCTGGGTGAGTCGGTCCCCCGGGTAGCGGGTCTCGATGCCGCGCCAGACCTCCTTGCGGAACCAGCTCTCCTCGGTCTCCCCGGCGGGGATCTCGGCCCGCGCCATGTAGCCGCCGGTGGACTCGACGAACTCGACCTCGCAGCGCTCGGCGATCTCCAGGGTGTTGTCGCAGGCCTGACCGAAGTCGGACCACAGCTCGCGCATCTCGGCGGCGGACTTGATGTAGTACCCGCCGCCGTCGAACTTGAGCCGATTCGTGTCGGAGAGCCGCTTGCCCGAGGCCACGCAGATCAGCGCGTCCTGGGCGCTGGCGTCCTCGGGGTTGCTGTAGTGGGTGTCGTTGGTGATGATCGTCGGCAGGCCGAGGGTCTTGCCGATCCGCAGCAGATCCTCGCGAGTCGACCGCTCGGCGGCGATGCCGTGGTCCATCAGCTCGAGGTAGAAGTTCTCCTTGCCGAAGATGTCCTGGAACTCGCCGGCGGCCTTGAGCGCCTCGTCGTACTGCCCGAGGGTCAGCCGGGTCTGGACCTCCCCGGAGAGGCACCCGGTGCTGGCGATGATGCCGCTGGCGTAGGTCTGCAACAGCTCACGGTCCATCCGCGGCTTGTAGTAGTAGCCCTCCATGCTGGCCAGACTGGCCAGCCGGAACAGGTTGTGCATGCCTTCGGTGGTCGCCGCCCACATCGTCATGTGGGTGTAGGAGCCCCCTCCCGCGACGTCCTTTCCGCCCTCCTCGGCGCCCGCCCCGTTGCCCTCGGCACCCTTGCCCCAGCGGACCCGGCGCTTCTCCGAGCGATGTGTCCCGGGGGTCAGATAGGCCTCGATGCCGATGATCGGCTTGACGCCGTACTTCCTGGCCTTGGAGTAGAAGTCGAAGGCGCCGTGCAGGTTGCCGTGGTCGGTCATGGCGATCGCGGGCATGCCCAGCTCGCTGGTCCGCTGGAAGAGCCCGTCCAGCAACGAGGCCCCGTCAAGCATCGAATACTCGGTGTGCACGTGCAGGTGGACGAACGAGTCCTTCGATCCTGCCGACATCTGGCGGTTGCCTCCTCGAGGTCGTTCCTACGGCGGTGCGGCAGGGCGTCAGCCGGCACCTGAGTGCGCCGCGACGAGCGTCCTGGGGGAAGGGCCTCAGCCTACCCGTCCGCGACCTCGCCCCGGACCACCGCCCGAGCGTGTCATCCCTCCCGCGTCACTGCCATGGTGGACCTCGCCGCCGACAGTTCTGTCGCGCCTGTCGCGCCCGTCGCCCGCCGCGCTCAGGTCGACGGAGGCCAGATCATCCGGACGTCGGGGGCACGCTC
Organism: Nocardioides sp.; assembly: GCF_047606145.1. Taxonomy (GTDB): domain Bacteria; phylum Actinomycetota; class Actinomycetes; order Propionibacteriales; family Nocardioidaceae; genus Nocardioides. The sequence continues at coordinate 79,662 of NZ_JASGET010000139.1, read as the reverse complement.
CTCGTTGCCGGAACCGTCGGTGAGCTCGACCTCCACCAGGCCGTGGGAGGCGTAGAAGGCCCGTGCGGGGGTGTTGGTCTCGAAGACCCAGAGGCCGAAGCCATCGGGCCGCATCGTCTTGACCAGGTCGAGCAGCATGCTGCCGATGCCCGCGCGCTGGTGATCGGGATGCACGTAGAGGTCATCGAGCCAGTCGTCCCTCAACTCGGCGAAGCCGACGATCTCGCCGGCGTCCTCGGCGACCCACAGCTCGCGACCGTCCGCCAGGTCGAGACCGCGATAGAAGTCGAGCACCTCCTCGCGAGGATGGACCGGCGGCGGCATCCAGGCCCGCGCCACGGTGCGGGCGATCCAGAACAGCTCACCGACGGCCGGTCGGTCCTCGGCCGCCGCGGGCCGCAGCAGCATCTCAGTGCGCCTCGCGGATGACGTCGAGCGCGTGCTGCAGATCGTCGGGGTAGGGCGAGGAGAACTCGACGTATTCCCCGGTCTCCGGATGGGTGAAGCCCAGCCGGCGGGCGTGCAGCCACTGCCGGGACAGGCCGGTACGGCGCGCCAGGGTGGGGTCGGCGCCGTAGGTGAGGTCGCCGACGCAGGGGTGCTTGGTCGCGCTCATGTGCACCCGGATCTGATGGGTGCGACCGGTCTCGAGGTGGATCTCCAGCAGCGAGGCGAACCGGTGCGCCTCCAGGGTGGAGTAGTGCGTGATCGAGGACCGTCCGTCGGCACGGACGGCGAACCTGTGGTCGTACTTCGGGTTCCGCCCGATCGGAGCATCGATGGTGCCCTCCAGCGGATCCGGGTGGCCCTGCACGAGCGCGTGGTACACCTTGCGCGGGGTGCGGTCCCGGAAGGCCTGCTTGAGCACCGAGTAGGCGTGCTCCTGCTTGGCGATGACCATCAGTCCGGTGGTGCCGACGTCGAGCCGCTGCACGATGCCCTCGCGCTCGGTGGCGCCGGAGGTGGAGATCCGGAAGCCGGCGGCCTTGAGATGCCCGACCACCGTCGGCCCCGTCCACCCGGGCGAGGGGTGCACCGCGACGCCGACCGGCTTGTCGATGACCACCATCGCGTCGTCGTCGTAGACGATCCCGATGCCCTCGACGATCTCGGGCACCACCTCGAGAGGATCGGCCGCCGAGGGAATGACGACGTCGAGCATCGCTCCGGCGGTGACCCGGTCGCTCTTGGCGACGTCGGCGCCGTCCACCGAGACCTGGCCGGCGGCGATCAGATCGGCCGCCCTGGTACGCGACAGGCCGAACAGCCGGGCCAGCGCGGTGTCGATCCGCTCCCCCTCCAACCCGTCGGGCACCAGCAGCGTGCGCTGCTCGGACCCGCCGGCGCTCACCGCCGCTCCTCCCGGTCGCCAGGATCAGCCCGGTCGTCAGAGTCGTCGACCCCACTGTCGACCCCACTGTCGACCCCACTGTCGACCCCGGCGGCCCGATCGGCATCGGTCTCGTCGACGCCCGCCGGCTGGCCACCGAGCCGGACGCCGCGGTAGGCCAGCAGCAGAATGAGTACGGCGGCCACGTTGATGCACATGTCGGCCACGTTGAAGATCGGCCAGTGCGGCAGCTGCAGGAAGTCGACCACATGCCCGCGGAACCCGCCCGGGGTTCGGGCCACCCGGTCGATCAGGTTGCCGACCACACCGGCGAACAGGATCCCCAGGGCGATCCCCCACGCCCGGCTACGGGCCCTGAACGCGACCCAGAGGATCACCACACCGGCCACGATCGCGAGCGCGGAGAAGAGCTCGGTGTGCCCGGTGCCGGTGCTGAAGGCGGCGCCCGGGTTGCGGATCAGGTTGATGCGCAACAGCGACCCGATCAGGTCGTGGGTCTCACCGGGGACGACCTTCGCGACCACCCAGGCCTTGGTGAGCTGGTCGATCGCGAGCAGCACCAGGGCGAAGAGCGCGAACAGCGCGCGCGTCCGGCCCGTCCTGTCCGAGGCGTGCGAGAGGCCGGCCTGCCCGTCGCTCGGCGACGCTCCTCGCGATGTTTGCACACTCGATCCTGTCTTGTGCATGTCATGCACAGTGGCTCTCCGCCCGGAGGACCGCCCCTCGTCTTCCCGCGCTGCGCCCATAACGCCGCCGATGTTCTCACACGCACCCTGAGCATCCAGCATCTCATCTTGTTGTTGGGGTTAGCGGCGGGCTGCTGAGAGCCGGCCGTTGAAGGTGACGTCGAAGGCGTTGACGGCCTGCTTCCAACGTTGGGTCCATCGGCCCTGCCCTTGCCGGTGGGGTCCAGTGCCATGACGGCGAGGTAGACGCACTTCAGGGCGGCCTGCTCGTTGGGGAAGTGGCCCCCGGGCCTTGACGGCCTTGCGGATCCTGGCGTTCACGGACTCGATGGCGTTGGTGGTGCACACGATCCGCCGGATCTCGCGGTCGAAGGCGAGGAAGGACACGAACTCGGCCCAGGTGTCGGACCACAGCCGGATGATCGCCGGGTACTTCTGCCCCACTCCTCGGAGAACTCCAAGAAGCCCTCCTCAGCGGCCTCGGCGGTGGCGGCCTGTAGACCGGCTTCAGACCGCGGGAGATGGCGTCCCAGTCCGGCCGTGCGGCGTAGCGGAAGCTGTTGCGCATCAGGTGCACGATGCAGGCCTGCACCACGGTCTGGGGCCAGACCCGGCCGACGGCGTCGGGCAGGTGCTTGAGCCCCGTCGCACACCAGCATCAGCACGTCCTCGACACCACGGTTCTTGATCTCGGTCAGCACCTGCTGCCAGTACTTCGCACCATCACCGCCGTCCCCGAGCCACAGGCCCAGGATGTCGCGATTGCCCTCGACCGTGACCGCGAGCGCGATGTAGATGGGCCGGTTGGCGACCTGCCCGTCACGCACCTTGACATGGATAGGGTCGATGAACACCACCGGGTCCAGGGGCCGGCCTATCACCGCAGTGCTGAAAGTCAACATTTGCTACTCTAAAGTTATGGATGATGTATCTGACCTCTTGACCGTGCGCGAGACGGCGCGTCGCCTCGGCGTGCATGAGAACACCGTGCGCGCATACGCGAAGCAGGGGATCCTCGCGGATGCCCGAGTGCCAGGGACGTCCTTCTACAAGTTCCGCGCAAGTGACGTGGAGCGGCTCAAGTCACAGAGAGGAGCGCCTGCGGTGAGCCTTACAGCCGAACGGCAGATGGCCAGCCCTGAGCTTGTGAGCGCGAGCCAGCTCGCCCACTGGCCAGAGTTAAGCGCCCGGGATGCGCAAGGAAGGTTCCCCGAGCTGATGCGACGGCTACTTGCGGAGACGCCTGGCGCGAGTCAGATCTCCATCCGCACCGGAGACGGCGTAGCCCTCGCCGGCAACGACGGCACTGCCATCCTTGAGCGGCCGACCCAGGTGCTGCCTGCCGGCCAGATCCAGTTCGAGTTCGGAACCAACAAGGACTCCAAGAGCAAGGCCACCAAGGACTACGAAGCACGTAAGAGCGATGCCGATAAGAACACCACCTTCGTCTTCGCTACACCGCGCCGCTGGCAGGGTAAAGAGGCATGGGCTGCTGCGCGCCGAACCGACGGGCTCTTCAAGAACGTAGTCGTCCTAGACGCCGATGACCTTGAGGCGTGGCTGCAGCTTGCCCCGGGCGCTCACCTCTGGATCTCGGAGTACCTTGGCCTCCGTCCGCGGAATGCCGTGACCCTTGAGACTTGGTGGAATCGGTTCTCTACGGCTACCGACCCAGCTCTTCCCGCAGGGCTCTTCCTGGCGGGCAGGGTTACGGAGGCTCAGCGTCTGCGCTCACTGTTGGCTGGAGAGGCACGGCTGACTGTGATCGAGACGGAGTGGGCTGATGACGGTCTGGCCTTCCTGTACGCCGCTCTCACCGCGGACGCAGAGTCGAGCGACGAGCTGCTCGCTCCGGTCGTCGTGGACTCCGCGGAGGTCTGGGATCGGATCACCGCCCTCCCGGGCACCGGGATCCTGCTGCCGCTCTTCAACGGTGCGGATGTCGCTCGGGCGCTCGCGAGCGGGAGACACGTCGTATCGATCCTTGACGTAACCATCGACCCGGCACGGCGGAGCACGGACATTCGACTCCCCCGTCTTGGCCGCATCGAGGCCAGCGAGGTACTTCGCGCCGCGAAGGTCGAATGGCGACAAGCAGATCGGCTCGCTGTCTTAGGGCGGCGAAGCATGCCTGCGTTGTATCGACAGCTCTCCCGCGCCTTGCCGGGCGGCAAGCCGACGTGGGCTCAGCCGCCCCTTGCCGACACTCTCGCCGCCCTCATGCTCGCTGGTCGCTGGACAGACCAACCCGAGGACAAAAAGGTTCTCGAAGACCTTGCCGGCGTTTCCTCCTCTGATCTGAGCCGTTCGATCAAGGAAGCAAGCACAATGGCTGATCGAGCGATCCGCAACGTGAAGAGCACCTGGATGTTTGTGAATCCGGAGGAGGCCTTCCTCGAACTACGCAACTGGGTGTCCCCCGATCTTGCACAGAAGTGGGGCAACCTCGCCATCGAGGTTCTGGTCGATCCTGATCCCTACACGGGCTTGACCACCACTGAGCGTCTGGCTGCTCAGATGAAGGGCGAGCGCCGGATGTACTCGGCCGCGCTTCGACGCGGCATCGCCGACAGCCTCGCCTTGGCCGGCGCTATCGGGCAGGACGGCGGAGATGCCAAGTGGGCACCGCCGCAGGCGAATCGGGTCGTTCGCGAGGTTCTACGCTGCGCCACCTCAGATCCCACCGGCCACGTGTGGCACTCGATCTCGGACGTGCTTTCGCTACTCGCCGAGGCTTCACCCGATTCCTTCCTGACCGCCCTCGAAGATGACCTTCGTACTGCTGAGCCAACCGTGGGTGCGCTCTTCCGGGCGAACGACGATCCGCTCGCATTTGGGTCAGCTAGCCAGCACCCGCAGCTGATGTGGGCGCTTGAGGTGCTGTGCTGGTCGCCCGAGCACCTCATACGAGCCACTCAGATCCTGACCAGGCTGTGCCAGTACGAGCTGCCGAAGAACCTCGGCAACAAGCCGATCATCACACTAGCCACCGTCCTCTGTGGCTGGGTACGCAACACCAGCGCAGACGTACCGACCCGGCTGCAGGCGCTCGATGCTTGTCGGGTCACAGACGCCGCGGCGGCATGGGAACTGCTCAAGGATCTCTGGCCGAACAGTCACGCCATGCTGATGCCGGCTGCGGAGCCGCGCTATCAGCTCTGGCGTCCCGCAACCTCCGGCGTTCCCAACAGCGAGTGGGCAGCCTTCATGCGAGGTCTCGTCGATAGGGCACTGCTCTGGGTCGAGTCAGATCCGCATGAAATGCCGTGGCTGGTTGAGGCTCAGACACGGGTAGGACTCAACAACGCCGACCGGATTCTCTCCCTGTTGGAAGAGCACGCCGCCTCTGGAACCCTGGAGCCTGACGTGCGGCTGAGCCTGTACGAGCGAACGCGCGATCTTGTCGCGCGCCATGAGCGGTTCCAGACGGCAGATTGGGCGATGCCGACAGAACGCCGCCAGCGGCTGGAGGAGCTATGCACAGTCCTGCAGCCCGATGATGACCTACGCCGATTCGCGTACCTCTTCGATTGGCACCCTGACCTGCCAGGCGTGGAGCAGACCGACTATGAGACGTACACCGCCGAACTAGGCAGGCAGCGCCAGGCCGCGCTGGATGTGCTGCTCGCCCAGCCAGATGCATGGGAGCAGCTCGCCGTTGTCATCGAGCGCGCGGACGCCCCCACGGAGGTCGGCTCGGCGCTCGCCAACTACGGTCGAGAGGACGTTCTTGAGGTCGCTCTCAACTGGCTGAACTCGGCGAACCCCGCCCTCCGACAAGCGGCGGCGGCCTGGACGAACCGCCATCTATGGAACGACGGCACCGCCGATCTCGTGCGCGCCCTTGAAACCCGGGCGATCTCGGATGAGGGCTTGCAGATCTTCCTGCTGAATATCCCGCATCGCAGCGCTTCTTGGGACGCCCTCAAGGGCTTCCCCGATGCCGAGGACTACTACTGGTCGAACGCTCCCCTCGACGTCCTTCCCAGCGAGGATGTGACTCGCGCGATCGAGACACTGCTGGCGCGGAACCGGGCGTGGACTGCCATCCCGGTCGCAAGCTTCGGGCTTCACAAAGCCGGGCGCGACACCCAAGCCACTCCCCCTTCCTCGGGAGCTGTTCTGAGGGTCTTGCAGCAAGCCGTCACGGAGGATCCTGGCGTTGGCGGAATACCGCAGATGACCAGTCACTACATCGGCAACCTACTCGACTACCTCATGGCGGAAGATGTCGACGTAAACACGGTCTCGGCGCTGGAGTTCGCCTACTTCCGGGTGCTTCAGCACGAGCGGGAGCCAAAGGCGCTCAACCAAGCCCTAGCGGCAGACCCGTCGCTCTTCGTTGACCTGGTCAAGCGAACCTATCGCGGCACCACCGAGCCGCGTCACCGCAACAAGGAGCCCGATCCCTACGCCGAGCACGCTTGGTGGGTACTCGAAGGCTGGCACAGTTTCCCTGGACGTCAAGCGGACGGAGAGTTCGACGTCGACGTGATGACCCGCTGGGTGCAAGAAGCGCGCCTGCAGCTCTCCGAACTCGACCGCGCAGACATCGGTGACGAGCTCATCGGACGCACGTTCGCGTACGCGCCCGAAGGCTCAGACGGTGCGTGGCCGACCGAGGCTGTCCGCGATCTGCTGGAGACGATTGGCAGTCACCACCTTGAAGCCGGCCTCATCAACGGGAAGCTCAACAGCCGCGGAATCACAACACGCGGAGCCTACGAAGGCGGTGCTCAGGAGCGCGCCCTCGCTGACCAGTTCCGGCAGGCGGCTTCACTCACCCAGGCTCAATGGCCGCGCACCGCCCGCGCGCTGCGGGCGATCGCCGACTCCTACGCCAGCGATGCCAAGAGGGAGGACGAAGACGCCCAGCTCGACCAGGACTTCGACTGAACCCCTGGGCGCCGCCCGCTGGCACCCAGAGCCACATCATCGGGATTCTGCCTAGCCGGGGGAACGCCGCGGAAGGCACCACCGAGATCAGCCTGGCCGACGCGGAAACAGGCATCGCCGTTGCGCTGGAGAGCATCGAGGTCTCGAACCCCGCCGAGATCTGGGACTCCCTGCCCGCCGCGCAACGCCGCTACTTCCACACCGTGGCGCTCCTCGGTGGACAGGCGCGGACAGCCCAGCTGACCGACGCACTGGGAGTACACGGCGCAAGCGACCTGTCCTACCTGCATCAAGAGGTGCTACGCCGCGGGGTCATCCACTCCCCCAGGCACCGCATCGTCGAGCTCCCCACGCCCGCGATGGCCGGCTACATCACCGCCAAGGCAGCGGGCAGCCGAGCTCGAAGCGCCAGAGCAACCCCAGGAAGGGGCTCAGAGCACGTTATAGCGTCCATAGCGCGCTATTGCAGCCCTGCCGGCCGGCCCGGGGGCCGGGAACCCGTTGAGGTGCTTACCGTCCTCGGGTGAGCCCGGCCAGGCGTCGGCTAGTTCGCGTGCTCGATGGCGGCTTCGGCGTCGGAGATCTTCAAGACCAGCGTCAGACTGCCGGGTACGCGGCGGAAGCCGAGCTGCTCGTAGAAGCCGGCGACCTTCTCGTGCAGAGCGTCGACGACGACCAGGCGCGCGGCAACGATCCGGGATGCAGCGACAATCCGGGTCAGAGCATCGGCGACGAGGACGGGCCCGAGCTGCTGGCCCCGGAGTCGTTGGTCGAGTGCCAGTCTCGCCAGGAGGACGGCCGGGATCTCTTCCGGACCCCCGCGGCCGATCCTGCTCGGGACTTCTTCACGCCGTACGCGGTGGGAGGCGAGCGCGTAGTAGCCAGCGATGGAGCCGTCCTGGTCGACCCAGACCCAGGTCCTCGCCGTACGCCGGACTTCGGCAGTGCCGGCCTGCTCGCGGAGCCATGTGTTGAGGCTCTCCTCGCCACAGTCGAATCCGGAGACGTCGTGGTGGTCGGGGTCGAACGGCTCAGAGGTGTAGCTCAAGCCTCAGTCCTGGGTGACCATGTCGCGGGCACGGCGCATCGCCTCGACTAGGGCCGGCGTCGGCTGAGCGGGCATGTCGAGGGCGGCCAGCATGTCGTCAAAGAACTCCGCGGGCACCACGGTCGTCGCCTCGTGCTCACGGATGATCCGGTCTGCCTTCTCTTCGGCAGCCGAGCGAGCGAACTCCCCCACGGGAAGGTGAAGGATTGTTGCGGCGCGCGTGATTCTGGCCTTCTTCTCCGCCTGGACCCGGAACTCCAGACGCTCACTCGCAGCTGACATCCCTACCCCTCTCGTCGTACGGACAAGTGTACGGACACGCTCGGTGTACTGCAACGCCGATCTCCGGCCAAGGTGCGAGGAACGGCGCGCTTCCTCGACGGCCAGCAGGACGACGCCGAGCGTCCGAGTTCGAGCGCGCGCTGAGCCGCACACACCCCACTCAGGCCAGGCCTGCTCCGGAGAGAGGCATGCAGGGCAGGCTAGCGAGAGAGATGGCCGACCCAAGCATGAGCCACGCTCACCAAGCGCCTCTTTTTTCCTCGCGCTGCTTGCACGTCATGCACAGGGTGGCACGCGGGAACGCCATCAACCGCATCTTGCCGATCGGCTCACCACACGACTCGCAGATCCCGTAGGAGCCGTCGGCCAGGTAGCCGAGCACCCGCTCGATCTGGGCCAGCTTGTCCCGCTCGCTGTTGACCACGGTCAGCTCGTGGTCGCGCTCGAAGGATGTCGAACCGATGTCGGCCTGGTCGTGGCCCGCCCCGTCGCCTGCATCCCGCATCAGGCCGTCCAGGTCGGCCTCCAGGTCCGCCAGCACCTCCAGGCTGTGGGCGCGCATCTGGGTGAGCTCACCGACGACCTCGTCGAGCTCGGCCTGGGTCCAGGGGTCCTCGCCATCCTTGACCTTCAAGGCCTCGGGAGGGACAACCGCCCTCGTCGCCTTCTTCGCCACCCCGACTCGCTTTCTTTCGAAGGTCCCCGACCGCTCGGGGGCCGAATGCACAGCGTGCCGCGGAATCTAGCGCGCTCGCTGGTCGTACCGAAATCGCTGTACCCGAATCGCAGCACCCGCAACCGGCCGGCCGCCGACGGCGTACTGCCGCCGGTGACCGGCCGGGCCGGAGGTGCCTGCCGAGCCTGGGCTCAGCCCTCTTCCTCGCCGAGGATCGAGCGCAGCCGCTTCGGCGCGGGGGCGTCGCCGCCACCCGGCGCCGGAACGCTCGCCTCCCCGGAGGAGTTGAGCGCGTCCAACTGCTGGGTGAAGTAGCTCTTCAGGCGAGAGCGGTACTCCCGCTCGAAGGAGCGCAGGTTCTCCACCTCGGCGGTCAGCTTCTCCTTCTCGCGCTCCAGGTCGCCGAAGAGCTGCTGACGCCGCTCGGCCGTCTCGGAGTCGAGCATCTGCGCCCGGGTGCGGGCGTCGCTCTCCAGCCGGTCGGCCTTGCCCTTGGACTCGTTCTCCAGCCGCTCGGCCTTGGTGCGGGCCTCGCCGACGATCTTGTCCGCGTCGTTCTTCGCGGTCTCGATCAGGGCGTCGTGGTTACGGGTGGCCAGCTCCAGCAGCCGCGCGGCGGCGTTGGACGCCTGCGGCACCGTCTCGACCCGGATGGTCTCGATGCCGGGCGCCGCGGCCGTCGAGGTGACGGTCGGCTCCTGGGCGACCGGCGCCGGTGCCTGCTCGACCGGGGCGGGCGCCACCGCCGGCGCCTGCGCGACCTGCGGCTCAGGCGCGGTGACCGGGCCGGCCGACGGGGCAGACTGAGCCGGCTGAGCCGACTGCGCCGCGGCAAGCTTCGCCCGCAGGTCGTCGTTCTCCTTGGTCAGGCGCGCCAGCTCGGCCTCCACCTCGTCGAGGAACTGGTCCACCTCACCCATGTCATAGCCCTCGCGGAGCCGGACAGGAGTAAAGCGCTTGTTGCTCACGTCCTCTGGCGTCAGCGGCATGACCTCACCCATTCATTGCTCGATGTGTCGTACGTCGTGGTGTGCCGCCCGAGGGCGACACCATTGCGCAAGTCGAAACTGTAGCGCTTGATCTCACAGCCGGACATTCCGACCACAGCAGGCACACCCGTCCCAGCGGTCGGCGAGACGTCGCCGCTGCCCGGGAGCACCGCTCCGACGGGTCGGAGACGGCGCTCGGCCGGCTCGGCTCAGCTCTGGTTGAAGAAGCCGCCCTCGGCGATCCGGGCCTTGTCCTCCGCGGTCACCGAGACGTTGGCCGGCGAGAGCAGGAAGACCTTGTTGGTGACCCGCTCGATGCTGCCGTGGGTGGCGAAGATGAGCCCGGCCGCGAAGTCCACCAGGCGCTTGGCGTCGGCGTCGTCCATCTCGGTGAGGTTCATGATCACCGGGGTGCCGTCGCGGTAGTTCTCCCCGATCGCCCGCGCCTCGTTGTACGTCGTCGGGGTCAGCGTGATGATGCGAGACAGCTCCGCGACCGAGTCCACCGAGCTCACCACCGTCGGGCGGCGGCGCTCGGCCAGGTCGGCGACCGGTGCCGGCCGCTGATCCTTGATCCGGCGCGCGGGAGCCGCAGCGCGGGCGGGCTCACCACCACGGGGATCCTCGTCGTAGGAGTCGTACTCGTCGTACTGCCCGGTGTCCTCGAGCAGGCCGAGGTATTCACCGATCCTGCGCATCGCACCGCTCATGAGTGTCTCTCTTCCGCCCTAGCTGGATCTGTTGGGGACATTACTTGAGGACCGGCCTCGAACCGAGCACCGCCGACCCGACACGCACGTGTGTCGCACCGGCGGCGATCGCCTGCTCCAGGTCGCCGCTCATCCCGGCCGAGAGCACGCCCGCGGCCGGGTGGTCGACCAGGAATCGCTCCCTGATCGCCGCCAGTCGATCGAAGGCCGCGGCCGGGTCCTCGTCGAGCGGCGCGACCGCCATCAACCCGCGCAACCGCAGCGCGGAGGCCGCCGCGACCCGCTCTGCGAGGGCCGGCAGGTCCTCGGCCGCGGCACCGGCCCGCTGGTCACGGCCGGGAGGGTCGAGGCTGACCTGGAGGAGTACGTCGACCCGGCGGCCGTGCTCGACCGCGCCGCGGTCCAGCGGCGCGACCAGCTTGGCCCGGTCGACCGACTCCACCACCGCCGCATAGCCGGCCACCGCGGCCGCCTTGTTGCTCTGCAGACCGCCGATGAAGTGCCAGCGCAGGTCGCGGCCGGCCAGCGCGGCGGCCTTGTCCTGCGCCTCCTGATGACGATTCTCGCCGAGGTCGTGGACGCCGAGGTCGGCCAGGGCGAGCACGTCGCTGGCCGGGAAGAACTTGGTGACCGCCACCAGGCCCACCTGGTCCGCGCGCCGCGCGGCCCGGGTGGCCAGCTCGATCCGCTCCCGGACGGCGGCGAGCCGGTCGGCCAGCTCGGCGACCCGCTCCGCACTCGGCGGCCGCACCTCGGGCCGAGTCATGCGGCACCCCCGCTGCGGAGCCGGATCACCGCGCCCAGCGAGGCGCCGAGGCCGTCCCGCCGGTAGGAATAGAGGTCGAGCGACTCCCGCGTGCAGCGTTCGGCGTCGACGCTCACCTCGACCGAGGCCCGCTGCAACTGGGCACGCACACCGGCGGCGATGTCCAGCGACGCGGTGCCCCAGGCGGTCCTCGCCCTGGTGACCGGCTCGATGGCGGCGACCTCCTCGGCCATCTCGGCCGGCACCTCATAGCACTTCGAGCACACCGACGGCCCGAGCCAGGCCAGGATCCGGTCGGCGCCGAGCCCTCGCATCCGCGCCACCGTCGCCGTCACCACCCCGGCGGCCATGCCACGACGGCCGGCGTGCGCGGCGCCTATCACCCCGGCGGCCGCGTCGGCCAGCAAGACCGGGACGCAGTCGGCGGTGCGCACCATGAGCACCAGGTCGGCCCGGTCGGTGACGATGCCGTCCGCCGGTGGACGACTGCGCGGGTCGGCCAGCACCACCTCGTCACCGTGCACCTGGAACAGGTCGGCGTACGGCACCCCCGGCGCGAAGTCGGTGAGCAGCCGGCGATGGTTCTCCGCCGTCGCGGCCTCGTCGTCCAGGCCCGCGATTGACAGGTTCAGCTCGTCGTACGGCGCCGCGCTGACCCCGCCGAGCCTGTCGGTGAACGCCAGGTCGACGGGGCCGTGGACGGTGCGGTAGGAGTACAAACCGGCTCGTGCCTCGCTCGCGGTGGGTGGGTCAGTACGACGTCGGACGGCGGCGCCGTTCCGGAAGGTGGCGCTGCCTCGGGACGCGGTGCTACTTCAAGAAGTCGGGCACGTCGAGATCGTCGTCGGCGAAGTCGACCGAGGGTGCCTGCCGCGGCGCCGAGGGCTGCGCCGGCTGCTCGGCGGGCTGATGCGCCTGCTGCGGGACCGGCTGGGCGCTCGGCGGCGCCTGGGTCGGAGCGGCCTCGCGACGTGTCGCGACCGCGCCCACGGTCGCCCTGGCCTCCTCCTGGGTCTGCCGCGACGCCGACGCGCCCTGCCCGACGGGGGTGCCCAGCGCGGTCTGGCCCTCGCGTCGCTTCGGCATGCCACCGTCGAACCCGGCCGCGATCACGGTGACCCGCACCTCGTCACCGAGCGCGTCGTCGATGGTGGCGCCGAAGATGATGTTGGCGTCCGGGTGCACCGCGTCGGCCACCAGCGCCGCGGCCTCGTTGATCTCGAACAGCCCGAGATCCGAGCCGCCCGCGATGGAGAGCAGCACGCCGTGCGCGCCGTCGATGCTGGCCTCGAGCAGCGGGCTGCTCACCGCCATCTCGGCCGCCTCCACCGAGCGGTTGTCGCCGCGGGCCGACCCGATCCCCATCAGCGCCGATCCGGCGTTGGACATCACCGACTTGACGTCGGCGAAGTCGAGGTTGATCAGACCGGGGGTGGTGATCAGGTCGGTGATGCCCGAGACACCTTGCAGCAGCACCTGGTCGGCCTGCCGGAAGGCATCCATCACCGAGACGCTGCGGTCGCTGATGGAGAGCAGCCGGTCGTTCGGGATGACGATGAGGGTGTCGACCTCCTCGCGCAGCTTGGCGATGCCCTCCTCGGCCGAGTTCGCGCGTCGCTTCCCCTCGAACGCGAACGGCCGGGTGACCACGCCGATGGTCAGCGCACCGAGGCTGCGCGCGATCCGCGCCACCACCGGTGCGCCGCCGGTGCCGGTGCCACCGCCCTCGCCGGCGGTGACGAAGACCATGTCGGCCCCCTTGAGGACCTCCTCGATCTCGTCGGCGTGATCCTCGGCGGCCTTCTCCCCCACACCGGGGTTGGCGCCGGCGCCCAGACCTCGGGTCAGCTCCCGCCCGATGTCCAGCTTGACGTCGGCGTCGCTCATCAACAGCGCCTGTGCGTCGGTGTTGATGGCGATGAACTCGACCCCCTTGAGGCCGACCTCGATCATCCGGTTGACGGCGTTGACCCCACCGCCACCGATGCCCACGACCTTGATGATCGCCAGGTAGTTCTGTGCAGCTCCCACGACCGCCCCTTAGCTCTGCTTGTCGATGCCATCCGGCGTGTCCCTCAACTCTGACCCTCAGCCTGAGGGTTATAGTTATGTCAACCTCGCCGTGTTGAGAACACTGTCAGACCACCCGGCTCGATTCGGTACGACACGCGGCGTGTCACACATCGGTGTCCCGAACCCGTCGACGAGTGCCGCGGGACGGCCCGCCCGGAGCCGGCGCTCAGCTGGTGCCGCCGGAGGTGCCGCTCAGCTGGTGCCGCGGGTGAAGGGCTGACCCGGGGTGGAGACGTCGTACAGCGCGGCGTCCGGAGTGTGCTTGCGCAGCCCCCGGAAGACCTCGACCTTGAGGGCCGAGTCGGCGGAGCTCCCCCAGTCGACCTGCTGGCCGCTGCGCAGGATCAGTGAGATCGAGTCCACCGAGGCGACCTGGAGGTGGTCGACCCGACGGGCCAGGCCGGCCGGCAGCGCGGCCGCCACCTTCGCCGCCTCGCCCAGCGCCTCGGAGTCGGTGGAGGTGGCGGTGACCAGCGGCAGCCCGGCCGGCGCGGTGCGGTAGTGCCAGAAGACGGCGCCGGTGGCATCCAGCGCGCGCAGCCTGCCCCCGATGGAGACCACGGCGACCGGCGTGCGCTCGGTGACCTTGATCAGGATCTTGTCCGGCCAGGACCGGGAGACGTCGACCGACTTGACCACCGGCAGCCCGGCCAGGACCCGGGTCCGGATGGCGCCGAGGTCGGCGGTGACCAGCGGATCGCCCACCGGGACGTCGGCGAACCTGACGACCTGGGCGTCGGTGGCCATGGTCAGCTCGCCCTCGACGGTGACGCCCTTCACCGAGAGCCAGCTGGAGAAGTAGACCGCCCAGATGGCGGCGCAGAGCAGCACGATCACCGCCACCAGCGCGATCACGTACTTCCAGGCCAACCAGCGGCGGCGCCACTGCCGGCGGGCGAAGCTCTTCCGGCTCCTCTTGGTGAGCCGGTCGATCGCAGCGGACTCGCCGATCTCAGCGGACGGGGAGTCGGCACCCGGTCTCGGCGACGCCGACGAGACCGACGGCTCGGCCACCGCCGTGTCGCTCGACCGCTCCTCCCCGCGCCGACGGCGCAACCTCGGCAGCCTAGGCACCGTCGCTCCCGCTGCCCAGCAGGTCGAGGACCATGCCACCGACCTGGGTGACGGTGCCGGCGCCGAGGGTGAGCACCAGGTCGCCGGGGCGCGCACGCCGAGCGAGCTCGGCCGCCGCCTCCGCCAGCCCGGGAGCGAAGGCGACCCGGTCGGCCGGCAACGCGACGGCGTCGGCCACCAGGCGTCCGGTCACCTCCGGATCGGGATCCTCGCGGGCGAGGTAGACATCGAGTACGACGACCTGGTCGGCCGCACCGAGCGCCTCGCCCATCGCGGAGGCGAAGATCCTGGTCCGGGAGACCAGGTGCGGCTGGAAGGCGACCAGCACCCGGCCCTGGTCGGCGACGGCGCGAGCGGCCACCAGGTCACCGGCGATCTCGGCGGGGTGGTGGGCATAGGAGTCGTAGACCCGCACCCCGGCCACCTCGCCCTTCGGCTCCATCCGGCGCTGGGTGCCGGTGAAGCCGGCCAGGCCGGCGGTGAGGTCGGCGAAGTCGTAGCCGAGCCGCAGCCCCACGGCGAGCGCGGCCAGCGCGTCGGCGACGTAGTGCCGGCCGGGGATCCGCAGCGTGACCCGGCCGAGCTCGCGGCCGCGATCGGTCACGGTGAACGAGGACGTGGTGCCGACCAGCTCGACGTCCACCGCCCGGATCTCCGCCGCCTCGCTCTCCCCCACGCCGACGAACCGCCGCCCGAGCGCGGACGCGACCGCGGCCAGCCGGGCCGCACCGGGATCGTCGACCACCGCGACCAGGAACCCCTCCCGGTCCAGCCGCGCCACGAACGCGGCGAAGCCGTCCCGGTAGGCCTGCTCGCTCCCCCACTGGTCGAGATGGTCGGCCTCGACGTTGGTGACGATGGCGGCGTACGGCGAGTAGACCAGGAACGCGCCGTCGCTCTCGTCGGCCTCGGCGACGAAGTCCGGCCCCGTCCCCGCGTCGCCGTTGCGGCCGGTCGCGCTCAGCACGCCGCCGACGGCGTAGCTGGGGTCGGCCCCCGCCGCCTGCAGCGCGACGGTGAGCAGCGAGGTGGTGGTGGTCTTCCCGTGTGTCCCGGCCACCGCCAGCACCCGCTGGCCGGCCATCACCGCCGCCAGCCCGGCCGAGCGCGGATAGAGCCGCGCACCCCGCCGGCGGGCCTCGCCCACCTCGGGGTTGTCGTCGCGGGCCGCGGTGGTCACGACCACCGTGTCGGCCGGTCCGAGATCGCGCAGGTGCCGGGCGTCGTACCCCACGAAGACCTCGACGCCCAGCTCGCGCAACTGGGCGAGGAACGGGGTCTCCTGGTCATCGCTGCCGCTGACCCGCAGACCGCGGCGTGCCATGATCCGCGCGATCGCGGACAGGCCGGCGCCGCCGATGCCGACGAAGTGGATCCGGCCCAGCTCGCTGGCCGGCAGGATCGTGTCCGGGACCGGGATCCTCATCGACCGGCGACCTCCACGATGATCCGGGCCAGCCGCTCGTCCGCGTCTCGATGGATCACCGTCGAGGCGACCGCCGACATCCGCGCCAGCGCGTCGGGGTCGGTGGCCAGCGCGGTGACGTGCTCGGCGACCCAGGCCGGGGTCAGCTCGGCGTCCTCCACCAGCAGCGCCCCACCGGCCTCGACGACCGGCTGGGCGTTGACCCGCTGCTCGCCGTTGCCGATCGGGAGCGGCACGAACACGGCCGGCACGCCGACCGCGGCGGCCTCGGTCACCGAGTTCGCCCCCGCCCGGCAGACCATCAGGTCGGCGGCGGCGAGCGCGTAGTCCATCCGATCGACGTAGTTCACCACCAGGTACGGCGTCGGTGGGGTGTCGGGCAGTGGTTCGGGGGCGGCCACGTCGTTCTTCGGTCCGACCACGTGCAGCACCTGGACGCCCGCCTGGGCGAGGGCACCGGCGGCTCCGATCACGGCGTCGTTGAGGCGCCGGGCCCCCTGCGAGCCGCCGGTGACCACCAGGGTGGGACGGTCGCGCTCGAGGCCGAAGAAGGCCCGGGCCTCGGCGCGTAGCGCGGCGCGATCGAGCGTGGAGATCATCCGGCGGATCGGCAGGCCGACATAGCTGGCGTGCGGCAGCCTGGTGTCCGGGAAGCTGGTCGCGACCCGGGCGGCGAGCCGTGCGCCGACCCTGTTGGCCAGGCCCGGCTTGGCGTTGCCCTCGTGGACCACCACCGGGATCCCGCGCCGCCGCGCGGCCAGGTAGGCGGGCACGCAGACGTAGCCGCCGTACCCGACCACGACGTCGGGCCGCACCTTGTCGAGGACGGCGTACGTCGCCTTGACCGCATGGCGCAGGTGGGCCGGCACTCGCACCAGCTCGCCGGAGATCCGGCGCGGCAGCGGAACCGGTGGGACCAGCTCCAGGGGGTAGCCGGCCGCCGGCACGACCGTGGTCTCCAGGCCGCGCGGGGTGCCCAGGCAGGTGATCTCGCACTCCGGGTCGAGGCGTCGCAGCGCATCCGCGGTGGCGAGCATGGGCGAGGTGTGTCCGGCGGTACCGCCGCCGGCGAGGAGGACCTTCATGATGACGGGAATCTATCGCCGCTACCGAGCCGAGCCCCGGCGAGTGCGGGCGGAGCGAGTGCGGGCAGCGGCGGCACGGCGGGCCTTCCGCTCCGCCAGCGCGGCCGCGGTGGACGGCTCGCGGCGGGCGAAGCCGACCACCAGTCCGAGCGCCACCAGGGTGGGCATCAGCGAGGAGCCACCGTAGGAGACCAGCGGCAGCGGGATCCCGATGACCGGCAGCAGGGCCAGGACCATCCCGACGTTGATCATCATCTGTCCGACCAGCCACACCATCACACCCCAGGTGGCGTAGCGCACGAACGGGTCGCGGGCGTCCCGGGCGATCTTGAGACAGGCGTAGGCGAGCACCGCGAAGAGGCCGATCACCAGCAACGTGCCGACCAGGCCGAGCTCCTCGCCGAGGACGGCGAAGATGAAGTCGGTGTGTGCCTCGGGCAGGTCGCCCCACTTCTGCTGGGAGGCGCCGATGCCCTGACCGAACAAGCCCCCGGAGGAGAGCGCGTACAGCCCGTGTCCGGACTGCCAGCCGGCGCCGTGGAAGTCCTTGAACGGGTCGACGAAGTTGGTGATCCGCTTGAGCCGCTCGGGGCTGGTGCCGATGAAGAACAGCACGCCGACGCCGATCACCGACGCGGACAGTCCGAAGAGCTTGCCGGGGGCACCGACCACCCACAACAGGCCCAGCATGAGGGCGAAGAAGACCAGCGCGGTGCCCAGGTCCCGGCCGAGCAGCACCAGCCCGGTGGCGGCGAGCATGCCCGGCACCACCGGCATGATGACGTGGTGCAGGCTCTCCAGCCGCCGCTCCTTGTGCGCGTAGACGTGCGCCGCCCACAGGATCAGGGAGAGCTTGGCGATCTCGGACGGCTGGATCGACAGCGCGCCGACGCCGAGCCAGTTCTTGTTGCCGTTGACCTCGTGGCCGAGGAAGGCGGTGGCCAGCAGCAGCACACACGAGACCAGGTACGCCGGCCAGGTGAAGCGCCGTACCCAGCGCAGCGGCAGCCGGGAGGCGATGACGGCGCAGGGAATGCCGATGGCGACCCAGATCAGTTGCCGCTCGACCATGGCGTAGGAGTTGCCGTAGGTCGTGTAGGACCACACGCTGGAGGCGGAGAGCACCATGATCAGGCCGATGGTCAGCAGCAGCGCCGACGAGCCGAGCAACAGGTAGTAGGCGGTCAGCGGACGGTCGAGAGCCTCGCGCACCGTGCCGAGCCAGGTGAGGCGTGCGACTCGCCCGGTGAACCCGGTCCGATCGGCGCCGTCCCCGTGATCGGCACCCTCCCCGAGCGAGGGCCGAGCCAGCTCGTCGGGGTTCGCGGTGGTCACTGTGCGCCTGCCCCTTCCGCGGTCGATGTCGCCTAGGGACCGGTTCGGCCCCGCACGGCCGCGGCGAACGCCTCGCCACGAGCCTTGTAGTCGCGGAACTGGTCCTGCGAGGCGCATCCGGGAGCCAGGAGGACGGTGTCACCCGCCTGAGCGAGCCCGGCGGCGGCCCGCACGGCCGACTCCATGACTGCGCGACCAGTCTCGCCGTCGGCGACCTCGATCCGGGGCACATCCGGCGCGTGTCGCACGAGTGCGGCCGCGATCGCCTCCCGGTCGCGTCCGATCAGTACGACCCCCCGCAGCCGGTCCCGCACGGCCCGGACCAGCTCGTCGAAGCCGGCCCCCTTGGCCAGTCCGCCGGCGACCCACACCACCGGGTCGTAGGCCTGCAACGAGGACCGGGCGGCGTGCGGGTTGGTGGCCTTGGAGTCGTCCACCCAGGTGACGCCGTCGGCGACGGTCACCACCTCGATCCGGTGGCCGTCGGGGCGGAAGTCGCGCAGACCGTCGCGGACCGCGGCCCGGCTCACCCCGTGTGCCCGGGCGAGCGCCGCCGCGGCCAGCGCGTTCTGCACGTAGTGCGGCGCCTGGCTGGCCAGGTCGCGCAGCTGGCACAGCTCGGCGGCGCTGGAGTGCCGCTCGGCGATGAAGGCCCGGTCGACCAGGATGTCCTCGACCAGACCGAGCATGCCGATGGCCGGCATGCCCAGGGTGAAGCCGATCGCACGGGCCCCCTCGGTCACGTCCGCGTCCCGCACCAGCTGCTCGGTGACGGGGTCGGCCACGTTGTAGACGCAGGCCCGCGAGACACGCTGGTAGATGCGGCCCTTGTCGGCGGCGTACCGCGACATCGCGCGAGCTCCTCGCTCCTCGCCGCTGCCCGCCTGCGAGCGCGGATCCAGCGAGGAATACCAGTCCAGGTGGTCCTCGGCCACGTTGAGCACCGCCGCGGACTCGGCGGACATCGAGTCGGTGTAGTGCAGCTGGAAGCTGGAGAGCTCCACCGCGAAGACGTCGTACGGCGCCGGGTCCATCACCGCCTCGACGATCGGCAGCCCGACGTTGCCCACCGCGACCGAGCGCAGCCCGGCCGCCCGCAGGATGGCATCGAGCATCTGCACGGTGGTGGTCTTGCCGTTCGTGCCGGTGACGGCCAGCCACGGCGCCGCATGATCGGGATCGCGCAGCCGCCAGGCGAGCTCGACCTCGCCCCACACCGGGATGCCGCGGGCGGCCGCCTGCGCGAGCAGCGGCGCGGTCGGCTTCCAGCCCGGCGAGGTGACCACCAGGTCGACGTCGTCCGGCAGCGTCGCGGTGACGCCCTCGCCGAGCCGCACCGTGGCCCCCAGGATCCGCAGCAGCTCGGCCTTCTCGCCGCGCTCGGCGTCGGCCTCGGACTCGTCGAGCGCCGTCACGCTGGCGCCGAGGTGGGTCAGGTTGTCGGCGGCGGCGAAGCCGGAGACGCCGAACCCGGCGACCACCGCGCGCACCCCGTCCCAGGAGTCGTGCCGGCCCAGGGCGGTGGGGTCGGGCCGGTTCGGCGGCGTGGCGCCGCCCATCAGATGCCCGCCACCCATTCGCCGTAGAAGATCCCGAGCCCGGTGACCACGCACAGCCCGGTGATGATCCAGAACCTGATGACCACCGTGATCTGCTCCCAGCCGAGCATCTCGAAGTGGTGGTGGATCGGGGCCATCCGCAGGATGCGTCTGCCCTTGGTGAGGCGGAAGAAGCTGACCTGGAGCATCACCGAGAGCGTCTCGACCACGAACAGGCCGCCGAGCACGATCAGCAGCATCTCGGTCCGGGACAGGATGGCGAGGCCGGCCAACGCCGAGCCGAGGGCGAGCGAGCCGGTGTCGCCCATGAAGATCTTCGCCGGAGCGGCGTTCCACCACAGGAAGCCGAAACAGGCGCCGGTGATGGCCGCCGAGACGATCGCGAGATCGAGCGGGTCGCGGACGTTGTAGCAGGTGCCGATCTCGACCGACGGCCGCCCGCAGCGCTGGTTGTTCTGCCAGATGTTGACCAGGGTGTAGGCGCCGAAGACCATCACGCTGGAGCCGGTCAGCAGCCCGTCCAGACCGTCGGTGAGATTGGTGGCGTTGCTGGTCGCGGTCACCATCAGCCAGATCAGCGCCAGCACCACCACCGTCGGCAGCGTCCAGCCGAGGTCGCGGATGAAGGAGAGCGCGTGCGAGGCGGGCTCGAGGCCTCGGTCGTTCTTGATCTCGGGCAGCAGCGCGATGATGCCGAAGACGAGGGCGATCACCGTCTGGCCGACCATCTTGGCCTTGGAGCGCAGCCCGAGGCTGCGCTGCTTGTAGACCTTGATGAAGTCGTCGAGGAAGCCGACCAGGGCCATCCCGACGTAGAGGAAGAGCAGCAGCAGGGCGGAGGCCGACGGAGCCGAGCCGGTGATCAGCTTGGCGGCGAAGTACGCCAGCACCGAGGAGAGCACGATCGCCACGCCGCCCATGGTGGGAGTGCCGCGCTTGGTGTGGTGGCTGGTCGGGCCGTCGTCGCGGATCTCCTGCCCGTAGCCCCACCGGGTGAACTGCCGGATCGCCAGGCGGGTGCCGAGCAACGAGAGAAGCAACGCGATGGCGCCGCTCAGCAGGATTGCTCTCATGGCAGCCGGCTGTCCTCCTTGTGGTGTGCTCCCGTGAGATCTCGGCCGGGTCGGCGCGCACACCTCACCGATCGGCCCTCGGCATTCTCTCCCAACCGACCCGGATCCGCGCGCTCCCCCGCCGCGAGAGCCTCACGAACCTGTGCGAGCGATCTCACGCAGCACCTGGGCGGCGACCACCCGGTCGTCGAAGGGATGGACCACGCCGGCGACCTCCTGGCCGGTCTCGTGTCCCTTGCCGGCGATCAGCACGATGTCGCCCGGGCCGGCGCGACCAACGGCCTCCTCGATGGCGGTACGGCGGTCGCCGTGCTCGATCACCGTCGCCCGCTCGGCCGCGGGCACCTGGGCCGCACCGGCCAGCACCGCGGCCCGGATCGCGGCCGGGTCCTCGGAGCGCGGGTTGTCGTCGGTGACCACCAGCAGGTCGGCGGCACGAGCCGCGATCTCGCCCATCACCGGGCGCTTGCCGGTGTCCCGATCGCCACCCGCACCGAGCACCACGATGAGTCGGCGGGAGGCGAGCGGCCGCAGGGTGCGCAGCACCGCGGCGACCGCGTCGGGCTTGTGGGCGTAGTCGACCACCACGGTGAAGTCCTGGCCGGCATCGACCCGCTCCAGCCGGCCCGGGACACCGCCGGCGCGATCCAGTCCGGCCACCAGCTCCTCGGGGCTCGCCAGGCCCGCCTCGATCCCGGCCGCCAGCGCCGCGGTCGCGTTGGCCACGTTGAAGTCTCCCGGCAGGTGGCAGCGGGCCCGCAGCTCGACGCCCGGCCCCCGCAGGGTGAACTCCGAGCCGTTCGGACCGAGGGCCAGGTCGACGGCCATCCAGTCCGCTCGACGACCGGTGACCGAGAAGCTGCGCATCTCGACGGGCGCCTGCGCCCACAGCCGTCGACCGTGCTCGTCGTCGACACAGGCCAGGCCCAGGCGGGCCCGGTCCGGGGTGAACAGCGAGGCCTTGGCCAGGTAGTAGTCCTCCAGGTCGCGGTGGAAGTCGAGATGGTCACGACCGAGGTTGAGGAAGACCGCGACGTCGAAGACGATCCCGTCCACCCTGCCCATCACCAGCGCGTGGCTGGAGACCTCCATCGCGCAGGAGGCGACCCGCTCCTCGACCATCAGCGCGAACAGGCCCTGCAGGTCCGGTGCCTCGGGAGTGGTGAGGGCGGTCGCCAGATCACGGCCGGCGACTCGGGTGCCGACCGTGCCGACCACCGCCGAGCGGCGACCGGCACCGCTGAGCGCGGCCTCCAACAGCCTGGTGGTGGTCGTCTTGCCCTGCGTGCCGGTGACCCCGACCATGGCGATCTCCCGGGTCGGGTGACCGTAGACCCGGGCGGCCACCTCGCCGAGCACGTGGCGCGGTTCGGCCGCCACCAGCAGCGGCACCCCGGCCGGCGTCCGGGACGCCCCGGCCGGATCGGTGAGCACCGCGACCGCACCGGCCGCCAGGGCCTCGGCGAGGTAGTCGATGCCGTGTGCGCGGCGCCCGGGCAGGGCGGCGTACAGGTCGCCGGGCAGGACTCGCTGCGAGCTCAGCGACATCCCGGCCACGGTCGTCTCCCCCGGTCCGCGCAGCTCGATGCCCGCCACGGCCAGCGCCGCCAGCTCGGTCCGCCCGGGGTGGCGGGGCCGGGTGGCGACGCTGGGCCGTTCACTGGGCCGATCGAGGCCGTCGTACGGGCTGGTCACGCCGGGCAGAGTAGCCCAGGACGGGGCCGCCGCGCGGCTTCGGCGGCTCGGCCCGGCGTTCTTGTCGGGCGTTCTCGTCGGGCGTTCTCGTCAGGCGTTCTTGCGGAGCTCGGCCAGGGCGCTGCCGGAGATGTCCGCCGGCTCCTCGCCGGGGACCAGGAGCAGCACCGGACGTTCGGCCTGCTGAGCGAGGGTGGAGGTGATGCTGCCGTCCGCGAACTGGGCGAGCGCGCCCCGACTGGAGCGACCCAGCGCGATCGCGCGCGCGTCCACCGCGCGGGCGTGGTCGGCGATCGCATGACCGATGCTGGCGTGGTCGCCCACGCTGTGCACCACGACGCCGCTGGCCTGGACGCCGATCTTCGCCAGCCGGTCCAGGTGGGCGCGCACGGCGGCCCGGGCGCTCTCGGCGTCCTCGGCGTCGATGGCCAGGTCCTCGATCACCTCGGTCTGGCGCACGTGCACGATCTCCAGGGCCGCCTGCTCGCGGGTGGCCAGCTCGGCCGCCTGGCCGACCACGCTGCCGGCGTCGGTCAGGGCACCCACGGCCACCACGATCGGGCGAGCCGCGGCGCCCACCGCGACGCCCACCGGCTCGAGGGTCGGGGTCACCTTCTCGGGCTCGTCGAGCTGCTTCTCCGCGGCCGTGACCAGCTTGGCCCCCGAGGCGAGCACCACGATGGCGAGCACGAACGCGAAGGCGCCCAGGAAGAACGGCGGACCGTAGGCCGGGTCGGCGGCGCTGCCGATCCCCTCGGCGATCTTGCCGGCGACGAACGGCGCCAGGCCGCCGCCGATGAACCGGACGAAGCCGTACGCGGAGGAGGCGACCGAGCGCTCGACCGGGGCGACCAGCATCACCGCCTGGGTGGTGAGGGTGTTGTTCAGGCCGATGCCGGCACCCGAGGCGATGACGGCGACGATCACGACGGCCGGCGTACCGGAGCCGACCGCGATGACCACCATCAGCGCGGCCAGGTAGGCCATGTTGGCGTAGAGCACCTTGACGGTGCCGAACCGGGCCTGCAGCCGGGGTGCGACCCAGACCGAGAAGAGGGCGACCAGCGCGCCCCAGCCGGTGAAGACCAGGCCGAGCTGGATCGCGTCGAGGTTCATCGGGTAGGGCGCGTAGCCGAGCAGGGTGAAGAAGCCCCAGTTGTAGAGCAGGGCCATGATCCCCATGATCAGCAGCCCACGGTGGCGCAGCGCCTTGATCGGCGCGAGCAGCTCGGTCTTCTTCTTCGGCTTGGGCATGGACGGGACGAAGAGCAGCGTCGCGATCATCGCGATCGCCATCAGCACCGAGACCCCGAAGAACGGGCCGCGCCAGCTGATGTTGCCGAGCAGGCCACCGAGGAGCGGGCCGACGGCGATCCCGACGCCGAGCGCGGTCTCGTAGAGGATGATGGCGCCGGCGAAGCCGCCGGTCGCCGAGGCGACGATGACCGCCAGACTGGTGGAGATGAACAGCGCGTTGCCGACGCCCCAGCCGGCCCGGAAGCCGACGATGCCGCCGATGCTGTTGGAGGCGCCCGCCAGCGCGGCGAAGACGACGATCAGGACCAAGCCGATGGCCAGCGTCGCCTTGGGGCCGACCCGGCTGGAGAACCAGCCGACCACCAGCATCATCACCGCCGTCACGACCAGATAGCTGGTGAACAGCAGCGAGATCTGGGACGGCGAGGCGCCGAGGCTCTCCCGCAGCGAGGGCAGGATCGGGTCAACCAGCCCGATCCCCATGAACGAGATGACGCAGGCGAACGCTACCGCCCACACCGCTCGTGGCTGATTGAACGGCGACGCGGTGGCGCCGTGTGATGCACTCATGTGCGGATCCTTCTTCTGTAGTCGTGGAGCGTGGTCGACCGCACCGGGTCGAGGCGCACGTTCTCAGTCGAGCGCGCTGTCGAGCAGTCGGTCGAGGGCGGGGAGGGCGGCGGCGAGTGCGGCGCGGTCCTCGGCGGAGAGCCCGTCGAGCAGCCGGGCGATCTCGGCCACTCGCTGGCTGCGACGCCGGTCGAACAGCTCGACGCCGCGATCGCAGATCGCCACCTCGACCCCTCGCCGATCGCCCTCGCTCGCCTGGCGACGGACGAGCCGGTCGCGCTCGAGCCGGGTGACCAACTGCGTCATCGCCGGCTGGGAGACGCCCTCGGCGCGGGCCAGCTCGGTCAGTCGCTGGGGCCCGAGCCGGCGCAACCGGCTGAGCACCGCCGCGGCCGTGGGCGACAGCTCCGTGCCGAGGGTCAGCTCGCGGACGAACCGCACCAGCCGCTCGATCACCGCGCTCAGCTCGCGCGCCTCGACCTGGCGCGACACCGCTTGTTGCATAAGTTCGTTATAACATAACGAGCTTATGTAACGCAACCCGCCGCGGACCCGGCGGGGTCGGTCACCAGGTGGTGGGCAGGGTCGAGGCGGCGGTGTTGGTCGGCTCGACGCCGTAGCGCCGCAGCGCGAAGCCCATCACCTTGGAGAAGACCGGGCCGGCCACCGAGCCGCCGCCACCGCCGTTGCGCGGGTTGTGCACCACGACGTACACGGTGAACCGGGGGTTGTCAGCCGGCGCGAAGCCCGCGAAGGACACGTCGAAGGTCCCGTCGTAGCAGCCGCAGTCGGTGTTGACCCGCTGCGCCGTGCCGGTCTTGCCCGCCACCAGATAGCCCTTGACCGCCGCGCCGGGTGCGGTCCCGGCCACGGGGTCGACGACCCGCTGCATCATCAGCTCCATCTGGTGGGCGGCCTTCTTGCTCACCACTCGCCGCCGGGTGGTGGTGTCGGTGCCGACGGTCTGGCCGCTGTCGGTGGTGGCCTTGCCGATGACCAGGCTCGGGTCCACCCGGACGCCGCCGTTGGCGACCGCGTTGATGGCGGCAGCCTCCTGGACCACGTTGACGGCGACCGACTGACCGAAGTCGATGCGGTCCTCGTCGGCGGCCGTCCAGTCCGCCTTGGAGGTCAGCAGGCCGGCCGACTCACCGTCCAGGCCGATGTTCGTCTTCTGGCCGAGACCGAACTTGACCAGGTACTTCCGGAGCTGGCCCTGCTTGAACTTGTTGGACGCCAGCACCGTGCCGATGTTGGAGGACTGCGCGATCACGCCGGCCAGGGTCAGCCGGATGTCGCCGTGGCTCCACCAGTCGTGGATGGCCGAGTCGCCACTCTGGTAGGAGCCCGGGACGGTCAGGCGGGTCTTGTCGCTCACCTTGCCGGCGTCGATCAGCGCGGAGAGGGTGAGGACCTTCTGCACCGACCCCGGCTCGTAGGGGTCGGAGACCGAGGGCGCGCCGCGGTACTTGCGAGCGCTGGCGCCCGGGTCGTTGGCGTCGTAGGTCGGATAGTCCGCGAGGCTGAGGATCTCGCCGGTCTTGGTGTCCATCACGACCGCCGAGGCGGACTCGGCGCCGGAGGACTGGACCGCCTTCATCAACGTGCGCTGCACGTACCACTGCAGTTCCTGGTCGATGGTCAGCGTGATGTCGGTGCCGTTGACCGGATCCTTGCGGGTCGACTTGCCGAGCGGGATGCGGGCGCCACCGGAGCCGCTGTCGTACTCGTAGGTCGCATGCCCGTCGACGCCGGCGAGCTCGGAGTTGAACGACATCTCCAGCCCCGCCAGCGGTCCGTCGGTGCCCATGAAGCCGACCACGTTGGCGGCGACGTCGCCACCCGGGTACTCCCGGATCGGGTCGCGCTCGGTGGTGAGTCCGTCGAAGCCCTTGTTCTCCGCCGCCTGCAGCGCCGCGTTCGCCTTGGCCGCCGGCACCTGCCGGGCGACATAGGAGAAGCGGGTGTCCTTCTTGCGCAGCGCGGCGAGCACGGTGGCGTAGTCGAGGTCGAGTCGCCGGGTGAGCAGCGTGGCCAGCGCGGCGGCATGCTGCTCGGTGAGCGTCGGGTCGGCGATGACGGCCAGCCCGTCGGCCGAGTCGGCCAGCGGTTGGCCGTTGCGGTCGGTGATCTCACCCCGCTCGGCCGGCAGCGTGACGTCGACCTCGTTCTCGGCGGCCGCCGCGGCGGCGTACGAGTTCGGGTCGAAGCCCTGCAGCTGCACCAGCCGGGCGCCGAACACGGAGAGGACCATCGCGATCACCACGAAGCCGATCCGCAGGCGCAGATGCACCCGTCCCCGGGTCGACCGCGATCCACCGACGGGACCCTTCGGCTGGGTGGTTCGGGCCACAGGTCACCTCTCCCGGCATGGCATGTCGGCAGCCGTCGCTGCGCTGGTGGTCAGTGACAGGAGCGAGCCCTGTGACTGCTGGTACTTGTCTATCGCGTCGCACCACCCGCACCCGGCTGGCGGGCGGGCGTGTCGGTCACCGGCGGGAGAACTCAGCGGGTCTTCAGGGTGCTCGACTTGGTCGTGGCGGCACCGCGCGGCTTGGTGATGTGTGGGTACAGCGGCGGCGTCGCGTCCCGATCGGCCGCCGTCGCCTCCCCCGTCACCTTCCCGCTCGGGACGCTGAGGAAGGCGGGCGTGCCGGGGATGACCATCCCGAGCTTCTGCGCCTTGGCCGCGATCGTCTGCGGATCCTGCAGCGCCTCCAGCTCGCTGTCGAGGCTCGCCTGCTGGGCGGCGAGATTGGTCGCCTGGTCCTGCAGTCGCTGCTCCGCGAACGCCGCCTGCTGCATGGAGGTGTTGAACATCAACAGGCCGACCACGCCACCGACCAACAGCAGGCTGACCAGCACCACGAACGGCAACCGGGACGCCGCCCGGCGCTGGTCGGGGACGACCCGCAGCCAGGCCCGTTGGAGCGCCACCCCGTCCAGCAACGGCTGGAGACGATTCCGTAGCGCGGTGGTGCGGATCTTGGGTGCCGCGGAGCTGCTCATGGTCGGTTCTCCTTGCCGGGGCTGGACTGCTTGACGCGCATGACGGCGCGCAGCCGCACCGAGGCGGCGCGCGGGTTGACGAGGCGTTCGGTCTCCGGGGCCTGTTCCGCGCCGCGAGTGAGCGAGCGGAAGTCGGGCTCGGCCTCGGCAGGCACGAAGGGCAGGTCGGGTGGGGCGGCCACGGCCGTCGCCGCGGCGAAGCCGCGCTTGACCATCCGGTCCTCGAGCGAGTGATAGGACTCCACCACCACTCGGCCACCGACGCCGACCGCGTCCAGGGCCGCCGGCAGCGCGCGGCGCAGACCACCGAGCTCGTCGTTGACCTCCATCCGCAACGCCTGGAAGGTGCGCTTGGCCGGGTGGCCGCCGGTACGGCGCGCCGGCGCCGGGATCTCGGCGTAGAGCAGCTCCACCAGCGCCGCACTGGTGGTGAACGGCTGTCGCTCGCGGCGGTGTACGACGGCCGCGGCGATCTTCGTGGCGAACCTCTCCTCGCCGTACTCACGCAGCACCCGGGCCAGCTCGGCGACGGCGTAGGTGTTGAGCACGTCGGCCGCGGTCCGGCCGGTGGAGGCGTCCATCCGCATGTCCAGCGGGGCGTCCTCGGCGTAGGCGAACCCGCGCTCGCGCTGGTCGAGCTGCATCGAGGAGACGCCCAGGTCGAGCAGCACGGCGTCGGCGCCGCCGGTCGGGGCGAGGCCCTGTCCGGCCAGGACGGCGGCGATGTCGTCGTAGGTCGCGTGTACGCCGACCCACCGCTCGCCGAAGGGGGCGAGCCGCTCCCCCGCCAGGGCCAGCGCCGTGGTGTCCCGGTCGATGCCGATCACTCGCGCCCCGGGCAGCCGGGACAGCACCGCCTCGGCGTGGCCGCCATGGCCGGTGGTGCCGTCGACCAGGACGGCGCCCCGGCGGTCCAGGGCGGGAGCCAGCAGCTCGACGACCCGGTCCAGCATGACCGGAACGTGCTGCTGGCCTGCCACGGTGTCGACCCCCATCGGTGCGGCTGTGGTGTTGCTGATCTGCGCGTGTGACTGATGTGACTGAAGTGACTAGTGGTGTCTCGGACAATGCAACGGATCCGCAGAGCCAGGTCTCACGCCCGCTCCCGCGACCCGTCCGGAACCGGGGAAGTTGCTCCGGAAGGGCTTGAGAGCGGGACTGAGACCTCGTCCTGCGGATCCGCTTTTCACTTCGTGTCTCGCCGGGCGAGGGTGCTGCTCAGTCCTCGTCGAGTTCGGCGAACTTCGCCTGAGCACCGGTGGAGTACTCCGTCCAGCGATCCGGCTCCCAGATCTCGATCCGGTCCATCACGCCGATCACCACCACGTCCTTGGTGATGCCGGCGTAGGCCCGCAGCAGGGGCGGGATCACGATCCGACCCTGCTTGTCCGGCGAGGACTGCTCCGCGCCGGCGAACAGCACACGTGCGTAGTCGCGAGCGCCTCGCGAGGTCAGCGGCGTCTGCTGCGCCCGTTGGGCCTCGGTCATGAAGACGTCCTCGGGCCACACGACCAGGCAGTTCTCCTGACCCTGTGTCACGACGACCCCTTCCGCCAGTCGTTCCCTGAACTTCGCCGGGAGGAAGAGCCGCCCCTTCTCGTCGAGCTTCGGCGTGTACGTGCCCATGAAGAACATGCGGGCGCCTCCACGTCGACCGATCGGTGGGATCCTCCTCCACTTTGCCCCACAGTACCCCACTTTCCCCCACCGTCAACCACAAGTACCCACTCACCGGCCGAATCCGCCCCTAGAACAGGCGAGTCGGTCTCGGGAACGGTCGAGTCGGTCCCCAGGACGGTCGAGTCGGTCTCGGGAACGGTCGAGTCGGTCCCCAGGACGGTCGAGTCGGTCTCGGGAACAGGCGAGTCGGTCCTGGGAACAGGCGAGTGGCGTGTTCGGACCGAGGTACGACCCAACTCACCACTCGGCTGTCCGGACGACCTACTCGGCTGTGCGTACGACCTACTCGACCGTCCGGAGGACCGATTCGGCTGCCACGAGACGCGGTGACCACGGACGCCGTACGGTGGGATCTAGCTGGGACGGGAAGGACACGGGGTGACGACGACGTCGACGCACGCGGGTGGCGGTGGAGCAGACCTGGAGACGGTGGCTCGGGTCGCCGGACAGATCCGCGCCAACATCGAGCGGGTCATCGAAGGCAAGCCGGACGTCGTCTTCTCCGCGCTGGTGGTGCTGCTGGCCGAGGGGCACCTGCTGATCGAGGATGTGCCGGGGGTCGGCAAGACCCAGCTGAGCAAGGCGCTGGCACGCTCGATCGACTGCTCGGTGCGTCGCATCCAGTTCACCCCGGATCTGCTGCCCTCCGACGTCACCGGCGTCTCGGTGTTCAACCAGAACAGCCGGGAGTTCGAGTTCCGACCGGGCGGCGTCTTCGCCAACATCGTGGTCGGCGACGAGATCAACCGTGCCTCCCCCAAGACCCAGTCCGCGCTCCTGGAGTGCATGGAGGAGCGCCAGGTCACGGTCGACAACGTGACCTATCAGCTCGACTCCCCGTTCATGGTGATCGCGACCCAGAACCCGATCGAGATGGAGGGGACCTACGCGCTGCCGGAGGCGCAGCGGGACCGGTTCATGGCGCGGGTCTCGGTGGGCTACCCGCAGCACTCCTCCGAGATCGCGATGCTCGCCAACCACACCGGCACCAACCCGCTCGACGACCTCGAGCCGGTCACCGACGGGACCGAGATCCGCAAGCTGATCGACATCGTCAACCAGGTCTACGTCGCCGATGCGGTGCGCACCTACACGGTCGGGCTCACCTCGGCGACCAGGGCGACCACCGAGTTCGCACTCGGCGCCTCACCCCGCGCCAGTCTGCACCTGCTGCGGGCCGCCAAGGCCTCGGCCGCGCTGCAGGGCCGGGACTTCGTCCTGCCCGACGACGTACGCCGGCTGGCGGTCCCGGTCCTCGCCCATCGACTGCTTCCCTCCACCCAGGCAGCGCTGAGCGGGCGCTCCGTCGCCGACCTGCTCGCCGCCGTGGTGGCCGGCATCCCGGTGCCGGCCACCACCTAGCGGAAGGTGAACCGATGCGCGAGGCACTCTCCGGGCTGACCATCCGCGGGCGCGCCTTCCTCGGCGCCGGAGTCACCGCGCTGGTCTGCGCGATCATCATCGACCAGCGGTCGCTGCTGCGCGTCGGCGTCCTGCTGATCGCGCTGCCTCTGGTCACCGCGATGGTGGTCGGGCGCGGGCGTTACCGGGTCTCGCTGGTGCGGGTGGTCGAGCCCGACCATGTCGAGATCGGCCAACCGACGACGGTCGAGGTGACGATCGTCAACGAAGGCTGGATCCCGACCGGCACGCTGATGCTCGAGGAGCAGGTGCCCTACACCCTCGGTAGCCGGCCGCGGTTCGTGGTGGACCGGATCGGGCACGGTTGGCGACGCCGGGTGCGCTACCGGCTGCGCTCGGATCTGCGCGGCAGGTTCCAGATCGGTCCGATGCGGGTCACCGTGGCCGATCCGTTCGGCCTGGTCGAGCTCGGCAGATCGTTCCAGACCAGCTCCGCGTTGACCGTCACGCCTCGAACCGTGCCGCTCTCGCCGGTCAACCTGTCCGGCAGCGCCACCGCATCGGGCGACAGCAGACCACGGGCGTTCTCCGGTGGCAGCGCCGAGGACGTCACGGTCCGGGAGTATCGCCGCGGCGACGACCTGCGGCGGGTGCACTGGCACAGCTCCGCGCGGGTCGGGGAGCTGATGGTGCGCCGCGAGGAGCAGCCCTGGCAGGCTCGCGCCACGGTCTTCATCGACAACCGCGAGATCGCCCACCGTGGCCACGGCTCCGCCTCCTCGTTCGAGGCCGCCGTCTCCACCGCCGCCTCGATCGCCACCCACCTGAGCCAGCGTGGCTTCTCGGTGCGGCTGACCACCTCGTCGGGACAGATCAGCGGAGCGTGGCACGCGCGCGAGCTGGACGCGGTCACGTTGCTCGACACCCTGGCCGTCCTGGCCGCGACGCCGGCCACCGCGATCGACGACTCCTGGCTCGGCGAGGCCGGTCAGAGCGGACTGACGGTGGCGGTCCTGGGGGCAGTCGACGACAGCGATCTCGGCGTGTTGCGCCGCGTCCGGCATCAGGCCGGCGCCGCGTTCGCGTTCGTGCTGGACGTCTCCGCCTGGGATGGTCCGGGTAGCCATGCGGCCGGCATGATCGGTGCCACCGCCCCGCGCAGAGGCCGTCCCGAGGACTCTCCCCGCCTCACTCAGCTGAAGGGCTGGAAGGCGATCGGCCTGGGGCCCGCCGACTCACTCGACGCCGCCTGGATCTCGCTCGCCACTCGCGGAGAACGCGGCGCCACCCGGGACGGTGTGCAAGACGGTGCACGTGATGGTGCACGTGATGGTGGGACGCCGCCCGCCCGGCCGGCGGAGGCGACCCGATGAGCGTCTCGACCGCCCGCGGGCGTCGGGTCGCGATCTCGGTCGCCTCCCTGGCCACCGTCGCGATGGCACTGCTCGGCTGGCGCAGCTTCGCGGGTGACCCGAACGGGTTCTTCCCCGCGGTCATCGGCATCGGCCTGGCGGTCATCCTGCTCGGCGTGCTCGGCCGGGCCGCCCGGATGCCGTGGGCGATGGTGGCGCTCGTCCAACTGCTGGTCGCGGCCCTGCTCGCCAACCTGGCCTGTTACGGCTTCCTGGTCCCGGTGACCGCCGCTCAACGCGACCACCTCGTCCTGGTCCTCAACCACGCCTACGACGAGGCCTACCGCTATGACCTGCCGATGCAGGTCAGCGGCGGGATCGGACCGTATCTGATCTACGGCGGCACCCTCGCCGTGCTGCTCGCGGAGTGGTGCTCACGGCGTCGGCCGCCGCTGGTCGGGTTGGTCGCACTGACCTGCTTCGCGGTCACCTTCGGGCTCGCCGACAGCGGCATCGCCTGGTGGGTCTTCGTGCTGACCGCCGCCGCCTATCTCGTCCTGCTCACCCTGCACCAGGCCGACCGGTTGGCCCACTGGGGCCGCCGGCTCGACCCGGGTGCGAGCACCGGCATGACGGCCGACGGCGATGCCCGACCGCACGGCTTCTGGGACACCGGCCCCGGAGCGATCGGGGTGGCCGCGACCGCGCTCGCGCTCGTCGTACCGGTCTTCATCCCCACCCTCGATCTCGACCTGACCGGCCTCGGCCCGGGTGGCAACGGCTCCGGGCCGATCCGGGTCAGCAACCCCACCGTGGGCATGTACGACGACCTGCGCAGTCAGTCCCCGAAGGTGCTGATGACCCTCACCCGGACCTCGGGGGCAGACGTCACCCCGTCGTACCTCCGGATCGCCACCCTCACCTCGTTCAACGGCAACGAGTGGACCCCGGGCAACCGCCGGATCCCGGCGAGCAACACCGGACACGCCAGGTTCAGCCCGCCGAACGGCGACAAGAAGATGCTCGGCGACTCGACCACCTACACCTTCACCGCCAGCAACGACTTCGAGTCCCGCTGGCTGCCGACGTTCGTCTACACCACCCGGATCGATGCCGACGGCGAGTGGCGCTACGACTCCAGCACGCAGGACTTCCTGGCGGCCGACCGGGACGGCAACCTGAACACGGCCGGCGAACGGTGGACCGCGACCTCGGCACCGCTCACCCCGACCAAGGAACAGCTGCTCGCGGCGGGCTACGGCAGCGGCGGGCTCTCCTCCCAGCTGACCGCGCTGCCGGACGTGCCGGACCAGGTCGGCCGGATCGCGACCCGGGTGACCGCCGAGGCGTTCACTCCGTTCGAGAAGGCCGTCGCGCTGCAGAACTGGTTCCGCGACACCGGCGGCTTCACCTACAGCCTGCGCCGGCCGGGCGGCACCAGCGGCAACGACCTGCTGCACTTCATCACCGACCAGAAGATCGGCTACTGCCAGCAGTTCGCCACCGCGATGGCGGCGATGGCCCGCTCGCTGGGCATCCCGGCACGGGTCGCGGTCGGATTCCTGCACGGCGAGAAGACCGCCGACGGCGACTGGGTGTTCCGCGGCGAGGACATGCACGCCTGGCCGGAGCTGTACTTCTCCGGCGTCGGCTGGGTCAGCTTCGAGCCGACGCCGGCCGCGGCCGACACCACCGCGCCGAGCTACACCAGTGGCGTGTTGACCGACGACTCCACGAGCGGGGATGGCGGCACCGAGCAGAGCGGGCCGACCCAGGACGATCAGGCCAACCAGCCGGAGAGCCGGAAGAGCACCTCGCCGACTCCCACCCCGACCCCCGACACGGCCACCACGACCGGGTCGTCGAGCGGGTCGGCTGGCTGGCTCGCACCGGTCCTCGCCGCCGCGGGACTGGCGATCGCGGTCGCGCTGGCCCTCCCCGGTCTGGTACGGCGCCGGCGCCGGCGCCGCCGGCTGGGTGGCGACCCCGACCAGGCCTGGGCCGAGCTGCAGGACACCGCGCTGGACCTGGACGTCCCCTGGCCACCGGAGCGCTCACCGCGCGAGATCGGCTCGGTGCTGGCCGACCAGCTGGTCTCGGCCGAGTCGAAGGAGGCGCTGGGTCGCGTGGTCACGGCCGTGGAGCGCAACCGCTACGCGCGCACGCCGAGCCAGGAGTCGGTCGGCGACGAAGCGGCGATGGTGATCGCCGAGCTGAGCTCCATCGCCGGCCCCGGGGTGCGTCGACGCGCGGCGGTGTGGCCCCGCTCGACCACGCGTCGCCGGCGGCCGACGGTGACGGCCCCACCGAGCGAGACCTCGGAGCTGGTCGACCACATCCGTTGACCGGCCCCCAGCCCTTGACCCGGCCTCTTGATGGACCTGATGGACCGCTGGGCGGAGCCCACGACCACGACGCGGCCGTCCACCCGGTCGCGGGGACGCATCAGCGGGAGAGGGACACCAGGAACGGCTCGGCCCACCGGGGTCCCCGGGTCACCCGCGGATCGATCCGGGTCACCACTCCTGGTCGTCGTGGTGACGGCGACGCCATCGGTCGCTGCGGCTCGACACCGAGCCATGGCCGTCCTCGCCGTCCAGCGGCGGGCTGACGTGTGCGCCGCTGGTCGCCGAGATGGCGGCGCTCGCCGAGGCCAGCATGACCAGGAAGCCCACCACGCCGATGACCCAGTAGGTGGTGATGACGCCCACCATCAGCAGCGCGACGCCGGCGAGGAAGCACAGTCCCGAGGCGACCGCACGGAGCTGCTGTGCCTGCCGCAACCTCGTCCCACGAAGCGTGGAGACGAACTTGGGGTCCTCGAGCGAGAGCGCGCGCTCCATCTGCTCGAGCGCTCGCAGCTCCTCCTCGGAGAGTGGCACCGTTCCTCCCGGTTACGTGGGGATGCCTCTAAGGATAGGCAGCACACGTCGCGGACGGTAGGGCGCGGCCGAAAATGATCCGGTCGCGCCGCGTCCCCGGATTCAGCGGGTGGCGATCAGGTGGAGCTGGGTGGCCATCGGCAGGTAGTCGCTCCTGGCCGCCACCGCGAGCTCGAGATCCACCAGCGCCGACGCGGCACCCGGCTCCAGGTCGAGCAGCGACCCGGGCACCAGATCGGTGAAGACCCGGACCCCGTGCACGCTGTGCACCTCCAGACCGGCCGACCGGACCGCGGAGGTGACCTCGTCGACGGTGAACCGACGCCCGGAGCGGCCGAGCGCGGAGGTGTCGTCGAGCAGGTCACGGGCCTGGCCGAAGTGTCCGGCCATCGCCCGAGCCAGCACCGCGGCGCTGCGCTGGCCGACCAGCAGGCTCAGCGCGCCCGAGGGGCGAAGCGCATCGCGGATGCCGGTCAGTGCGGCGGCGGTGTCGGAGACCACCTCGAGCACGCCATGGCACAACACCAGGTCCACCGGCGCGATGTCCCCGGCGGCGACGGCGTCCCCCAGCAGGGCCAGGTCGCCCTGGTGCGCCGTCACCTCGACGTCGGCCTCTCGGGCCCGGCGGGCGAGCGCGGCGAGCGCGTCCGGGCTCGGGTCGATGACCGAGACCCGGTGGCCGAGCTCCGCGATCCGCACGGCGGAGACGCCGGTGCCGCCGCCGATGTCGAGCACCTCGAGCCGCTGCCCATCGGTGAGCAGCGGATCGAGGTCCTCCCAGACCACGGCGGACCGAGCGTTGGCGCGTCGCACCGAAGGCGCACCACCGGAGTGTCGAGCGGGCCCCACTGTTGTCCCTGGCATGGCCTCAGCCTAATGGGATCCGCCCACCCACCGAGCTCGAACCACCACCGCGGGCTCAGCCGGCGCGGCGGGCCGGCTCGGCGGCCAGCGGCTGGGTCCGGGCGGAGTCGTGCGGCACCAGCCCGAGGCTGCTCTCGACCACCGCGAGGAAGCGGTCGGCGTCGCGGATCAGATCGTCGGCCTCACGCTCGGTGACGGCCCGGGAGAGCCCGGCCTCAGCGGCGGCCCGCTTGTCCGCCCCGGCCGCGAAGAAGCTCGCCCACTCGCCGAGCTCCGGGGCGAGCTCGGCCAACAGCACCCAGGCGTTGCGCTGTGGCCGCCGTCGCGTGGCGGCGACCGGCGTCGCGCGGGCCGCGATCAACGCGGCTGCGGCCCGCAGCGCCGCGACGTGGGCGAACGCATACCGGTGGGGCACGTCCGGCTCGGAGATCGCCTCGGCGAGCGACGCCGCCGAGCGCTGCAGATAGGAGTGGGTGGTCGCGGGCAGGGCGTGCATGCGCTGTTCCTTCCGGCTCACTCGACCCATCGGTCGGGGCAGTCGTCTCGGCGTGGTCATCTCGGCACTGTTCGAACATATGTTCTATCCAAGACGCTACACCCATCCGCCGGGCGGCTCAACCCGTACGGACCCGAGCCGTCGTACCAGCCCGGGGTACGCCGCCATGGCCGGGCCACCGGTGCGGAGGAGGGTCTCGAGACGCTCGGCTCGCTACCCGGCCGACGGCCTTCTCGCTGGCGCTCGCTACTCGACCGACGGGACACTCGCCGGCTCGACCGGTCCCGGATGGAAGAATCGGGTGCTGGCCGGCAGCCACAGCAGGACCAGCATCGCGACCGCCACGGCGACCTCGACGGCGCCGAGCACGACGATCAACGCCGGCAGGTCACGTGCCATCCCACCGATCGCCGCCACACAGGCGAACAGGACCAGCGCGGTGAAGCTGATCCGTGCCGACTCGTAGCCGTTGCGTACGAAGACGGCGAGCACGGCGTACAGACCGGCGAGCACGACGTAGAGGGTGACGGCGACCGGCACGATCCGGGGCGCTCGCGCGCCGGTGTACTCCGCGTTGGTGCCGGGCCAGAACTTCGGCGGGTCCTTGAGGAAGTGCAGGCCGTAGGTGTCCAGGATGCGGCGTGCCGCGGTGCTGCCCTCGGCCCAGGTGCGCACCAGGTCGTCGACTCGCAGCACGATCACCAGCGTCACCACCGCGCCGAGCGCGATCAGCACACCGAGCAGTCGCATGCTCCACACCAGAGTGGCCGGACGGTCGGCGGTCCCAGCGGTCCCAGCGGTCCCAGCGGACCCAGCGGACCCGACGACCTCGGTGGACGCAGCCGCTCCGGCGACCGGGGTCACCGGGACAGTGGCCCCCGGTTCGACGTCGCCGCGTGTCATTCGCCTCATCCCTGCCTCTCAGTCCGCGCCCGAACGATCCGCGCCCCACCGCTAGGGTCGGGCCATGGACGAGCATCCCTCCGTGGCCAGATTCCGCGCGGCCCACGCCGAGCGCGGCGGGACCGGACGCATCGTCATTCTGCCTGACTCGGTGCACACCGCCGCACTCGCCGCCGACGCGCTCGGCTGCGAGGTGGGGGCGATCGCCAACAGCCTGCTCTTCGAGGCCGAGGGCGCACCGGTGCTGATCCTGACCTCGGGGGCGCATCGGGTCGACGTGGGTACGGCGGCCGCCGCCATCGGCGTACCGCGGCTGACGCGGGCCTCCCCCGACTTCGTCCGGGCGCACACCGGACAGGTCATCGGCGGGGTCTCGCCGATCGGCCACCCGACCCCGGTGCCCACCTATCTGGACAGCTGGCTGCGCCGGTACCCCGAGCTCTGGGCGGCCGCCGGCCATCCGGCCGCGGTCTTCTCCACCACGTTCACCGAGCTGACCGCGCTGACCGGCGCCACCGAGCTCGACGTGGTCTAGCCGGATGCTCGGAGGTAACGCCCGCGTGATCCGGGGTGGCTAGCGTGGCGCCATGCGCTACCTGCAGACCCTTCACGGTCGCACCTACGAGTTCGACGGGCTGGTCGACCTGCTGGCGAAGGCGACCCCGCTACGCTCCGGCGACGTGCTGGCGGGCTGCGCCGCACAGACGGACGGCGAGCGGGCGGCGGCCAGGCTCGCGCTCGCGGACGTCCCGCTCGCCACGTTCCTCGACGAGCCGGTGGTCCCGCCGGAGGAGGACGACGTCACTCGGCTGATCCTGGAGTCACACGACGCCGAGGCTTTCGCCGGCGTACGGCAGCTCAGCGTCGGCGCCTTCCGGGAGTGGCTCCTCGAGGCCGCGGCCCGTCGCGACACGACGGCACTCCGGGACCTCGCGCCGGGTCTCACCCCCGAGATGGTCGCCGCCGTCTCGAAGATCATGCGCAACCAGGACCTCATCGCCGTGGCCGCCGCGACCGAGGTGGTCACCCGCTTCCGGACCACGGTGGGCCTGGCCGGGCGGCTGGCCACCCGGCTGCAGCCCAACCACCCGACCGACGACGCGACCGGCGTCGCCGCCTCGATCCTCGACGGACTCCTGCTCGGCTCCGGCGACGCCGTCATCGGCATCAACCCGGCCTCCGACAGCCCGGCCACCGTCGCCCGGTTGCTCCACCTCATCGACGACGTCCGGCAGCGCTACGACATCCCCACCCAGTCCTGTGTCCTCACCCACGTCACGACCACCATCGACCTGATCGCGCAGGGCCATCCGGTCGACCTGCCGTTCCAGTCGATCGCCGGCACCCAGCGCGCCAACGAGGGGTTCGGGGTGGAGCTGTCGATGCTGCACGAGGCCAACGAGGCCGCCCGGTCGCTGCGACGCGCCACGGTGGGCGATCCCGGGACCGCCAACGTGATGTACTTCGAGACCGGCCAGGGATCGGCGCTCTCCGCCGACGCCCATCTCGGCACCGGCGGCCGGCCGGTCGACCAGCAGACCCTCGAGGCCCGGGCGTACGGCGTGGCGCGCGCCTTCGAGCCGTTCCTGGTCAACACGGTGGTGGGCTTCATCGGCCCGGAGTACCTCTACGACGGCAAGCAGATCACCCGTGCCGGCCTGGAGGACCACTTCTGCGGCAAGCTCCTCGGCGTACCGATGGGCGTCGACGTCTGCTACACCAACCACGCCGAGGCCGACCAGGACGACATGGACACCCTGCTCACGCTGCTCGGCGTCGCCGGCTGCAGCTACGTGATGGGCATCCCCGGGACCGACGACGTGATGCTCGGCTACCAGTCGACCTCCTTCCACGACGCGCTCTACCTGCGGCAGGTGCTCGGGAAGCGACCCGCGCCGGAGTTCGAGGACTGGCTCGACCGGATCGGCCTGCTCACCCCGGAGGGCGGCGTCCGTGCGGTCGACCCGGCCACGACCGCGCTGCGCGAACTGGTGGCCGGCCCGCGGTGAGCGACTTCTGGGACACCCTGAGGGGTACGACGCCGGCCCGGGTCGGCCTCGGACGGGCGGGGTCGGGAGAGCCGACCGCCGCCGTCCTGGCCGCGGGCGCCGCCCATGCGGCCGCGCGCGATGCGGTCCACCTGCCACTCGATGTCGATCGGGTGGTCGCGGAGCTCACCGGGCTCGGCATGGGCGAGCCGGTCCTCGTCGCCTCGGCGGCGCCCGATCGCGCCACC
The DNA here is from genome assembly GCF_047606145.1 of Nocardioides sp. Taxonomy (GTDB): domain Bacteria; phylum Actinomycetota; class Actinomycetes; order Propionibacteriales; family Nocardioidaceae; genus Nocardioides. The sequence goes on along the minus strand of NZ_JASGET010000139.1, from coordinate 40,327 downwards.
TACCTCACCCGACCCGACCTGGGGCGGCAGCCGGGCTCACCGCTCCCGGCGAACGCCGGTGCGGAGCTTGCCGTCGTCGTGGCCGACGGGCTCTCCGCGACCGCGGTCCACGCGCATGCCGCGGCACTGCTCGAGGCGCTGCTCCCGCTGCTCGACGCGACCACGACGGTCGCACCCCCGGTCGTCGCCACCCAGGCCCGGCTCGCGCTGGGCGACCACCTCGGCGCGGCGCTGGGGACACGCCTCGTCCTCGTCCTCATCGGCGAGCGTCCGGGACTCTCCTCGGCCGACTCACTCGGCGCCTACCTCACCTGGGACCCCCGCCCCGGGATCCTCGACTCGGCCCGCAACTGCATCTCCAACATCCGCCCGCCGCGCGGCCTCGACTACGACACGGCGGCTCGCACCATCGCCTCGCTCATCGTCGGCGCCCGGCAGCTCGGCGCCACCGGCGTACGGCTCAAGGACGCCTCCGCCCAGCTGGGCGCGGGCGGTACCACCACCTGACCCGACCCGACCTGACCCGACCTGACCCGACCTGACCCGATCCGGCCGGTCCTCTACCCTTCGCTGCGTGCGGGCGGTGGTGATCGGTGGCGGGTACGGCGGCATGGCGGCCGCGGTGCGACTGGCCAAGCTCGGACACCGGGTGAGCCTGGTCGAGGCCGCCGACGCGGTCGGCGGCGCGCTGCGTCCGGTACGGCGCGACGGGTTCGTCTGGGACGCCTCGGCGACCTCGACGCTGCTGCCCGCGGTGATGCGTGACCTGTTCCGCAAGTCGGGCCGGCCGCTCGAGCGCGAGCTCGACCTCGAGCCCCTGCCGGTCCTGCGGCAGCATCACTTCGCCGACGGCAGCACGCTGCGGCTGGCCGGCGGCCGCGGCGCCCAGGTCGCCGCCTTCGAGGAGCTCGCCGACGGGCTGGGCCAGCGTTGGGCCGACTACGTCGCCGGGTACGCCGAGGACTGGGAGGTGCTGCGCAAGAACTACTTCGAGGTGCCCTGGGACCCGGCCGGCCTGCCCCGGGAGCTGACCGAGCGGTTCGGCTCCCGCCAGACCCTGGCCAGGCGGCTGCGGCGCGCCTTCAAGGACGAGCGAGCGCGGCTGGTGGCGGCGCACCCGTTCCTGGCCGAGGGGCACGCGCTGCGCGATGTCCCGGCCTGGGCCGGGCTGAGCGCCTATCTGGAGCAGCGCTTCGGCGGCTGGCGGCCGGTCGGCGGCATGGCCGGACTCGCGCGAGCGCTGGAGGCCCGGCTGGCCACCCGCAGGGTGGAGGTGCTGACCGCCACCACCGCGCTCGACCTGGTCGTCCGGGCCGGCCGGGTCGCCGCCGTCGCCACCAGCGCCGGCGAGATCGATGCCGACGCGGTGGTGGTCGCCATCGACCCCCGGCGGCTGCCGGCGTTGCGGGCGCAGGTCGCGGCCACGCTGCCCGCCCTGCCGCCGGCGATCACCCATGTCGGCCTGGCCGAGCCGCCCGATCACCTGGCCGGGCTGCCGGCCGAGCTGGTGCTGCACGGCGACCCGACGCTGGTGCTGCGCACCGCCCGGACCGCTGCCGGACCGGCCTGGACGGTGCACTCCTACGGCACCCTGCTCGAAGACGTGCTCCTCGCCCTGGCCCGGCACCGGATCGACGGCCGGTCGCTGGACGTGCGCGACCTGGTGATCACCCGGGTCGACCTCGGGCCGGCCGAGCTGGTCCGGCGCTGGGGCGGGTCGCCGTACGGGGTGCGATGGGCGGGTCGCCGTACCGTGTTCCGGCGGCTCGGGCCGTCCACGCCGATCCCCGGGGTCTACGCCGCCGGCGCCCATGCCAACCCCGGCGCGGGACTGCCCTACGTCGGGCTGTCGGCGGCCCTGGTCGCTCAGGCGATCGGCCCCGCCTGAGCCGGCCCCGCCTGAGCCGGTCCGCCTGAGCCGGTCCGCGAGCCGGTCCGCGAGCCGGTCTGGTCCCGTTCGGTCTGGTCCCGTTCGGTCCGGCTCAGACGGCGACGTTGAGGTGACCGAAGATCTCCAGCGTCGCCTTCGACCGGTTGAGCGTGTAGAAGTGCAGGCCGGGTGCCCCGCCGGCCAGCAGCTCCTCGCAGAGCTCGGCGGCCAGCTCGATCCCGGCGGCGCGGACCGCGGTTCGGTCCTCGCCGTGAGCGGCGAGCCGGGCGACCACGTCATCGGGGACGGCGGCACCGATGAGCTCACCCTGGCGACGGATCGCGGCCAGGTTCAGGATCGGCATGATGCCGGGCAGGATCGGCAGGTCGGCCCCGCGGTCCCGGACTCGCTCGACGAGGTCGAAGTAGTCCTGTGCCCGGAAGAACATCTGGGTCACCGCGAAGTCCGCGCCCGCCTTCGCCTTGGCGACGAGCACGTCGGCGTCGGCGTCCCGCGACGAGGCGCCGGGGTGGCCCTCGGGGAAGGCCGCCACTCCGATGTCGAAGCCACCACGCGCGGCGACCAGCTCGACCAGGTCCTGGGCGTAGGTGAGGCCCCCGGGGGTCGGCGTCCATTCCGCGCGCGGTCCCTCGGGCGGATCGCCGCGCAACAGCATCACGTTCTCGACGCCGGCCTCGGCGTAGGCGTCGAGCACGTGCTCGATCTCGGCGACGGTGTGGCCCACGCAGGTCAGATGGGCCAACGGCGTCATGCCGGTCTCCCGCACGATCCGGCTGGTGACCCGCATGGTGGTGTCGCGGGTGCTGCCGCCGGCACCGTAGGTCACCGAGACGAACGTCGGCCGGTAGGGCTCGAGGGCCCGGATGGCGTCCCAGAGCTGGTCGGTGCCGGCCTCGTCCTTGGGCGGGAAGAACTCGAACGAGAACGACCGCTGCCCGCTGCCGAGCAGGTCGGAGATGCGGGTGGGCTGCTCGGTCATGCCCGCCATTCTAGGCAGGTGGGACGGCACCACGAGCCGCCGTCCACCACCGGGAATCTCACATCGCAGTCAGCGGTCTCAGTCCCTGGTCATGCTCTGGACCCAGAACCGTGCTCAGAACGCCATCGCCTGGGCACGGCGTTTGACCTCCGAGCCGCGGTTCTCCCGCAGCGCGTCGATCGGCCGGCCGGGCAGGTCGGCGTCCAGGAACAGCCAGGCGATGCACTCCCGGTCGTCGTACCCGCCGTCGTGCAGCACGGTCAGCAGCCCGGGCAGCCCCTTGACCGGCAGCCCGTCGACGATGAGATCGGCCGGGATCCGCTGTCCCCGGACCCCGGGCGGCACCGCCGCGGCGAGCTCGTGGTCGCGGATCATGGTGCGCACCTTGCCGACCGTGACGCCCAGCCGGCGCGCGGCCTCGGCCCAGTCGATCCAGTCGGTCACCAGCGTGCCCAGGTCCTGCTCCGCGAGCGGCTTGTCGGTCATGGTCCAACTGTGACATCTCCCGGGCGTGCGGGTCGAAGCCGGGATTCCCGCCCTCCGGTTCGTACCATGGGAGACCGGTCTCAGCCCCGGCCGGACGCAGGAGGACCGACGTGCGCACTGAACGGGACGCCCGCTCAGCCGCCGCGCCACGCGCGGCGAACGCACCCGACCCCCTGGTGGGACGGGTGCTGGAGGGCCGCTATCGCCTCACCGAGCGGATCGCCCGCGGCGGGATGGCCAGCGTGTACGTCGCCCACGACCTCCGGCTGGACCGGACCGTCGCGATCAAGGTGATGCACCCCGGGATGGGTGAGCACGACACCTTCGCCGCCCGGTTCGTGCGCGAGGCCCGCGCCGCGGCCCGCCTCTCCCACCCGCACGTGGTGGCGGTCTACGACCAGGGCGACGACGACGGCGTGGTCTACCTGGCGATGGAGTACGTCCCCGGGCAGACCCTGCGCGACATCATCACCCGGCACAGCCCGATGCCGCCGGCCGCGGCCCTGGCCCGGCTCGAGCCGGTCCTGAGCGCACTCGCCGCGGCGCACCAGGCGGGACTGGTGCACCGCGACGTCAAGCCGGAGAACGTCCTGGTCGGCACCCGCCCGGGTCAGGTCAAGGTGGCCGACTTCGGTCTGGCCCGCGCGGTGAGCGCCGAGACCCAGCACACCTCCACCGGCGTGCTGATCGGCACCGTCTCCTACATCGCGCCGGAGCTGGTCACCGAGGGTCGGGCCGATGCCCGTGCCGACGTCTACAGCGCCGGCGTCCTGCTCTTCGAGTTGCTCACCGGTCGCAAGCCACATCTCGGCGAGACCCCGATCCAGGTCGCCTACAAGCACGTCCACACCGACGTGCCCGCGCCGTCCACCCTCGTCCCGGGGATCCCGCCGTACGTCGACGCCCTGGTCGCCCGCGCCACCGCACGAGACCGGGCGCTCCGGCCGGCCGACGCCGGCGTCTTCGCGCATCTCGCCTGGCGGGTGGCCCAGGCGCTCGCCGCGGGACTCGCCGACGACCCCGAGCTGACCGCCGACCTGAGGCCCGCCGCCCGGACCGGCTCCGACGGCACCGGGGACTCAGGCGAGAGCGCAGCCGAGTCGACCCTGGAGCTGGCCCGCGAGGCGACCCGGGAGCACGACCTCCGCGCCGACGAGCTGGCATCGCCGGCGTTCGTCACCGAGCAGCTTCGTCGTATCCCCCTCGCCGATGGGGCCACCGATGACGACGCCCACAAAGACACCGACGGAGGCACCGGGGACCGCCGCAGCGGGGGCGGAGGCGACGGCTCGATGCCTGCCCGCGGTGGCGCCGGCCGCCCGCGGCGACGACGGCGACTCGCCCTGGTCCTGCTCGCTCTGGTGGTGCTGGCCGGTGCCGTGACCGGCGGCTGGTGGTACACCGACGGGCGCTACGACCGGCTCACCGGGGTGGCCGATCTGACCCGTGCCGACGCCACCCGGCGGCTCGAGGCCGACGGACTGTCGGTGCGGGTGGAGCACGCCTACTCCGACAGCATCGCCAAGGGCAGCGTCATCTCCTCCGAGCCCGGCCGCGGGGCGAAGGTGCTCTCCGGCGACACCGTCACGCTGGTGGTCAGCCGCGGGGTGGAGGAGTATCCGCTGCCGAAGGTCGCCGGCCTGACCACCGACCGGGCCCAGGACAGGCTGACGGCCGTCAAGATGGACGTCGCGCCCGCGGTCGAGCGCTGGTCGGAGACGGTGCCGGCCGGGCACGTCATCCGGAGCCTGCCCAAGGCCGGCACCGTGCTCCGGCCCGGGCACACCGTCACCCTGGTGGTCAGCAAGGGCCGCCGGCCGATCAAGGTCGGCCACTGGCAGGGCGAGGACGCCGATCACGCCGAGGCGACGCTGAGCAAGCGCCACCTGGAGGTCCGGCGGATCAACCGGTACGACGACCATGTGGCCGCCGGCCTGGTGATCAGCCAGGACCCCACCGGAGGCACGCTGCATCGCGGCGACACCGTGACCCTGACCGTCTCCAAGGGACCGCATCTGGTCGAGGTGCCCTCGGTGCGTGGGCACGGCCTCGACAGCGCCAGGTCCGAGCTGGAGTCGGACGGCTTCACGGTGGACGTCAGGCACTACACGCCCTACTTCGGGCTCGGGTTCGTGATGGACCAGGACTCCGCCGGCCAGAAGCTCCCCTACGGCTCGACCATCACGGTGTGGATCAGCTGAGTCGTGCCGCGACCGCCCCGAGACCGCCCACCTCGTCCCGTCTAGACTCCGCCCCCGTGGATCCTCGTCAGCGCAACCCCATCGGAACCCACGTCCGGGTCGGCAAGGGCCTGGTCAGGGGTGCGCTCGCGACCGCCGACGAGCTCGGTTGCGAGACCCTGCAGGTCTTCGTCGGCAACCCGCGAGGCTGGGCGCTCTCGGCGGGCAGGCCGGCCGAGGACAAGGACTTCCGCCGTGAGCTCGAGGATCGCGGCCTGCGCGCCTTCATCCACACGCCGTACCTGGTCAATCTCGGCTCTCCGACCCCGGCGACCTATCAGAAGTCGGTGGCGATGGTGGCGCACCACCTGCGTCGCGCCGCCGAGCTCGGCGTCGAGGGCGTGGTGGTGCACACCGGCTCCTTCGTCGATCCCGACCCCGCCACCTCGGCCGAGAGGTACGCCGCCGCGCTCGATCAGGTGCGCGCGGGACTGCTGCCGCTGCTCACCGAGCTCTGCGATCCGGACGACCCGGCCGCGCCCTGGCTGCTGCTGGAGCCGACCGCCGGCCAGGGCCGCTCGCTGTGCGCCGGGGTGGAGGACCTGCCGGCCTATCTGGACGCTCTGGACCGGCACCCCCGAGCGGGGATCTGCCTCGACACCTGTCATGTCTTCGCCGCCTGCGCCCCGTTGGACGAACCGGGCGGGACGACCGCCACCGTCGACCGGATCGTGGAGCTCGGCGGGCCCGGCCGACTGCGCCTGATCCATGCCAACGACTCGATGGACGTCCGCGGCGCCCACCTGGACCGGCACCAGCGGATCGGCGCCGGCCACATCGGCACCGAAGCCTTCCGGGAGCTGTTCGCCCATCCGGCGACGGCGTCGGTGCCGTTCATCCTGGAGACCCCCGGCTCCGGCGAGGTCGGCAACCCGGACCTGCCGCTGCTCGCCGAGCTGCGCGCCCACTCCGCCCGATGAGCGCCGTACCACCTCCTCGCCGAGGGACGTGATGCGCGCCCGACCGTCCACCTCGACCTGGGCGACGCTGGCATTGCTGGCACTGGCAGCCTGCTGGGGCTCGACGTTCTTCATGATCCACGACCTGGTGCAGCGGATCCCGACCCTCGACTTCCTCGGCGTGCGCTTCGCCATCGCCGGCCTGGTCCTGCTGGCCATCGCACCGGGCGCGGTACGGCGACTCCCCCGGCCCGCCCTGCGCCGGTCGGTGGCGCTCGGCCTGCTGTACGGGCTCGCCCAGATCCTGCAGACCGAGGGCCTGGTGCGCACCCCGGCGACCGTCTCCGGCTTCATCACCGGCAGCTGTGTCGTGCTCACTCCGTTGCTGGCCGCGGCACTCTGGCACGCCTCGATCGGACGACCGACCTGGCTGGCCGCGATGGTGGCCGTCGTGGGTCTCGGCATCCTGACCCTGAGCGGGGTCTCGATCGGCGGTGGCGAGGCCCTGACGCTGGCCGCCGCGGTGCTCTACGCGCTGCACATCGTCGCGCTCAGCGCCTGGTCCACACCGCAGACGGCGCTGGGCAGTTCGATCGTGCAGCTGCTGGTGATCGGAGCGCTGTGCCTGCTGGTCACCGGCTGGAACGGGGTGGTGCTGCCCGACCGGAGGGCAGACTGGCTTGCACTGCTCTACATGGCGCTCGTCGTGGGCGGCCTCGGCCTGCTCGCCCAGACCTGGGCGCAGGCGCACCTGGCCCCGACGCCGGCCGCGATCACCATGTCGATGGAGCCGGTGTTCGCGGCCGCGTTCGCGGTGCTCTTCGGCGGCGAGCAGGCCACCGTCCGGCTGGTCGTCGGCGGACTGCTGGTGCTCGGCGCGATGCTGCTCAGCGAGCTCGGCCCACGACGCAGCATCGAGGGCGAGGTGCTGCATCCGAGCGGCTGAGACGGCCGATCGCGGTCCGGGCCTCCGGCGCCGTTGGCCAGGGGATTCGGGCCAGGGCTCGGGTCGGGGCCCGGGCCAGGGCTCGGGTCGGGGCCCGCTCGGCTTCGCCAGGGCTCGGTCGTCGCGGTCATGCGGCACTCGGCTGGCGGGCATTCGGGTCGGTTGGGCATCCAGCCTTAGGGTGGTGGCTCGAGGTGAGGGAGGCGACGTGAGCGCGACCTACTGCGGACAGTGCGGCCAACGGCTGGGGACAGGCCGGTTCTGCGCCTACTGCGGCGCCGACGCGCGCCCTCAGGACGCCGGGACGCCGCCGGTCACGTCGAGTGCGCCGGCACCGGCCGGTGACGAGACGGTGATCCGTCCGATCCCAGCGGGCCTGACCGACCCGACCGACCGGGCTGACCGGGCCCAGACGGCGAGCGCGCCGCCGAGCAGCGCGCCGCCGAGCACCCCGCCACCGGCCAACCCAGCACCGGCCAACCCAGCACCGGCCAACCCAGCACCGAGCGAACCCGTGGTGGCGCCCCCGGTCACCTCCGCTCCGCGTGGCGCGCGCTATCCGCTGTTCGCCGACGAGCAGTCGGCGGCCGGCCCGGCGTCGTACGCCGAGGACCGGACCCAGGTGCGTCCGGCCATTCGGACCGGCGAGCACCGGGTGATGGGCTCGCTGGCCGAGAGCGCGATCCGGCCGAGCGCGCACCCCGACCACACCTACCTGCCGGCGGCACCGCCCGCCGACGCCACCGTGCGAGTCCAGCGCGCCGACCAGCCCTCGGCGTGGGTGGTCTCGCTGTGGGTGCTGCTCTGCTTCCTGATCGTGATGCTCGCCGCGGGCGTGTGGCTGCTCGCCCGCTGAGCCGCTGAGGCCGGGCCAGGACCGCGTCCGGGACCCGGTATCGTGACACGGTGCCCCGGATCTTGGTCTCCCGCGCGCAGACCGACCTCGACCGGGATCTCGCCGTGCGCATCTGGGGGCTCGCCAACGCCGCTCGCTGGCGGCCGGCGGGCGAGCTGCGGGCGACCCGGGTCCGGGAGAAGATCTCCTCCGCCGAACTGCTGCTGGTGGCGCACTACGGGGAGCGGCCGGCCGGGATGCTGCTGGCCGAGACCTATCTGGAGGACGGCGTACCGCTGCCCGGGATCGGTCACATCTCAATGGTCTTCGTCGACCCGGCGGTCTGGGGCTCACGAGTGGGATCGAGTCTGGTCCGGGACCTGCAGAACCGGGAGTTCGACGGTCTGTCGGTGTGGACCCGCACCGACAACCGGCGCGCACAGCGGCTCTACCTGAGCACCGGGTTCACCGACACCGGCAACCGGTCGGCGCTCCAGGACGGCGACGAGATCATGCAGTTCGCCTGGTCGGCGGGGTGAGCGAGGCGGTCATCGAGGGTCACGCGCGGTCACACGTTGTTCGGAGCACTGGCAGCCTGTTGCAGTGGCCCGGTAGCGCATCGGACAGCGTGTTACTCCGCCCAGGCCGCACGCAAGACGCCGCGGAGCTCCGCCAGCGGGCGCTAGCGTCGGCGAAGCATGGCGGCGACCTGATAGGCCATCTCCAACGACTGCACCCGGTTGAGCCGCGGGTCGACGACCGACTCGTAGCGGTGGGCGAGCCCGTATTCGTCGAGCTCCTCGCCGCCGCCGATGATCTCGGTGACATCGTCGCCGGTGTTCTCCACCAGGATGCCGCCGGGCACGGTGCCGAGCGAGCGGTGCACGTCGAAGAAGCCCTGGACCTCGTCGAGCACGTCCTCGAACCGGCGAGTCTTGTAGCCGGTGGAGGCGGAGAAGGTGTTGCCGTGCATCGGGTCGCTGATCCAGGTGACGTTGACCCCCTCGGCGGTGACCTTCTCCACCAGCCCGGGCAGCCCGTCACGGATCTTGGCCGCGCCGAACCGGGTGATGAAGCTGAGCCGGCCGGGCTCGTTGTCGGGGTTGAGCCGCCGGGCCAGCGCGAGCGCGTCGTCGGCGGTCGCGGACGGCCCGAGCTTGCACCCGATCGGATTGCTCAGGTGGCGGAAGTACTCCACATGGGCACCGTCGAGCTGACGGGTGCGCTCGCCGATCCAGACGAAGTGGCCCGACACGTTGTAGGGCCGCTCGGTGCGGGAGTCGACCCGGGTCATGGCGTGCTCGTATTCGAGCAGCAGCGCCTCGTGGCTGGAGTAGAAGTCGACCCGGTGGAACTCGTCCGGGTCGGCGCCGATGGCCTGCATGAACTGCAACGCGTGGTCGATCTCGGCGGCCATCGCCTCGTACTTGGCGCCGACCGGTGAGTTGCGGACGAACTCGGAGTTCCAGGCGTGCACCTGGCGCAGGTCGGCGTACCCACCGGTGGTGAAGGCACGCACGAGGTTCAGCGTGGCCGCGGAGCGGTGGTAGACCTCGACCATCCGCTGCGGATCCGGGATCCGGGACTCGGGGGTGAAGTCGTAGCCGTTGACCGCGTCGCCGCGGTAGGCCGGCAGCGTCACCGGGCCGTCGGGCGTCTGGCGGGTCTCGTCGTTGCTGGAGCGCGGCTTGGCGTACTGCCCGGCCAGCCGGCCGATCTTGACCACCGGCACGGAGGCGGCGTAGGTGAGCACGACCGCCATCTGCAGCAGCACCCGGAGCTTGTTGCGGGTGTTGTCGGCGGTGGCGTCGACGAAGGTCTCGGCGCAGTCCCCACCCTGCAGGATGAACGCGTCGCCGCGGCTCGCGGCGGCGATCTTCTCCTTGAGCTCGTCGCACTCGCCGGCAAAGACCAGCGGCGGCAGCGTCCGCAGCCGAGCCACGGCCGCGGCCAGGGCGGTCGGGTCGTCGTACGTCGGCTGCTGGGCGGCTCCGAGGGCGTGCAGCTGCTCAAGGGTGGGGATGTCGCCGGTCACCGCTCCAGGGTACGCGCGCGGCGTCGGGGGCCGGGCATCAATAACGTACGGCGAGACTCGGCGGGGTGTTAGGTTCTGCCAGTGCTCCGGGCTGTCCTCTTCGACCTCGATGACACTCTGGTGGACCAGGCGACGGCCTCGGCCGCTGCCGTCATCGACTGGGCGGCCGAACTCGGGGTCACCGACCACGACGTGGCGGGGAGGTGGGTCGCCGTCTCCGCCCGCAACTACGCGCGCTACCAGCGGCGTGAGCTGACCTTCACCGAACAACGACGCGAACGGGTCCGTGACTTCCTGGGCGTCACCGTCGACGATGTCCGGGCGGACGACCTGTTCGCCGGATACCTGTCGCGCTACGAAGCCGGTTGGACCGTCTTCGACGACGCCGTTCCGGCGCTGCGCCGCACCCGCGCCGCGGGGCTCGTCGCGGCCGTCTTCACCAACGGCGACGAGGAACACCAACGCTTCAAGCTGGACAGTCTTGGCCTCAGTGCGGAAGTCGGCGTACTTGTCGCCTCGTCGATGCTTCCTGCCGGAAAGCCCGATCCACGCTCATTCGCCCACGCTCTCGCCCTGGTCGGGGTCACCAGAGACGAGGCCGTCATGGTGGGCAACTCGCTCGAGCAGGACGTCCACGGCGCCCGGGATGCGGGGATGGCCGGCGTGCTGCTCGACCGGCACGGTCGTCATTCGGGGGCCGACGTACCGCGTGTGCGGACCCTGGCCGAACTCGACTTCACCATCCAAGGGTTCTGAGGACCCGTCACTCGACACGGCAACAAACAAGTGGCCGAACCAATCTCACCCGTATGGGGTCGGTCAGGGCTTGCGAAGCACGCGTGCGGAAGACGGCCGCCGCGGCTGTGGCCGTCGTCGCGGTGGGGGCAGGGGTCGTGATCGCCGTGAACCTCGGTCCGGCCCACCTCAGCACGCCACCGGCGACGACACCGACCACCGAGTCGGCTATCGCTTGGAAGCCATTGGCCGCAACCTCGGACGACGGGGCAGAGACAGGCGACACCGCCACCTGCAGCGCCGCCTCGCTCGCGGCCTCCAGCACACCACCCGAAGTCGTGATGGGTCAGTACCGACTCCACATCACCGTGACCGACAACGGCCCGGACTGCTCGATGCCCAACGACGAGATCACCCTCACCAGCACGATCGGTGACAAGGCCGCGGTGACGATGGCGGCCGCGACCGGCGACACGCCACACCTGGTGCGCCAGGTCGCACGGGGCAAGAGTCTCGACTTCTCCGTCGGATTCGACACCACCTGCACCGATGCCGCCGACGCCCAGCAGGCAACCAACCCCGTCGCCCTCAGCCTTGGCGGCGACGACATCCCGGTCAGTGGCACGTCCCTCCCCGACGCGCTCACGAACTGCTCGGGCGTGGACCTCATCGCCCCGAGCGAGGACGACGAGACGACCTACGCGGGCCTGAGGGCCGATGTGACTCTCCCGGAGACAGCCACCGGCTCGACGCTGGACTACACCGTCACGCTGTCGAACGCATCGAGGAAGGCGATCACCTTCCGGACCTGCCCCTCCTACACCCAGAGCGCCAACGTGTACGGGAAGGGCAAGACGACCCAGACGTATCGGCTCAACTGCGCCGGGCACCGCAGGATCCCACCCGGCGGCAGCCTCACCTTCGCGATGCAACTTGCCCTGCCCGACGCGACCGGCCGCCTCAAGCTCGGGTGGTTCCTCGACCACGGACCCAGTACGGTCGGGGCGCTCGTTCACAAGGAGTAGGCCCATCAAGCCGAGGACGCGGCCTCAACTCGTCGCAGTCGGCGAGGATCTCCTCATACGTCATGCCGGAGGCGAGCGGTTCCAAGACGTCCTGCACTCGGATGCGCATGCCACCGACCGTGGGGGCGCCGTGGCAGATCAGCGGGTCCACCGTGATCAGGTCCAAGCAGCTGCCAGGAGTCCAGGCTCCACGGATACGCCGCGGGTGCGCCGCTACCCGTGCCTGGCGACGTCGTCGTGCAGCGTCTCCGGCCAGCGGTCGACCTCGGCCGGCGTACCGGCGATCTCCAGAGCCGCCGACGGCATCAGCCGGACCAGCTCCTGCGCGGTCGAGACCGGGTGTCCGGGGTCGTCGATCCAGGCCAGGACGGTGGTGGGTACGGCGATCGCCGCGATCCGGGCGGCGTCCGGGAGGTCGCTGGCGGCGGCTCCGCGAAGCACGCTCGGCAGCAGCGCTTCGCGGATCTCCGGCAACGTGACGGGTCGGCCGACGGTGGCCGGCGGAGGCTTCTCCTCGCGGTCCGCGGCGAGGAACGCCTTCATCCCATCCCGCTCGACGGCGTCGGCCTCGGCGCGATAGGTGGTCGCCCTCGCCGCCCGGGTCGCCCACGCGGTCGGGGGCAGCATCAGGGTGAAGCCGGCGAACCGGTCGGGGTCCAGCACCGCCGCGTGCAGGAGCGTCGCGCACCCCATCGACGGACCGACGCCGTGCACCCGCTCGCCGGGGAACCAGCTCTCCAGCAGCGCCAACAGGTCCTCGGCCAGCACCGGCCACCGGTAGTCGTCGGACACCGGGCGGCCGGTCGAGCGGCCGTGGCCGCGGGCGTCGTAGCGCAGCAGGCGGGTGCCGGACAGCCCCCGACCGAGGTCGAGGTTGAGCAATCGGTCCCGCCTGCGCGAGGAGGTCAGCCCGTGCAGTTGGACCACCGGATGGCCACCCTCGTCGCTCAGCTCGACGTCGAGCTCGGCACCTGGGACTGAGAAGACAGACACGGCGACTCCTCGAGGGCCACCGGCCCCGGACGGGTCGGCCCCGGCGGGGCGGGGTCGACCGGATGACTTCTCAACTAGGCTACCGACATGCGGCTGACCAACGTCGCCCACCTCCGAGTGCCGTTCGGTCGCCTGATCGGCTACGACGTGACGGTGGGTCCTCTCGGCGCATCGTTGCCGGTCTCCTTCGACCAGCGCCGCCACGTCGGTGCCGGCGAGCGGGCCGGATCGTGGATGGCGCTCTCGCTGCGACTGCCCGAGCCGGTGCCACCCGATGATCTCGCCGCCGCCTGGCTGGCGGTGATCGCTCGACACGGCACACTGCGCTCGGTCTTCGTGCCCGGAGACGACGGCGAGCCGGCCCTCCATCAGGTCGAGGTCTCCGCCGGCGCCTGGGTGGAGCATCCGATCGCGCCCGGGCAGGCGGTCAACGATGCGCTCCGCGACGTGTTGGACCGGGCCTGTACGCCGTACCACCGGCCCTCGCATCGGCTGTGCATGATCGAGACGGCCACCGAGCCGACCATCGTGGTCGCGGCCGATCACTCGCACGTGGACATGTGGTCGATGCTGGTGATCGCGCGGGACCTGCTCACCGCGCTCGGCGCGGTGCGCTCCGGGCGGAAGCCCGGTCTCGCCGCGACGCCCGCGTTCGCCGAGCACACCCTCGCGCTGCGCGAGCGTCCCCCGGCACCGCCGGAAATCCACCGCCGTTGGGCCGAGGTGCTGGCCGCCAGCGGCGACACGATGCCGCGCTTCCCGCTGCCGCTGTTCGGTTCGGATCCGGGAACGAGCGGCCCCGAGCGTGAGCGGGTCGAGGTCCGCGACGTCCTCGACGTCGACGACAGCGCCGCGTTCGCCGCGCAGGCGCGCGAGGACGGCGTCTCCACGCTGGCGCTGGTGGTCGCCGCGATGACCGCGGTCACCCACGATCTCGCCGGTACGCCGCTACGCGCGGTCTTCCCGGTGCACAGCAGGTACGACGCCATCTGGCACGACTCGGTCGGCTGGTTCATCACCAACTCGGTGCTCGAGTCGGGTGATCCGGACCCGTCCGCCAGCGCCGCCGCGGTCAGGGAGGCGGTCGCGCTCGGCTCGTGGCCGCTGGAGGAGATCCTGCGTCCCTGGGGCGGCATGCCCGAGCCGCCCGGGATGTTCGCGATCTCCTGGCTGGACCTGCGCCGGCTCCCGGTCCGGGTGGACGCGACCGGGCTGGAGGCGCAGTACGTCAGCGCCCGGATCCTGACCGACGGCGTGATGCTGTGGTTCATGCTCGACGAGACCGGGTTGCACCTGCGCTGTCGCTACCCCGACACCGACGAGGCCCGCCGCCATGTCGGCGCCTGGCTCGACGCGCTCGTCTCCCGCCTACGGGCCCGGGCCCGCGCCTCGGTCGGCGGCCGACTCCGGCTCGGCGGCCGCACCTACCGGGTGCAGCGAGCGACCCGGGCCGACGTACCGGCGCTGGTGGCGCTGCTCAGCGACGACCCGATCGGCCGAGCCCGCGAGGGCGCCGAACTGGCCCGCTACGAGGCCGCCTACGACGCGGTGGCCCACGACTCCTCGCACTACCTGGCGGTGGTCCGCGACGAGGACGAGGAGATCGTCGGGACGATGCAGCTGACCATCATCCCGGGGCTCTCCCGGGGCGGCACCACCCGGCTGCAGATCGAAGGGGTGCGGATCGCGCCGGGCGCGCGTGGCCACGGCCTCGGTACGGCGATGCTCGCCTGGGCCCACGACCACGGCCGTGCCCGCGGCGCCACCCTCGCCCAGCTCACCACCGACCTGGCCCGCGACCGGGCGCGGGCGTTCTACGCCCGGCTCGGCTACCAGGAGAGCCACGCCGGGCTCAAGCGGACGCTATGACGAGTCCGGCGAGCGCCACCGAACTCACCTTCGTGGGTGGAATCGGAGGGTGCCGTTGGTCATGCGGGTGTGTGGGCCGGATCGTGGGCGCGGCGGTGGTGGCCACCGAGGCTGATCCCGTTGACCGGATCGGTGGCACCGCCCTCAGCCTCGCTCGACCCGGGGCTGGACCAGCCCGCTCTCGTAGGCGAACACCACCAGTTGGGCCCGGTCACGCGCCGACACCTTGAGCATCGCCCGGCTGACATGCGTCTTGGCGGTCGCCGGGCTGACCACGAGCCGATCCGCGATCTCGTCGTTGCTCAGCCCGTGGCCGACCAGCGTGACCACCTCGCGCTCCCGAGCGGTGAGCGCCTCCCGTGCGCTCGTCGAGACGGTGGTGGGTGGCCGGGAGACGAACTCGCTGATCAAGGTGCGGGTCACGGCCGGCGAGAGCAGCGCCTCCCCACCGGCGACGACGCGCACGGCCTGCAGCACGTCCTCCGGCTCGGTGTCCTTGACCAGGAAGCCACTCGCGCCGGCGCGCAGCGCCATGAAGACGTACTCGTCGAGCCCGTAGTTGGTCAGGATGACCACGCGCACCGCGGACAGCCGCGGGTCGGCGACGATCCGCCGGGTCGTCTCGATGCCGTCGAGCACCGGCATCCGGATGTCCATCAGCACCAGGTCCGGTCGATGCTCGAGGACCGCCGCCAGTCCGGCCTGGCCGTCGGCCGCCTCCGCGACCACGCACATGTCGTCGTCGGCGTCGAGGAGAGCCCGCAGTCCGCTGCGGATCAGTGCCTGGTCGTCGACGAGCAGCACCCTGATCACGTGGGGCTCCCGAGTGGCAGCTCGGCGCGCACGGTGAACCCCTCGGCGTCGCCGCCGACGTGCAGCGATCCGCCGACACCCGCGGCTCGTTCGCGCATGCCGATGATCCCGTGTCCCGGCGTCAGCGGGGTGCCGGCAGACCCGTCGCCGTCATCGCGCACCTCCACGACGAGCAGTCCGTCGGTGCGCGAGACGGTGACCGAGGCCGAGGCGTTCCCTGCATGCCGGGCGACGTTGGTCAGCGACTCCTGCACGATGCGGTACGCCGTGGTGCTGATCTCGCTCGGCAGGTCCGCCGAGCCGTCGGGGAGCCCGACCGTGGTCAGGGTCGTCGGCACCCCGGCGGCGGTGGTGCGGGCGACGAGCTGACCGAGCCGTTCGAGCCCGTGATCGCTCGCGGACTCGCGCAGCACGCTGAGGGTGGCGCGGAGCTCGCGTGCCGCCTCCCCGGCCGCCTCCTCGATCGCGCGGAGCGGCTCGGGCACCTCCTCGCCGCGCTTGCGGGCGAGATGCGCCGCCACCGCCGCCTGGATCTTCACCACCGAGATGCTGTGGGTCAGGGAGTCGTGCAGGTCGCGAGCGATGCGCACCCGCTCCTCCGCCGACTCGCGCCGGATCGCCTCCTGGTGGGTGCGCTCGATCTCGGCCGCCCGCTCCTCCGCCTCGCGAAGTCGTGCCTTCCACTGCCGGTAGACCGCCGCCATCAGGACGGCGGACACCGCCCACCCCGCGGCGTACAGCGCGGTCAGTCTGCGGTCGAGGCCCATGAGGTCACTCTAGGAGCGGAGCGCGCCGGGCGACATCGTCGTCGAGGATGACGTCCGGCGTACTCCCCCACGATGACACCGACCGCCTGGGATCGACCGCCTCCGCAGACCGAAGTGACTCCCCACGCCTGACGACTGCGGCGATCGATCGGTCGAGGCTGGGATGACCACGAACCCGAGGAGGATCGGTGTCCCGACCCACAGTCCCGTCCCCACCCACAGTCCCAGCCGAGCCCACCGCCCCGTCCGGCGAGGCCGAGCCGATCGATGCCGCCCTGCTGCGGATCGCCGGCGTCGTCGTCCTCGGCGTCATCATGTCGATCCTCGACGTCACCGTCGTGAACGTCGCACTGCCGACGTTCCAGCACACCTTCGCTGACGCGGGCCGGCCGGCCTCGTACACCGCGGTGGCCTGGACCGTCACGGCCTACACGCTGGCGATGGCGGCGGTGATCCCGTTGACCGGGTGGGCCGCCGGTCGATTCGGCACGAAGCGGCCCTTCATGCTCGCCGTCGCCCTCTTCACCGCCGGGTCGGTGCTGTGCGCGTGCGCCCCGTCGATCGAGGTGTTGATCGGGTTCCGGGTGCTCCAAGGACTCGGCGGCGGGATGCTGATGCCGCTCGGCATGACCATCGTCACCAGGGCCGCCGGCCCCGGCCGGATCGGCCGGCTGATGTCGATCCTCGGCGTACCGATGCTGTTGGGCCCGATCGCCGGCCCCATTCTCGGCGGCTGGCTGATCGAGACGGCGTCGTGGCACTGGATCTTCCTGATCAACCTCCCCCTCGGGGTCGTGACCCTGGTCTGTGCCTGGTTCGCGCTCCCCGCCGACCGGGCGAACGCGGCCGAGTCGCTCGACCTCGTCGGCCTGGTGCTGATGTCTCCCGGACTCGCGCTGTTCCTCTACGGCGTCTCGTCGGTCCCGGATCATCACACGATGGCGAGCCCGAAGGTCTACTGGCCGATGATCGCCGGCGCCGCCCTCATGTCGGCGTTCGTGGTGCGCACGCTGCGCTCCCGAGGGCCGTTGTTGGACCTGCGTCTGCTCCGCAATCGTGAGCTGTCGGCATCGGTCGGCGCGCTGTTCCTGTTCAGCGCCGCGTTCTTCGGTGGGCTGTTGCTGGTGCCGACCTACTTCCAGGAGGTCCGGGGCGAGACGACGTTGACGTCCGGTCTGCTGCTCGCGCCCCAGGGCCTCGGCGCGATGGTGGCGATGACGGTCTCCGGACGGCTCTCGGACCGGATCCCGATCGGCCGGATCGCGCCGCTCGGACTGGCGCTCAGCGCCATCGGGATGCTGTCGCTGACCTGGGTCTCGTCCGACTCCCCGTACTGGACCTATCTGATCCCGGCGTTGTTCGTGATGGGCCTGGGCATGGGGACCGGGATGATGCCGCTGTTCACCGCGGCACTGCACACGCTGCGCCACCACGAGGTCGCCCACGGCACGACGATGGTCAGCATCTCTCGCCAGCTCGCCACCTCGTGCGGAGTGGCGCTCATGTCGACGCTGCTGGCCAACGATGCCCTCCGACACGGCCTCGTGCATGCCTTCGGGCACGCCTATCTGGTCGCCGCGGTGCTGATGCTCACCGCCTTCGTGCCGCTCTACTTCCTGCCGCGCACGCCACGCACGCCGCGCGCGGCCGCCGGATCGCGGGCGGACGCCACCGTGGTGGCGAAGCCGTGAGCACCCGGCATGTCTCAGCGTGTCTCAAGGTGTCTCACTGTGTCTCAGTCGGCGGGGTCGTCCTCGAGATGCTCGATGTCGGCGAAGTGGCCGCCCTCGGGCTTGTGCACCAGCCGGGTGAGACCCCACAGGACGATCCCGATGGCCAACAGCCCGGCGGCGATCTTGTACTGGATCATGTCCTCCTCCAGCCGGGCCCACGGGCCGAGCAGGTAGGCGCACAGCACGGCCCCGAGGACCGGCATCCAGGTGGGCGCCCGGAAGCTTCCGCCGGACTCGCGCCGCAGGATCAGACAGGCCACGTTGACGACGGTGAAGACGGCGAGCAGGAGCAGCGCCGTCGTCCCCGACAGGGCACCGACGATGGTGCTCTCCGAGCCGAGCCGGACGTAGGTGATCAGCCCGAGGGCGAGCAGTGTGGTGAAGGCGATGGCGACGTACGGCGACCGGCGGCGCGAGACCCGGCCCAGCGCAGCCGGCAGCACCCCCTGCTTGGACATGCCGTAGATCAGCCGGCTGGCCATCAGCATGTTGATCAGCGCGGTGTTGGCGACGGCGAAGACCGTCATGAACGGGAAGATGTCGTCGACCGGCAGTCCGGGGGCGCCGAGCTTGACCACGTCGATGAGGATCCCCGCCTCCGGGTTGGAGGGGTCGGCGATGTCTCCGGCCGGGATCACCGCGATCACCGAGACCGCCACCAGCACGTAGATGATCGCGGCGATGCCGAGGCCGGTCAGCATCATCTTCGGGAAGATCCGCTCGGGATCCTTGGTCTCCTCGACCATGTTGACCGAGTCCTCGAAGCCCACCATCGAGAAGAATGCGATCGCGGTGGCCACCGTCACCGCCATGAACAGGCCCTTGTCCTCGGGGCTGTCGAAGACGGTGATCCGGTGCAGGTCGGAGTCGCCCCGGCCGATGACGTAGACGCCGATCCCGATCACGATCGCCAGCGCGGTCATCTCGACCAGGGTGAGCACGACGTTGAACCTCACGCTCTCCCCCACGCCGCGCAGGTTGATCAGCGCCAGGACGACCATGAACGCCAGCGCCACCGCCAGCGTCACGCCGGTGCCGGGTGCGTCGACGCCGAGGCCGAGCAGCAGGTTGGAGGAGAGCAGGCCGGAGGCGGTCGAGGCGCTGGTGATGCCGGAGCACACCACGGTGAAGGCCACCAGGAAGGTGATGAAGTGGATGCCGAACGCCTTGTGGGCGTAGAGCGCCGCGCCGGCGGCCTGGGGATACTTGGTCACCAGCTCCAGATAGGAGTACGCCGTCAGCGTGGCGACCACGAACGCCACGATGAACGGCAGCCACGCGATGCCGCCGACCTGCCCGGCCAGCCGGCCGGTGACGGCGTAGATGCCGGACCCGAGGATGTCGCCCACGATGAACAGCAACAGCAGGCCCGGGCCCATCACCCTCCTGAGCTCGGAGGCGCCCGGACTGGCCGGGGTCGAGGGGTGCTCCGCAAGATCGGTCATGTCAGCTCCCGGTGCCGGTCTCGTCGCCGAGTGGACGAGGTGTGCCTCTTATCCAGACACACCGCGGCCCGCACGCGCCAGCATGCATCGCCTGCCAATGTTGATCCCGGGCCGATCCGGTGCTTCTGCGCAGGTCAGGCGCGGGTCAGGGAGAAGCTCTCCGGATGGCGGCGTACGGCGGCCGACCGCCCGGCCGGCACCGTGCCTCAGGGCTTGGTCTTCGGTCGTGCCGAGGTCACCACGGTGCAGATCTTCCGCCCGTGCTCTCCGGTCCGGGTCGCGATGGCGACCGGCACGTCCATCCGGTGGACGACCGTCCCATCGACGGTGACGATGGTGGCGGTGGACCCGTCCCGCGAGAATCGGACCGTGACTCGCTCACCGTTCAGACGCACGACGCAGCCGGAGAGTCGATGCCTCTGACCGGCCCGGACGAGGAGGGCGCCGTGGTCCGGCGACGTGGTCACCGGCACGTCGTCCGCTCGATCGGTCACGTTCCCGATCAGCACCGGTATGCCGATACCGGCGGTGGAGAGCGCGACGGCCGCGGCAGCGATGCCGCCACGACGGAGCCGGCGGCGCGCCCGGCCCATCTCGTGGATGCGGGCCAGGTCCGGAGTGCCGAGGTCGGCTCCGGCGGGTGGGCTGAGCAGTTCGGTGTCGAACGGCGTGGTCATGACTGTCCTCGCTGAGTGGTCTCGGCTGTGGTCGGGTGGTGGGCGCGGAGCTTGGTCAGCGCCCTGGACAGGGTGCTCTTGACGGTGCCGCGGGCGATGCCGAGCTCGGTGGCGGTCTCGGCCTCGCTGAGGTCGAAGTAGTGCCGCAGCACCACCACCCGCCGCTCGCGTTCGGTCAACGGCCGCAGCAGCCGGACGACCTCGTCACGGTCCGCGGCCGTGACGGCGTGGTCACCGGGGTCGGCGGTCGGGAGGCCGACCTCGGGCCGGCGCCGCCGCAGCCGGTCGACGTTGAGGTTGACCAGCACCTTCCGGGCGTAGGCGTAGGCGTCCCGGCGCCGTACCCGATGCCAGGAGGCATAGGTGCGCACCAGGGTGGCCTGGGCCAGATCCTCGGCGAGATGGCTGTCATGGCAGAGCAGGTACGCCGCCCAGCGCAGCCGTGGCCAGGCGGCCACCGCGAACTCGTCGAAGTCGTCGGCGTCGATGCTGCCCACCTCCCTGTCGGTGTCGGTCGCTCCGGATCCTCGGTCGCGACCCTGTCGAGTACTCCTACGCACACCGACGACGAATGGTTCGGTGGCGGCTCCCGACAACTCCGCACGAGGCACCGTCGCCGTCCTACCGGGTGCTAGCTGCTAGCCGGCGAGGAAGCGCCGCACCTCCTCGAGGAACCCCGGCCAGGCCGGCTCGGTGGCGGTGAGGATGTGGTTGCGGCTCTCCAGCGTCACCAGCCGGCTGTCCGGGACCAGCCCGGCGATCTCCTGGGCCTGGGCCCGCGGCACCCGCAGGTCGCCGCGGGCGTGGACGACCAGGGTGGGGCATCGCACCCGTGGTGCCAGGGCGGTGACGTCGATGTGGGCGAAGACCTCGAGGAACCGGACCACGTTCTCGGTCGAGGTGGTCGCGCGCTGCAGGTCGTTGAACGCGCGCCACAGGTCAGGGGTCGCGTCCGGCAGGAACTGGCTGGCGAAGACCTGCCGGAAGGTGTCCTCGTCGCGCCGCCACGCCACCTTGCCGAGCTCGAGGTCGAGCGCCGCCTCCTCCCGCTCCTCGGGACTCGCCGCCCGGACCAGCCGGCCGCGCACGTAGGCGCCCACCAGGACCAGCCGGGAGACCCGCTCGGGATGTCGCACGGCGTACGCGATCGCGACCGCGCCACCCTGGGAGATGCCGAGCAGCGGGAAGGCACCCTCCACCCCGGCGGCCGCGACGACCAGCTCGAGGTCGGCGACCCAGCTGTCGACGTCGAAGGCGGCGGTGTCCCAGTCCGAGAGCCCGCAGCCACGCTCGTCGTAGCGGACCAACCGGTGGTCACGAGCCAGCTCATGCAGCCAGTGCGTCCAGATCGGACTGGACCATTCCACCTCCAGGTGGGTCAGCCAGTTCGCCGCCTTGACCAGCGGCGGGCCGGTGCCGGCGCACGCGTAGGCGACATGGGTCCCGTCGGGCGCCACGCAGTAGCGGACCTCCTGATCCATCCGCGTCGGCGTCGCTGCCGACGACGTCGGTGCCGACGGCACCGGCGCAGACGGCGTCGAGGAGACCGACGCGACGAATCGGTAGCCGCGACCGTGCACGGTCACGATCATCTCCTGGCGATGACCGTCGTCCCCGATCGCCCGGCGGGCCTGCATCAGCCTGCTCGCCAGCGCCGACTCGCTGACGAACCGGTCGCCCCACACCGCGTCGAGCAGCTCGGTCTTGCTGACCAGCCGGTCGCGGTGCTCGAGCAGATAGGCGAGCACCTCGATGACCTGCGGCTCGACGTGCACGACGCGGCCATCGCGGCGCAGGTCGAACCGCGCCACGTCGAGCTCGTAGTCGAGGAAGCGGTACGTCGAGGCCATCGGTCCTCCTCCGTGCTGATGATGCACCCGTCCTCGGGCGGAGGGAATCCCGGAGGATCCCGATGATCTCTCCATCCCGCCCAGATGCCGGCGTCAAGCGTTCCCGCCCGGGACGGAGCACGCTGCCGTCATGACCACGACACCGGCCACGCCCGCGACACCGGCCACATCCGCGACACCCACCACACGGGAGTACCTGCTCGGCCACCGCGAGGACGAGCTACGGCGACTCGAACAGCAGGCCCAGGTCCTGGCGCCGGCGACGACCGCGTTCCTGACCCTGGCCGGGATCGAGCCGGGCATGCGCGTGCTCGATCTCGGCACCGGCGCCGGCGACGTCGCCTTCCTGGTCGCGCGCCGGGTCGGACCGACCGGGTCCGTGGTGGGGATCGACGCCGCCGCGGAGGCTCTCCACCTCGCCCGATGGCGCGCCAACCGGGCCAAGGTCGGCAACGTCTCGTTCGTGGAAGGCGACCTCCTGACCGCCGAGCTCGCCGGCACCTTCGACGCGGTGGTGGGACGGCTGATCCTGCTCTACGTGGACGACCCGACCGCGGTGGTGCGGCGCTACGCCGGCCTGCTGCGACCCGGCGGCGTCCTGCTCGCCCTGGAGTACGACATGTCCGCGGTCGGCAATCTGCCTCCGCTGCCGCTGAGCACCCGCGCCGCGCACTGGCTGGTGGAGGCCTTCCGCCGCACCGGCCACGACCCGTGCCTCGGCGCCCGGGTGGGCGGCGTGCTCGCCTCGGCCGGAGCCGACGCGACCTGCCTCGGCCTGCAGGTCTACCTCGCCGCCGACGACCCCGCCGGGCCACGACTGCTCAGCGCCACCCTGCGCTCGCTGCTGCCGGCCATCGAGAGCACCGGGATCGCCACCGCGGACGAGGTCGGGATCGACAGCCTGACCGACCGGCTCGCCGCGGACCAGCTCGCGGCCGGCGCCCTGGTCAAGCCGCCCACGCTGGTGGGCGCCTGGGGACGTTGGCCGGCGACCCCGGTGCGCGGTCCCGCTTGATCCCACCCGATTCGTCCGGGCCGCGTCGTGGGTGCACATCCCGGGCACGCCTCACTATGGTCGCCTCATGACCTTCTCGATCGTGGCGCGCGCCATCGACCCGGATACCGCCGAGCCGTGTTGGGGAGTCGCGGTGGCCTCGAAGTTCCTCGCCGTCGGCGCGGTGGTGCCGGCCGCGGTGGCCGGCGTCGGCGCGGTGGCGACCCAGGCCGAGGCCAACGTCGCCTACAAGGGGCTCGCCCTCGCCCACCTGGACGACGGCGCCACCGCGGAGGTGGCGCTGCAACGGCTGCTCGAGGAGGACGAGGGCCGCGACCACCGCCAGGTCGGCGTCGTCGACCTGGACGGCCGGTCCGCCTCGCACACCGGGGCCGCCTGCCTGGAGTGGGCCGGCTCGGCCATCGGCGAGGGGTACGCCGCCCAGGGCAACGTGCTCGCCGGTCCGGAGGTGCTCGACGCGATCGAGCAGACCTGGCGGGAGAGCGACCCGGCCGAGCCGCTGGCACACCGGCTGCTGACGGCCCTCGCCGCCGGCGACGAGGCCGGCGGCGACAGCCGCGGCCGGCAGAGCGCCGCGCTGCTCGTCGTACGGGAGGGGGCCGGGTACGGCGGTCGGGACGACATCGCGGTGGACCTGCGGGTCGACGACCATCCCGAGCCGATCGCCGAGCTGGCCCGGCTGCTGGAGCTCAACGAGCTCTACCTCACCGCCTCCACCGAGGAGGAGAGGGTGCCGGTGACCCCCGAGATCGAGGCCGATCTGGCGGCGTTCGCGGCGGCCGCCGGCGCGCGCGACGTGCACGCCTGGGTCGGCCGGGAGAACTTCGAGATGCGGGTCGCCGACGACCTGTCCTGGATCGACCGGCGGATCCTGGCGATCGTGCGGGGCGAGCGGTGAGCATCCTCGCCATCGACGCCGGCACGACCGGCGTGACCGCGCTGGTGGTCGACGCCGAGGGCGCCATCGTCGCCCGCGGCTACCAGGAGTTCGCCCAGCACTTCCCGAGGCCGGGATGGGTGGAGCACGTGCCGGAGGAGATCTGGCAGGCCACGCTCGAGGCGTGCCGGGTGGCGCTGCGCGGCATCGATCGCACCGATCTGGTCGGGATCGGGATCACCAACCAGCGCGAGACGGTGGTGCTGTGGGACCGGGAGACGCTCGGCTCCCCGCGACGGGCGATCGTGTGGCAGGACCGGCGGACGGCGTCGCTGTGTACCGAGATGGCCGCGCACGAGGAGCGCGTGCGCGAGCTGACCGGCCTGCGGCTCGACCCGTACTTCTCGGCCACCAAGCTCGCCTGGATCGCCGAGCACGAGCCGCACACCTGGGCGCTGGTGGCCTCCGGCCGGTACGCCGTCGGGACCGTCGACTCCTACCTGATCGCCCGGATGACCCGCGGCACCTGGCACGTCACCGACGCCTCCAACGCCTGCCGCACCCTGCTGTTCGACCTAGAGCTCGGTGCGTGGTCGGAGGAGCTGTGCGATCTGTTCGGCGTGCCCACCGACGCGCTGCCCGAGCTGGTGCCCAACTGGGGCACGGCGATGGTCACCGAGCCCCGAGCCTTCCTCGACCTGCGGCTGCCGATCGCGGGCATGGCCGGTGACCAGCAGGCGGCGCTCTTCGGCCAGGCCTGCTTCGAGGTCGGCGAGGCCAAGTGCACCTACGGGACCGGGTCGTTCATCCTGGTCAACACCGGCGCCACGCCGGAGCGCTCCGACGCGGGGCTGCTCTCCACCGCCGCCTGGCGCTCCCCGGACGGCGAGCTCAGCTACGCCCTGGAGGGCTCGATCTTCGTCACCGGCGCGGCGGTGCAGTGGCTGCGCGACGGGCTCCAGATCGTCGGGTCCGCGGCCGAGTCCGAGGCCATCGCGGCCACCGTGACCAGCTCCGACGGTGTCGTGTTCGTGCCCGCCCTGACCGGCCTCGGCGCCCCGCACTGGGACCCGGACGCCCGGGGCACCATCCTCGGGCTGACCCGGGGCACCACCCGGGCACACCTGGTCCGGGCCACCCTGGAGGCGATCGCCTTCGAGGTGCGCGACGTGATGGCGACCCTGCCGATGCCGCCCGGCCCGCTGAAGGTGGATGGTGGCGCGGCCGCCAACGACCTGCTCTGCCAGCTCCAGGCCGACCAGCTCGGCGTACCGGTCTCCCGGCCGAGGTTCGTGGAGACGACGGGGCTGGGTGCCGCGTTCCTGGCCGGGCTCGGCGCCGGGGTGTGGTCCTCGTTCGACGAGATCCGTGACACCTGGGCGCTGGCGGCGACCTTCGAGCCGGACCCCGCGGTCCGGGCGCAGGCGGATGCCGACTACGCCCGGTGGAGCAGGGCGGTGGAGCGCGCCAAGGCCTGGGCCTGAGCCCGGCTCGGCGGGGAGCCGACGAGCGGCGCTCCGCGGTGTCGTACGGTCACCTCATGCGTATGCCCGGGCCCGCGATCCAGGACTTCTACGACGACCGGGCCGCCGCCTGCTACGGCTGCGGCCGCCTCAACGAGGCCGGGCTCCGGCTGCGGACCTGGTGGGCGCCGGACGACAGCGCGCAGACCGAGACCCGATTCGTGCCGCGGCCCGAGCACACCGCCATGCCCGGCTATGTCTACGGCGGGCTGGTCGCCTCGGTGCTCGACTGCTCCGGCACCGGCTCGGCCTCGTTGGCGGCGACCCGGGAGCGCGGCCGGGACCCGCGGGCCGACGGCGCCGTCCGGTTCGTGACGGGCACGCTGGAGGTGCGGTTCTGTGCCCCCACCCCGCTCGGCCCCGAGCTGGTGGTCCGCGGCCGGATCGCCGAGGTCAAGGGCCGCAAGGTCACCGTCGAGCTGACCATGACGGCCGACGCCGAGATCGTCGCGACGGGTCGGGTCATCGCCCTGGAGGCCCCCGACGCGATGCGCGCCGCCGAGCGCACCCCCGAGCCCGGGCCGCCGTCGGTCGAGTAGCGAGCCGAGCGTATCGAGACCCCCGCGGCGACGTGATCCCGATACGCCCCTCGCTCCTCACGCGGGCTACTCGACCGGCGCCGACAGGCCGCTGTGTCTCCGCAGACCTGCGGCCATCGCCTCGCTGACCGAGCGAACGCCGCTCGGTCAGCGCAGACCGGCGAGCCGGTCCCGGGCGCGCTCGACGGCGGCCGAGGCTTCCCGCAGCTCTCGCCGGTGCCGGTCGAGCTCGTCGCCGGCTGCGGCGAGCGCCGCCTCGACGGCCGCATGGCGCCGCTCGAGCTCCGCGACGCGACGACGTGCCTCGTCCAGCTCGGTGCGCGCCTCACGTACCTGCCGCTGACGCCGGGAGTGCTCGGTCGAGGCTCGGTCGCGTGCCTCGGTCGCCGCGAGGAGCGCCTCCTCGGCCTCGGCCAGAGCCTGGTCCGCGGCGGCACGCTCGGCCGGATCGGGGGCGACGAGGTCCGGTACGGCGTGCAGCGGCTCGGCTGGCGGCTCGGCTGGCGGTTCGGCGACCGGGCTCGCCGCGAAGCCGCGGCCCTCGAAGCTCAGCGCCCCGGGGAGGGCGACCGCCGCGCCGGCATCCACCTCGCCCACGCCGGTGGCGCTCATCGGTGCCATCAGCAGGCCACTGCGTACCGCCACCGCGGCCCCGGGATCGACCATGGCGGCACTCAGCGTGGCCTCGACCTGCGCGGCCACCTGGTCGGTGACCCGCAGGCCGTGCCGCCGGGCCAGCGCGCGGGCCTGGGTGGTGACGGCCGCGGTCAGCTGGCGGCGCTGCTTGGTCAACTCGCGCAGCCGGGCCGCGTCCATGCCCTGCTGGGCGGCTCGCAGCGCCTCCCCGACGGTGAGCATCTCGGTGACCTGGTCGGTCCGGTAACGCACCAGCACGTTGACCACCCAGGCAGCGGTCGACGGCTTGCGCAGCGCCCTGATCGCGGCGGCGAGCCTCGGATCGGCGGCCTTGGCGTCCCTCGCGGCGAGGTCACGGGCGGCGGTGAACTCGGCCGGCGGCAGCCCGTAGAGCCGCTCGGCGATCGACAGCGACCTGGCCAGCCGGTTCGCCTCGTCGGTCTCATTCATCGCCGGTGGCACCGCTCTGCTCTCCGATCAGCCGGCCGCGCCGGTGGAACAGCGGCACGGCGTCGTCGCCGACCGCCAGCTCCTCGATCGCGCCGGTGACCAGCAGGGACCAGCCGACCGGGACCAGCGACTCGATCCGGATCCCGGCCCAGGTGGACACCTCCGCCGGATGCGGCCCCCACCGGGTCTGTGTCCACTCGGTGAGCCGGAAGGGCCCGCCCGGGGCCGGCATCGTGCCGCCGAACGCCTCCGCCAGGTGTCGGTGTCGGGACTCGAGCAACGAGACCACCGCGCCTCCGGTCTCCTCGGCCACCTCCCGCAGATCGCTGTCCGGGTCGATCAGCCCGAGGACGTGTGCCGGCTCGCCACCCGCGATCATCAGGGAGGTGACCGTCAGTCCGGCCCGCTCTCCGACGACGCCGGTGCCGGCGGTGACCTCACCCGCCGTCCACAACGAGACGCGCCCGCCGAGACGGCCGCGAAGCCGCCGTACCGGATCGTCGGGCAGCTCGAACGGATCGCCGGCGTGGATGGTCACGCGGCCTTCGGATCCTTCGGCGTGCCCTTCTTCGCGTCGGTGGCGTACATGTCGACGTACTCCTGCCCGGAGAGCTTCAGGATCTCGTACATGATCTCGTCGGTGATCGCTCGCAGGATGAACCGGTCGTTCTCCAGCCCTTCGTAGCGGGAGAAGTCCAGCGGCTCACCGAAGATGACGGTCGGCCGGACCAGCCGGCCGAACGTCTTGCCCGGCGGCGCGATCTCGTCGGTGCGCAGTACGGCGACCGGCACCACCGGCGCCTTGGTCTGCAGCGCGATCCGGGCGATCCCGGTGCGGCCGCGGTAGAGCTTCCCGTCGTGCGAGCGGGTGCCCTCGGGATAGATGCCGAACAGCTGGCCGCCGTCCAGCACTCGACGTGCGGAGATGATGGCCCCCTCGGCCTGGGTCGCGCCGCCGCGCTCGATCGGCACCTGACCGGCGCCGGAGAAGAACATCCGCTGCAGCCTGCCCTTGATCCCGGTGCCGGTGAAGTACTCCGCCTTGGCCACGAACGTGACTGGCCGCGGCAGGTAGAGCGGCATGAAGAGCCAGTCCGCGTAGGAGAGATGGTTGCTGGCCAGGATCGCCGGCCCCTCGGCGGGGACGTGCTCCCGCCCGACCACCTTCGGCCGGAAGACCAGCTTCAGCCACGGGCCGACGAAGACCCATTTCAACAGCCAGTAGAAGATCCGGGCTGACACCGGGCTTCCCCTCTCTGATCGGCGCTACGGAATCACCACATGCCACGGCGGCCGCACGGGTCGCGCCGGGACCGAGCCTAGACGACTGGTACGGCGTCCCCGCCGAGGCCGGTCTCCGCGTGCCCGGGCCGGGTCGGACCGTGCCCGTCTTTCGCCGGCCGGTGTGGCGCCTGGATCCGGGCTACGCTGAGGACGTGCATGAGAGCGACGACCGCGGCGAGGGCGAGGCGGGTGCCGACCGGTCCGGTGCCGGAGGGTCGGACGAGGACTCGGCCTGGCGCGAGATCGTGGAGAACTACGGCGAACGGGCGGTGTTGACCGACACCGACACCGGCACCGGCACCGCCGAGCCTGCGGACGACCCCGCGGCCGACGACGAGCGCCAGCGCCGGCTCGAGCAGTTGTTCGTGGTCGAGTTCGACGAGGACGAGGAGCCCGCCCCGATCTATCTGGAGGACAGCGAGCGGTATGTCCCGCCGCCGCCTCCACCGTTGCCGCGGACGACCCCGGAGCGAGCAGCGGCCTGGATCGGGGTGCTCGGCGCGCCGGTGGCCGCGGTGGTGCTGGTCGTCGTCCACATGCTCACCGGTCTCGAGATCCCGGCCCTGCTCACCGGCTTCCTGGTGGTGGCGTTCCTCGGCGGTTTCGGCTATCTGGTGGCGACCATGCCCCGCGAGCCCGACGACCCGTGGGACGACGGCGCCCGGGTCTGACTCGCGCAGCGGGCCGGAGATCGCACAGACCCCGCCGACGGCAGGCGCCGCTCAGAAGCCGGTGCGGGCCATGGCCGCGGCGCCGATCACGCCGGCCTCGGGACCGAACGCGGCCCGGAGCACCGGCGGGATGACCCGGTGTCTGCCGGCGACCAGCGAGTCCGCGAGGGCCTCGCGGGCCGGGTCGAGCAGCAGGTCGTCGGCGGCCGAGACGCCCCCGCCGATGACCAGCAGCTCGGGATCGAACGCCGCGGCGAGGTTGGCCAGGCCGATGCCGAGCCACTCCCCGACCGACGCGAAGGCGGAGAGCGAGAGTCGGTCGCCGGCCCGGGCCGCCTGCGTGATCAACGGTCCGGTGATCCCCGCCGGGTCGCCGCCGCACAGCTCCTCGAGCATGCTCGGCGAGTGATGCGGCACGTCCATCCGGGCACGGACGAAGCGGACCAGGGCGTTGCCCGAGGAGTACTGCTCCCAGCAGCCGGTGCCACCGCACTCGCACGGGAGCCCGGCCGGCACCACCTGCATGTGGCCGAACTCGCCGGCCATCCCGTTGCGACCGCGCAACAGCGTCCCGCCGAGCACCACGGCGCCGCCGATCCCGGTGCCCATCGTCACCAGCAGCGCGTCCCCCGCGCCGCGAGCCACTCCCAGCTCGAGCTCCGCCCGCGCGGCACAGTTCGCGTCGTTGTCGAGCACCACCAGGGTGCCCCAGCGCGCCTCCAGCCGGGATCGGGTCGGGTCACCGCGCCAGGGCAGGTGCGGGGCGAACATCACCCGCTCGCCGGCGTTGTCCACGAAGCCCGCGGCGGCCAGGCCGACGCCGGTGATCGGGCGTCCGTCGGCCACCTCGTGCACCGCCTCGGTCAGGGCGTCCTCGACCAGCTCGACCCGCACCCGGCGGCCGGGCGTCGTGCGGCGCGCGGTGGCGAGCACCTCGCCACTGGCCGAGACCTCGGCGGCGAGGACCTTGGTGCCGCCGATGTCCACCCCGATGTAGAGCTCGGCCGGTGAGCCCACCCGATTCAGCGCCTCGCCAGATCGGCCGCGCCGATCAGCCCGGCGCGGTTGCCCAACGAGGCCTTGCGGATCTCCAGCGCCGGCCGGTGGCCGCGGCCGGTGAGCTGGGCGTTGAACGCCGCCCGGGTCGGGTCGAGCAGGAGCTCGTCCGCGTCCGCCACTCCACCACCGATCGCCACCACCGCCGGGTCGAGTACGGCGGCCAGCGAGGCGATGCCCTCGCCGAGCCAGGTGCCGAGGTTGGCCAGCGCCTCGACCGCGAACGGATCGCCGTCCCGGGCGGCCTCGGTGACCAGCGGCCCGGTGATCGCCTGCGGGTCCCCCCCGGCACGATCGAGCAGCCCGGCCGCCAGCAGCGACCCCGCCTGCGCCGCGGTGCGTACGTCGCGCACCAGTGCGGATCCGGAGGCGTACTGCTCCAGGCAGCCGCGGTTCCCGCAGCCGCACAGCACACCGCCCGGGACGACCCGCATGTGGCCGATCTCCGCGCCCACCCCGAACGCCCCCCGGTAGAGCTCCCCGTCGAGCACGAAGCCGCCGCCCACCCCGGTCCCGACGGTGACCAGCAGCAGGTCGTCCACGTCGGCGCCGGCACCGAAGACGAACTCCCCCCAGGCCGCCGCGTTGGCGTCGTTCTCGATGACGACCGGGAGCTCGACCTCCTTCTCGATCATCGCCTTGAGGTCGACGTCGCGCCAGGCGATGTTGGGTGCGAACAGCACGGTGCTGCGCGTCTTGTCGATGTAGCCGGCCGCACCGACGCCGACGTGGGAGAGCCGACGGCGCTGCTTGAGCTCGGAGACCACGGTGATGATCGCCGCGGTGATCGCGTCGGGGTCGGTCGCCGGCGAGACGACCCGGACCTCCTCGACGATCTCACCGGACTCGTCGACGACACCGCCGAGGATCTTGGTCCCTCCGACGTCGACGCCGCAGGCGAGAGCTGCGCTCACTTGTCCTCCTCGTGATGCTGGTCCTGGTGCGGGTCCCCGATCCCCGGCTCGGGTCGCGGTCGGGGAGTATCTTCTCGCCCCCGACCGTCCGGGTCATCGGCGGGACCATCTGTTGGATCGTTCCAAGCCTCGGGTGGGTCCTCGAACCCCTCGAACACGCTCGCATCCTGCTCGGCATCGAGGTCGATGCGCTCCACGTCGGCCGTCCGCTGCGGCCGCGCCGCCGCGGCCACGCTCGCCGCCGCCTGCAGCAGTGCGGTCGCGGCGATGCCGAGCTGCGCGCGGACCTCCGGCGCGGCCTCGCGGAGCACCTGCACCGTGCGACAGATCGGGCAGTACCGGCATTCCGGAGCACCGGTGGCCAGGTGCTCCTCCAGGCTGCGGTTGAGCTCGGCGCCCGAGTGCGCCGCCAGGCCGGCCAGCCCTGACAACCCGGACAACCCGGACAGCCCCGACAACCCGGACTGGCCCACCGCGTCGGCCAGTCCCGACCAGGCGGCGCCGAGCGAGCCCAGTCCTGCTCCCGCGCGATGCTCCTTGGCCCATTCGCCGAGCGCCGCGACCAGCTTGGCCGCCTCCTCGGCAACACTGCCGAGCTCGTCCGGCTCCCCCGCATCGCCCGCATCGCCGGCTGCGTCCGGTCGCTCGGTCATCGGTCCTCCCCTCCACCCGCGCTCGACTCGGGCGCGGTGAAGCGGACCTGCAGCTCACCGGCCTCCACCCGGGCTCCACTGACCTGCCAGCGCGACAGCCCCTCGGGCAGGGTGAGCAGCCGGCGATAGGACCCGGCGGTGATCACCACGTCGTCGCCGTGACGGGCCAGCGCCACCTCGTCCTTGGCGAACCACCGCTCCACTCCCGGCAGCGCCAGTCGCAGCAGCGCCGCGCGGTCGCGACGGGTCAACGAGAACGGGCTGGTGGAGCTCGGCGGTGCGAGCGGGTCGAGGTCGCCGTAGACCTGGGCGGCGAGGCTTCGCAGGCTCTCGACGCCGACCGGCTCGGCGTCCCGGTAGATCGAGCGCCACACCGGCAGCGGGTCGAAGGACTCGGCGACCTCGCCGAGGATCCGCTGCTGCGCGGCCACCCAGCCGGCGCGCCACGCATCCGGACCCGCCTCGGGGAAGACCCGGTTCGCCACCACCCCGTCGACGCGGTAGCCGTAGAGCGACAGCGTCGTCCAGCTCCGGCGTGCCTCCGCGAGCACCACCTGCTCGGGGGTGAGCACCAGCCGCACCGAGGCATCGGGGCCGCTGAGCAGGTCCCGGACCTCGGTCAGCTCCTGGTGCAGGCCGAGGACCGCGTCGAAGACCGAGTCGGTCGGCATCGGTACGCCGGCGGCCCGGGTGAGCACCGGCTTGAGGGCACGCACCAGCCGACGCTCCATCGGCAGCACCCGCTGCATGTACCAGCCCAGCGCCTCGGGCAACGCCAGCAGACGCAGCGTCTCCCCGGTCGGCGCACAGTCGACCACGATGGCGTCCCACGCGCCCGAGGCGGCCTGCCGCCGCAGCTCGAGCAGCGCGAAGACCTCCTCCGCACCGGGGATGACGGTCAGCTCCTCGGCCGCGATCGGATCGACGCCGACGGCGTCGAGCACCGAGAGCAGGTATCCCTGGATCTGGGACCAGGACTGCTCGAAACGGCGCTGGGCGTCGACCTGTGCCACCGAGAGGCCGGGGGCGATCCGCACCGGCTCACCGTGGGAGCGGTCCAGCTCCCCGCCCACCTCGCCCACGCCGTACGCGTCGGCCAGCGAGTGCGCGGCGTCGGTGGAGAGCACCAGCGTACGGCGACCGGAGGCCGCCGAGAGCGCGGCCGTCCCGGCCGCGACCGTCGACTTCCCGACGCCTCCCTTTCCGGTGAACAGCAGGATCCGCACGTCTGTCCCGATCGGCGTCGCCGGCTCAGCCGAGGGACTCGACGCGAGTCTTCAGACCGCGCAGGGCGGTGTCGATCAGTACCTTCTCGCCCTTGCGCTTGAGCATGCCGATCAGCGGGATGGAGACGTCCAGCGAGAGCCGGTAGCTGACCTCGGTGCCCGCACCGGCCGGGCGCAGCGTGTAGGCACCGTCGAGCATCCGCAACAGCTTGCCCTCGACCAGCGACCAGCGCACCTCCCGGTCCTCGTCCCAGTCGTAGGCGAGGGTGTACTCGTCCTTGATCGGCGCGACATCGAGCACGAACCGGACCTGCTCCGCGCGTCCGTCCGCGCCCTTGCTCAGCACCGTCGCCGAGCGCATCCCCTTGGCCCACTCCGGGTAGTCCTCGAAGTCCGCGATCACCGCCATCACCTTCGCCGGCGGCGCGTCGACGACGATCGCGGAGGTGGTCTGGTCGGCCATCGGTGTCCTTAGGTTCGTTGTCCAGATTCGGGTCGGGGTTCAGGTCAGGTCGGGTCGCGACCGGATCCGCCGGCCCGGCCGGTCCGGGACGGACGCCCGGCCGCGGCCGGGTGGTCTGGTCATAGGCTGGTGCCAGCGGCCCTGCCCGGCGCCTCGTCGAGGCCGGAAGAGACCGCTCCGCGAGCGTACCGGATGGGACATGCATCACCGGCCAGGTCGGGGTGCGGGTAACCTCCCGGTGAGCACACTACTGATGAGTACGGAGGCCCTTGTGCGCGAGTTCTCCACGCCAGCGTCGTACCGGTTGCCGGAGACCGGCAACCTCACCGACGACGTCGTCACGAATGCGACCGAGGCACCGACCGCGGTCGTGTTCAACCGGCCGGGCGCCGGCGGCTGGCAGGACGTGACCGCGGCCGGCTTCCTGACCGAGGTGATCGCGGTGGCCAAGGGGCTCGTCGCCGCCGGGATCGAGCCCGGCGACCGGGTGGCGCTCTTCTCCAAGACCCGGTACGAGTGGACCCTGACCGACTACGCGATCTGGTTCGCCGGCGCGGTCACGGTGCCGGTCTACGAGACCTCCTCGGCCGAGCAGGTGGAGTGGATCCTCGCCGACGCCGGCGTCCGGGCGATCGTCGCCGAGGGCGGTGACCACCTCGCCCGGATCGCCGAGGTGCGCGACCGGCTGCCGGACCTGGAGCACGTGTGGTCCTTCGCCGACAACGCGGTGGAGATCCTGATCAAGCTCGGCGCCGACATCTCCGACGCGGCGGTCGAGGAGCGGCGTACGGCGGCCGGGCCGGATGCCCCGGCGACGATCATCTACACCTCCGGCACCACCGGCCGGCCCAAGGGCTGCCTGCTCACCCACGGCAACTTCATGTTCGAGATCGGCGCCGCCGTCGACGAGCTGGACCGGCTCTTCGACACCGAGGACGCCAGCACGCTGCTCTTCCTGCCGCTGGCCCACGTCTTCGCCCGGATCATCCAGATCGGCTGCGTGCGGTCCCGGACCCGGCTCGGCCACTCCCCCGACATCAAGAACCTGCTCGACGACCTCGGCTCGTTCAGGCCGACCTTCATCCTCGCGGTGCCGCGGGTCTTCGAGAAGGTCTACAACTCGGCCTCACAGAAGGCGGCCGCGGACGGCAAGGGCCGGATCTTCAACATGGCGACCGACGCCGCCATCGCCTACTCCCGGGCGCTCGAGGGCGGCCGGATGCCGCTCAAGGTCCGGCTGCAGCACGCGGTGTTCGCCAGGCTCGTCTACAGCAAGCTGCTGGCCGCGCTCGGCGGGAACTGCCGGTACGCCGTCTCCGGCGGCGCCCCGCTCGGCGAGCGACTCGGGCACTTCTTCCGCGGGATCGGACTGACGGTGCTGGAGGGCTACGGCCTCACCGAGACCACCGCGGCGCTGACCGTGAACCTGCCCGACGCGCTCAAGATCGGCAGCGTCGGCCGGCCGCTGGCGGGCACCTCGGCACGAGTCGCCGACGACGGCGAGCTGCTCTTCCGTGGCGACCAGGTCTTCACCGCCTACTGGCGCAACGAGGCGGCCACCGCCCAGGCGCTGACCGCGGACGGCTGGTTCCACACCGGGGACCTCGGCGAGATCGACGACGAGGGCTTCGTCCGGATCACCGGCCGGAAGAAGGAGATCCTGGTGACCGCCGGCGGCAAGAACGTCGCCCCCGCGGTGCTCGAGGACCGGGTGCGGGCCCATCTGCTGGTGGACCAGTGCATGGTGGTCGGCGACGGCGAGCCGTTCATCGCCGCGATCGTCACCCTCGACCCGGAGTCGATCCCGACCTGGGCCGCGGAGCACGGCAAGTCCGAGCAGATCGCCGACCTGGTCGACGATCCCGACCTGCGCGCCGAGGTCCAGGCGGCGATCGACGACGCCAACAAGGCCGTCTCGCACGCCGAGTCGATCCGCAAGTTCGTGGTCATCCCCGACGCCTGGACCGAGGAGGGCGGCCAGCTCACCCCCAGCCTGAAGCTGAAGCGGGGCGTGGTGATGCGGGAGTTCCGCGAGGACGTCGAGGCGCTCTACCGCTGAGCCCCTGAGCCTGAACGGCCTGATCCGGACGCTCAGGAGCCGTCCGAGTCGGCCAGCACCCGCTCGCCGATCGCGATCCGCTGCAGCGAGGTGGGATGCGAGCCGAACCACCACTGCGACAGCGCCGGCGGGGTCGGGTCGGTCAGGGAGCGGACGTCGAGCTCGCGCTGCAGGGCGATGAAGGCGTCGAGGTCCCCGGTGGTGCGCACGCCGTCGACGTCGGCGCGGGTCTCGATCTGCCGGCTGAGCACGTTCTCCACCGGGGTGGCCAGCGCGCTGCCGAAGGCGAACAGGGCGAGCAGCAGCGGAACCGCCGCCGGGCTGCGCAGGCCGTCGTACCGACGTCCGGCCAGTACGCCGACCAGGCCGACCGCGACCAGGGCCCCGGCCGCGCCGAGGACGGTCCCGGTGGCGACGTCCTCGTGCTTGGCGTGGGCGAGCTCGTGGGAGACCACGGCGAGCGTCTCGGCTCGCGGGAGCGAGTCGACCAAGGTGTCGTACAGCACGATCCGACGGGTGCTGCCGAAGCCCGTCACGTAGGCGTTGATGGCGGTGGTCTGCTTGGAGGCGTCGGCGACCAGCACGTCGTCGATGGTGACGCCCTCCTGCCTGGCCAGCGCCATCACCTGGTCGCGTAGCCGACCGTCGGGCAGCGAGGTGAAGTCGTTGAACAGCGGCTGGACCAGCACCGGGTAGACGAAGGAGCCGAGCACCACCAGCACCGCGAGCAGGGCACCGGCCACCAGCGGCCAGCGGCGCGGCGCCCACCGGGTGCAGCACGAGAGCGCCACCAGCGCCAGCGAGGCGGCGACCAGGTAGATCCCCGTCGAGACGAGCTGGTCCTGGGTCCAGGAGGCCCAGGACTGCCGGGAGAGTCCGTCGCTGCGGTCATGTCGCTGCAGCGCCACCGCGAACGGCGCCGTGACCAGCCGTCCGACCAGGACCACCAGCAGCGCGGCGAGCACGGTCCGGACCGGCCATGGTCCGGGCAGCCGCCGGTCGAGCCGGCGACCGAGACCGGTGAAGCCGAGCAGCGCGGCGGCCAGCAGCGAGACCACCAGGGAGCCGCGCGCCAGCCAGCGGGCCACATGGGAGTACTCGGTGGCCCGGGCGAGCTCGTCGTGGGTGAAGATCGAGGACGCGGCCGGCAGGGTGAGTCTTCCGCCCGGATAGGGATGCCAGGGCACCAGCAGGATCGCGAGCAGGACGAACGCGGTCACCCCGGCCCCGAGCACGCACCAGGCCGTGCGGCGCACCACCGGGTCGGCCGGGTCGGGCGGGTCGGCTGGGTCTCGGGGCCGACTCACGACGCCAAGTCTGACAGGCGTTGTTGCCAGGCCCGGACCACCTCCGCGACGCCGAGCCCCGTCGTCCGGCGCAGGGCCTTGGCCAGTGGCACGCCCCGGCCGGACTCGTCGTAGAGCGCGACCAGGGCGTCCTGGCCGGCCAGGTCGGCGACCTCCTGACAGGCCAGCCAGGCCGCCTCGTACTCGGCGCCGAAGCTGTCCGAGGTGGAGTCGAAGTCGGCCGTGGTCGGCAGGTGGGTGGGCACCCCGTGCCGACGCACCTGCTTGGCGATCTGGCCGGCGGTGGTGGTCAGCGGCAGCGTGGTGTCACGCAACGCGACGTAGTCGGCGAAGCCCTCGTTCAGCCAGATCGGCCGGTGGGTGTTGGTGGCCGCCCCGGTGGCCGCGTGGGTGGCCTCGTGACTGAGCACCACCTGGGCGCCGGGATCGTGCAGCGGCCCGATGACCTGCGGGTTGACGAAGACGTGCACCGGTACGCCGCTCTTGCCGGACCCGTCGACGGTGGCCGTCACCGCGGCGACCTCGCTGTCCGATCCGGAGTCGGCGCCGAGCGCCTGCTCCAGACCGCTCTGGTCGGCGGGCACCTCGACCACCAGCCGCGGGTGCCGCCAGGCGACCACGGCGCGTACCGCCTCGATGGCGCGGGCGACCAGGTGACGATAGCCCGCGGTCTCCTTCGCGCCGCCGCGGACCAGCACCAGCGAGTCGGCAGTCCGGGCCACCCGCACCGGACCGGAGAGCCAGACCGGGGTGCGGTCCGCACCACCGCCGAAGCCGGTGATCGCGACGCCCCCGTCGGCCGCGGGCGCGAAGTCGACGTCGATCTCCTCGCTGATCGTGCTGGTGTCGAACCCGGCGAAGCGCCAGGTGGCGGCGACCGCTCCGGTCCAGCTGCCGTCGGCGGCGACCGCGCTGTCCGCCGAGAGGTAGCGCAGGCTGAAGTCGGTGACATGCAGGGCGGCGGCGTTGCGCAGCACCGTGGCCACCTCACCCGCGCCGGTCGGCGCGCGGTGATGCGCGACGCCGGAGACGACCCGGTTCAAGGACTCGGTGGCTCCGGCCTGGTCTGCGACGCCGGCGCTGCTGTGGGCCGGCGAGGGCGCGACGTACTCGTCCCCGGCGTGGAGCCGCCAGACCAGCAGCGCGACCACCAGCACCCCGAACAGCGGAAGGCCGACCGCCCACCAGCGTGGGCGGCCGGCCAACCGCGGAGCTTGGGCCAAGCCTGGTCCGATCCGGTCAGCCCGGGCGAACCGCGCCGACGTACGGCATCGAGTGCAGCGAGGTGACCTTCACGCCGACCGAGGGGTTCTCGGCGTTCACGATCAGGCCGTTGCCGATGTACATCCCGACGTGGCTGATCGGCGAGTAGTAGAAGACCAGGTCGCCGGGCTGCAGGTCGGACTCGGCGACGTGCGTGCCGCTGCTGTACTGCGCGGACGACGAGTGCGGCAGCGAGACGCCGGCGGCACCCCAGGCGCGCATGGTCAGGCCGGAGCAGTCGAACGCGCTCGGGCCGGCGGCGCCGTAGACATAGGCCTTGCCGACCTGGGCCATCGCGTAGGCGATCGCGGCCTTCGCCCGGCCGCTGGCCGAGGCGGTGGTGTCGGTCGGCACCCGGGTCGAGTCGCGGGAGAGGATCTCCTCGCGCTCCTTGTCCTTCAGCTTCGACAGCAGCGCCTTGGCGTCGTCGAGCCGGGAGTTGATGGTGTCCTTGGTGGACTTCAGCTCCGTCTTGGTGTCGGCCACCTCGTCGGCGCGCTTCTCGGTCGCCTTCCGGCGGACGTTGAGCGCCTCGACCTGGCTGTTGTAGTTCTCCAGCAGGTCGTTCTGCAGATCGGAGTACGACGATGCGGTGCTCAGGTCGGAGAGGAAGCTCTTCGGGTCGTCGGAGACGACGGCCTGGCTGATCGGCGAACCGGTCGAGCCCTCGAAGTCCTGCAGCACCGAGTCCCGCAGCTGGGACTTGACGCCGCTGAGCTTCTTCTCCTGCCGCTTCTGGTCGGCCTTGAGGTCGTGCAGCTGGCTACGCAGGTCGGCGAGGCGCAGGCGAGCGGAGTTGTACTTCTCCGACGCCTCCTCGGCCTGGTGGTAGAGGGTATCGACGCGGTCTTGGACATCCGTGATCGAGGGCGCCGCCTGAGCGGGGGACGATGCGGGGATGAAGCCGGCGATACCGAGCGCCGTGACGCCGGCGAGGCCGACGAGCAGGCGCTTCCGTTCGTTCACCACGAGCGGGCGGTCTCCTTGCTGATGTCGTACGTCTACCGGGTGAGCTGACGGATTCGGACACGACTTGCCCTACCGCCACTCCCTGCCTCGGCCGGCCCGTTCGGACCGACCGGAAGCCCCTTGTGGCGGATTCACCCCAGATGGTGCCGCTGGCGGCACCGTTGGTTCCCCGGCTCCCGGCCCACCCCAAGTTGGGCCGAGACTCGACGCGGTGCCCGCGCGGACGGGTTGTCCACTTCCACGAGCACCAGGTGCCGACCACCGTAACCGAGTGGGGCACGTGCCCGCCAATCCCCTCCGGCGTTTTGTGGACGAAGATTTGCCTGGCCGCTCGGCCCGGCTCTCAGGAACCCAGCATGGTGCCGGGCAGATCGGGGTCGGCCAGGGTCTGATCGGCCAGGGTCTGATCGGCCAGGTGGGCCGGAGCGGTCACCGGCTCGACGAGCCGCAGCGGCGGGATCAGCCCACCGCCGGCGAGCACGTCGAGCGCACGCCGCTCGTCCTCGTCGATGACCAGCTCGGGCGGCGGCCCCAGCAGCACGGTGACCACGCAGTCGTGGCAGGCCGCTCCGCGCACCACACAGGTGTCGCAGTCGATTCGTGTCGTCATGGCGGTGACGCTCCCAGCCACCGCCGACAGTTCTGCTCCGGCGTGTCGAACCGGCGTGTCGCGTCCTCCCGCGGCCCTGTCCGAGCGGGTCAGAGCAGCCCGCGCAACGCGGCGACCGGCACGGCGCGGGCACCGTCGCGGCGTACGTCGCCGATGATCTCCTGGTCGTCGGTGACCACCAGCACCACTCGGCCCACCGGCTCGGCCGCGACCAGGTCGCGGATCACGTCGTCGGCGATCACGCCGACCGGGCTGAAGACGACCTTGACGCCGCGGGGCGCGGCCGCCACCGGCCGGGTCGTCGTGCCGGCGGCGTCGAAGACCACCGTCGTCTCCGCGCCGGTGCGCGCGACCAGCGGAGCGATGGACTGCAGCAGTCTGATCCGCTGGGCCTCCAGCGGGGACGAGGCCCACCAGGCCTTGCTCACGTTGTAGCCGTCGATGATCAGCCGCACCCGCGGCATCGCCAGGTACTGCTCCAGATGAGCGGCACTGGTCACTCGGCCGGCGCCGCCGACAGCACCGTGCTCGCCGGTCCCGCCGGCGGCACCGGCGAGCTCGGTCTCGAGGCGCTCGCCGGGGGCCCGCTCGGCC
>NZ_JASGET010000138.1:0-39466 GCF_047606145.1 Nocardioides sp. | reverse complement strand
CTCTCCGCCGGGACCGCCGGGGCCGCCACCGCGACGCTTGCCGCCGCCGCGCCCTGGAGCACGCGGCGCCGCGCCACTCCCGCCTGGGGCCGGCTTCCTGCTGGGGGATCGATCTGGGTCATGGGTTCCTCTCTCCTACGGGTGTGCGTGCTCACCGAGTCGGCGCCGTCCGCCGGCGGCCGCGATGGGGGCTCAGCGGACCGGCACGTCGACGTACGGTGTGAGGGTGACGGGCCCGAGCAGGCCGTAGTCCTGGCGGGCGAAGTCCGCCCACTGGCCACCGCGGGCGACTCGGACGGCGTTGCACAGGGTGCTGGCCACCTCGACCTGGAGGGTGTTCTTGCCGGCTCGCAGGTAGGGGCCGAGGTCGATCCTGGTGTCCAGGATGTTGACCGCCGGCAGTCGGACGCCGTTCAGTCGGACCCTGACGGTGTCGACCACCGAGCCGAGGTCGAGGATCGCGCCGGAGGCGCCGGTCGGCCGGTCGAAGGTGGTGGTGTAGGTGCCGATGCCGGACGCGTCCGCGAGCCCCTCGAGCGAGCTCCACGGCGCGAGCTCGCTCAGCGTCGCCGTCGTCGTGGTGCTCGTGTCGGTGTCGGTCGGGCTGTCGCCGGGCAGCCACTGCTGCACCCGCAGGGTCCAGGCATCGAGCCGCTGCGCCGCCGGGACCGACCCGACCTCGACCGTGGTCCGACGACCACCCGACAACACCACCCGGTAGCGGCCGGCGGCGGTGGCACGCGCCAGCAGATCGCGCCCGGCGTAGGTCAGGTCGACCTCGGAGCTGGTCGCGCTCGCCCGCGGCACGCTGCCGAGCCGACCGGCGGGGCCGAGGGCGATGATCCTGGCCTCGCTGCCGGCCAGCGACACCGTCAAGATCACCCGCCCCTTCTCGGTGCGGAAGACCGGCACCGCGCTCGCCGTACCGTCGAAGGCACCGAGCAGGTACGGCGTCCCGGAGCCCGCCAACGACACCTCGGCCCGGGTCGCGGCGGTGCCGAGGTTGGTGACCAGGTAGTAGTCGATCGGACCGCTGACCCGGTGTACGGCGGCGAGGTCCGCGTTGCCGGTGGACGGCTCGAAGTCGGGGCGTACGCCGGCCGCCCGGAGTGCCGCGGGAACGTCGGCCTGGCCGGCGACCCGGTGCACTCGGCGGTGCCTGGCAAGCCGGGCCACGACCGCGGCGAGCCTCCTGTCGGCCGTCGCCGCATCGGCGTAGCCGGGTGTCGCGGTGGGCAGGTCCCCGACGATGACGATCGGCAGTCCCGCCTCGGCGTACCGCAGGATCCTGGTCGCGATGTCGAGCTCCAGGGTGTCCTGGTCGAAGAGCACCAGCGCCCGGTAGCCCGGTCCGCTCGGAGCGAGCACGCCGTGGCGGACGGCCGCGTCCTCGAGCCGGAGCGAGCCACTGCTCTGGTAGTCGTAGCTGTAGCCGGCGGCCGCCAGCGCGGTGTCGGTCCACATCCCGATGCCGGAGGACTCACTGCCGTAGCCGATGTCGAGACCGGGCCGATAGACGGCGACATCGATCCTCGGAACCCCCGCCTGACCGACGTACTGGCAACGCGCCAGATAGCCGGACACGTCGGTGATGTGCGTCCAGGTCGGCATCCGCGGACCCCAGTTGTCGCCGGTGGTGATCCCGGCGAAGCCATCGTTGCCCGGCCATTCGGCCTGCGGACCGGTCGAGGTGGGGAAGCCATGGATGATGTCGCGGTTGACCCCCGCGGCGAAGTTGCCGTTCGACATCGGCAGCATGTCGCCGGACCAGGTCATCGAGTAGG
The DNA here is from genome assembly GCF_047606145.1 of Nocardioides sp. Taxonomy (GTDB): domain Bacteria; phylum Actinomycetota; class Actinomycetes; order Propionibacteriales; family Nocardioidaceae; genus Nocardioides. The sequence continues at coordinate 37,682 of NZ_JASGET010000138.1, read as the reverse complement.
ACCTGTTCAAGGTGGCGTCGGCCTCGGCGCTGACGATGTTCTTTCCGCCCAGATGCGCGCCGCCGGTGATGACTCGCCACTTCTCGCTGTGCTGGCCGTCGTCGAGCGATTCGCCCTCGGGGTTGTCGATGGTGGCCATCGCCAGCCCGGTGTCGAGCTGGCCGCCGTACGCCTGGGCCTTGTAGCTGAGCCCGCGCGAGTGCGCCCAGTTCTGGATGCGCCAGGTGTGGTGGTCGAGGTAGAGGTCGGAGAGGGTCTGGTGATAGTCCTGCAGCACCCGCTCCTGGGCTGGTGAGGAGATGCTGTACGGCGCGACCGCCGTCTGGCCGAAGCCGGAGGCTACGCCGGCGATCACCGCCGGCAGGTACGGCGTCAGGTCGTAGCCCCGGCGTCTGCGGAACTCCTCGAGCATCGCGGGCGTCCAGTGGGTTCCCGAGGAGAGCTCGATGGAGTCCTCGAAGATCGACGTGGACACGCTGCGCAGCACCGACCGGATCTTCGTGGTCAACAAGGTGTCGTCCCAGAAGTCGGTGACGGCGTCGGCGCCGGCGGCGCTGTAGTGGTCGACGACGTAGGCCAGGCCGGAGTCCAGGCTCTGTCCCGTCGGCTGCAGCCAGAAGGCGATCACCAGCCACTGACCGTCCTCCGGTGCGGTCCAGGACAGCGAGCCGGAGGAAGCGGTGTCGGTGAGATCGACGTAGCCGTCCACCGCGAGCGGGATGGTGCCGGAGTCCGGCACCGTGTCTGCGGAGCAACGAAACGCCTGGACCGCCACCAGCATCTGCTCCGTCGCCCCGTCCGGCAGGTCCGCCGACGGCGTCGGCACGTCCCCGTCGTAGGTCTCGCCGCCGTCCACCACCACGTGCGCGGCCTGGAGCTCCTTGGAGGAGGCCGCGTCGTCCGGGACGATCGTCGGTACGGCGGCCGGCCAGGCGGGGCCGATGAGCATCGAGGCGTGCATGCCGTGCCTGCGCAGCTCGTCGAGAGCCGCGGTGAGGATGTCGATCCACGGCTGAGAGCCGAAGTCGTCCTCGGCTGTCGCGGTCACGCCGTACTGCGAGAGGTAGGTGATCTCGGCGCCGCCGAAGCCACCGGCAGCCATCGCGCGGATGTCGTCACGGACGTCGTCGGCACTCACCGTCGCACCGGGCACCCAGTAGCGGAACCAGGGCCGCGCCGCGACGTCGGGGGCGGCGAAGCCGCGCAGGCTCGATCGGGATGCGGCCCCCGCGGTGGCCGCGCTGCCGGGGGGTGATGAGGCGGCGGCCGGATCGGCCCGCCCCGCGACGATCGTGGTGACGGCACCGGCGGCGACGGCGGCACCGCCGGACTTCAACAGGCTACGGCGGTCAACTGGCATGGCTTGCTCCTGTGGGTGGGCGGGCGCGACGGTGCGCTCACCCGGGCTGCCGTCGGGGCAGCCCGGGTGGGACGTGCTCAGCGGGTCTTGACGGTCGCCTCGGAGGTGTTGCCGGCCCTGTCGACGGCCGCGACCCTGACGGTGGTTCCCTTGGCGACGGTGATCGCGTGCCGGTAGACCTTCCAGGCGTGGTGACCGATCCGGTAGCGGATCTTGGCGATCCCCGAGGTCGCGTCGCGGCCACTCAGCCGCACGACCCGAGTGCGGTGTGGTGTGGTGTGAGGCTTGGTGACCTTGGCCTTGACCTTCGGCCGCACGGTGTCGATCTTCACCTTCGCCGACGCCGTCGCCGAGACCTGCGACCCAGACACCGCCCGAGCCCGGATCATGGTGGTGCCCTGAGCCGAGACGGTCACCGGCCCGGTGTACCGCTTCCAGGAACCGCTGCCGACCTTGAGCTGCACCGTCGCATCCGAGACGCCGGTGACCGACGCCTTCACCTTCGTGGTGTACCAGCCGTTGCGGCCGTTGGCCTTGGCCGGCGACACCTTCAGGGTCGGCGTCGACACCGTGCCGGCGTCGGCCTCGAGCGGCACCGTGACCGTCGAGGACCATCCGATCTCCGTCACGCCCTGGTCCTGCTTCCCGGTGGTCCAGCCGGCCCGGTTGTCCAGAGACGTGCTCAGGTCGATGGAGATGATGTTCTCGCCGGCCTTGAGCACATCGGCGGGGATGGTGACGGTGTCGTTGAACTGGTTCAGCGCGTCGATCTGGTCACCGTTCACGCTCAACCCGGTCAGGTTGTCATAGCCATGCTCCAGACGCAGCCTCACACCGGTGCTCGACCCGTCCCAGTCCTCGGGCAGGGTGAAGGAACGGGTGTAGGTCGCGTTGCCGGAGACCTCGTCGATCCCGTCCACCCCGAGCGCGGTCTTCTGCTCATCACTCAGACTCAACGTGTCCAGCCACGAACCCAACGAGACATCGCCGAAGGAGACATCGGTCTTCTTCGACACCGTCGGATTGACCGCATCCGCCTCCGCATCCGGCCCCCAGCTCTCGATGCCGAGATCCCAGCCGTCGGCCAGGTCCACCGCATCCGGCACCGCACCCACCTTCACCGTCCTGGTGGTGCCATCGGAAAGATCGACGGTGTAGTCACCCGGCTCGGTCGCGGTCAACTGCAAGTTGCCGTCAGCGTCATAGGAGACCGACCCACCGCTGCTGGCCACCGCATGCACCGCACCGGCCTGCGGGAACCCAGTGGTGTCGTTGGCCAACGCCACCACCGTCGACTCCGAGGCACCCAGATCCAGATCGAAACTCACCGAGTCCCCGTCGGTGGTGTACTCCGCGATCGGCGTCACCTCACCTGTGGAGAGGTCCAGCTCATACGGCGTACCGGAACCCTTCAGGGTGACCGAAGTCGAGTCGAAGTTGGAGACCACCTCGCCGCGCTGGCGCGTCCCGCCGCTGACATCGAGCCCCTTGTGGTCATACTTCAGCGGCTCGTCCAGCGTGACGACCATCGGGCAGGCGCTCAGCGCGTCGGAGCGCACACAGCTGCTGCTTCCACTCGCGGCGGCCTCGGCGGAGGCCACGGTCACGGTCTCCTCGGTGCTGCCGCTGCCGACGGTCAGGGTGTCCCCCGCCTCGGTGTCGCCCGCCTCGTCGTAGAGGTTGAGAGTGGTGTCCCCCGCGCTGGCGTCGTTGAGCACCGACATGCCGTCGTTGTAGAGGTAGTAGTAGTCGCCCTCGGTGTTGGCGATGTGGGAGGCCTCGAGGTGCTTGGCGTCGTACTGCGCATCGGCACTGACGCCGTGGTCGGTCAGAAAACCGGTCACCTCATCGAGACTGTCCAGCGTGGTCACCGAGTCCGAAGCGAGCAGCTTGGTGAAGGCCGCCTGCAGGTCGAAGTCCTCAGACCCGGACTCGTCGGTGCCATAGACCCGGGACGGGTCACTGTCCACCACCGCGATCGGCAGACCCGCATCGGCGTAGGCCTGCAACCGGTCGATCCCATCGAGCGACATCGTCTCGGCCGCGTCCAACACCAGCGCCTTGTACGCCGGGCCGTCGGCCTTCAACACCGGCTGGCCATCCACCTGGGTGACCTCAGCACCATCGGCAGACCAGATCGGCTCGGTCAACACGTTGTAGGAATAGCCGTGATCGAGCACGTCCTGCATCGCATTGCCACTCGTGAACGAATAGCCATCCTCCGAGCCGAGCAGCATCGCCACGTCCACCTTGCGGGTCCCGCTCTGCAACACCGCCTGCATCCGATTCACGTAGCCGGTGAAGTCACCGACCTGATCCCACCACGCCTGCCGACCGTTCATGGCGAGGAACTCCGAGAAGTTCCAGCCCGGCCAGGCGTTGTAGTCGGCGTCGAAGCTCCGGGAGAACGAGCTGCCATGCAGGATGACCCGGTTGATGCCGTCGGAGGCGTCAGCGTTCAGCAGGCGCAGCACCTGGCTCCACGGCGAGTGCTTGGTGGCCGTCGCAGTCACCGACTCCATCGAGAGCAGGTCACCCTTGTCGGCCATGTTCAGCGTGCCGTACAGGGTGCGGACACCGTCACCGGCACTGCTGTTGTCACCCTCGGGCACGTCGACCGCCTCGGCCGCAGCCCCGATGTCCAGCCCGTCGAGGGTGTAGGCCTGAGCGCGGTACTGGTAGCCGAACGTCGAGGCCCAGTCACTGATCAGCGAGGCGTGCTTGGTCTCGTACAAGTCGCCGAGGGTCTCGGAATAGTCCTCACCGATCCGGTCCACCGCGTCGGTGTCATCGAAGCTCACCGCCGACCCGACCAACGCCGAGGCATACTTCCCGGTGTCCAGCCCGGTCTTGTCCGCCACCGCCTCGGTGACGTTCTTCGTCCACGGCTTGGTGGAGAAACTGCCCTCGATCGAGTCCTCGAAGATCGCACCACCATTGGCCTTGAGCAGCTTCTTCATCTCCGGATCGAGGATGTGGTCATCCCAGGCATCGAAGATCGCCTGGACCCCCGCCTTGGAGAAGTAGTTGGTCGCCGCAGCCCGGTTGTACTGGGTGGTGTACTTGCTCCCGCCGGACTGGGTCTGGCCGGTGCCGCGGTAGTAGTTCCCGATCAGGACGTAGTCACCGGCCGCCAGGTCATCACCACTGCTGGGGGTGTAGTCACTGAGCGCGTCGAGCCCGGAAAGGTCGGTGGTGTAGTCGTACTGCCAGTCCGCCATCCGCTTGCGGTTGCCGTCGGCATCGATCTTGCCGTCGAAGTCGTCACTGGCCGGGTCCTGCCCCCAGTAGGCGACCACGTCATCGTCATAGTCGACCCCGAGCTCCTCGGCGGTGGCCTCATCGGGGACCCCGGCCGCGGATCCGGCGTAGTTCTTGCCGCCCTTGCGGATGTAGTTCCCCTCAGCGACCTCCTCCTCGGTCGCGGTCCGCTTCGAGGTCGCACCGGTGGCATCGGCCAACGAGGCCAACTCCAGGGTCGGCGTACCGTCCTCGGCGACCGAGGTGACCTTCGCGATGGCCGAGGAGTCGTACGTGTCGGTGAACACGAACGGGACGCCGCTGTTGTCCTTCGTCTTCGTCTTCGTCGCCGGCAGCGGCAGGTCCATCGACCCCGCCGTCAGGTCATCGGCGGTGATCTTGGTGTAGGCCTGGGACGCCTCCTGGCTCGCCCCATCGTCGTTGAAGTCGATGTTGTTGACACTGGGCGGCCAGTGCGCGGTGATGGTCAGGTCCACCTGGAACTTCTGGTCCTCGGCATTGGCAGTCTTCAGCACCGTCTTCACAATCCGCTGCCAGTTCTTCGTGCCCCAGCCGAGTTCGTCCAGGTCGTCATTGGTCGCAGCGGGTCGGTCGGAGAGGTAGGCGATCTCGACGCCGCCGAACCCACCGTCGGCCAGGTCGTTGATCTGGTTCTCCACCTGGTCGAGATAGCCGTTGGTCTCATCGCCCGCCTGAGCGTCCGGGAACCACATCCGCACCATCGTCTTGGCCGGCTGCTGCGGGTCCAAGAAGGCACCGATGGTGCTGCCTGCCGCCGGCGTGCCGGTGGCGAGCATGGTCGCCGTCGTCGGCGCGCCGGTCGCGGTGTCCATCGTCAGGCCGAGTCCGGCCCCGGCCAGCGCTGTTGCCGCCACCACCGCGACACCGCCGCGCACGGCCCGACGCAGGGCCGTCGGGCGGATCAACGCCGCTCTTTCGGGCAGCCGAAATCCTCGCTCGCCAGGCATGGCGAACTCCTCTCTGTGCAGCGCTCACCGGCGCCGGGAAGGACGATCGAAAGAGAAATGAAACGATTCATAAAGAAGGTGACGGAGTGATCGTCGTCACTCCTGGCGGAGCTTGTCAACGGGCCCACCGCCCGGGCATTCGGGGCTTCGGCTCATCGCGAGTCGAATGAGCGGGGCCGCGGACCTCGGGCCGCCGAATTCGGCTCGCATCCGCGGCTGGCGGCGCGCCAATTGCCGCCGACGGCAGGCTCCCCCGATATTGGGAAAAAAGTGTGAGGAGATTGAGAATCTGCTGGCCCAGGAGCCCGACCGGCCAGAGGTTCGCTCACGTGGGCGGGCCCGTCCGGGCCGTCCAGACGTACGCCGAGGCACACTCGCCGAGGAGCGACGACATCGAGTCCGTCAGCGGGTGAGACCCCGCGACGGCACCCGCTGCTGCCGGAAGAGCGCGGCTCCGCCGACGGCGTACGACGTCCCTGGCAGGGCACCGACGCGGACCCGGGGCAGGTGCATACTGCCGACGGGATAGGCCAGTGCGACCGTTTCGGCGAAGGCCTCGGCCACCATCTGACCGGCGGCGTCCAGATCCGCGTCGATGACGACCAGGTCGGCATCCAGCAGCGCGAGCGAGTTGGCCAGCGCCTGGCCCAGCTGCCGGCCGGCCTGATCGAAGGCCCGCCGTACGCTCCGGTCCTCCTCGGCCGCGAGCACGAGCACGTCCTCGATGCCGACCGCACCGAGCGCGGGACGCAGCGTGTCGACCAGGTATCCGACGCCGACGGTCGCGCCGAGACACCCGCGGCGTCCACAGAAACACGGCTGTCCGGCGTCGCCGAGGGTGATATGAGTCAGCTCGCCGGCCATCCCGCCGGCACCGTGGAACGGCCGGCCTTCGACCACGATCGCCGCGGCGAGCACCTCCGCGACCTGCAGGTAGAGCATCGTCTCGGCGCCGATGGCGGCTCCGGCCGTGGCTTCGCCCATCGCTCGCAAGACGGGTCCGCGCTCGCTGCGTACCTCGAAGCCCCATGCCTGGGCCAGCGCCGGCGCCGGATCGTGTCGGGGCACCGCGATACGTGGCGGCCCCTCCGTCCGCCGTGGCGGTGAAGGCCTCGTCCCGGTGCAGCCGTCCTCCCAACCACGGCCGGGACGAAACGGTCCCCACACGCCGATCGCCCCGGCGCGAACCGGCTCGGCGACCACGGCGGTCAGCTCGTCGTACATCCGCAGCACGGCGGGCACCTCATCGAGACAGCCACACTCGGCGACCCACTCCGGACCCGGCGACAGCCAGTCGTAGCGCCGTTCGGCGGCCGCGCTCACCTCCCCGTCCGGGGTGACCAGGGCCAGCCGTACGACGCCCTGGGAACTGTCGGCGACCGCCACCAACCCCGGCTCGGGCGGCAGCCGGAGCCGAGTGGCGGGCCGCCCGCGCCGACCGGAGACCGCGTCGGGACCCGCCTCGACCAGACACCCGTCAGCTAGGAGGGCCGCGACCGCACCGATGACTGTGGCCCGGGGGATGCCGGTCACCCGGGCGATCTCGGTTCGGCTCAGCTCGGCATGCTCGGTGACGGCCGCCAGCACCACCTGTTCGACCAGTCTCCGCCGGCTCCCGGTCTCGGTCACGGCACTCCCATCCCGACCGCCGGGCCCGGCGCATCGAAGATGAAAGGTTTCATGGCGTGATGGTCGTCACGAGGGCGATTCTTGTCAACATCCTCCGTCGGCCCTGCTGGCTCCGTGCTGGCTTGCGGCGGCCCGGCGGCGACGGGGGTAACACGTTGACCACCTAGGTAACAGCGTGCTGCAACAGGCTGCTACCTAGGTGGACGACGTGTTACCCCCCGCTCACCCGCCGCCTACCCCCGCTCACCCGCCGCATGAGGACTTGCCCGGCGTCCGCCCGGCGCCCCGTCGAACCCGCCTTACGCCCGACGCCAGAAGTCCAGCGGGTCGGCGCCGGGTCGGAACCCGGCGGCAGAGGCGACCGCCACCGCCTCGGCGAACCCGTGCGCGAGCAGATCCGGCTCGTGGGCATCGCTGGCAAAGCTGACCGAGTCCCCACCCACGTCGTACCACCAGCGCAGGAGCAACGGGTCCATCGGGATCCGGGTGTTGAACTCCAGCGTCCGACCGCTGCCGGCCAGGATGCGCAGCACGTGGCGGTACTCCTCCTCGAAGAGGGTGGGGTCGAAGGCGTGCGGGTCCCAACGGTCCTCGCCCACCGGCCAGCGCCGCGCGGGGTAGTCGATGTGCGCGAGCACCTGGAACCCGTCGAAGCCGGTGATCAGCTTCTCGATCTCCGCCAGATAGTCGCGCACCACCTGCTCGCGCGCTCGGGCGCCGTACAGGACCGCGAAGTCGGGGTGCCCGTCGAGCTCACCGGCCGAGTGCAGCGAGCCGAGGACGCGCTCGAACCGTCCGCCGGCCAGCAGTTCCTCGGTCTCGGCGGGGTTCCAGTGCGCCTCCCCCAGTTCCACGCCGGTGAGGATGCGCAGGCCGCCGAATCGCGCGCGACACACCTCGATCGCCTCCAGGTAGCCCTCGGCATCGAACGGCGCCGAGCGAGCGGTGTGGTCGACATGCTCGGTGAACGCGATCGAGGGCAGGCCGAGCTGCACCGCACGGGCGCAGGTCGCCGCCATGTCGGCGCGCTTGGTGTCCCACGACCACTCGCTGTGGACATGGTTGTCGGCCGGCAGGGGCTGGTGGCGGCGGTACGACACGACACCAGGCTAGGCGGCGATGACGAACGGCGGCCGGGGTACCCGCAGCCATTTGCCTCTGCTCGGCGTGCGGGAGGAGGACCACTTGGCTCTGCTCGGCGTGCTTGCGGCACCCATTTGCCTCTGCTCGGCGTGCTTGAGGGCACCATTTGGCCCTGCTCGCGCGTTCTGCTGGCGACATACGTGAGTCAGTACGTGAGTCAGGGAGTCAGGTTGTCGTCAGGTGGGGAGCGCATGCTGGTGCCATGGTGCATCTGGGCCTGTGCGAGGACGACCTGGCGATCAGGCGGGTGGTGACCGAGGGGATGCGTCTGCATGGGCACCGCACCACCGCCGCCCACGACGGCGGGGAGGCGTTGCGCCTCTTCGCCACCGACGAGACCCTCGACGTGCTGGTCCTCGACATCGGCCTGCCGGACTCCGACGGCCGCGACGTCTGCGTGGCACTGCGCAGCGCCGGGCAGGCGGCGCCGGTGCTGTTCCTGACCGCGCTGGGGCAGCGGCACGAGAAGCTGGCCGGCTTCGCCGCCGGCGCCGACGACTACCTGGCCAAGCCGTTCGACCTGGCCGAGCTGGTGGCGCGGGTCGAGGCGCTGGCCCGGCGCGGCCGTATGGTCAGCGCTCCCACCCCCAACGGCCTGGCGCTCGACCCGGCGCGCCATGCGGTGGTCTGCGGCGAGGCCGAGGTGCTGCTGACGCCGACCGAGTTCCGGATGCTGGCCGCGATCACCTCCCGGCCGGGCGAGGTGGTGCGCCGCCGCGCGGTCATCGCCGCCGCCTGGCCGGACGGCGCGATCGTCAACGAGAACACCGTCGACTCCTACACCACCAGGATCCGGCGCAAGCTCGAACAGGTCGGCTCGCCGCTGGAGCTGCGGACCGTACGAGGGGTCGGGTTCCAGCTGCGATGAGGCGGCCGCTCGGACTGCGCAGTCAGCTGGTCGCCTGGACCGCACTGCTGGCCGCCGGCGTGATGATCGCGCTCGTCCTGGGCACCCAGGCGGTCCTGGAGCTGACCGCGCACCGCGACGTCGACCGGGCCCTCGGCGTCCGTGCCGATGCGGCCCTCGGCGTCCTGAAACAGTCCGACGAGGCGGCGAAGGCCGACCTCGAGCCGGGCTCGGAGGTGTACGACGACGAGGGCGACCCGGTGGCCGGCGCCCTCGAGCGCGAGCTGCGCCACGACGCCGACGAGCTGGCCACCGCCACGCTGGCCGACGGCCACACCCGGACGAGCGAGTCGGTGCACAACTGGCACCTGCGCGCGGTCACCTACACCACCCGGTCCGGCGAGCGCGGTGTGGTGGTGGTCAGCGAGGACGCCAGCCCCTATGAGCGTTCCGAGCGGTACGCGCTGGTCGCCACCGTGGTCCTCGGCGCCCTGGTGGTGGCGCTGACCGCGACCATCACGCATCTGGTCACCCGCCGGGCGCTCGGGCCGGTCCGGCAGATGGCCGAGCGCGCCACCGAATGGAGCGAACACGACCTGAGCCACCGATTCGAGCTCGGCCCGCCGACCACCGAGCTGGCCGCCCTGGGCGAGACCCTCGACGGCCTGCTGGACCGGGTGGCGGCGGCGATCCACACCGAGCAACGGCTCACCGCGGAGCTCGCGCACGAACTGCGCACCCCGCTCACCGCGGTCCGGGCGAGCGCCGACCTGGCGCTGCTGCGTCCCGACGGCGACCCCGCCGTCCGGGCCGACCTGGTGGAGATCCGCGAGGCCGCGTTGCGGATGAGCGAGGTGATCACCTCCCTGTTGGAGATCGCCCGTCACCCCGAGCGAGGCCGGGGTGAGGCCTCCACCGACCCCGCCGACGTCCTCGACGCGGTCGAGCCGCTGATCCCGGCCCGGCTCACCCTGTCGAGCCGGGTGGCGCCGGCCTGCCCGCAGATCGCCGCCCCGGCCGACCTGGTGGTGCGCGCGCTCGCGCCGTTGGTCGACAACGCCTGCCGGCACGCCGCCGGCCGGGTCCGGCTCGGCATCGGCCCCACCGGAGACGGCCGGATCGCCGTCACCGTCGAGGACGACGGCGACGGCGTCCCCGACGCGCTGCGGGCCACGGTCTTCGGACCGGGCACCAGCGGTGCCGACGGCACCGGCCTGGGACTGGGCATCGCCCGCCGGGTGGCCCGCTCGCTGGGCGGCGACGTGGTGCTCGCCGCCGACAGCGGCTCACGGTTCGTGCTCACCTTGCCCGCGGCCCGTCCGGCCGCCGAGCGCGAGTGAGGCCGCGAGTGAGGCTCAGCCCTCGGCAGCAGCCTCCAGCGCCGCCGCCACTCGGCGGTGCGCCTCCCAGATCTCCTCGGGCAGACCGTCGAACTGACGCAGGTGCTCCTCGCGGAAGCCCATCTCCTGACGCCAACGGTCGATGTCGATGCTGAGGATGGCGTCCAGGTCCGCCTCGGAGATCTCCAGGCCGTCCAGGTTCAGCTCCTCCCGCGCCGGCAGTACGCCGACCGGCGACTCGACCCCGGTGACCTCACCGTCGCGGTACTGGATCAGCCACAGCAGGGCACGCAGGTTCTCCCGGTAGCCCGGCCAGCGGTAGTGGCCGTCCTCGGGGTCGCGCTGGAACCAGTTGACGTGCGCGAAGATCGGCTGGCTGGTGGCGTGGGAGATGATGTGCAGCCAGTGCGCGGCGTACTCGCCCTCGGAGTAGGCCATGAACGGTCGCATCGACATCGGGTCGTAGCGCAGTTGGCCCTCGACGCCCTCGGCCGCGAAGGTCGCCTCGGCGCCCAGCGTCATCCCGTCGTAGACGCCCTCGGCGACATCGGTGATGGCACGGATCAGCGGCTCGCGGTCACGGGTGCGGCCGCCGAAGATGATGGCGTCCACCGGCACGCCGCGGGGGTCGTCGTAGCCCTCGGCGGCGTTGGGCACGTTCGCGATGGTGGTGGTGAAGCGGCTGTTCGGGTGGGCCCACGGCTCGCCGGCCTGCTCCGGGGTCCGATCGGCGATCGGGGTCCCCTTCCAGTCCAGCCAGCCATCGACGTCCTCGGGCGGGTTCTTCGTCTTCCCCTCCCACCACACGTCCTGGGTCTTCGGGTTGTAGGCGACGTTGGTGAAGATCGCGCCCGAGCCCTCCTTGATCGCCTCGATCGCGGTCGGGTTGGAGTCCTCGTTGGTGTCCTTGGCGACGCCGAAGACGCCGTTCTCCGGGTTGAACGCCCAGATCCGGCCGTCGTCGCCGACCCACAGCCAGGCGATGTCATCGCCGTAGAACTCGACGTAGTAGCGATCCCCGAGTGCCTCCGGCGGGAGCGTCATCGACAGGTTCGTCTTGCCCGAGGCCGACGGGAAGCCGCCGACCACGTGCACCTTCTTGCCGGTCTGCCGGTCGGTGATGCCGAGCAGCAGGAACTGCTCGGCCAGGAAGCGCTCGGAGTCCTTGCCGTCATAGCAGGCCTGGCGCAGGCCGTGCGCGATCTTGCCGAGCAGGGCGTTGCCGCCGTACGACGAGCCGTAGTGCAGGATCGTGCGCCGGTCGGCCACCGTGGCGAACAGGCGCTGGTCGTCCGGGGTGCCCTGGCCGAGGTTCGGCAGGTCGCCGGTCACGTGGACCGCGCGGACGAAGGAGTCGGGGTCGGCCAGGTCGTTGAGGTAGTCGATGCCGACCCGGGCCATCCGGATCATCTGCTGCACGACCGGGCGGGAGTCGGTCAGCTCCACGCCGGCGGCGTACGCCTCCAGCGGGCTGCCCTGCGGCGCCATCAGGTAGGGGATCACGTACATCGTCTTGCCGGCCGAGGCTCCGCGCATCCGCTCGGTCAGCGTCGCGACGGTCTCCTCGGCGGGCCGCCAGTTGTTGTAGACACCCTTGTCGGCCTCGTCGGAGGTGGCCACCACCGTGCGCTCCTCGGAGCGTGCGGTGTCCTTGGCGTAGGAGCGGCTGAAGTAGCGTCCGCCCGTCACCGGCGACAGCTCGCCGGCGGCCAGCGACTCGGCCAGCAGCCGGTCGTCGTCGGATGCGCTGACTACCTCGACCCGGTCGGCTCCGGTCACTTCTGCCCAGTACGCGACATAGTCACGCACATGCGGATTCTTGAGCCCCGCCTCATCCAGGACCCGCTCCACGTCAACCATTCCGACACCCTTCAGACTCGCCGATTGCTGGCACGTTACCGGACTTGTCTTGCCCGTCCGGACCCGTGACGAGACCTAGCGTGAGTGATTGATCACCCCGGTGAACAATGGATCGATCCAACCTGGAAGGCGGTCGATTCGACGCTCCCCGACCCGGTGAAATCGCCGTTCCCACCGGCTCACTCGAGCCCGACGCCCGGCTTCGTCCCAGCCCGGCCGGCACCGGATTCATGGCCGATTCACAGCCGATCCAGGCCGGTCCAGCCGGTCCAGCCGGTCCAGGCCGATCCGTCGTGGATGCGCGACGGATGCGCGGTGATGCGGTCCCCCGCGTCGCCGACCGGTCAGAGCCAGCGGGCCGCGCCACGGATGTGCGCCTCGACCAGATCCGCGGCCCGCGCCGGTCGGCCGGCGGCCACCGCCGCGTAGATCTCGCGGTGCTCGGCGTTCAGGCCCGCGCGCACCCGCAGCCAGTCCTCGCCCAACGCCTCCAGTCCCCGCAGGATCGGACGTCTGGTCGAGTCCCGGATGGCGGCGGTCATGTCGGCCATCAGCCGGTTGCCGCCGGCCTCGGCCAGCGCGATGTGGAAGGCGGCGTCGAGCTCGTTGTACGCCGCCCGGTCCGCCGTCGCCTCGAGCTCGTCGAGCAGAGCGAGCAGCCCGGCCCGTGCCGGCGGGGTGCCGTGCTCGGCGGCCAGGGCGACCGAGGAGCGCTCCAGCATCACCCGCGAGTCCACCACGTCGTCGAGGGCGAAGTTGCCCAGCGCGACGTGCAACCGGAGCAGGCGGTTGAGAGCCGCCGACGGCAGCGCCGTCACCACCGTGCCGGCCTCCGGCCCCGACCCCACCCCGGCACGCACCACACCCTGTGCCTCGAGCGTCCGGATCGCCTCCCGTACGGCGGCCCGGGAGACCTGCAGCGACGCAGCCAGGTAGCGCTCGGCCGGGAGCCGGTCGCCGACCTTGAGTGAGCCGTCCAGGATCCGGTCCTCGACCAGGTCGAGCACCACCCGATACGCCCGTGCCGGCGCCGCGGCGAGTTCGGCCATCTCGTCCTCGTCTCTCCCTGCAGGTCGCTGCGCGTCTCCGTGTCTCCGTGTCTCCGCGTCTCCGTGTCCGGGAGCCGGCCTCCCACCGCCCCGGCTTGACCGGACGTTCGCGGTCACCCTACTGTCGGATCATGTGGTCTGACCACAGGATGTCGGCCGAGATCGGAGATTCGCCCATGACTGACCTGCCGGGCACCGGGGTGCGGGTCGCGCTCTTCGCCACCTGCTTCAACGACACCATGTGGCCACAGACGCCACGCTCCGTCGTACGACTGCTCGAGCGGCTCGGCTGCACCGTCGAGTTCCCGAGGGCACAGACCTGCTGCGGCCAGATGTTCACCAACACCGGCTACACCCGTGAGGCACTGCCGCTGGTCGAGCGCTTCGCCGACGTCTTCGACTCCTACGACGCGGTGGTCGCGCCGAGCGGCTCCTGTGTCGGCTCGGTGCGTCACCAGCACCAGATGATCGCCCGGACCTGCGACCGGCCGGCGCTGGCCGAGCGGGCCGCCACCGGCTCGCGGAAGGTCTACGAGCTCAGTGAGTTCCTCCTCGACGTCCTCGGCGTGACCGATGTCGGCGCGACCTTCCCGCATCGGGTCACCTATCACCCGACCTGCCACTCCCTGCGCATGCTGCGGGTGGCCGACAAGCCGTTGCGGCTGCTGCGAGCGGTCCGCGGCATCGATCTGGTCGAGCTCCCGGGAGCCGAGGAGTGCTGTGGTTTCGGCGGCACGTTCGCGGTCAAGAACGCCGACACCTCGGTGGCGATGGGCTCCGACAAGGCCCGGCATGTCCGGGAGACCGAGGCCGACGTCCTGGTCGCCGGCGACAACTCCTGTCTGGCCCACATCGGCGGCCTGCTGCATCGGCAGCGTGCCGGCGTACGCGTGATGCACCTGGCCGAGATCCTGGCCAGCACCGAGGCCGACGTGGCCGCCGAGATGGCACAGGCCCTGGCCGAAGGTGCGCCGGCATGAGTGAGCGTCAGCGAGCGACGGACGACCTCAGGCCGCCGCGTCCGTCTCCGTGCCTCGCCGCGACGGAGGCGGCGGTATGAGCGGAACCTTCGTCGGGATGCCCGCGTTCCCGGCCGCCGCCGCGCAGGCGCTGCAGAACTCCCAGCAGCGCAAGAACCTGCATCACGCCACCCACACCATCCGGGACAAGCGGGCCGGAGTGGTGGGCGAGGTCGACGACTGGGAGGAGCTGCGCCTGGCCGGCGCCGCGATCAAGGACGAGGTGCTCACCCACCTCGACCACTACCTGCTCCAGCTCGAGGAGTCGCTGACCCGGGCCGGAGCGAGGGTGCACTGGGCCCGCGACGCCGCCGAGGCCTGCGCCATCGTCACCGGGCTGGTCGAGGAGACCGGTGCGGAGGAGGTGGTCAAGGTCAAGTCGATGGCGACCCAGGAGATCGAGCTCAACGAGGCGCTGGCGGCAGCGGGGATCGACGCCTGGGAGACCGACCTCGCCGAGCTGATCGTCCAGCTCGGCCACGACCGGCCCAGCCACATCCTGGTCCCCGCGATCCACCGCAACCGGGCCGAGATCAAGGAGATCTTCACCCACGAGATGGGCAAGGTCGGCACACCCGCACCGGACGGCCTGACCGCCGAGCCCCGGGCCCTGGCCGAGGCCGCCCGGGTGCACCTGCGGGAGAAGTTCCTGCGGGCCAGGGTCGCCATCTCCGGGGCCAACTTCGCCGTCGCCGAGACCGGCACGCTCGTGGTGGTCGAGTCCGAGGGCAACGGCCGGATGTGTCTCACCCTGCCCGAGACGCTGATCAGTGTGGTCGGGATCGAGAAGGTGCTGCCCACTCCCGCCGACCTGGAGGTCTTCCTCCAGCTGCTGCCGCGCTCCTCCACCGGGGAGCGGATGAACCCCTACACCTCGACCTGGACCGGGGTGACACCCGGCGACGGACCGCAGGACGTGCACGTCGTACTGCTGGACAACGGGCGTACGGCGGCCCTGGCCGACGAGGTCGGCCGGCAGGCACTGCGCTGCATCCGGTGCTCGGCCTGCCTCAACGTCTGCCCGGTCTACGAGCGGGTGGGTGGACACGCCTACGGCTCGGTCTATCCCGGGCCGATCGGCGCGGTGCTCAACCCGCAGCTGCGCGGCACGGCCTCGCCGATCGACAAGTCACTGCCGTACGCCTCCTCGCTGTGCGGCGCGTGCTTCGACGCCTGCCCGGTGCGGATCGACATCCCCGAGCTGCTGGTGCATCTGCGCACCCGGGTGGTGGACGAGAAGCGAGGCGGCGTCCCCTCCGGCGAGCAGCTCGCGATGAGGGGAGCGGCCTGGATGTTCTCCGACGCCAAGCGCTTCGAGGCGGCGCAGAGGGCCGCCGAGACCGCCGGCAGGATGCTCGGCCGGAAGGACGCGCTGACCCGGATCCCTGGCGTGCCCGCCTGGTCGGATGCCCGGGACGCACCGGTGCCGCCGCGGGAGACCTTCCGGACCTGGTGGGAGAAGGAGGGGCGCGGATGAGCGCGCGTGCGGAGATCCTCGGCCGGATCGGCGCGGCCCTGGGCGACGTACCGCGGCCGGCGCCGTCGCCGTTCCCATCGCCGGCCGAGTGGACCTACGGCGCCCCGGCAACCGGGATCGAGGACGTCGCCGGACTCTTCGTCGAGCGGGTCGAGGACTACCGGGCCGTCGTCGACCGGGTGGCCGCGGCCGATTTGCCGGCTGCGGTCGGCCGGGCACTCGGACCGGCCCGCGCGGTCGTCGTGCCGCCCGGACTGGAGCCGGAGTGGCTCTCCACCGTCGTGGACGTCGAGGTGGTGGTCGACGACGGCACCCTGAGCGCCGCCGAGCTCGACGCGACCGACGCCGTGGTCACCGCTGCTGCCGTCGGGATCGCGGTGACCGGCACGATCGTGCTCGACCACGGCGCCGACCAGGGCCGACGGGCGCTCTCCCTGGTGCCCGATCTCCATGTCTGCGTGGTCCGGCTCGACCAATTGGTCGGCGACGTGCCCGAGGCCGTCGCCCGACTCTCCGAGGCCGTGGCGTCGGGTCGTCCGTTGACCTGGATCAGCGGGCCGTCGGCCACCAGCGACATCGAGTTGGAGCGGGTCGAGGGCGTGCACGGACCACGGAACCTGCACGTGCTCCTGGTCGACTGAGGGCCGGGCGGCCGGCCCGGCCCTCACGACGTACGACGATCCGGGTCGGCGCCCGGGACCGGCACGCCGATCGACTGCAGCACCCAGAACGCCGCGAACAGCAACAACAGCGAGATCTCCAGGCCGAGCAGGGCGTAGTCCCAGGACCACAGTGCCGCGAAGACGACCGCGGCCAGCGCCATCGCGGCGAGGACCGACCAGTACCCGACGTCGTACCGGCTCCCCTTCGCGGCCGGTTGCCAAGCCAGTACCCGCACGCCCCAGTCGGTGTTGAGCAGCACCACCCCGACGAACGGGAGGAAGGTGAAGACCGCGGCGAGCGCGTGGGCATGGGTGGCGAAGGAGTCGCGGTCGACCAGGATCCAGACGACGCCGACTACCCACGCCGCCGGGATCGAGATCAGCCCCAGCACACTCCACAGCGTCGGTGCGGGCCCGCCGTGGGAGCGCCGCCGCACCACGGCGACCAGCACCACCAGGTAGCCGACCGCGAGCACGACCAGATAGGTCAGCGCGCTGTTGGCGATGGCGGGCTCGTCCGGCGCACGCCCCAGCTCGGGGGTGGGGACGAACGCGACCATCGGCGCCGAGATGCCGGCCAGGTTGAGGCAGACGTCCTCGGCGTCGGTGAGGCCCCGCAACGCGACCAGGCACGCACCGACGCAACACAGCACGGCGATGAAGACCGGGCCCGCCGCGGTGTAGTAGTAGGCGCTGATCGAGGTCTGCCAGCCGGTCCGGACGGTCTCGGCCGCGACCGAGATCGCCAGCGCCAACAGCAGCGCGAGCAGGATGAGTCGGACGTAGCGGTAGGTCGTCGCCTCTGCGGCCATGAGCCCAACCTAGGGAACCGTCACCCGCATCGGCTCGACGGCGCGGGCTCGGACGCTCAGAAACCGATCGGCAGTCCGGCGTAGTTCTCCGCCAGGCCGGTCGCGCCGGCCTCGCTCGAGCAGACCCAGCGCAGCTGGGAGAGCTGGAGCTGGGCGTCGAACGGGTCGCCACTGGTGTGCAGCATGGTGGTCATCCACCAGGAGAAGTGCTCACAGCGCCAGACCCGGCGCAGCGCCCGATCGGAGTAGGCGTCGGCGAGCCGGGCGTCACCGCTGCCCACCAGGTCGGCCAGCGCGGGCGCCAGCAACGCCACGTCGGCGACGGCGAGGTTGAGCCCCTTCGCGCCGGTGGGCGGGACGATGTGGGCGGCGTCGCCGGCGAGGAAGAGCCGGCCGTGTCGCATCGGGGTCTGCACGTAGGACCGCATCGGCAGCACCGACTTGTCGGTGATCGGGCCGGGGTTGAGCTTCCAGCCGTCCTGGCCGTGGCCCAGCCGGGTGGCGAGCGCCTCCCAGATCCGGTCGTCGCTCCACTCCTCGATCGGCGTGCCGTTCGGGACCTGCAGATAGAGCCGGCTGACGGTGGCCGAGCGCATCGAGTGCATCGCGAACCCGTCCGGGTGCCAGGCGTAGATCAGCTCGTCGGTGGACGGCGCGACGTCGGCCAGGATCCCCAGCCAGGAGTAGGGATAGACCCGCTCCCAGGTCTGGGTGACCTCGGCCGGCACCGCGCTGCGGCTCGGTCCGAACGAGCCGTCGCAACCGGCGATCACGGCGGCCTCCAGTCGGTGGTCCACGCCGCCCGCGGTGAAGGTGACGTACGGCGTCTCGGACTCGACGTCGTGCGGCACGACCTCGCTCGCCTGGTAGTACACCTGCTGCCCGGCCGCGTTGCGGGCCGCGATCAGGTCCTTCTGCACCTCGGTCTGCCCGTAGACCCACACGCTGCGGCCGGTGCGGTCGACGAAGTCGATGTGGTGCCGCTCGGTGGGCCACTGCAGGTAGATCCCGCGGTGCTCGTCACCCTCCCGCTCGAGCCGGTCGGCGAGACCGACCGAGCGGAGCAGCTCGACGGTGGAGTGTTCCAGGATGCCGGCACGGATGCGGGCGGCGACGTACTCCTCCGAGCGTGCCTCGACGATGACCGACTCGATCCCGCGGGCGGCGAGCAGATGGGAGAGCAGCATGCCGGCGGGGCCGGCGCCGACGATGGCGACCTGGGTGCGAAGCGTGGTGGGCATGGTCACATTGAACGGCTGTGACCGACGGCACCTCCAGCGCTGCCTCTCATCCAGTGAGAGACGGCAGCAGATTGAGCTGCCGCCCGATGCCCTGAGCCGCCACCTGCAGCGCGGCCCGATCGCGGTCCCGAGCCAGGGAGGCGGCCACCACTCCGACCGCGGCCACCACCTCGCCGCGCTGCCGCACCGGCACCCCGACCGAGCAGGCGCCGCGGGTCATCTCCTCCTCGGTGGTGGCATAGCCGTCGCGCACGATCCGGTCCAGCTGGTCGCGCAGCCGGCCGGGCTGGGTGATGGTGTACGGCGTGATCCGGGTCAGCGAGCCCAGCACCCGGCGTCGTACGTCGTCCGGGGCGTGGGCCAACAGGACCTTCCCCACCCCGGTGGCGTACAGCGGCAGGGTGCCGCCCACGCTGCTGACCACCGGAACGGTCGCCCGACCGGTGATCCGCTCCAGATAGAGCGCCTGGTCGCCGTCGCGCACCGCCAGGTGGACCGTCGCGAGAGTGGCCGCGTAGACGTCGTGCAGGAACGGCGAGGCGACCTCCCTCAGCTGGGCCGGCACGGGCGCCAGCAGGCCGACGTCCCACAACAGTCGGCCGACCACGTAGTCCTGGCCCACCCTGCTCAGCGCACCGTGCGCCACCAGTTCCTGCACCAGCCGATGGGCGGTCGGCAGCGGCAGCCCCGCCCGCCGGGCGATCTCGGTCGCGCGCAGCCGGGGATGGTCCTCGTCGAAGGCCCGCAGCACCGCCACCACCCGCCCCGCGACACTCGCTCCCGGCTCCCCGGTGTTGCCCGCCACCCCGGCATCGTCTCACTCAGCGAGAGGAAGCGCTCGCGCCGGGGCCACCATCCATGCATGTTGGGGGTCCCTGTTGGGGGGGTAACACGTTGTTCGCCCAGGTAGCAGCCTGCTGCGACAGGCTGCTACCCCTCCGGACAACGTGTTACCCCCCTCCTCAGCCGGAGCCGGAGGCCGTCATCCCTGGTGGGCGCCGGTCGTCGCCGCGGTTGGCTCCAGGGCCGACGGAGGGACGTCGCGGCCGGTGGCCACCCGGATGGCCTGAGGCGCGACCGCCACGACGGTGGCGACGATCGAGGCGGCGATCAGCCAGGCGGGCACGGTCTCCCCGAGGAGATAGACGAAGCCCGGGATGGTGCACGTGGTGAAGGCCATCACCAGGGTGAGCCAGCCGGCGAGCCCGGTCCACTCAGCCCGGCCGAGACCGATGACGACGAAGAAGAGCCCCCACAGCACCGACCACTGGAACCACAGCAGCCCGGAGGCCAGGTCGTCGAACCGCACGATGTTGGTGACCCCGAAGCAGGCGGCCATCAGCGAGACCCAGGCCGAGTACCAGCCGAGTCCGTTGCCGTCGAAGCCGGACAGGTTGTTGATGCCGACGTACAGATAGGTGAAGCCGAACATGAAGACCCCGGCCGCGCTCAGGATCTGGTCGGGATCGTCGGCGGTGGCGATCAGGTAGAACGGGATCGCGGTCTGCAGCGCACCGACGAACAGGTTGAAGACGCCCGCCGTCTTGGCGTCGGTCTGGCCGAGGAAGAGCAGGCCGTTGACGAACAGCGCCGCGCCTACGAAGAGCAGCCCCACAGATGACATCTCGGTGTCCTCTCCCGATCTCGTCGCTCAGAAGTAGGCGTTGCCCGGGAAGGAGGCACCGTTGACGAAGTGGTCGCCCACCGCCGACGCCTTGAGGAACGTCGGGTTGTGGGTGGAGGCGGTCCGCGCGTTGCGCCAGTGCCGATCGAGGTTGTAGACCTTCTGCGTCGCGGAGGCTCCGCCGACGTCGAACAGCTTCGCGGCCGCGGCGTAGGAGAACCGGTCGACGGCGATCTTGGCTTGGGCGGCGGCGAGCTGGGCAGCCTCGGCGATCGCCGGATCGGGAAGGCCGTCGACCACGGAGTCGAAGGCGGCCTGGATCGCGTCGGCGGCCGCCAGCACGATGGCCTCGGCGGCGAACGCGTCGGCGGCGATCTCGCCGACGACCTGGAGGACCTGGCGATCCTCGGCCGCGGAGCCGGCGGCGGCATGACTGAAGTTGCGCGCACGGCGCTGCACGAGCGCGACCGCGTCGTTGCGGACGCTGCGCAGGATGCCGGCGGTCACCGCCTGCAGGTAGAGCTGCAGGAAGGCACCCATGTAGCCGGTCGGCTGGTCGTCCGGATCGCCGAGGTCGAAGTACTCCTCCTCGTTCACGACGACGTCGTTGAGCCGGGTCGTACCGGTGCCGGTCAGGCGCTGCCCGAATCCGTCCCAGTCGTCCTCGACGCTCACTCCGGCGCGCGTGATCGGCACCACCGCGCCGGCGATGCGGTGCTCCCCCGCGGACGCCCAGATCTGGGTGTAGTCGCAGTACATCGTGCCGGTGGAGTAGAACTTCTCGCCGTTCAGCCGGTACCCGCCGCCGGGCTGCGGGGCGATCGCGGTGTCGAAGTGGAGGCCCACCGCATGCTTGCTCTGCTCGCTGAAGCCGTTGCCCACCAGCTGGTCGGCGTTGATGATCGCCAGACCCCGGGCGCGGGCGTCGGGGTCGACCGCGACCAGCTGCTGCTCGACGAACCAGTAGTGCGTACGGAGGATGTGGGCGACGTTGGAGTCGGCCTCGGCCAAGGCGATCAGGACGGCGAAGAACTCACGCAGGCTCGCCCCGCCACCGCCTTCGGCGACCGGGACGCGGAGACGGCCGAGGCCGGCCTGCTTCACCCAGGCGATCTGCTCGAAGGGGGCCACGCGGTCCCGGTCTCGCAGGTCCGCACCCACGGAGATCCGGTCGAACAGCGCGGTCAGCTCGGGCGAGCCCGGCCGCACCGGGTCGCCCCCGGCGGGAGGGCGTGGGGTGGTCTCGGCTGGGGAGTGGGTCTGGGTGGTCATCCGGGTGCTCCTGGCAGGTCGACGGGTACGAGGCAATAACTCACTAATTCCTAGTGACTTTATGCTGTTTATCCACCGCAGCACGTCCGGATCGGCGCACGACCTGCCGAGGGGTCCATCGGAAAACCCGTTCATCCGACCCGGCCACCCGTCGGCCGCACCTCGGCGAGCCGTCGGCGAGCCGCCCCGCCGGGAGGTAACACGTTGTTCGCCGCACTAGCAGCGCGCTGCAGCAGGCTGCTACTTCACCGAACGACGTGTTACCCGCCTTCCCCCGGCCGCCTCACCCGCCTCACCCGCCGACGACCCCGGCCGCCTCACCCGCCGACGACCCCGCGGATCGGCCGTCCCGGGAAGGCATCGGGGAGCAGCTGGGAGTCGCGGACGACGAACGTGCCGTCGACCAACAGGTGCACGATGCCGCGTGAGGGTCGCACCGGGTCGAGATAGGTGGCCTGGTCGGTGACGCGCGCCGGGTCGATCACCACCAGGTCGGCGTCGGCACCGACCTCGAGGCGGCCCTTGGTCGACATCGCGGGCACGAAGCCGTCAAGCACCCGGGCCGGCAGGTAGGAGCAGCGCCGGAAGGCCTCCGGCCAGCTCCAGGCGCCGGTCTCGACGACCATCCGACGCAGCGAGCGGGCGAAGGTCCCCGCGGTCCGCGGGTGGGTCTGGCCACCCGGCGGCAGCGGCCACTCCCGGCTCTCCTGGCTGCCGTCGGGCCAGAGCACGGCCATCGCGTCGCTGGCCACGATCGCGTCCGGGAAGGCCAGCGACCGGCGCAGCGTGGCGGCGTCCTCGGGGCGATCCTCGTCCAGGAAGGCGACCAGGCAGACCTGACCCGGGTCACTGGCACGCAGTTCGGCCAGGCGGGCGGCGTCACCGACCCGCTCGCCGGTCGCGACGATCGTCAGGTCGCTCGGCACCAACCCCCACGCGTCGAGCCGCTCGGGAGCGAGGAAGAAGGCGCCGATGGCCGTCGATCCGGCGCCGTACGGATAGGCCTCGACGCTGACCCGCGACCCGGCGGCGCGAGCATCCTCGAGCAGGCCCAGGACGCGGTCGACGTGGCGGCGCGAGGTGGAGTTGACGTGGCAGTGATGCATCGCGGCCCCGGTCTCGGCGGCGGCGCGGGCGATCTCCAGCGAGCCGTCGATCGGGGTGGCCGGGTCCGCCTCGATGAGCTCACGGACGTGGGTGAAGGTCGCGGTGCCGGTGCGTTGGGCCAGTCGCGCCACGGCGAGGAACTCCTCGGGATCCGACCGCGGCGCATAGCCGAGCAGTACGCCGATCCCCACGGCTCCGTCGGCGATCTCGCTCTCCAGGGTGTCGAGCCAGGCCGCCCGCTCCGGTGCCGTCGAAGTGCGCTGCCACCCCGGATCGCCGAGGACGGCCAGGGTGCGGTCGATATCGGCGTCGGCGGAGGTGCCGAGGTGAGCCAGCGCGCGGGCGCCCGCCCAGGAGGCGGAGAAGCCGTAGTGCAGCGGTCGTCCCTCATCGGAGGCCACCGCATAGGCCCGTGCGACCGGGAACAGGCCGGCCTCGAGATCGAGGGCGGCGGTGACGCCGTCGAGCGCCTGCAGTCGCTGCCCGGCGATCGAGTGCACGTGGCTGTGCAGGTCGACGAAGCCCGGTCCGACCACCAGCCCGGCGACCTCGACGACCTGCGCACCGTCGGCCGGCAGATCGGTCCCGATCGCCACCACCCGACCGCCGGCGACCGCCACGTCCGCGACTCGCTCGGCACCGACCTCGGGATTCGCCACCCGGCCACCGCGAAGAATCAGCACCCGACCATCCAACCGCGCCCACCCGTCGACCTCCATTGGAGGATCGGACAGTCAACGACCGTCTCCCACTGTCCGATCAGACGAATACATGGTGCCGGTGAGTTCCTACGGTGGCCAACATGCCCACGCTGGACAACGCCGGCGCCGCCCGCTGGATCGAACGGCACTTCGCCGCGCTGGTCGCCGAGCACGACGTGCCCGGCGCCTCGCTCGCCGTGCTCGTCGACGGCGACATCCTCCGCGGCTCGGCGGGCGTCACCAGCGTGAACACGGGGGTCGCGGTCGATCCCGAGACCGTCTTCCAGATCGGCTCGATCACCAAGATCTGGACCACGACACTGGTCATGCAGTTGGTCGACGACGGCCTGCTCGACCTCGACCGGCCGGTGCGCGACTATCTGCCCGAGCTCGTCATCGCGGACCCCGACGCCACCGAGACGATCACCACGCGACACCTGCTGACCCACACGGCCGGGTTCGAGGGCGACATCTTCACCGACACCGGCCGCGGCGAGGACGCCGTACAGAGGTACGTCGCGACCCTGGCCGACCTGCCCCAGCTCTTCGCCCCGGGCATGACCTTCTCCTACAACAACACCGGATTCGTCATCCTGGGCCGACTGGTCGAGGTGCTGCGCGGCCGGCCGTACGACGCCGTGCTCACCGAGCGGATCGTGCGACCGTTGGCGCTGCCCCGGGTCTGCCCGAGCCCCTACGAGGCGATCCTGCACCGCGCCGCGGTCGGTCACGTCACCGGCGAGGACGACCGCCCGACCCCCACCACGACCTGGGCGCTGGCCCGCTCGAACGCACCCGCCGGCGCCATGCTGGCGATGACACCGAGCGACCTGTTGGGCTTCGCCCGGATGCACCTGGACGGTGGCCGCGCCGTCGACGGGACCCGACTCCTCTCGACCGCCGCCGTGACCGCGATGCAGCAACGTCAGGTCGACCTCCCGGTCCTCTCCGGGATGGGCAGCGCCTGGGGCCTCGGCTGGGAGCTGATCGACACCGCGCAGGGCACCGTGATCGGACACGACGGCGGCACCATCGGTCAGGCCGCCTTCTTGAGGATCGTCCCCGAGCAGGGCGTCGCTGTCGCGCTGCTGACCAACGGAGGCGACGTCCTCGGCCTGTTCGACGATGTGGTCGCCCGCCTGCTGACCGATCTGACGGGGGTGGTGCTGCCCGCGCCCCCGACCCCGCCGGACCACCCAGAGGCGGTCGATGTCGACCGCTTCGTCGGCCACTACGCCGACACCATCTTCGACATCACGGTCGCCGAGGGCGACGGCGAGGCGCTGGTGCTGGACCGTGAGCCGAAGGACATCCTCGCCGAGATCGGCGAGCGGCCGGTCCGCTACCGGCTCGTCCATCTGACCGGTGACTCCTTCATCGCACTCAACCCGGTGCACGGCATGCACCAGGTCTTCACGTTCCTCGGCGCCGCCGACGAGCGCGCCCAGTACGTCCACTACGGCCGCGTGGTCGCGCGCGCCGACTGACGCTCCCTGCAGAAAGAGGTACGCCGATGAGGCCGATCCGTTCGAATGCGCGTATCGGGAGGGGAGGCGCCCTGGCGCTCGCCTTGTGCGTGACCGCGGGCGGCCTGGCCGCCTGCGGCTCGTCCGGTTCGTCGGGCTCCTCCGGCTCATCGGGGGACAGCACCTACGCCGACGGCAAGACCTTCACCGTGGCCGTCGGCACCGACCCCGGTGCCCTCGACCCGCAGGGCTCGGTGGTCAGTGCCGCGATCCAGCTCTCCCATTTCGCCTACGACACCCTGGTCGCGGTCGGCTCCGACGGCAAGATCCAGCCGCAACTGGCCAGCTCCTGGAAGGTCGCCGGCACCACCGCCACGTTCACCGTCCGCGACGGCGTCACCTGCTCGGACGGCTCCGAGTTCACCGCCGAGACGGTCGCCGACAACATCACCTACGTGGAGAATCCGAAGAGCAAGAGCCCGCTGCTCGGCACCTTCGTACCGGCCGGCGCGACCGCCACCGCCGCCGGCTCGACGGTGACGGTCAAGCTCGCTGCGGCCGCACCGTTCCTGCTGCAGGGCCTGGCCAACCTGCCGATGGTCTGCGAGTCGGGACTGAAGAACCGGTCGAGCCTGAAGTCGACGACCGACGGCACCGGTCCCTACACACTCACCCAGGCGGTACCCGGCGACCACTACACCTACACCGTCCGGCAGGACTACGCCTGGGGCCCCGACGGCGCCAAGACCTCCGCCAGCGGCACCCCCGCGACCATCGAGGTCAAGGTGGTGACCAACGAGACCACAGCAGCCAACGAGATCCTCAGCGGACAGCTCAACGCCGCCCAGATCCTCGGCCCCGACGCCGCGCGGCTGACGAGTGCCGGCGTGGACGCCGCGAAGACCGAGATGCTCACCGGCGAGCAGTGGTACAACCACGCCTCCGGACACGTCACCAGCGACCCGGTCGTGCGCAAGGCGCTGACCGAGGTGCTCGACCTGACCAAGATGCAGCACGTCATCACCTCCGGCACCGGCACCGCCGCCACCGGACTCGCCGTGGTCGCGCCGGCGGCCTGCACCGGCAACTCGGTGAAGGGCAACGTGCCCGCACTGGACACCTCCGCGGCCGCGGCCGCGCTCGCCAAGGACGGCTGGACCAAGGGTTCGGACGGCGTACTGAGCAAGGACGGGAGCAAGCTCTCGGTCACCTTCCTCTACGACAGCGTGCTGGGCAGCGGCGGCTCGGCGGCCGCCGAACTGGCCACAGCGGCCTGGAAGAAGCTCGGGGTGGACGTCACCGCCAAGTCGGCCACCACCACCGAGCTGCAGCCGACGCTGTTCGGCACCGGGGACTGGGACATCGCCTGGGAGCCGATCAACGTCAGTACGCCGGACCAGCTGGTCCCGTTCTACTCCGGTGCCAGCGTCCAGGACGGCGGCAACAACTTCGCCAGCATCGACAACGCCGACTACACCACCGAGGTGAAGGCGGCGATGGCCATGAGCGGCACCGCCGGTTGCGCCGACTGGCAGTCCGCGGAGGCAGCGCTCTTCAAGGCCGCCGATGTGGTGCCGTTCGCCAACAGCGTCGTGCCCACCTTCCACCAGGGTGCCGAGCTCACCGTGACCGGGTTCATCGTCCCGACCAGCATCAAGATGCTCGGCTGAGCGGCCGAGAACCACCGAGGCCCATCCCCCCGCCCATGACAGCCCCATGACAGCCCCATGACAGCACTGACACCGGCAACCGCCCCGGATCCGGTCGCGCCGCCCGTCACGCCGCCGGACGGGCTGCGCGTCGGCGGGCGATGGACCCGCTTCGCGCTGCGCCGGGCCGGGCGGCTGCTGGTCTCGCTCTGGGTGCTGGTGACGGCCTCGTTCCTGATGATCCATCTGGTGCCGGGCGACCCGGTCCGAGCGGCGCTGGGCATGACCGCACCGGCCGACCTGGTCGCCGCCAAGCGGGCCGAGCTCGGGCTCGACGACCCGTTGCTCACCCAGTACCTGCACTACCTCGGACACCTGTTCACCGGGAACCTCGGCGAGTCGATCGCCACCGAGCTCCCGGTCGCCCAGACCATCGGGCAGCGGCTGCCGGCGACCGCCTCCCTCGCCGTCCTGGCGTTCCTGGTCGCGCTCGCCATCGCCATCCCGGTCGGGGTCGCGCTCGCGGTCGCCACCCGCCGCGGACGGCGGCGCCGTACCGAGCTCGCCTTCGCCGGCACCAGCGTCGTGCTCGGCTCCATCCCCGACTTCCTGCTCGGCGTCGCGCTGGTCGCCGTCTTCGCGGTGAACCTCGGGGTCCTCCCGGTCGCCGGTCGCGAGGGCCCGGACTCCTACCTGCTGCCGGTGCTCGCCCTGGCGATCGGGCCGGCGGCGGTGCTGGCCCGGATCGTGCGGGTCGAGATGCTCGCCGTCTTGGAGACCGACTACATCCGCACCGCGCGCGCCAAGCGACTGCCACCGCTGCGGATCACGCTGCGGCACGCGCTGCCGAACGCCGTCACGGCCACCCTCACGCTCGGCGGCATGCTGCTGAGCACGATGATCGCCGGCACGGTGCTGGTCGAGAACGTCTTCGCCTGGCCCGGGCTCGGCAGCACGATCGTCTCCTCGATCGTGGCCAAGGACTACCCGATGGTCCAGGGAACGGTGCTGGTGTACGGCGCCATCGTGCTCGTGGTGAACACCCTGGTCGACCTGGCGCTCGCGACGATCGACCCCCGCTCCACGATCGGGGACACGTGATGCGCGGTCGTCTCCTGCGCCTGCTGCGCACCCCGGTCGGTCGGATCGGCCTCGGCCTGTTGACCCTGCTGGCGCTGCTCGCGCTCCTCGCACCCCTGCTGTGGGGCGATCGTGCCAGCACGGTCGACACCGGCAATCTGCTCGGCGGGCCCTCGGCCCAGCACTGGGTGGGGACCGACAATCTGGGCCGCGACCTCTTCTTCCGGGTGCTGGTCGCCACCCGGCTCTCCCTCGTGCTGGCCCTGCTCGCGACCGCCCTCGGCGTGCTGCTCGGCCTCGTGCTCGGGATCGCTCCGCTGCTCCTGGGCGGCAGAGCAGGGCGCCTGGTCGTCGCGGCGGTCAACATCCTGGTCGCGTTCCCGAGCCTGCTGCTGGTGCTCTTCTTCGCCGTGGTCTTCGGCGTCGGCGCCAGGGGCGCCGCACTGGCGATCGGCGTCGCCATCGCACCCGCCTTCGCCCGGCTGGTCCAGAACCTGGTCGCCGGGGTCGCGGAGCGGGACTTCGTCGCGGCCGCCCGGATCGCCGGCGTCCACCCGGTGCGGATCGTGGTCCGTCACGTGCTGCCCAACATCGCCGAGCCACTGGTCGTCAACGCCACCGTCACCGCCGGCGGGGTGCTGCTCAGCTTCGCCGGACTCTCCTTCCTCGGCCTCGGTGTCCAGTCACCCGACTACGACTGGGGCCGGTTGATGCAGGACGGTCTGTCGGGCATCTACACCCACCCGCTGGCGGCGCTGGCGCCGGGCATCGCCGTGATCCTCGCCGGGTTGGCGTTCAACCTGACCGGCGAGGCCGTCGCGGGCACCTTCGGCGACCCGAGCGTGCGCGGGCGGGCATGGCCCGGCCCCGGGCGAGACGGCGACACCGACAGAGGCGACGACAGGGGAGCCACCACTGCCGACCCCGCCGAGCCGTTGCTCGAGGTCGGCGACCTCAGCGTCGCCTTTCCCTCTCCCACCGGAGTGACCAGGCCGGTCCGCGGGATCTCGTTGCGGATCGACGCCGGCGAGGCGGTCGGCGTGGTCGGCGAGTCCGGTTCCGGCAAGTCGCTGACCGCTCTCGCCATCGCGCGCCTGGTCGAGGAGCCCGGGCGGGTGGCGGCGAAGCGATTGCGGTTCTGCGGCGCCGACCTGCGAGGGAGCATCGACCCGGTCCTGCTGGGCACCTCGTTGGCGGTGGTCTTCCAGGATCCGATGAGCTCGTTCAACCCGGTCATGCGGATCGGCAGCCAACTGGCCGAGGTCGGCCGGCAACACCAGGGGCTCTCCCGCCGTGCGGCGTTCGCGCGCGCGGTCGACCGGCTGCGGGCGGTGCGGGTGCAGGACCCGGAGCGCCGCGCCCGGCAGTACCCGCACGAGTTCTCCGGCGGCATGCGGCAGCGCGCCATGATCGGGATGGGGCTGATGGGCAGCCCACGGCTGATCATCGCCGACGAGCCGACCACCGCGCTCGACGTGACGGTGCAGCGCCAGGTGCTCGCCCTGCTGCGGGACATACGCCGCGAGGAGAACGCGGCACTGCTGCTGATCAGCCACGACGTCTCGGTGGTGGCGGAGGTCTGCGACCGGGTGCTGGTGATGTACGCCGGCCGGATCGTCGAGGACCTGCCGGCGGCCGAGCTGCGCACCCGCGCCCGCCATCCCTACACCCGCGCACTCGTCGCCGCGGTCCCCGACATGGCCACCGACCCCACCGAGCCGCTGGCCACCATCCCCGGTCAGCCGGTCGACCCGGCCCACGTCCCGGTCGGCTGTGCATACGCCGCCCGGTGTCCGTGGGCCACCGACCGCTGTCGCGAGGAGGACCCGGTGCTGCGCAGCGACCCGGCCGGCCACCGGGTGGCCTGCTGGCACGCCGACGAGCAGCGGTCCGGCGAGCCCACCGGCCTGCGCCTGACCAAGGGTGGTGCGGCGTGAGCCGGCTCGACGTCGAGAGGGTCACCGTCCGATACGCCCAGCGCACCGTGCTCGACTCCGTCAGTCTCAGCGTGCCCGACGGCGAGGTGGTCGGCCTGGTCGGCGAGTCCGGCTCCGGCAAGTCGACGCTGGCCAGGGCGGTGGTCGGGCTGGCACCGCTGCACGGCGGGCGGATCCTGCTGGACGGCAGGCCGATCCGCCACCGCGGTCGTCATCGAGGCGTGCAGCTGGTCTTCCAGGATCCGTTCTCCTCCCTCGACCCCCGGATGACGATCGGCGAGAGCATCGCCGAGGCGATCCCCGTCCGGATCTCGCGCGCGGACCGGAAGGCGGAGATCGCCCGGCTGCTGGAGCTCGTCCACCTCGACCCCGACCGAGCCGGACACCTGCCCGGCGAGCTCTCCGGCGGGCAGCGCCAACGGGTCGCCCTGGCACGCGCCCTGGCCGGCCGGCCGTCGGTGGTGATCGCCGACGAGATCACCTCCGCCCTCGACGTGTCGGTCCAGGGGGCGGTGCTCAACCTGGTCCGGGAGATGCAGCGCGAGCTCGGCCTGGCGATGCTCTTCATCTCCCACAACCTCGCCGTCGTGCGCTACGTCGCCTCGCAGGTCGCGGTGATGTCGGACGGGCGGATCCTCGAGCAGGGACCGACGGCCGAGGTGCTCGGCAACCCGTCGCACCGCTACACCCGCGAGCTGCTGGCCGCGATCCCCGGCGCCGTGCGCGAACCTCGGGAGAAGCCATGACCCGCACCCTGCGCATCGACGACCTGGCCGACCTGGTGGTGCCATCCCAGCCGACCCTCTCCCCCGACGGCAGCCGGGTGGCCTACGTCGTACGGCGCCAGGACCTCGCCGCCGACACGGCGGTCACCTCGCTGTGGATCGCCCCGACCCGCCGGGCGGACCACGACGACGCGGGTCCGCGCCCGCTCACCCACGGCACCACCGACGACACGCCCGCCTGGAGCCCCGACGGCCGGCACCTCGCCTTCACCCGCGACGAGCAGCTCTGGCTCCTGCCGACCGCCGGTGGCGAGCCACGCCGACTCACCGCGCTGCCGCTCGGCGCGGGCGCGCCGGTGTGGAGCCCGGACTCGACCCGGATCGCGTTCAGCGCACCCGTCGATCCGGCCGCCATCGAGGGCGAGGACGACGCGGCTCGAGAGCGACGGCGGTCGGCGCCGATCGTCACCGACGGGGTCGACTACCACAGCGACGGTCTCGGGTTCGTCCGCCGGGTCCGCACCCAGATCCACGTGCTCGACCTCACCTCGACGCAGGTCCGGGCGCTGACCGCGCTCGGCGAGCACGCCCGCGGCCCCGCCTGGTCCCCGGACGGGCGGACGCTCGCCTTCACCGCCAAGAAGGCGGGCGATGCCGACCTCGACATCCGCAGCGCGGTCCACCTGGTCGACGCCCGGCCCGGTCCCGGACCGGGGAGGAATGCCGAGCCCCGGGTGGTCGCTCTCGCCGAGGGCTACGCCGCCACCGCGTCGTACACCCCCGACGGTGGCCGACTCGTGGTGGTCGGATGGCTCGGCGACCTCCGCGGCCACGCCCGGCTCTTCCTGGTCGACCCGCGCACCGGCGAGGCGACGGAGCTCGCGCCGGGCCTGGACCGCAACGTCATGCCCGGCGCACCGGCCTACCCCGGGGCGGTGCCGACGGTGGTCGGCGAGGAGGTGCTCGTCGGCGTACGCGACCGCGGCTGCACCCACCTGTACGCCGCGCCGTTGGACGGCGGTCCCGCTCGCGCGGTGCTCGACGGCGACGGCGTGGTGGTCGGTGGTCTCGGCGTCGCCGGCAGCACCGCGGCCGCCGCGCTCGGCACTCCCGACTCCTTCGGCGAGATCGCGCTCATCGACCTCACCGACGGCGTGCTCACGACCTGCACCGACCACGGCGACGCGCTGGCCGGGCGGCGACCGGTGCCGCGGGCGAGCCGCGAGTTCATCCTCTCCGACGGCACCTCCGTCCAGGGATGGCTGATGCGGCCCGCGGACGCCGCCGCCCCCGGGCCACTGCTGGTCGACCTCCACGGCGGTCCGCACAACGCCTGGAACGCGGCGGCCGACGAGATGCACCTCTACCACCACGAGCTGGTCGAGCGCGGCTGGACGGTGCTCATCGTCAACCCGCGCGGCAGCGACGGCTACGGCGAGGAGTTCTACGACGCGCTGTGGCGCGGCTGGGGCACGGCCGACGCCGCCGACATCCTCGAGCCCGTCGACCAGCTGGTCGCCGAGGGGATCGCCGATCCCGACCGGCTCGCCGTCACCGGCTACAGCTACGGCGGCTACCTGACCTGTTACCTCACCGCCACCGACCGGCGCTTCGCCGCTGCGGTGCCGGGCGGGGTGGTCAGCGATCTGACCAGCATCGGCGGCACCAGCGACGACGCCCATCTGCTCTCCACGCTGGAGCTCCGGGCACTGCCCTGGCGGGACCGGGACGAGCTCGCCGCGATGTCGCCGTACACCTTCGTCCACCAGGTGACCACGCCGACGCTCGTGCTCCACGGCACCGACGACGTGCGTTGCCCGATCGGGCAGGCACAGCAATGGCACTACGCGCTGCGTGAGCGCGGCGTGCCGACCCGGATGGTGCTCTACCCGGGCGCCAGCCACCTCTTCATCCTCGCCGGGCGACCCTCGCACCGGATCGACTACTACCGCCGCGTGATCGACTGGGTCGAGCAGTACGCCGGCAGCAAGGAGCAGTGAGATGAGCAATCCGAAGCCTCTCGACGAGGCCCACTGGACGACGCGGTTCGCCGAGCTGGTCGCCCAGCACGGCATCCCGGGCGCCCAGCTCGGCATCCTCCGGCTCGGTCGCGACGGCGCCGCAGACGAGCTGTTCACCACCGCCACCGGCGTGCTGCACGCCGGTACCGGTCAGCCCGCCACCACCGACTCGGTGTGGCAGATCGGCTCGATCTCCAAGGTGTGGACGGCGACGGTGGTGATGCAGCTGGTCGACGAGGGCCGCTTCGCCCTGGACACTCCGGTGGTCGAGATCCTCCCCGAGCTCACCCTCGGCGAGCCGGAGGTGACCAAGAAGCTGACCGTGTGGCACCTGCTGACCCACACCAGCGGCATCGACGGCGACATCTTCACCGACACCGGCCGCGGCGACGACTGCCTGGAGAAGTACGTCGCCGGGCTCGCCACCGCCGCCCAGAACCACCCGCTCGGGGCCACCTGGTCCTACTGCAACTCGGGCTTCTCCCTGCTCGGTCGGGTGATCGAGAAGGTCACCGGCACGACCTGGGACGCGGCGCTCAAGGAACGGCTCTTCGCCCCGCTCGGCCTGACCCACACCACCACGCTCCCCGAGGAGGCGATGGTCTTCGCACACGCGATGGGCCACCTCTCCGGCGGGGAGGAGCCCAAGGTCGCCCCGGTGTGGGGGCTGCCGCGCTCGGCCGGACCGGCCGGTCTGATCACCTCCACCTCGACCGACGTGCTCGCCTTCGCCCGGATGCACCTGAACGGCGGTCTGGCCGCGGACGGCACCCGAGTGCTCAGCGCCGAGAGCACCGCCGCGATGGCCGGCTTCCAGACCGAGTGCCCGGAGAGGATCCTGCTCGGCGACTCCTGGGGTCTGGGCTGGTTCCGCTGCGACTGGAGCGGCCATCGCGCCATCGGGCACGACGGCAACACCATCGGCCAGGCCGCGTTCCTGCGGCTGCTGCCCGAGGCCGGGATCGCGGTCTCGGTGCACACCAACGTCGGCAGTGCGATCCCGCTCTACCTCGACCTGTACGAGGAGATCTTCGCCGAGCTGGCCGGCGTCGCCCTGCCGCCGCGCTTCGAGCTGCCCGCGGAGCCGGTCCAGGTCGACATCACGCCGTACCTGGGCGCCTACCAGCGCGAGTCGGTGCTCGAGGAGGTGCTGGTGGAGGACGGCAGGCCGGTGCTGCGCACGACCGTCTCCGGGCCGATCGCGGAGCTGGAGGGCAGCGAGCCGGAGACCAACGACCTGGTCGGGGTCTCCGACGGGCTCTTCGCGGTCAAGCCGTCCGGCAGCGAGGCCTACTATCCGGTGCGGTTCTACTCCCTGCCGACCGGCGAGCACTACCTCCACTTCGGCGCCCGCGCCACCCCGAAGAAGTCCTCCTGATGCCCACCCCCGCCGCGCCCGACCTCGACCTGCTCCTGACCGACATCCGCGAGCTGGTCGAGTGCGAGTCGCCCTCGCAGGACCTGGCCGCCGTGGCCGCCTCCGCCGACGTGGTGGCGCGGGTCGGAGCGCGTCGTCTCGGGGTCGAGCCGGAGCGGATCGTCATCGACGGCGTCTCGCATCTGCGCTGGCGGTTCGGTACGCCGCGGGTGCTGGTGCTCGGCCACCACGACACGGTGTGGCCGCTGGGCACGCTGGCCACCACGCCGTACTCGATCGGGGACGGGATCCTGCGCGGCCCGGGCTGCTTCGACATGCTCGCCGGTGTCGCGATGGCGTTCCACGCCATCGCGACGCTGCCGGATCGCGACGGCGTCGGCCTGCTGATCACCGGCGACGAGGAGGTCGGCTCGATCTCCTCGCGCGCGCTGATCGAGGACGAGGCGCGACCGGTGGGCGCGGTGCTGGTGCTGGAGGCCGCTGCCGAGGGCGGGGCCCTCAAGACCGCTCGCAAGGGCACGTCGATGTACGAGATGGCGGTCACCGGCCGTGCCGCCCACGCCGGCCTGGAGCCGGAGAAGGGCGTCAACGCCTCGGTCGAGCTCGCCCACCAGATCCTCGCGCTGGCCGCACTCGGAGACGCCTCCGCCGGCACGAGTGTGGTGCCGACGGTGCTCGCCGGCGGGACGACGCTCAACACCGTCCCGGCGCGGGCGCAGGTCGCGGTCGACGTACGGGCGTGGACGGCGGCCGAGCAGGAGCGCGTGGACGCCGCGATCCGTGCGCTCGCACCGGCGCTGCCCGGTGCCGAGCTCACCGTCACCGGCGGGGTCAACCGGGCGCCGCTGGAGGAACGGGCCTCGCTCGGCCTCTTCGAGGCCGCCCAGGCGGTCGCTGCCCGACTCGGGCTCGCGCCACTGGCGAGGGCGGCCGTCGGCGGCGCCTCGGACGGAAACTTCACCGCCGGCGCCGGGACGCCCACGCTCGACGGGCTCGGCGCCGTCGGCGGCGGGGCGCACGCCGCCGACGAGCACGTCCTGGTCGGCGCCCTCGTGGACCGCACCGCACTGGTGGCCGGGTTGCTCGGCGAGCTGCTCACCGACCGCCTCCCCGAGCGCCAGGCCGCCGGGCGGAGGCGACCATGACGAGGGAGGCCCGGGACACCCGGGGAGCCCGAGGCGCCTGGGACGCCTACGCCGCCGCGGCGGCCGCGGCGCGGGTCGAGGTGCGCGAGCTGACACACCTGGCCGAGCTGGAGCAGGCGACCCAGGTGCTCGCCCGGATCTGGGGCGTGCCGGGGAACCCTCCGCTGAGCACCGAGCTGCTGCGCGCGCTGGGCAAGGCGGAGAGCTACGTCGCGGGTGCCTACGACCGGCACGACGACCGGGAGGACGACGAGCGGGGCGCGGCGCCGATGGTCGGGGTCTGCGTCGGCTTCCATCACGCGCCGGCGACCCGGTCGATGCACAGCCACATCGCCGGCGTGACCGCCGCGGTCGCCGGACGGCACGCCGGCTTCGCGCTGAAGCTGCACCAGCGGGCCTGGTGCCTCGACCACGGCATCGAGTCGATGGAATGGACCTACGACCCGCTGGTGGCCCGCAACGCCTACTTCAACCTGGCCAAGCTCGGGGCCACGGTCGCGGAGTACCTCCCCGACTTCTACGGCCCGATGGCCGACGGCATCAACGCCTCCGACGAGAGCGACCGGCTCCTGGTCCGCTGGGCGCTGGCCTCGCCGGAGGTCGTGGCCGCCTGTGCGGGCAGGCCGAGACGGGCCGAGGTGCCGCCGGGCGCGGCGGCCTCCTGGGTCGCCGTACCGCCCGACATCGAGGCACTGCGGACCGACGATCCGGAGCAGGCGCGCGGCTGGCGGGCCAAGGTCCGCGACCAGCTGACCACGGCCCTGGCCGCCGGCGCCCGCGTCGCCGGATTCGACAAGGAGCGGGGCTACCTCGTCCTGCCGCACGAAGGAGATCGCCGATGAGTGTGAGGCTCGAGGGCGTCGAGCTGCGCCGGGTGAGGATGCCGCTGGTCTCGCCGTTCCGAACGTCGTTCGGCACCCAGACCGCTCGCGACATCCTGTTGCTCCGCGCGGTGACACCCGCCGGTGAGGGGTGGGGCGAGTGTGTGGCGATGGCCGACCCGCTCTACTCCTCGGAGTACGTCGAGGCGACGGCCGACGTGCTCCGACGGTTCCTGCTGCCGGCCCTCGGCGCGGCGCCGGATGCGCTGGCCCGGCACGGTGCCCCCGCGGTCGCCTCGGTGCTGAGCCCGATCAAGGGCCACCGGATGGCGAAGGCCGCCCTGGAGATGGCCGTCCTCGACGCCGAACTGCGCGCTGCCGGGCGCTCCTGGGCTCGCGAGCTGGGCGCGGTGCACGACCGGGTGCCCTCGGGGGTGTCGGTCGGGATCTTCGACTCCGTCGCTCAGCTGCTCGACGTCGTCGGCGGCTACCTGGCCGCCGGCTACGTCCGGATCAAGCTCAAGATCGAGCCCGGCTGGGATCTCGAGCCGGTACGCGCCGTCCGGGAGCGGTACGGCGACGGCGTACCGCTGCAGGTCGACGCCAACACGGCGTACACCCTGCGCGACGCGCGGCATCTGGCCCGCCTCGACGAGTTCGGCCTGCTGCTGATCGAGCAACCGCTCGAGGAGGAGGACGTGCTCGGCCACGCCGCGCTGGCCAGGCAGATCGCCACCCCGGTCTGCCTGGACGAGTCGATCGTCTCGGCCCAGACCGCGGCCGCCGCCATCACCCTGGGCGCCTGCTCGATCATCAACATCAAGCCGGGCCGGGTCGGCGGCTACCTGGAGGCGGTCCGCATCCACGACCTGGCGGCCGCGCACGGCCTCGCGGTGTGGTGTGGCGGGATGGTCGAGACGGGCCTCGGCCGGGCGGCCAACGCCGCCCTCGGCGCGCTGCCGGGCTTCACCCTGCCGGGAGACATCTCGGCCTCGGACCGGTTCTATGCCACCGACGTCACCGAGCCGCTGGGCATCGTGGACGGACACATGACGGTGCCCACCGGGCCGGGACTCGGGGTGACGCCGATCCCGGAGGTCCTCGACGAGGTCACCACCTCGGTGGAGTGGCTCCCGCTCTGATCCGCCTATCCTGGCCGCCGTGAGCCAGCGACCGCGCGCGAGTCTGGGACGGGTCCTCGACGATCTGGGCGACTCGCTGCTCGAGCTCGTCGCCGGCGACCCGGAGCACGAGGGCGAGATCGGTGGCGTGGTCATCCACGACCCCGACGACGAGCCCGTCCAGCCACCGGGGGCCCTGGTGCTGGGCGTCGGTGTCGCCGCCGCCCACCTGCCCGCGCTGGTCATCGACATCGGGCGACGGGGAGCGGTCGGGCTCATCGTGCGAGCGCCGGTGGCACTCACCCCGGAGCTCACCGCGGCGGTGGCGGAGACCGGCCTCGCGCTGCTCGGCCTGCGCCGCGGCGCCACCTGGGCGCAGCTGACCGCATTGCTGCGCTCGGTCCTGGCGGAGGGCGACCTGGGGCCGGCGGAGCCGGAGTCGATCGGCGGAATCCCCTCGGGCGACCTGTTCGCCGTCGCCAACGCCGTCGGCGCCCTGCTCGACGCACCGGTCACCATCGAGGACCGCAGCTCGCGCGTGCTCGCCTTCTCCGGGCGACAGGACGAGGCCGACCGATCGCGGGAGGAGACGATCATCGGCCGTCAGGTGCCGCAGAGGTACGCACGGCTGCTCACCGAGGCCGGCGTCTTCGGTGAGCTCTACCGGGAGCAGCGGCCGGTGGTGGTGGACCCCGATGCCCTGGGTGCGGACGCGATCAGCAAGCAGCGGGTGGCGATCGCGGTGCGCGCCGGCGACGAGGTGCTCGGCTCGATCTGGGCGGCGATGGACGGCGAGGTCACCCCCGAGCGGGCCTCGGCACTGCAGGACGCCGCGAAGCTGGTGGCGCTGCACATGCTGCGAGTGCGGGCCGGCGCCGACGTCCAACGCCGGCTGCGGACCGACCTGGTGGCCACCGCGCTCGAGGGCGGGGCCGGAGCCCGGGACGCCCTGGCGCGGCTCGGCCTG
>NZ_JASGET010000137.1:0-55328 GCF_047606145.1 Nocardioides sp. | reverse complement strand
CGAGGAGATGCTTCGCGCCGGCGCTACCCGGGGTAGCGCCGGCTCGACGTGGCTGAGGTGCGCGACTCATGGCCCACCGGCCCAGGGTCACTCGTCGGTGGCCTCGGAGGTGTCTCCGGACTCGGCGCTGCCGTCCGGCCCCTCGGCGAGGATGCCGTAGAGCTTGCGGCGGGTCTCGGCGAGGATGTCGCCGGCCGCCTTGCGCTGCGCCTCGGTCCCGGTGGTGGCGATCTGCCAGACGGCGGGAAGCACCTGGGTGACCTCGCCGCGCAGGCCACTGGCGGCCTCGCGCCGGCTCTGCGCCGTCACCGCCTCGAAGGGGCGCCAGACCGCCTCGAGGTCGGCGGCATGCGTCGCCGCGTACTCCACACCGGTCTCGGTCAGCGTGATCGCACGCCGGCCGTGCCCCTCGTCGGCGGCGACCAGCCCCTCGTCCTGCAACTGCTGGATCGTCGGGTAGACCGAACCCGGGCTGGGCCGCCACACGCCATGGCTGCGCTCGGCGATCTGCTGGATCACCTGGTAGCCGTTGATCGGCTGGTCGGCCTTCTTGGCCTCGGAGAGGACACCGAGGATGGCCGAGCGGACGTCACCGCGGCGTACCCGCGGGCCGCGCCGGCGTTCGTCGCCCTCGAAGCCGAACAGACCGGCCAGCCAGGGCGGAGGGCCATCGGGGCCGAAGCCACGCGGACCGGCTCCGCCGGGGCCACGGCGCCCGAGCGGACCCATGCCACGGAAGTCCCACTCGCCTCGGGGACCGCCACCGGGGTGGTGGCGGAGCTTGTTGGTACCGCGTCGGTTGCGGCGGTTGTCGTTGTCGAATCGTTCGCTACGCATTGCGTGCTCCTTCTCTCGGTTTCGCGATATATCGCGATCGTACGCCGATAGTTGGAGCGACACAAGTCGGCGAGGACCTGCCGACCATCTGCCTCTGCTCGGCGGGTCCTTGGGGACCATCTGCCTCTGCTCGGCGAGCTTCGGGGGACCACTTGCCTCTGCTCGGCGGGTTCTAAAGCACCATCTGCCTCTGTTCGCGGTTGCCTCTGCGCGGTTGCTTCTGCTCGGCAGCGGTCAGCGGGCGAGCCAGGCCGCGTAGGCGTCGAAGCTGAAGGGGCGGCCGAGGAAGTCCGCGACCAGGTCGGCGGCGTCCCTGGATCCGCCGGGAGCCAGGATACGGTCCCGGTAGCGGCCGGCGACGTCGGGCGCGAACAGGTCCTGAGGGTCGAAGGCGCTGAACATGTCCTTGGCGATCACCAGCGACCACATGTAGGTGTAGTAGGCCGAGGAGTACCCGCCGAGATGGCCGAAGCTGGCGAAGAAGTGCGTGCCGGGCAGGTAGGGCCAGGGACTGTAGCGCTCCTGCAGCTCGAGCATCGCGGCGGTCAGATCGGCCGGTCGCTGGGCGTGGAAGTAGTAGGAGATCGCGGCGTAGAACATCTGGGTGCGGGCCTGATAGCCCTTGCCGAAGTCGTCGGCGGCGCGCATCCGTTCGACCAGCTCGACGGGGATCGGCTCACCGGCGGCGTCGGTGGCGAAGGTGCGCAGCACGCTGGGGTCCCACGCCCACTCCTCGAGCATCTGCGAGGGTGCCTCGACGAAGTCCCATTCGGTGGCGACCCCGGAGCACCGCGCCCACTCGCCCTGACCACCGAGGACGTGGTGCACCAGGTGCCCGAACTCGTGGAACAGCGTGACCACGTGGTCGTGCTCCATCAGCCCGCGGGAGAAGTTGCAGACCAGGACCCCCTGAGCGAGCTGGCGCCCGCGCACCCCGGGCGAGAGGTCGAACTGCGCGGCGTGCTTGTACTTGCCCTCGCGCGGATGCAGATCCAGGAAGATACGACCCAGGCGTTCCTCGGTCCCGGCCCGGTGGACGTCGAAGACGCTGACGTCCTCGTGCCAGGTCGGCGCATCGACCGGCTGGTAGCGCAGGCCGAACAGCCGACCGGTCACCTCCAACAGACCCGCGCGCACCTTGGCGAAGTCGAAGTAGGTGCGCACCCGCTGGGAGTCGACCTCCAACTGCTCCTTGCGCACCAGCTCCTCGTAGTAGACCGAGTCGGCGGTGGTCAGCTCGGTGGCGCCGGGCACGTCGCGCCGGTAGCGCTCCAGCAGCACGGCGAGGTCACGCTCCATCGGACCGGTGGCCGCCTGGGCGATCTTGTCGATGAACTCGGGGATCGCGTCGCCCGAGCCGATCATCTTGACCTCGGCGTCGTAGCTCGGCCAGTCGGAGTAGCCCACCAGCGTGGCGAGCTCGTGCCGCAGCTCGAACATCTCGCGCAGCACCGGGTCGGCCTGCGGCCAGCCGCGCTCCAGACAGGCGATCGTGACGTCGCGGCGGACCGTGGCATCGTGCACGAACATCCGGGCCGGCAGCGCGTCCGGGTAGTCGCTGGTGACGGTGACCAGTCCGCTCTCGTCCGCCGGGTGCGCCTCCAGCCAGTCCGCGGGCATGCCGTCCAGCCGCTCGACCGGCACCTGGACGCTGCGCACGTCGTCACGGGCCAGCCGAGAGAACGTCAGGTCCAGCTCGGTGAGACGCTCGTTGATCGCCTTCAGCCGATCTCGGGTCGCCTCGTCCCGGTCGACGCCGGCCCGCCGGAAGTCCTGCAGCGACTTCGACAGCACCCGGCCGGCGTCCGGGTCGGCCGCGGTCAC
Source organism: Nocardioides sp. (assembly GCF_047606145.1). Lineage (GTDB taxonomy): Bacteria > Actinomycetota > Actinomycetes > Propionibacteriales > Nocardioidaceae > Nocardioides. The sequence continues at coordinate 52,667 of NZ_JASGET010000137.1, read as the reverse complement.
CTCCTCGACCGACAGCGCCGCCAGGACGGCGTACAGCCGCTGGTCCTGGCCGAGCTCGGTACGCAGCCGCTGCAGGGCGACCTCGGCGTCCTCGCAGGCGGTCCGGACCGCCTCGGTCGGGTGCACGTTGGCGAGCAGCCCGACCAGGCCGCCGGCGCTGCCGAGCGCGAGCCCGACGTCGTCCCACAGCCGCACCACCGCCAGCGGGTCGGCGGGCGGCTCGGTCCGGAGCCGGTCGGCCAGCTCCCGCGCGGTGGCCAGCGCGCCCTCGGTGCGTTCGGTCACCCACTCCTCGGCGGCCTCGGCGGCGGGCAGGGTCAGGGGCTCGATCTGCGTCATGCGGCAAGGGTGCCACGGCGCGGGCTCAGGCCCGGAGTGGATTCTCCGGCCCCGGTCCGAGCTGGTCGCGTCGGCGGGTGAGGTAGGCGATCTCGGCGGAGTTGCCGGCCAGACCGATCGCGGCGTCGTACGCCGACCTCGACTCCCCGCTCCGCCCGAGCCGCCGCAGCAGGTCGGCGCGGGTGGCGTGGAAGGCGTGGTAGTCCGCGAGCGCGTCGGCGAGGCGGTCGACTTCGGCCAGGCCGAGGTCCGGGCCATCGATCTCGGCGAGCGCGACGGCGCGATTGAGACGCACCACGGGCGACGGATCGACCCTCACCAGACGGTCGTAGAGGGTGAGGATCTGGGACCAGTCGACCTCGCGCGCCGAGGGCGCATCGGTGTGTACGGCGTTGATGGCGGCGAGGAGCTGGTAGCGACCCACCGGGCCGTCACCGGCCGCCACCGCGGCGAGTCGCTCCCGCACCAGCCGATGACCCTCATCGATGAGCGCCCGGTCCCAGGCGCCCCGGTCCTGCTCGTCCAGGGTCACCAGCTCGCCGCTGCCGGAGACCCGAGCAGTGCGGCGGGCCTCGGTGAGCAGCATCAGGGCGAGCAGGCCGGCGACCTCGCCGTCGGCGGGAAGCAGGGCGCGGAGCAGCCGGCCGAGCTGGATGGCCTCGTCGGTCAGCTCGGCCCGGATCGGCTCGTCCCCCTCGCCCGCCAGGTAGCCCTCGTTGAAGACGAGGAAGACCACCGCGAGCACGCCGGCGAGCCGCTCGGTCAGGTCCTCGGCGGAGGGCACCCGGTAGGGGATGCGAGCGGCCCTGATCTTCGACTTCGCCCGAGTGATCCGCTGCCTCATCGTCGTCTCCGAGACCAGGAACGCCCGCGCGATCTCGGGCACCGTCAGCCCACCGACCAGCCGGAGGGTGAGGGCCACCCGGGCCTCCTGTGCGAGAGCCGGGTGGCAGCAGGTGAAGACCAGGCGGAGCCGGTCGTCGGCGACCGGGCCGGTCGGCTCGGGTGCGGTGTCGTCGGTGGTCATGAGTGCGATCCGGTGCTTCTCCTCACGCTTGGCCTCCCGGCGGACTCGGTCGATCGCCTTCCGGGTGGCCGTGGTGCTCAGCCAGCCTCCCGGGTGGGGCGGCACGCCGTCGACGGGCCAGCGCTCGACCGCCGTCACGAACGCCTCGGCCGCCGCGTCCTCGGCGACGTCGAGATCGGCGAAGCGGCGGGCCAGGGCGGCGACGACCCGTGCCCACTCCTCGTGGTGGGCACGGGCCAACGCCTCCTCGACGGCGGGATCGCTCACCGATCGAGCAGCGCCTGGAACGACTCCTCGGTCTGGAAGGGCCGCACCTCGACCTTGCCGCGGCAGGCCTTGGACCCCTCCGCGGCGAGGCGGAGCGCGACATCGAGGTCGGGTGCCTCGATGATCCAGAAGCCCCCGAGGTACTCCTTGGACTCCAGATAGGGACCGTCGGTGAGCACCGGCCCCTCACCCCGACCGTCGACGACGGTGGCGGTCGTCGCCTGCTCCAGGCCGTCCGCGAAGACGAAGTACCCCTCCCGCTCGAGCCTCTCGTTGAACGCGCCGGTGTCGGCGAACGCCTGCAGCATGGCCTCCTTGGAGCCGTAGTCGCCGAACTCGTTGCGCTCGGCGGGTCCGTAGACGGACATCAGATACTTGGGCATGGTGGGTCTCCTCTGCTCACCGACAGCCCGGGTGACTGCCGTTCACCTGTTCCACGAACGCGCTCGCCTCGATACGACACCTCGGGCCGAACCCATTTCAAGGCCGCGTCGGGAAGAAGACCGGACGTGGCAAGGTTGGGCAACGTGCCACGCGTCCCAACTGCAGAGAGCGTCGAATGAGCCTTGGAAGCCGGCTGAGCGGCGTGCTCGCGGACACCCGGCCACTGGCCGAGCCGCATTTCCGGCGGCTGTGGACCGCCCAGATCATCACCGTGATCGGTGCCCAGCTGACCGTCGTGGCGGTGCCCGCGCAGATCTATGCCGACACCGGTTCCTCGGCGTACGTCGGCCTGACCGGCGTCTTCGGGCTCGTGCCGCTGGTGATCTTCGGGCTGTACGGCGGCGCGCTCGCCGATCACCTGGACCGCCGTACGTTGCTGATGGTCAGCACCTGCGGCCTGATCGCGACCAGCGCGCTGTTCTGGCTGCAGTCCGCCGTCGGTTCGACGAACGTGTGGCTGTTGCTGTGCCTGTTCGCCGTCCAACAGGCGTTCTTCGCGGTCAACCAGCCGACCCGCTCCGCGGTCCTGCCCAAGCTGTTCCCGGCACACCTGCTGCCGGCGGCGAACTCGCTGTCGATGACGGTCGTCCAGTTCGGCGCCATCGCCGGTCCGCTGGTGGCCGGCATCCTGATCCCGATCACCGGCTACACCTGGATGTACCTGATCGACACCTGCACCCTGTTCGCCACCCTCTATGCGGTGGTGCTGCTGCCTGGCATGCCGGTCGAGGGCGCGCAGCAGGGCGCGCCGGGGCTGCGCTCGGTCTGGGAGGGGATCGCCTATCTGCGGGACAAGCCGGTGCTGCTGATGTCGTTCGTGGTCGACCTGATCGCGATGATCTTCGGCATGCCCCGGGCGCTGTTCCCGGAGATCGCCCACCTGTCCTTCCACGGCCCCAAGGACGGCGGCATCGCCTTCGCGCTGCTGTACGCCGCGATCCCCGCCGGCGCCGTGGTCGGCGGTGTGTTCAGCGGCTGGATCTCGCGCGTCGAGCGGCAGGGCCGGGTGGTGCTGTGGTGCATCGCGGTCTGGGGACTGGGCATCGTCGGCTTCGGCCTGTCGGTCGCGGTGGCCGATCGGGTCGGGTTCACCGGTGTCATGCTCGGCCTCGGCCTGCTCTTCATGGTCGTCGCCGGTGCCGGCGACGTCGCCTCGGCGGCGATCCGCTCGGCGATGCTCCAGTCCGCCGCCGACGACAACGTCCGCGGACGGCTCCAGGGCGTCTTCACCGTCGTGGTCGCCGGTGGCCCACGGATCGCGGACGTCGTGCACGGCGGGGCGGCGGCGGTGGTCGGGACGGCGGCCGCCACCACCGGTGGCGGCGGGCTGGTACTGGTCGGGATCGCGCTCTGCGCGCTGCTGGTCCCCTCGTTCGTCCGCTACCGGGTCGGCCGGCCGAGCTCGGCCGTCTGACCCCGGGCGCACCACGCGTCACGGCTCAGACAGGTGGTGGGTCATCTCGAGCTCGAGCCCGGCCTCGATCTCGGAGCTGGCCCCGGAGAGTGCGAATCCGGCGCGCCGATAGGCGGCCCGGGCGCGGGCGTTGTCGGCGTGCACGTAGAGCCGGGCGTGCCGGCGCCCGCGTTCGCGGAGCCAGTCCTCGGCGGCGGCGAACAGCCGGCCGAGCAGACCACGGCCACGATGCTCGGGCTTGAGGTAGACCCCGACGATCTGACCACCGGTGACGGTGATCTCGTCCCCGGCGAAGTCCTTCTCCCCGGCCTCCTCGAGCAGGACCACGACCGTGCCGACCCACTCGCCGTCGGGAGCCACCGCCACGAACTGTCGCCTGCGTCCGGCCGCCCCGGCCTCGACCGCCGACCCGGCGGCCCGCTCCTCCCAGTAGTCCCGCGGCTGCGCGACGGCGTCGGCATAGGTGTCGAGGAACGCGATCGGGGCCGACTCGTCGCACAGGGCGGCGAGCCGGAGCTCGCGCACCCGGTCGACTTCGGCGGCGTGGATCGGCCGGATCCGGTAGTCGGTCATGCCTCGATGGTGGTCACCGACCCGAGCTCCCGGCAACCGGATTCGGTCTACCCTGTCGGGCCGAGGCCCCGCAGGTACTCCGCCTGACCGAGATGCTTGGCGTCGTCGTCGAGGATGCTGACCAGCCGGACGCCGAGGGTGACCGGGGGATCCCAGCGGGTGTCGACGATCCGGTCGAGATCGGCCTCGGTGACGGTGTCGAGGTAGGCGAGCGTGGCCGCGTGGGTGGCGTGCAGGTAGTCGGTCAGCTCGGCGGCGCCGACCCGGACCCGGCCGACCTCGGCGGAGGTCTGGCCGTAGCCGGTGGCGCTGTCGTCGAGACCGAGGGCGAACCTGGCGGCGTACCCCTGCGCGGTCCAGACCTGCTCGGTGCCCGCCACCTCGGCCACCTGCGCGTCCTGGACCCGGATCAGGTGCCAGACCAGCCAGCCGATCGAGTTGGCGTCCGGAGAGATCCGGTGCGCCAACTGGTCCTCGCTCAGGTCCGCCACGACGGCCGCGCCGCCCTCGACGATCCGGCCGAATCCGTCCTGGAGCAGGTCCGCGGGAGTCATGTCAGCGAGACTACGCGCCGGCTCGGCGTACCGCCTCGGCGATCGGCACCTCGCCGGTGATCAGATCCCACTGACGACCGATGCTCGTCTCGTCCTCGAGCACCGCCACCACCGTGGCCGCGACGTCGGCGCGGGCGATCTCGCCCCGCCCGGTGTCCGGGCCCAGCGCGACCAGGCCGGTGGCCGGATCGTCGGTGAGCCGGCCGGGCCGCAGGATGGTCCAGGCCAGGTCGCTGGACCGCAGCGCGAGGTCGGCGTCGCGCTTCGCCTCGACGTAGGCCCGCCACACCGGTTCGGTCTCGGCCGGCACCGGCACGTCCACCCCGATGGCGGAGACCTGCACGAACCGGGAGATCTCCGCCTGGTGCGCGCCATCGATGGACTTCAACGAGCCACCCAGGTCGACCGTGCGCTTCCGCTCGGCGTTGCCGTCCGGCCCTCCCCCGGCGGCGAAGACGACCGCCTCACAGTCGGCGAACGCCTCCCCGAACGCCTCCGCCTCGTCGTGCTCGACGTCGAGCAGGCCCACCTCCGCGCCGAGGCCCTCGAGCTCGGCGCGATAGGCCTCGCTGCGGACCAGCGCGAGCGGTGTGTGACCGGCCGCGACGAGCAACGGATGGAGCTGGCGAGCGACCTTGCCGTGGCCGCCGACGATGGCGATGCGCATGCCGCCAACCTACGTCGTGGTCCCGAGCCCGCCGTCGCCGAACCGGGATCGCGCCGCCTCAGCCGGCGACGGCTCCGCGGGAGATCCAGTAGTCGTTGAGCGCGCCGTTGGTCTTGACGAACCAGATGATCGGGCCGACCAGGATGAACATCCCCGGGAAGTACCACAGGGCGGTGAGCGCGGAGACGCGCGGCTGCATGCCGGCGCGCTCGTAGAGCCCGCCCACCTCGTTGGAGGTGATGAACGGCGAGACGATGCCGATGAAGAAGGCGATCAGCAGCGAGATCGGGCCGCCGATGCCGACGCCGCTGTGTCGCTTCATCTCCTCGCTGGTCGCGTAGTACCAGTACAGGCCGTAGATGCCGAGCGTCACGATGAACAGCAGGATGCACAGGCCGGACCCGCGCACCTTGCCGACCGGCCCGGGACCATAGCCGCCGGCCTGGTAGCCGGCGTAGCCCTGCTGCGCGTACGGCTGCTGACCATATCCGGGCTGACCATATCCGGGCTGCCCGTACTGCTGCTGGCCGTACGACTGGCTGTACGACTGCTCGTAGGGCTGGCCCGCGGGCGGCGTCGGCGGTGGGTCGTAGTCCGGCTGGCCGGGCTGGTTCGGGTCCGAGGGCTGCGTCATGGGAGAGCTCCTGTCGTGGGCATCGTGGATGACCCTCAGCGGTCTACCCCGTCGCCGGAGCCTCACACCCCGAACCTCGGATCAGCCGGCGTACGCGGCCGCCAGCTGAGCGCCGAAGACGGCGTTGTTGCGCACCAGCGCGATGTTCGCGCGCAGCGAGGCACCCTCGGTGAGCTCGACGATCCGGGCCAGCAGGTACGGCGTGGTCTCCTTGCCGGTGATGCCGGCGGCGGTGGCGTCAGCGAGCGCGCGCTCGATGACGACGCCGATCTCCGCGGCCGGGATCTCGTCGGCGGCCGGGATCGGGTTGGCGATCGCCAGGCCGTTGCTCAGCCCCAGCTCCCAGGTCGCCCTGGCCACCGCGGCCGCCTCGGCCGCCCCGTCGACCCGCAGCGGGGCAGCGAAGCCGGAGGAGCGGGAGTAGAAGGACGGGAACTCGTCGGCGCCGTTGACCAGCACCGGCACCCCGAGCGTCTCCAGCGTCTCCAGGGTCAGGCCGATGTCGAGGATCGACTTCACCCCGGCGCTGACCACCGCGACCGGCGTCCGGCCGAGCTCGGTCAGGTCGGCGGAGATGTCGAAGCTGGTCTCGGCGCCGCGGTGCACGCCGCCGAGCCCGCCGGTGACGAAGACCCGGATGCCCGCCATCGCGGCCAGCCGCATGGTGGCGGCGACGGTGGTCGCGCCGTGGAGCTTGCGCGCGACGACGTACGGCAGGTCGCGGACGCTCACCTTGGTGACCTCCTCGTCGGAGGCGAGCAGCTCGAGGTCGGCGGCGTCCAGGCCGATCCGCGGGACACCGTCGAGCACGGCGATGGTCGCCGGCACGGCACCGTGGTCACGGACGATCTGCTCGACCTCGGTGGCCATCGCCACGTTCTGTGGATACGGCATGCCGTGGCTGATGATCGTCGACTCCAACGCCACCACCGGGCGGTGATCGGCGAGTGCGCCGGCGACCTCGTCGGTCAGCCTCAGGGACGGGTGCGGGGTCATGACAGATAGCTCCTGACGAGTCGGTCGGTGAGATCGGGTCGAACGGTCTGCGCACTGGCGCAGGTCGCCGCCGCGGCGGCGTGGCCGTAGGCCGCCGCCTCGGCGGCGTCGGCGCCGGCCAGCAGACGGTGACAGAAGGCGGCCAGCATCGCGTCGCCGGCGCCGGTCACGTCGACCACGTCGGTGGCCGGGGAGGCGAGCGCGGTCAGGCCGGTCGGCGCGCTGAGCAGCGAGCCGTCGGCGCCCAGCCGCACCCACACCGTCTCCACGCCACGCTCGTGCATCCGGTCGATGGCGGCGCGCAGCCGGGCGTCGGTGTCGACCGGCAGACCGCTGAGCGCGGCCAACTCGGCCCGGTTCGGGGTGATGGCGTGGACCGGCCGTTGGTCGGTGAGCAGGGCCGCCAACCGGGCCGCCTTCGGCACGCTGACCGGCTCCAGGATGACCTTGGCGCCGGCGGTCGCGGCCACCTCGAGCGCGAAGGCCGCCGTCGGCGTGGCGAGGTTGCCGTCGAGGACGACGAAGGCGGCGCCGGCGAACGGCTCGGCGCCGAGGTCGGCGGGAGCGAGTGCGTCGGTGGCGGCCATGTCGGCGACCGCGACCAGCAGCTCACCGTCATGGTCGAGGACCGCGGTATAGGTCCCGGTCGGATGCGCGCTGCGCCGTACGCCGTCCACGCGCACGCCCGCAGCCGAGGTGGCGGCGAGCAGCTGGTCGCCGATGGGGTCGGCGCCGACGGCGGCGATCAGCTCCACCCGGGAACCGAGCCGGGCAAGATTCTCGGCGATGTTGCGGCCGACGCCGCCGGGCGACATCGAGCCCTCGCCCGGGTTGCTGGTGCCCGGTACGGCGCGGGCGCCGCTGCGGGCCTTGACGTCCATGTTGGCGCCACCGATCACGACCACGCCCGGGGTCTCGTTGAGGAGGTAGCCGCGGCCGCGGATGACGCCCTTCTTGCCCAGGTTGGACAGGTGGACGTTGACGGCGGCCCTGGTCGTGCCCAGTCGCTCGGCGATCTGCGCGGAGCCGATCAGCGGATCACGACGGAGCAGTGCCACGATCTCCTGCTCGCGATCGGTCAGCATGCTTAGAATTATAAGCACGCCATATTGAGATAAAGAACCTTGTGCCGAGCCGGCTATGGTCGACGGATGCGGCTGTGGAGTCTGCACCCCCGACACCTGGACCGCGCCGGGTTGACCGCCTGTTGGCGAGAGGCGCTGCTGGCCCAGGCGGTCCTGCTCGGGCGCACCCGCGGCTACACCCGGCATCCACAGCTGGAGCGCTTCCGCGGCCGGCCGGATCCGGCGGCGTCGGTCGGCGAGTACCTCTCCCACGTGGCAGCCGAGGCGGGCAGGCGCGGATATCGCTTCAACGCCGGCCTGATCGAGCGGCGCGACCCCGACCCGATCGAGGTGACCGACGGCCAACTGGGTCTCGAGTGGACGCACCTGCTGAACAAGCTCGCCGGGCGCTCCCCCGAGCTCTGGCGGAGCGCCCGGCTCACCGAGCCCACTCCGCATCCGATGATGCGACTGGTCAGCGGGCCGCCGGCCGACTGGGAACGCGCACGTCCGCCCGAGGCCGGCCCGGCCGGAGACTGACCGGGCCCCGGGCGCTCAGCCTCGCGGGGATCGGTGGAGTCGGGCTCGACTCGGGCTCGACTCGGGCTCAACTCGGGGGCGGCGGGAGGCAGGCCGCCACCAGTTCGCCGAGCGGGCCACCCTGGTCGCCGTACGCGTCCATCGAGAGCAGGACGTTGAGCAGCATGCCGTGCGCGATGAAGTCGCGCACCTGCTCGTCGCTCCAGCCGGTGCGGCGCAGGGTCTGGAAGATCCGGCCCATCCCCTCGCGGGCAACCGCGCCGATCTCGGACACCGAGCCGGCCGAGAAGCCATGCATCATCACGTGCAGGAAGTCGCTGTCGCCGAGGAGCTCGAGGTAGGCCCCGCCGAGGCGGTCGCGGTCCTCCTCGGAGGCCGGGTCGAACGGGCGCTCGTCGATGACCCCCGCGAAGGCCCCCTCGATCCGGCGACAGGCGTGCTCGAAGACGGCGAGGAAGAGTTCGAGCTTGGTGCCGAAGATCCGGACGACGTACGGCTGGGAGACGCCGGCCTCCTTGGCGACCTGATCCGTGCTGGTGCCGGCGTAGCCGCCCTTCGCGAAGGCTCGAGTGGCCGCCTCCCGCACCAGCTCACGTCGATCCTCGGCAGCCATCCGGACATTCATGGTTGACAGGTTATCAGTCAATGCCTACCTTGGTGGATAAGTAATCATTCAATGCCTTCTTGGAGAACCGATGTCAACCACCCTCACCCCCGACCGGGCCGACGGCCGGTCCACGGCGGTCTCCCCCGGTCGACGCATCCCGGCCTGGCTGGCGATCGTCGCGGTATCGCTGCCGATGTTCATGGCGACTCTCGACAACCTGGTGATGACCACCGCGCTCCCGGTCATCCGCGCCGATCTCGGCGCCAGCGTCGGCGAGCTGTCCTGGTTCGTGAACGCCTACACGCTCAGCTTCGCCACCTTCATGCTCCCGGCCGCCGCGCTCGGGGACCGGATCGGTCGCCGACGGATGATGCTCGCCGGGATCACGGTCTTCACCCTCGCCTCGATCGCCTCGGCGCTGAGCACCACCTCCGCGGCGCTGATCGCGGCGCGGTCGATCCAGGGGCTCGGCGCGGCCGCGATCATGCCGCTCTCGCTCAGCCTGCTGGCCTCCGCCGTGCCGGAGAGGCAACGGGCCGCCGCCATCGGGATCTGGGGCGGGGTCTCCGGGCTCGGCGTCGCCCTCGGACCGGTCGTCGGCGGGGCGGTCGTGGACGGGATCAACTGGCAGGCCATCTTCTGGATCAACGTCCCGGTGGCGGTGATCGCGATCCCGCTCATCTGGGTGGCGGTCAGGGAGTCGCGCGGGGTCTGGCGGCGGCTCGACGCTCTGGGCACCGTGCTGCTGGGCGGCGCGGTCTTCCTCGGCGTCTGGGGGATCGTGCACGGCAACGACGACGGCTGGGGCTCGGCGTCCGTGGTGGTCCCGCTCGTCGCCGCCGCACTGCTCCTGCCGGCGTACGTCGGGCATGCGCTGCGCCGCCAGCGCGGCGGTCACGACGCGGTGCTGCCGCTGCGGCTCTTCTCCTCGCGGGGCTTCACCGTGGCCAACCTGATCAGCCTGCTGTTCACCATCGGCATGTTCGGCACCGTCTTCCTGCTCTCGCAGTACCTGCAGGTGGTGCAGGGCTACAGCCCGCTCGGGGCCGGCCTGCGGACACTGCCCTGGACGGCGGCGCCGATGGTCGTCGCGCCGCTGGCCGGCATCCTCGCCGGCCGGGTCGGCGTACGCATCCCGCTGGTGGTCGGCCTCGCCGCGCAGACCGCGTCGCTGGTGTGGTTCGCGGTGCTGACCGAGACCTCGGCCGGCTACCCGGCCTTCGTGCCGGCGCTGCTGCTGGCCGGCATCGGGATGGGGCTCACCTTCGCGCCCAGCTCGACCGCCGTGCTGCAGGGTCTCGGCGAGGCCGACTTCGCCACCGCCAGCTCGGCGAACTCCACCCTGCGCGAGTTCGGCACCGCACTCGGGGTCGCGGTGCTGGTGGCCGTCTTCGAGGCGGCCGGCGGGACGATCTCGCCGACCGGGTACGACGGTGCCATCGGCCCGGCCCTGTTGACCGGCGCGGCGGCGGTGGCGATCGCCACGATCGTCGCGCTCTTCGCCCCCGGACGGGCCGGGTCGCGCTCCTGACCCGGTCCCCTCGCTGACCCCGAGTCGGCGTATCTGGTACGGCCAGGATCGCCGAGTCGGCGCATCTCGCACGGGTTGTCCACAGTCGACTGTGGACAACCCGTGTCACTAGCGCCGACTCGGCGCGGGGACGGTGAGGGTGGCGATGGCGGTGGTCAGCGGTACGGCGAGGACGAGGCCGATGCCGCTGACCAGCGAGCGGACGATCTCCTCGGCCAGCTGCTCGGTGCCCAGCAGGTCGAGGATCGGGCGGTCGTAGAGCTGGATGACCAACAGGGTCATCAGCGCGGTGCCGGTGTAGGCGAACACGATGGTGTAGATCGTGGAGGCGATGTGATCGCGACCGATCCGCATCGCGCCGGCCCACAGTCGCATCCGGGACTGCTCCGGCGCCGCCGCGCGCAGCTCCCAGACCGCGCTCGCCTGGGTGATGGTCACGTCGTTGAGGACGCCGAGGCCGGCCACGACGATGGTCGCGGTCATCAGGCCCTGGAAGCTCAGGTTGCCGGCCAGCGAGGTGAGGATGGTGCCGCCCTCGTCGGCCACGCCGGAGAGGTGCGTGAGCCGCACCGAGGCAAGACCGAGTAGCGCGGTGATCCCCAGGCCTCCCAGCGTGCCGAGCAGGGCGGCACTGGTCCGCAGCGAGAAGCCGTGCGCGAGGTAGAGGACCGCGTAGAGGATGGCGGCGGAGCCGACCACCGCGACCAGCACCGGGTCGTACCCACTGAGCAGCCCGGGCAGGATCCAGCCGCCGATCACCACCCCACCGACGGCCAGTCCGACGAGCGCGAGCAGCCCACGCGCCCGCGCCACCGCGATCACCACCACGGCGAAGAGCGCCACGATCCCCCACATCGCGCCGCCGCGATCGACCCGGAAGAAGGAGTACGTCGCGGGCTCGCCGGGGTTGCGTTGGAGCTGGACCCGGTCGCCCGCGCCCAGACCGGAGTCGAGCACGTCCGGACTGACCGAGACCTTCGTACGAGGCCCGTCGTCCGGCTTGACGGTCAGGGACCCGCAGCCGTCCTGGGCCGAGGTCTTCCCCGCCGGGCACCTGTTGACCTTGATGATCGTGGCGTGCGGGAAGGTCGTGCCCTTCGCGGCGAAGCTCAGACTGTGCGCCAGCTTGTCGACCTTGCCGCCGTCGGGCCACAGTGTCACCAGGCCCACGCCGACGCCGAGGAGTACGACGACCAGCAGCCCGATCACGGCCCGCCGGGCGCCACGACCGACCTGGAGGTCCGGCACCGGCCCGTGGCCGTGCCCGTGACCCTGGCCGTGACCCTGATCCTGTCCGGAGTCCTGTCCGGAGTCCTGTCCGGAATCGCCCCACGCCTTCCCGAAGAGGCCACGCGATCGATCGACCCGGCGGCCGCCTCGGTGTGATGCCATGGCGCCCATTCTCCCCGGCCGCCCCCGGCGCGTTCGTCAAGGTATGTAGCCAGACGGGCACATCCCACGTGGAACTCCGGTTGGGGAGTGCCCACCGGGCTGCATACCTTGACGAACGGTCCCGCCAGCGAGCACGCCAACAACCGGTCAGATGAGCCCCCGACGGACGGCGTAGACGACCGCCTCGATGGTGGTGTCCACGCCGATCCCGTCGGCGAGGTTGCGCAGCCGCCGCCGCACGGTGCGCTCGGAGAGCCCCACGTGGCGGGAGACCGCCTCGACCGTCTCCCCGGCGGCGAGACGCCGCAGGATGTCCAGGTCGTCCGCCGACGGCCGGACGTGCTCGTGCTCGAGCGCCGTCGCCATCACCCCCGCAGCCTCGCCTCTGCCCGGTCCCAGTCGAGGGGCGCCGGCCCCTCGCCGGGCCGATAGCGACGCAGCTCGTGCGTCGCGCGGATGAGCGCCCGCATCGCGGCCAGGTCGGGCAGGTCCGCGCCGAGGGTCCGGGCCTGCACCAGCACGTTGCCCAACGCCGCCGCCTCGCCCGGGCCGGCCAGCACCGGCAGCCCACAGGCGTCGGCGGTCAGCTGACAGAGCAGCTCGTTGTGCGAGCCACCACCGACGACGTGCACCACCTCCACCGGATGGCCGGCGAGCTGGGCGGCGGTCCGCAGGTGGCGTCGATAGGCGAGCGCGAGCGAATCGAGGATGCAGCGCGCGATCGCCACCGGGTCCGCGTCGAGCTCCTGGCCGCTCTCGGCGGCCAGGGCGACAACGCGCGCCGGCATCGGGTCGCTCGCCGTACCGACCGGCAGCAGTCGCGGGTCGTCGATGTCGACCACGATGCCGCCCGCCACCCGGGCCGCGCCGGCCAGCAGCGCCGGCAGGTCCGCCGGCGCACCGGTGGCGGCCCACCACCGCACCGACTCCGAGAGCACCCACAGACCCATCACGTTCCGCAGGAACCGGATGGTGCCGTCCACGCCGCCCTCGTTGGTGAAGTCGGCGAGCCGCGCCTCCTCGGTCAGCACCGGGGCGTCCAGCTCCAGGCCGACCAGCGACCAGGTCCCCGAGGAGATGTACGCCGCCCGCGGACTCTCGAACGGCACCCCCACCACCGCGGAGGCGGTGTCGTGCGAGCCGACCGCGATCACCGGCACCTCGGTGGTCACGCCGAGCTCGGCGGCGACCTCGGGGAGCAGCCCTCCGACCACCGTGCCCGGGTCGCGCAGCGCGGGCAGGATCGACCAGGGCAGCCCGAGTCGGCCGGCGATCCGGTGCGACCACTCGCGGCGTACGACGTCGTAGATCTGGGTGGTCGAGGCGTTGGTCCGCTCGGCGCCGATCTCTCCGGTCAGCCAATAGTCGAGCAGGTCCGGGACGAGCAGCAGGGTCTGCGCCGACTCCAACGCCGCGGTCCCGCGGGCCGCGACCAGCTGGTAGAGGGTGGAGAACGGCAGCTGCTGCAGTCCGGTCACGCCGTACAGCTCCGCGGCGTCGACCTCGGCGAGCACCGCGGCGGCCACACCGTCGGTACGACGATCGCGGTGGCTGTACGGGTTGCCGAGCAGCACGCCGTCCCGGTCGAGCAGCCCGTAGTCGACCGCCCAGGAGTCGACGCCGATGCCGTGCAGGTCGCCGGTGGCAGCCACCTCCCGGATCCCGGCGAGGGCGCCCCGGAACAGCCCGAGGACGTCCCAGTACACCGACCCACGCACGCTGACCCCGCCGTTGGGGAACCGGCTGGCCTCGGCCAGGTCGAGCCGATCCGGCCCCACCACGCCCGCCATCACCCGGCCGCTGGTGGCGCCCAGGTCGACGGCGGCGACGCGCACCGGGGCCGGCGTCGTCATCGCAGGAACGCCGCGGCCACCCCGGCATCGACGGGGACGTGCAGGCCGGTGGTGTGGGTCATCTCCGGGCCACAGAGCACGAAGACCGCGTTGGCGATGTGCTCGGGCAGGACCTCCCGCTTGAGGATGGTGCGCTGGGCGTAGAACTTGCCCAGGTCCTTCTCCTCGACGCCGTAGACCGCGGCCCGCTGTGCGCCCCAGCCGCCGGCGAAGATGCCGGAGCCGGCGACCACCCCGTCGGGGTTGACGCCGTTGACCTTGACGCCGTGTTCGCCGAGCTCGGCGGCGAGCAGCCTCACCTGATGGGCCTGGTCGGCCTTGGTGGCGGAGTAGGCGATGTTGTTGGGGCCGGCGAAGACGGAGTTCTTCGAGGAGATGTAGATGATGTCGCCGCCGAGCCGCTGCGCGATCAGCACCGGCGCGGCGGCCCGGGAGACCAGGAAGGAGCCCTTGGCCATCACGTTGTGCTGCAGGTCCCAGTCCGCCTCGGTGGTCTCCAGCAGCGACTTCGACAGCGACAGCCCGGCGTTGTTGACCACCAGGTCGAGGCCGCCGAAGGCGAGCACGCACGTGTCCACCATCGCCTGCACGGCCGCGGCGTCGCTGACGTCGACCTGGACGCCGACTGCGACGTCGGCACCCTTGTCACCGGCGATCTCGGCGGCGGCCGTCTGCGCCTTCTCCAGGCTCAGGTCCGCGATCACCACGCAGGCGCCCTCGGCGGCCAGCTTCGCCGCGGTCGCCTTGCCGATGCCCGAGGCGGCACCGGTGACCAGCGCGATCCGGGTCGCCAGCGGCTTCGGCCTCGGCATCCGCTGGAGCTTGGCCTCCTCCAGCGCCCAGTACTCGATGCGGAACTTCTCCGACTCGTCGATCGGGGCGTAGGTGGAGAGCCCCTCGGCGCCGCGCATCACGTTGATCGCGTTGACGTAGAACTCACCGGCGACCCGGGCGGTCTGCTTGTCCTTGCCGTAGCTGAACATGCCGACGCCGGGCACCAGCACGATCAGCGGGTCCTTGCCGCGGATCGCCGGGGAGTCCGGGGTGGCGTGCCGGTCGTAGTAGGCCTGGTAGTCGTCCCGATAGGCGACCGCGAGCTCCTCCAGCCGGGCGAGCTGCTCCTCGACGGACGCCGAGGCCGGCAGGTCCAGCACGAGCGGCTTGACCTTGGTGCGCAGGAAGTGGTCCGGGCAGGAGGTGCCCAGCGCCGCCAGCCGCGGGTGCTCCGCGGCCGCCAGGAAGTCCAGCACCACCTCCGTGTCGGTGAAGTGGCCGACCATCGCACGATCCGCCGAGGCGATGCCGCGGATGGTGGGGGCCAGCGCGGCCGCCCTGGCGCGACGCTCCGGCTCCGGGAGGGCGCCGTACCCGTCCAGGGCGGGGCCGAACGGCTCGGCCTTGCTGTGCTCGGCGATGTAGGCCGCCGCGGTGTCGATGATCCACAGCGAGTTCTGCTCGGCCTCCTTCGAGGTCTCGCCCCACGCGGTGATGCCGTGCCCACCCAGGATGCAGCCGACGGCCTGCGGATTCCTCGTCTTGATCTCGGCGATGTCCAGACCGAGCTGGAAGCCGGGCCGGCGCCACGGCACCCAGACCACCTTGTCGCCGAAGATGGTGGCGGTCAGCTGCTCGCCGTCGGCGGCGGTCGCGATCGCGATCCCGGAGTCGGGGTGCAGATGATCGACGTGGGCGGCGTCGACCAGCCCGTGCATGGCGGTGTCGATCGACGGCGCGGCGCCCCCCTTGCCGTGCAGGCAGTAGTCGAAGGCGGCGACCATCTCGTCCTCACGCTCGACGCCGGGATAGACGCCGACCAGGGCGCGCATCCGATCCAGCCGGAGTACGGCGAGCCCGGACTCCGTCAGCGTGCCGAGGTCTCCACCGGACCCCTTGACCCAGACGAGCTCGACGTCCTGACCGGTGACCGGGTCGGTCTCGGTGCCCTTGGCGGAGGTGTTGCCGCCGGCGTAGTTGGTGTTCTTCGCATCCGAGCCGAGTCGGTTGGATCGCGCGATCAGGTCGGTGACCGCTGGGTTCTGCTGGTGGGTTGCCATGAGGCTCAGTTCCATCCTGCCTGCGTCCCGCCCACGCGGTCCGCCTCGATCTTCTCCTGGTATCCGCTGGCCAGGTAGGCCCGCATCGGGTCGGCCGGGAGGCCGCGTTCCTCGCGCCACGCGGCCAGCTGCGGCCGGACGTCGGTGTAGAAGGCATCCATGAACGTGGCGTTGGCGGCCAACACGTCTCCCGCCTCCTGCGCCGCGGCGAGCGCGGCACGGTCGAGCAGCAGCGCCCGGGCGGTCATCTCCTGGACGTTGAGCACCGATCGGATCTGACCGGGGATCTTGGCCTCGATGTTGTGGCACTGGTCGAGCATCAGCGCGACCCCGCCGTCGGGGACCGGCCTCAGCCCGCCGCCACGGACGACCTCGACCAGGATCCGGAAGAGCTGGAAGGGGTCGGCCGCCCCGACGATCAGGTCGTCGTCGGCGTAGAAGCGGGAGTTGAAGTCGAACGAGCCCAGCCTCCCCAATCGCAGCAGCTGCGCCACGATGAACTCGATGTTCGTGCCGGGGGCGTGGTGGCCGGTGTCGAGACAGACCATCGCCCGCTCGCCCAGAGCGGCGACCTGGACATAGGAGGTGCCCCAGTCCGGGACGTCGGTGTGGTAGAAGGCCGGCTCGAAGAACTTGTACTCCAGCACCAGTCGTCGCTCCTCGCCCAGCGAGACGAGTCGGTCGTAGACGGTGGCCAGTGACTCGGCGAGTCGGTCCTGACGGGCGCGGATGTCGCCCTGGCCCGGGTAGTTGGTGCCGTCGGCGAGCCAGATCTTCAGGTCGCGCGAGCCGGTGGCCTCCATGACCTCGAGGCACTCGAAGTGGTGGTCGATCGCCTTCTGCCGGATCCGCGGGTCGGTGTGGGTCAGCGCGCCGAGCCGGTAGTCGTCGTCCTGGAAGGTGTTGGAGTTGACGGTGCCGAGCTGGACACCCAGATCCTCGGCGTAGCGGCGCAGCCCGGCGTAGTCGTCGTGCAGGTCCCACGGGATGTGCAGTGCCACCGTCGGCGCCAGGCCGGTGAAGCGGTGCACGGTCGCCGCGTCGGCGATCTTCTCCTCCACCGTCCGGGGCGTCCCCGGGGTGCCGAACACCTTGAACCGGGTCCCGGAGTTGCCGTAGGCCCACGAGGGGACCTCGATCGCAAGGGTCTCGAGCACCGGAGCCACCTGCTCGAACCGTGATGTTGCCGACGTCATCTCACTTCACTTCTCACACTCGATGTGGTTGCTGGTCGCGCTCTCCTCGAGGTGGAAGACCTCGTCGAGGAGGGTGAATCCGTGGTCGGGGGTCTGCCCGTCGAGCTCGCAGAAGAACTCCGCCATCTCGGCCTGCCATCGGGCGTTGACCTCGGTGCGGTCCATCGCCGCGACCGCCTCCTCGAGAGAGTCGGTCTCGACGTACCCGATCAACAGGCCGTCCGCGCGCAGGAACAGCGAGTAGTTGCGCCAACCGGCGGAGACCAGCGCGGCCCGCATCTGGGGCCAGACCGCCGAGTGCCGAGCCTTGTACTCCTCGAGCCGCTCCGGCTTGACGTGGAGCTGGAAACAGGCGCGCATGGCGCTCCTCCTTTCGTGTCGCTGAGGCAGGGCCGCAGTGCCCGGCCGGCCGTCACCGGCCGGGCATCCTGCGCGGTTATCGTTCGGTACGCCGGCCCGACGGGTCCGGCATCGGGATCAGAAGTTGAACTTGTCGATGTTCGACTTGGTGAACACGTACGGGTCGCCGAGCAGGACCTCGCCGTCCGCGCCGACGGTGTACTTGCCGAGGTCGCCGGCGGTGAAGGTGTCACCCTGGTCGCCCTTGATCTCACCGCTGACCAGCGCGTCCGCGGTGTAGGCGGCCAGGTAGCCGAGGTCCTCGGGGTTCCACAGGGCGAACGAGGTCACGGTGCCGTTCTTGACGTACTTGCGCATCTGGTTCGGGGTGCCCAGACCGGTCAGCGCGACCTTGCCCTTGGCCGAGGAGGTGGACAGGTAGCGGGCCGCGGCGGCGATGCCGACGGTGGTCGGCGAGATGATGCCCTTCAGGTTGGGGTGATCGGAGAGCAGAGCCGCGGTCTTGTCGAAGGAGGTCTGGTCGTCGTCGTTGCCGTAGACGGTGTCGACGATGTCGAGATTCGGGTACTTCTCGGCGGCGTACGACTTCATCTGCTTGATCCAGGCGTTCTGGTTGGTCGCGTTCGCCGCGGCCGAGAGGATCGCCACCTCGCCGGAGCCACCGATCTGCTTGGCGATCAGGTCGACCTGGGTCTTCGCGATGCCCTCGGCGGAGGCCTGGTTGACGAAGAGGTCGCGGCAGTCGGCGGAGGTGTCGGAGTCGAAGGTGACCACCTTGATGCCCGCCGACATCGCCTGCTTGAGCGCGTCGCAGGGAGCGCTCGGGTCGTCGGCCGAGATGACGATCGCGCTCACGCCCTGCTGGGTGGCGGTGTTGATGTACTGCACCTGGCCGTCCGGAGTGGCGGTGTCGGGACCGACCTCGTCGTAGGTGCCGCCGAAGGCGGCGACCGCCTTCTTGCCGCCACCGTCACTGGCGTCGAAGTACGGGTTGCCCAGGTTCTTCGGGATGAAGGTGACGGTGGCGTCGCTGGACCCGCCCGAGCCGCTTGAGCCGCTTGAGCTGTCGTCGCTGCTGCCGCAGGCCGCCAGCCCCAGGGTGGCGCTCAGCGCGACGGCGGCGAGGGCGGTGAGCCGTCCTGTTCGGAACTTCATTTCTGTCGTTGCCTCTCTGTGTGGTGCAGGTGGGTGATGCGCCGAGTCAGCGCTTGAGCGACCCGAGGAATCTGAGCTGCCCGCTGCGGAGCCTGTCGAGCCAGGCGAGGAGGGCGGTGGTCATCACCGAGAGCACCAGCAGCACGCCGATGACGATGTTGATGACGTTGACCGTCTCGTTCTGCAGCTGCATGGCGTACTGGATGACCGCGATCAGCAGGACTCCGGCGATGACGCCGTGCAGGGCGCCGCGACCACCGAAGATGGAGACCCCACCGAGCAGGACCGCGGCGATGACCTTGAGCTCGTCGCCGGTGGCGTTGTCACCGCGGGCGGTGCCGTTGTGCAGGGTGATGTAGATGCCGGCGAAGGCGGAGACCACGGCGGTGAGGACGAAGAGGATGAACTTGGTGCGCTCGACGTTGACGCCGCTGAAGTGGGCGGCCTCGTCGTTGAGCCCGATCTCGACGACGCCGCGGCCGAAGGTGGAGAAGTGCAGCAGCCACACGAAGACGGCGATCAGGACCAGGATCGGGATGATGATCACCGGATAGCGGGAGCTGCCGATGTCGTCCGAGGCGAGGGTCTTCCACTTCTCCGGGAACTCGGTCTTGGCGGTGGTGCCCAGCAGCCCGACCGCGAGGCCGCGGAAGAGGGCCATGGTGCCGATGGTGACGGCGAGTGAGGGCAGTCCGACGTAGGCGACCAGGAAGCCGTTGAAGGCTCCGGCGGCCACGCCGACCAGGATCGCGATCAGTCCGGCCAACGGCACGCCGAGTCCGGCGTCCTGGACCAGGATGCCGACCATCACGCTGGAGAGCCCGACCACGCTCGCCACCGACAGGTCGATCTCGCCGGTGATGATGACCAGCGCCATCGGCAGGGCGATCATCATGATCTCGGCGTTGTTGAGCACCAGGAAGTGGATGGTCAGCGGGTTGTCGAAGTGGGCCACGTTCGAGGTGGCGTAGACGAAGACGATGACCAGCAACGCGATGATCGCGAACTCGCGGGTCAGCAGCGTCCGGCGCCACCACGGGTGACCGTAGGAGGAATAGCTGCGGGTGGTCTTCGCGGCGTCCATCGCCGTGGTGCTCTCGGCGGCGCTCATACGGCGTCCCTCGCTTCGGTGAGTTTGCGGTCTCGCCGCAGTGAGAGGACTCGGTCCAAGACGATGGCGCCGATGATCAGCACGCCGACGACGAACTGCTGCCAGAAGTCCTGGACCCCCAGCACCGGCAGCGCGCGATTGATGGTCACCAGCAAGAAGGCGCCGATGGCGGCACCCCACACCGTGCCGGAGCCACCGAAGATGGCCACCCCGCCGATGACCGCGGCGCCGACCGCCTGCAGCTCCAGGTTGAGGCCGGCGTTCGAGCTGACGGTGCCGTAGCGGGCGGCGTACGCCACCCCGGCCAGGCCGGCCATCGCGCCGGACAGGATGAACGCCGACAGCACCCGGCGGGTGACCCGCAGGCCGTAGAGCTGGGCGGCGTCCGGGTCCGAGCCGATGGCGTAGAACTCACGACCGCTGCGGGCGGTGTAGAGGTAGTAGCCCACGATCGCGAGCACCACGACGGCGATGATCGTCAGCACCGGGATGGAACCGATCTGCTTGGTGCCCAGGCTCAGGAAGGAGTCGGGCATGTCCGAGGCGTTGATCCGCTTCGACCCCGCCCAGGACAGGAACGCGCCGCGGTAGATGTACATCGTGCCCAGCGTGATCACCAGCGCGGGGACCTTGCCCCACGAGACCAGGACTCCGTTGATCAGGCCGAGCAGGCCGCCGAAGACCAGGCCGATCGCGAAGATCACGATGATCGGCGTACCGGGATGGTCGATGAAGACCCGGCCCACCAGGTAGGCGGTCAGGCCGACCACCGAGCCGACCGAGAGGTCGACGCTGCGGGTGATGATCACCGCGGTCTGGCCGACCGCCAGCAACAACATGATCGACGGGGTCAGCAGCAGGTCGCGCCAGCCGTTGTCGCCGACGAGGAAGTGCGGGTTCTTCAGCGTCGTGGCCGCGATCACCAGGATCAGCACGACGGCGACCGCGATCTCGCGGGAGCGCAGCGCACCGCCGAGCAGCCGGCGGGCCGTGGAGGTGCCACCGGTGCGGGGACCGGTGGGATCGATGGTCAGGGTGGTCACGCGGAGACCTCCGGGTTCTGCTGCAGCTCGACGGCCTCGGCCCCGGCGTCACCGGGCGGGGGTACGTCGTTCGGGCGCGCCGCACGGGTGGCGGCGTGCATGACCTTCTCCGGGGTGGCCTCGGCGCGGTCGAGGTCGGCGGTGATCTCGCCTTCGCAGACCACGAGCACCCGGTCGGCCATGCCGAGCACCTCGGGCAGCTCGGAGGAGATCATCACGATCGCCAGGCCCTGGCCGGCCAGGTCGGAGAGCAGCCGGTGCACCTCGGACTTGGTGCCCACGTCGATGCCGCGGGTGGGTTCGTCGATGATCAGCAGCTTCGGCTCGGTGGCCAGCCACTTGGCGATGACCACCTTCTGCTGGTTGCCGCCGCTCATCGTGGCCGCGGCCATGTCCAGCGCGGAGGTCTTGACCTCCAACGTGCCGGCCCACGGCCGAGCCGCGCGGTTCTCCGCGGCGGAGGTGAGTACGCCGGCCCTGGCCAGTCCCCGACGGATGACGGCGGCGACGTTGCGAGCCACCGAGGCATCGGTGACCAGGCCCTGCTTGCGGCGATCCTCGGGGACGAACGCCATCCCGGCCCTGATCGCGGCCCGGACGTCCCGCTGGGGGACCGTGGCACCCGACAGGGTCACGCTGCCGGAGTCGTAGCCGTCCACGCCGAAGACCGCCCGGACGATCTCGCTGCGGCCGGCACCGACGAGACCGGCCAGTCCGAGGATCTCGCCGGCGCGGACCTGGAAGCCGATGTCGTGGAACACCCCGGCCGAGGTGAGCCCCTCGACCTCGAGCACCACCTCGCCGAGCTCGGCGGGTGTCTTGGGGAAGAGGTCGGCGACCTCGCGGCCGACCATCCGGGCGACGATCTGATCCACGCTGGTCTCGGCGACCTCGTCGGTGGAGATGTACTCCCCGTCCCGCATCACGGTGACCGTGTCGCACAGGTCGAAGACCTCGTCGAAGCGGTGCGAGATGAACACCAGGCCCCGGCCCTCGTCACGCAGGCTGCGAGCCACCGCGAAGAGCCGCTCGACCTCGACACCCGACAGGGCCGCGGTCGGCTCGTCCATGATCAGCAACGAGGCGTCCAGCGAGATGGCCTTGGCGATCTCGATGATCTGCTGGTCGGCGATGGAGAGGCCGCGGGCCTGACGGTGCGGATCGAGGACCACCCCGAGACGCTCGAAGATCCGGGCCGCCTCGGCGTACATGGCGGCGCGGTCGATCCGGCGCCCGCGGCCCAGGATCTGCCGGCCCATGAAGATGTTCTCCATCACCGACAGGTCCGGGAACAGCGTCGGCTCCTGATAGATCACCGCGATCCCGGCCGACTTCGACTCCGCCGTCGAACCGAAGTCGACGTCCTCGCCGGCGAAGCGGAAGACTCCCCCGTCGCGGCGGTAGACCCCGGCCACGATCTTGACCAACGTCGACTTGCCCGCACCGTTCTCACCGACCAGCGCATGGATCGACCCGCGCTCGACCCGCAGGCTGCCCGAGCGCAGCGCGGCAACGGGACCGAACGACTTGGTCACCTCGCTCAGCTCGAGGACTGCCTCGCCGGAGTCCGGCATGTGGCTGCTCCTTTGAAAGGTTTCAAATTCGACGCTGAGAACAGTAGGTGACCGCAGTCACAGCCGTCAACCCCTGCTCACCGAATCGTTACGTCGGGCGACCCGGTCGGCGTCCGCTCGCGGCGGGGTAACACGCTGTCCACCTCGGTAGCAGCCTGTTGCAGCAGGCTGCTACGAAGCCCAACAACGTGTTACCCCGCCAGGGGCCGCATCCGCGAAGAAACACCATCGGTTCATCGCCTGTCGATCCTTTGAGCGTTTCAATCCAGGCCGTACGATGTGGCAAAGTCGAAAGGGGCGGCGATGGCTGGTCAACGCGGCAGAGCACCGTCGGTCAAGGACGTCGCCGCAGCTGCCGAGGTGTCGTTGGGCACGGTCTCCAACGTGCTCAACCGGCCCGAGCGGGTCAGCGCCGCGACCCGCGAGCGGGTGGCGCGCGCGATGGCCGAGCTCGGCTTCGTGCGCAACGAGTCCGCCCGCTCCCTGCGCACCGGCCGGAGCAACACGCTCGCCTACGTCATGCTCGACACCGGCAACCCGTTCTTCACCGACGTCGCTCATGGCATCGAGCTGGCCACCGAGTCGTTCGGCAACACCCTGTTCCTGTGCAACAGCGACAACCGCGCCGACCGCGAGGCCGCGCTGCTCTCCCACCTGGAGGAGCGGCAGATCCTGGGCGTGCTCATCACCCCGGTGGATCCCCAGAGCGCCACCCTGACCGAGCTTGCCGCCCGCGGGACGCCGTTGGTCATCGTCGACCGCACCCGCGACACCCCGGACTTCTGCAGCGTCGCGGTCGACGACGTACTGGGCGGACGGCTCGCCCTGGAGCATCTGATCGACCAGGGCCATCGCCGGGTGGCGGTGGTCGGCGGGCCGCTGTCGATCGGCCAGGTGGCCGACCGGTACGCCGGCGCCCAGCAGGTCTGGGCGGAGGCGGGTCTGCCGCCCGGGGATCTGACCCTGATACAGGGCGCGGCGCTGACCGCCGCCGACGGACGCGCGGCCGGCGAGCAGATCGCCGGCATCCCGGCCAGGCGGCGCCCCACCGCCGCGTTCTGCGCCAACGACCTGATCGCGCTCGGGCTGTTGCAGCACTCGATCAGCCAGGGCCTGGCGGTGCCCGGAGACCTGGCCATCATGGGGTACGACGACATCGAGTTCGCGGCCGCGGCCGCGGTACCGCTCACCTCGGTCCGCCAGCCCCGCCAGCAGCTCGGTCGCACCGCCGCCGAGTTGGTCCTGGACGAGGCCGGCAACCCCGACCACACCCATCGGCAGGTCTCCTTCACCCCCGCGCTCGTCGCCCGGGCGTCCACCACCGGCTGAGCGCGCCCGCCGCGGGCGGCTACGTCGACCTGCGCCCGAGGAAACGCACGAGCACCAGGCCGAGCAGCCCCACCACGACCAGCGCGGCACCCGGCACCGCAGCGGAGGCGAACGAGGTCGGCGAGGAGAGCAGCGTCGAGCCGAAGGTGACCTTCGTCGGCACCTGGGTGCCCGAGCCGCTCAGGCCCAGCAACCGGTTCAGGGTGGTGTTGAGTCCCTCGGTGTAGTGCCGCACGCTGACCCGGCTGCCGGGGCCGATCAGCAACGAGCCGTTGCGGTCGACGAAGAAGACGTAGTCGTCGCCGACCTGCAGACTCTTCGGCTGGCAGGCCCCCTTCTTGAACCGCACCCGCACGTTCGCGGAGACCGTGCCCTTCATCTCGCGCAGTCGCTGGACGTGGTAGGTGCGGGCTCCGGACCGCCCCGTGGTGGGCTTGCTGGTGACGGTGCCGTGGAAGACGACCTGGGCGTCCTTGACCGCCTTGCGCACGGTGAAGGCCGGGCAGGTCTGTGCCGCGGCGGACGGGCCGGACGCTCCGACGGCGATCCCTGCCCAGGTCAGCAGCAGCGCCAGAGCGAGCAGGCCGACGACGCGGCGGCGCGGGCGCTCGATGCGAGGCATGCGGTCCATCGAACCAGTCACAGCCCGAAGACTCCAGCCAGCACGCGGGCGACCCCGTCCTCGTCGTGTCCGGGCGCCACGTTGCCGGCGCAGGCGGTCACCTGCGGGTGGGCGTCCGCCATCGCGTACGAGGTGCCGGCCCAGGTGAGCATCGGAAGGTCGTTGGGCATGTCTCCGAACGCGATCACCTCCTCGGCCGCCACGCCGAGGTCGGCCGCCACCTGGGCCAGGGTGGAGGCCTTGGTGACGCCGGCGGCGCTGATCTCCAGCAACGCGGTGGTGGAGGACCGGGTCACCGTCACGGTGTCGCCGACGGCCCTGTCGGCACGCGCCAGGAACTCGTCGGGGTCCAGCTCGGGGTGCAGCGCGAGCAGCTTGAGCAACGGCTGGGTGGCCAGCTCGGCCAGCGGGGCGCGCGGGATCTCGTCGTCGTCGACGTGCCGCATGAAGCCGGGCTCCATGCCGAAGCCGGCCACCGTCTCGGTGGCGTACGCCGTCCCGGGGCAGGCCGCCCGCAGCCGGTCGGCCACCGCCAGGGTCTCCGCCGGCGCCATCGCCCGCTCGGCCCGGGCCAGGCCGGCCGCGACGTCCCACACCAGCGCCCCGTTGGAGACGATCGCCAGGCCGTGGCTGCCGACGTGCTCGAAGACCACCTCGGTCCAGCGCAGCGGGCGGCCGGTGACGAAGATGACCGGCACGTCGAGCTCGTCGAGCCGGCGCAGCACCGTGGCGGTGTACTCGGACACGGCGCCGTCGCTGCGCACCAGGGTTCCGTCGAGGTCGGTTGCCACCAGCCGCGGCAGGGGTGCACCAGTGGTCGGCCTCGTCGCGCTCACTCCCCCATTCTCTACGGCGGAGGGGGTGCCCGTCTCATACCCACCGGTCTCGATACGCTCGCTGCGCTCGCTACTCGACCAACGGGCCCGGCACTCGCTACTCGACCGACAGGAAAGCAGGCCCGTCGTCGGTCGAGCAGCCCTCGCGAGGGACGAGCGAGGGCTGCTCGAGACCACCCCGCCGAGCCCGCGACGTACCGGCTCGGAATGTGGTCCGAATCCGGCGCGGTGAGAGTCCGGCTCGGCCTCGGCCCGCCGACTCGAGGCTCAGTCCGGCAGCGGCCGCGCCATCACCAGGTTGCCGTCCTCGTCGGCACCGCGCAGCACGGTGAAGCCGGCCTTGGCCAGCACCCGCAGGCTGGCGGCGTTCTCCGGGTGCACCGATGCGCGGATCCGCACCCCGTCGGCGTCGGTGAGCCGCAACAGCGCACGCAGCGCCTCGGTGGCGAAGCCCCACCCCCGGGCCTCGGCGACCAGGCCGTAGCCGACCTCGGTCTCGGGCACGCCGTCGGCGGCGGCCACGGGCTCACCGAAGAAGCCGATGGAACCGAGGACCGTCACCCCGCGCACGATCGAGCGCGGCCCCCACGGGTTGCCCTCGACCCACAGCGTGGCGGCGTCGCGGTCGTCGATCCGCGGGAAGTCCGGGTGCCAGCCGGCCGGCCGAGAGCCCTGGTCGCGGATGGCGTCCACGTCGGCGCGCGTCCAGAGCGGGAGCCGGAGCCGCTCGGTGAGCACCGTCTCGGGCAGGCTCAACCGAACCACCGGTCGATCTCGACGGCCGCCCCGTCCTCGTCCACGCTCGGCGCGACCGCGTCGGCCGCGTCTCGGACCTCGTCGATCGCCTGCCCCATCGCCACCGACCGGCCCGCCCAGGCGAACATCTCCAGGTCGTTGCGGCCGTCCCCGATGGCGAGCACGTCCGCCGCGTCCACCCCGACGCGCTCGGCGACATGGGCCAGTCCGGAGGCCTTGGAGACTCCGATCGGGGCCAGGTCCAGCCAGGCGGTCCAGCCGACCACGTAGGAGATGCCGTGCAGGCCGAGCGAGCGGCCCAGTTCCACGAACTCCTCGGCGGTCGAGTTGGGGTCGCGGATGATGACCCGCGAGACCGGCCGGGCGACCAGCTCCGCCACCGGGGTGACCACCATGTCGCCGGAGAGCTCACCGGGCGGGAAGTGGTCGTTGATCCGGTAGCCCACCCCCCGCTCCTCGACCGCCACCAGCACCGAGGGGCGCTGCGCCAGGATCTTGGCCACCGCCTCGCGGGCGTCGAAGGTCTCCTCGTGCACCACCTCGACGGGTGGATAGCGCAGCAGCACCGCGCCGTTGGAGGCGACCACCCACAGCCGGTCGGCGCCCTCGGTGGGGATCCCGATCAGGTCGGCCACCTTGGTCATGCCGTGTGGCGACCGCCCGGAGGCGAGTACGACGTGGGCGCCGGCGTCGTAGGCACGCCGTACCGACTCCCGCACGGCGGGCGAGACCTCCTCGGTGGCCGCTCCGCCGTCCTCCCACCGCAGCAGGGTCCCGTCGATGTCGAGGGCGACCAGGCGCGGCCGCCACCCCGGCACCGGCTCAACCACCGAGGCCCCCGACCGGCTCGAGCACGTCGCGCCCGAGCCACTTGCGCAGCGCCTGCGGCACCCGGACCGAGCCGTCGGCCTGCTGGTGGGTCTCGAGTACGGCGACGATCGCACGGGGGATGGCGGTCAGGGTGCCGTTCAGGGTGGCGAGCGGTCCGATGCCGTCGTCGAACCGGCCGCGGATGTCGAGCCGGCGGGTCTGGAAGTCGGTGCAGTTCGAGGCCGAGGTGAGCTCGCGGTACCTGCCCTGGGTCGGGATCCACGCCTCGCAGTCGAACTTCCGGATCGCCGACGGGCCCAGGTCGCCGGCCGCGATGTCGACCACCCGGTAGGCGAGCTCGAGCTTGTCCAGGAAGGCACGCTCCCAGGCGAGCAGTCGCTCGTGCTCGGCGTAGGACTCCTCCAGCGTGGTGTAGACGAACATCTCGACCTTGTCGAACCAGTGCACCCGGATGATGCCCCTGGTGTCCTTGCCGTGCGAGCCGGCCTCCTTGCGGAAGCACGGGCTGAAGGCGGCGTAGCGCCGCGGGAGCGAGTCGCCGTCCAGGATCTCGTCGGAGTGATAGGCCGCCATCGGCACCTCCGAGGTGCCGACCAGATAGAGCTCCTCACCCTCGATCCGATAGACGTCGTCGGCCGCCTGGTCGAGGAAGCCGGTGCCGGCCATCGCCTCGGGACGGACCAGCGAGGGTGCGATCATCTGGGTGAAGCCCGCCTCGCGGGCCTGCTCCATCGCCAGGTTGACCAGGGCGAGCTCCAGCTCGGCGCCGACGCCGCGGAGGAAGTAGAACCTCGAGCCCGACACCTTCGCGCCACGCTCCAGATCGATCGCACCGAGGATCCTGCCGAGCTCGGCGTGGTCGCGCGGGGCGAAGCCCGCGAACTCCCGCGGCGTACCGACCGTCTCCAGGACGACGAAGTCGTCCTCGCCGCCGGCCGGGGTCTCGGTCGCGGTGACGTTCGGGATCGCCTTCAGCGCCGACGTCCACTCCTGCTCCGCGGCGGCCTGGGCGGCCTCGAGCTCCTTGACCTCGGCGGCCAGCTCCTTGACCTGGGCGAGCAGCCGCTGCTTCTCCTCACCCCGGGCCTGGGCGACCTTCTTGCCGAACTGCTTCTGCTCGGCCCGCTTCGCCTCGTACGCCGCGATCGCCCCCCGTCGCCCGCTGTCCGCGGCCAGCGCCCGGTCGACCGCCTCCTCGGACTCCCCGCGCTTGCGCTGGGAGGCGCGGACGCGGTCGGGTTCGTCACGGAGCAGGCGCGGGTCGATCATGCCGCGAGCCTATCGGTGGACCACAGCACGCCCGCACCGATATCCACCGCCTGCCGTCGTCCACCGCGTCCGCACTGCCCGCCCACAGCCTCGACTCAACCCGACGCGCCGCAGCAGGGCATACTGGCGCCCGGCCAGAGTGCGCGTCAGCGCCGTCATCCCGCCCGAGAGGACACCGTGCTCGACAGCCCCCGACGTCGCCTGCTCGGCGGAGCAGTCGGACTGTTCGCGCTGTTCGCGCTGCTGGCGGTACTGGTCACCCACGGACAGCTCTCCGACCTCGACGACCTCGGCCGGCGCGCGGCGGCCGTCACCCGCGACCACACCGCGCTGCGACACCTGCTGCGCGGCATCGAGATCGTGGCCGGCCTGATCGGGGTGGGCGTCGCGACGCTGGTCCTGGTCGTCCTCATCGGTCGCAAGCACCGGCGGGCGGCGATCTACGCGGCCGGCGTGGTGGTGGTGACCGCGGTGGTACGCCGAGTGCTGGTCGAGCTCATCGACCGGCCCCGGCCGGAGTGGCAGCTGCCGCACGCGCTGCACGACTCGGCCTCCTACCCGTCCGGCCATGTCACCACGATCACCTCGCTGGCCGGGGTGGTCGCCGTCCTGGTGCTGATGCTGGTACGCCGCCGGGGCGCGCGCCGGCTCGGCTACACCGCGTGTACGGCGGTGGTGGTGGTCGTGGCCCTGGACCGCGTCTTCCTCGGCCGGCACTACCCGACCGACGTCATCGGCGGCTTCCTGCTCGGCGCCGGGATGGTGCTGCTCGGGCTCGCCGTGTTCAGTCCGCTGCCGGTCTCGCACGCGCTCAACGCCGAGCCGCTGGTGGAGCTCACGCCGCGGGGCAGCCGACTGGCCGTGGTGCTCAACCCGGTCAAGGTGGAGTCGGTCGGACAGTTCCAATCCATCGTGGCCTCGATGGCGGCCGAGGCCGGCTGGGACCCGCCGAGCTGGCATCTGACCACCGTCGAGGATCCCGGCACCGGGATGGCCCGGGCGGCCAGGGACGAGGGCGCCGACCTGGTCCTGGTCTGCGGCGGCGACGGCACCGTCCGGGAGGTGTGCGCGGCGCTGGCGGGCACCGGCATCGCGGTCGGCGTGGTGCCCGCCGGGACCGGCAACCTGCTGGCCCGCAACCTGTCCATCCCGCTCTACATCCGTGCCGCCATCGACGTCGCGCTCACCGGCCAGGACCGGGCCATCGACCTGGTCGAGGTCGAGGGCGACCACCTCGACCGGACGCATTTCATGGTGATGGCCGGGATGGGGTTCGACGCCGCGATCATGGACGGGGTCAACCCGGAGATCAAGCGGAAGATCGGCTGGCTCGCCTACGTCATCTCCGCGCTCAAGAGCCTGATGTTCCCCGAGATGAAGCTCGAGATCACCATCGACGACGACGAGCCGACCACCCACCGCGCCCGCACCGTCGTGGTCGGCAACGTCGGCTACCTCCAGGCCGGGATGCCGCTGCTGCCGGACGCCCGGATCGACGACGGCCTGCTCGACGTCGTGCTCCTCCACCCGCGCCGGCTGGTCTCCTGGCTGCCGCTCGCCTTCCGGGTGCTCGGCAAGCGCTCGCGCACCGACGACCTGGTCAACCGGATGACCGGGCGCAGCGTGGTGATCCGGGCCAGCCAGGAGGTGCCCCGCGAGTTCGACGGCGACACCATCACGGCCGGCCGGGAGCTGCGGATGAGCTGCCTGCACGGACGGGTGCTGGTGCGGGTGCCGCGCTGATCCACCCGGCCGAATCGGTCCTTAGACCCGTCGAGTCGGCCGTTGGACCCGTCGAATCGATCGTTACGGAGGCGTGCCGACGCCACCAATGGATGCGGACCCATCACCACCTGCCGAGCCGGCAGCCGAACCAGCGGCCGTGGACCTGCGCTACCGGCGCCGGAGCAACCTGGTGCCGCCGATGACCAGTCCGGCGGCAACGGCGAAGACGATCACCCTGCCGAGGATCGCACCGGCCTGGTAGGCGGCGTCGTGACCCGAGGATCCGCCGCTGTCGCCGTTCGCGAGCGAGGCGAGCGCACCGAGCACGATCAGTACGCCGAGCACGATCATCGCCCAGCCGCCGACGGTGCGGCCGGTGCTGCGCCGCGGCGGCTCCGGGGGCCAGTCGGGCGGCGGGGGCGGGGGTGAGTAGTCGTGGCTCATCGGTCTCCTCGTGGACGGGCCTGTTCGATCGCCGACTCCTCCTGCGGCGAGAGCTGCTGCGCCGAACGCCATCCGGTCACGCTCTTGGCATACGAGCGGGCGTCGGAGCGCCCGTGGATGGAGGTGAGCACGGCGCCGTTGCCGGCCTCGTCGAGCAACGCGACCGACCAGCTCAGCTGCCCACCGAGGTCGTCGAACGCGTCGTACCTGACGACGGCGAAGTGGCGCAGCGCGTCACGGCCCTCGGCGCGCAGGGCCGCCACCTCCTGACGCAGGCCGAGCACGTCCTCGGGGACCGACTGGTCGGCGAGGCGTCGTCGCTGGCTGCGCAGGTCACGCCAGGCGACCGCCGCCAGGCCGAGGGCGAGCAGGGCGACCACCAGACTGAGCAGGGCGAGGACGACCACAGGTGAG
This sequence comes from Nocardioides sp., assembly GCF_047606145.1. Taxonomy (GTDB): domain Bacteria; phylum Actinomycetota; class Actinomycetes; order Propionibacteriales; family Nocardioidaceae; genus Nocardioides. Next base: position 22,046 of record NZ_JASGET010000137.1, on the reverse strand, counting down.
AATCTAGACTGCGGCGGTGAGCAATCCGCGACGCATCGCCTACCAGGGCGAGCCGGGAGCCAACTCCCACATGGTGTGCCAGCAGCACTACCCGGACCTGGAGGCCGTGCCGTGTGCGTCGTTCGAGGACGTCTTCGCATGTGTCGAGGCGGGTGAGGCCGACCTCGCCATGATCCCGATCGACAACTCCATCGCCGGCCGCGTCTCCGACATCCATCACTTCCTGCCGAGCTCGAAGCTGCACATCATCGCCGAGCACTTCCTGCGGATCCGGTTCTCCCTGCTCGCCATCCCCGGCACCCGGCTCGACCAGGTGCGGACGGTGCACAGCCACGTGCACGCGCTCGGCCAGTGCCGGCGGTTCATCCGGGAGCACGGGCTGACGCCGATCATCGCCGGAGACACCGCCGGCGCGGCCCGGGAGATCGCCGAGGCCGGCGACCCGACCCAGGCCTCGATCAGCCCGCCGCTGGCCGGGCCGATCTACGGCCTGGACACGCTGGCCGCGGACATCGAGGACGAGGACCACAACACCACCCGGTTCGTCGTCCTCTCCCCGGAGCCGCTGCGGCCGCCGGCCGACGACGGCCCGGTCGTCACCTCGTTCATCTTCAACGTCCGCAACCTGCCGGCCGCGCTGTACAAGGCGCTCGGCGGCTTCGCCACCAACGGCGTCAACATGACCAAGCTGGAGTCCTACATGGTCGGCGGGGAGTTCACCGCGACCCAGTTCCTCGCCGAGGTCGATGGCCACCCCGACCACCCCGGCGTCAAGCGGGCCCTGGAGGAGCTCGCCTTCTTCACCACCGAGGTCAAGCTGCTCGGGGTCTATCCGGCCGACCAGGCACGCTTCTGAGACCGGCCGGGTCACGCCGGCGCGAGGTCGTGCCGGCGCCGAGAAGGGGTTAGGTTCACCCAGTGTCCGACTCCCAGAGCACCGACGACCTCGGGTTCGCCCGAGTCGACCTCGACCGCGAGCGCCGTACCGGCGATCCGGAGGTCGTCTACGGCGCCGGCAAGACCCCCGAGCAGGTCGTCACGCTGCTGACCCGCCTGCACGCCGCCCACCCCGGCCGCGCCGTGCTCGCCACCCGGCTGGACCCGGCCGCCCAGGAGCGGGTGCGCGCGGATCTCCCGGACGCCGTCCTCGACCCGGTCGCCGGCACCGCGACCCTGGGCGAGCCGCCGGCCCCCCGAGGGCGGGTGCTGGTGGTCTCCGCGGGCACCTCGGACGCGCCGGTCGCCGCCGAGGCTGCGGTCTCGGTGCGGGTGCACGGCGCCGCGGTCGAGCGGATCGGCGACGTCGGCGTGGCCGGGCTGCACCGGGTGCTGGCGGTGCGCGACCGGCTGGACGAGGCCGACTGCCTGATCGTCGTCGCCGGGATGGAGGGAGCGCTTCCCTCGGTGGTCGGCGGACTGGTCGGCGTACCCCTGATCGCGGTGCCGACCTCGGTGGGCTACGGCGCCAGTCTCGGTGGCCTGTCGGCGCTGCTGGGCATGTTGAACTCCTGCGCGCCGGGGATCAGCGTGGTCAACATCGACAACGGGTACGGCGCCGGGGTGGCCGCGGCCCGGATCGCTCGCCGGACGGCGCGATGACGAGCCCGACCACCGGCCCGACCACCGGCCCGCACGCCGGCGGCACCGTATGGGTCGATGCCGCCGGCGGGGCCTCCGGCGACATGCTGCTCGGTGCACTCCTCGACCTCGGCGTCCCGCTCGAGGTGATCGCGGCCGCCGTCGACGCGGTCGCACCCGAACCGGTCACGCTGAGGCCGGAACGGGTCCGCCGAGCCGGCTTCGCCGCCACCGGATGCCGGGTGCGGATCGCCGACTCCCGGCACCATCGCAGCTGGCGCGAGATCCGTGGGCTGCTCGGTGCCGCGGAGCTGAGCGAGCCCGTCCGACGGCTCGCGATCGCGTGCTTCACCCGACTCGCCGAGGCCGAGGCCGCGGTACACGGCGTCGACGCCGACGAGATCGGCTTCCACGAGGTCGGCGCGCTGGACGCGATCGCCGACGTGGTCGGCGTCTGCGCCGGCTTCGCCTGGCTGGCTCCCGCACGGGTGGTGGTCTCCCCGGTGGCGGTCGGCTCCGGCTCGGTCGCGGGCGCCCACGGGGTGATGCCGGTCCCGCCACCGGCGGTGGCCCGGCTGCTCCTCGGCTTCGCGTCGTACGCCGGCCCGGCCGGTGCACCTTCGATGGAGCTGTGCACGCCCACCGGTGCCGCACTGCTGACCACCCTGGCGACCGGTACCGGACCGCAGCCGGCGATGACCGCGACCGGCATCGGGGTCGGCGCCGGCAGCCGGGACCCGGACGGGCACGCGAACGTGCTGCGGCTGATCGCGGGCACGACCGCCGAGGTGGCCACGCCGCCGACGACGTCGACGACCGCGGCGACGGACACCACCGACGAGCTGGTCCTGGAGGCCAACCTCGACGACCTCGATCCCCGGCTGCTGCCCGGTGTCATCGATGCGCTGCTGGCCGCCGGCGCGGCCGACGCCTGGCTGACCCCGCTGGTGATGAAGAAGGGCCGGCCGGCGCACACCCTGCACGCGCTGGTCAGCTCCACCGCCGCCGAGGCCTGCCGCCGGGTCTTCTTCACCCAGACCTCGACCATCGGCCTGCGTGAGCATCGGGTGACCAAGCACGCGCTGCCCCGGACGACCACCACCGTCACGATCACCGCTCCGGACGGCACCGAGCACGAGATCGGGGTCAAGCTCGCCTACCTCGACGGCCGCCTCGTCAACGCCCAACCCGAGTGGGACGACGTCGCCCGGGTCGCCGCCGCCATCGGCCGGCCGGCGTACGAGGTACTGGCCGAGGCGGCGGCCGCCGCCCGGCAGCGCTGACCCGGCTCGGGGCCGGCCCCGATGCGACATCTCCCTGGGCTCCTTGCGCCTCGAAACGTTCGGGCCGGATACTCCATACGCGCCACGGCGCCAGGCCGACTCGGGGGGCACATTGTCTGCGCGAACACGTTGGAGGGCGGACATTCTCCGCATCGTCGGGACGGCGGCGGTGGCAGGTGCCGCGGCGGTCTCGCTGTTGGTCGCGTGCGGCGGCGGCCGCACGCCCGGTCCGATCGCCACCCCCGGACGATTCGCCTACTTCCCGAGGCTCAAGGTCGGCAGCACCATCACCGACGGAGCCGTCCAGCTGATCTATCACGGCACTCGAAATCCCGTGATCGACGAGGTACGCGACGCCAACACCACGGACGGATTCGAACTCATCGGCGCGATGGTCGCCGGCCCCAGGCGGAAGTGGGGAGTCAACGAGATGGTGCATGGCTATCCGCCCACCCAAGCTGGGTTCGGACCGATCACGGACGCGGTCGGCGCCGTCATTCCCGCAGGTGATGTCGGGGTCGAACTGCTGCTCGGCTTGAAGATCGTCAAGGGTGGATATCAAGTGAGACAGTCGGTGGACATCGACTATCATATTGGCACGGACGAATACACGATCCGTGCGCCGGTCAGCGTGATCAATTGCCCGTCCGGATACAGTTTCAAGAAATGCAGTTCGCTCTTCTCCGCCGACAACTGGTAAGTCGATCCGACCTTCGCGAACGTGTCGATGTTCCCCGGTGGCGCCCCGTGCCGTGTCCTCGGCGTCACGCAGGATGGCGTCTAGAGTTCCGGCCATGACGCTTGGAGCGGACAGCGAGGTCGGGCGGCTCGGCACGGTGCTGCTGCACCGCCCCGGCCGGGAGCTGACCCGGTTGACCCCGCGCAACAACGACAAGCTGCTCTTCGACGGGATCCCGTGGGTGGCCCGGGCGCAGGAGGAGCACGACGGGTTCGCCGCGGCGCTGCGCGAGCGCGGCGTCGAGGTGCTCTACCTGACCGAGCTGCTCACCGAGACCCTGGCCGACGACGGCGCCCGCGCGCAGGCGATCGCCACCGCGCTCGGCGGCTCGGAGCGGGGTGCGCTCACGCTCGGCGACACCATGCGGACCTATCTGGCCGGCTTCCTGTCCGAGGCGAGCCCGGCGGAGCTGACCGATCATCTCACCGCCGGCATCCGCAACGACGAGGTGCGCGGCGGCTTCGGCCTGGTGACATCGCTGCTCGCCCACGACGACTTCCTGCTCGATCCGCTGCCGAACCTGCTCTTCACCCGGGACTCCTCGGTCTGGATCCGCGACCGCGCGGCGATCACCTCGCTGGCGATGCCGGCGCGCCGGCGGGAGACCGAGCTGACCGAGCTCATCTACGCCCACCACCCGCGCTTCACCGGCACCCCACGCATCCACGGACCGCACCTGGAGCACGTCGAGGGCGGTGACGTCCTGTTGCTCGCCCCCGGGGTGATCGCCGTCGGAGTCGGCGAGCGCACCACACCGGCCGGCGCGGAGCGGCTCGCCCGGCAGGTCTTCGGTCACCGGCTGGCGCACACCGTGCTCGCCGTACCGATCGCGCAGGAGCGCGCCACCATGCACCTGGACACGATCGCCACCCTCGTCGACGTCGACAAGATGGTCATCTACCCGAACGTGGCGCAGTCGCTGGTCGCCCACGCCGTCACCGACGCCGGGGACGGCGAGCTGGCGATCGCCGACGCGCGGCCGTTCCTGGAGGCCGCCGCGGAGGCGATGGGGATCGAGGAGCTGCATCACGTCGACACCGGCCTGGACCCGGTCAGCGCCGAGCGGGAGCAGTGGGACGACGGCAACAACACCCTGGCCCTGTCGCCGGGCGTCGTGGTCGCCTACGAGCGCAACCAGCAGACCAACGCCGCGCTGGCGGCCGCCGGCATCGAGGTGGTGACGATCGCCGGCGCCGAGCTGGGCTCCGGGCGCGGCGGCCCGCGCTGCATGAGCTGCCCGATCGCCCGTACGCCGTTGTGACGACCCCGCCTCGCCGCTCGAGGCGACACGGCCGGGCCACCGTCACCGTGACGAGTGCCACCGTACCCACCCACCCACTCGCTCGTTCTACCGGTAGCCCCCGTGAGGAGACCTCGTGACCGACTCGTTCTTCGCCAAGTTCACCCCCAAGGAGATCGCCAAGATCAGCGCCGCGGGCACCCGGCTGCGCCTGCCCGCGGGATGGTCGCCGATCTGGGAGGACACCCCGGCCGACAAGGCGTACATCATCCTGGACGGCACCGTCTCGGTCCGGCAGCACGGCGAGGAGATCGCCCAGCTCGGCTCCGGCGACATCGTCGGCGAGGCGGCGATCATGAACCGGTCGCTGCGCACCGCGTCGATCGTCGCGCTCACCCCGTTGGAGCTGATCCATCTCAGCTCCGAGGCGATGCAGCGACTGGCGACCGAGATGCCCTCGTTCGGCGCCGCGCTGGAGCAGGTCGCCGAGGCACGCTTCGGAGCGTCGTCCTGAGCGAGCATCCGGACCTCGAGGTCGCCGAGGCGCTCGACGCCATCGAGGCCTTCCTGCTCGGGGAGCCGGCGACCCTGACCCGCGAGCAGGTGGCGGAGGCGGCGGCGGTGCCGGCCGCGGTGGCCGTCGAGCTGTGGCGGCTGCTCGGCTTCCCGCACGCCGAGCCCGACGAGGTCGCCTTCACCACCTCCGACGTCGAGGCGCTGCGCCTGGCGGGTGAGCTCCAGCGGCTCGGCGTCCTCAGTCCGGACCGGCAGGCGGCGCTGGTGCGCACCTGGGGCCGTTCGTTCGCCCGGCTCGCCGAGTGGCAGACCTCGCTGTTGGCCGACGTCGCCCGCGAGCACGGGGACGACGACGTGATGGCACTGGTCTCGCTGGCCGACCAGGTGCTGCCGCGGGTGGAGTCGCTGCAGTCCTACGTGTGGCGCCGGCACCTGGCCAGCGCGGCCGGCCGCGTGCTCGCGGTCGGCGGCGCCACCGCGGTGCCGCTCGGCATCGGCTTCGTCGACATCGTCGGCTACACCTCGCGGAGCAAGTCGCTGACCGAGACGGAGCTGGTCGGTTGGGTGGAGGCTTTCGAGAGCGTGTGTGCCGGCGTGGTCGTCGACCACGGTGGCCGGGTGATCAAGAACCTCGGTGACGCGGTGCTCTACGCGGTCGACGACGTCCGGGCCGCCGTCGACATCGCGCTGGACCTGGTCGGACGTGGCGAGGACGCCGACGGCGAGCCCGACTTCCCCGAGGTCCGGGCCGGGGTCGGGTACGGCGAGGTGGTCTCGCGACTCGGCGACGTCTTCGGCGCAAGCGTCAACATCGCCTCCCGGCTGACCTCGCTGGCCAAGCCGGGCACCGTCCTGATCGACCAGGGTGCGGCCGACGCCCTCGCCGAGAGCGAGGACCTGCGCATCGACCGTCTTCGGCGTACGTCGGTGAAGGGCTACTCCCGGCTGCAGCCGTACCGGGTGCGACCGGTCGGCTGAGCCCGACGATGCCCGCTCCCGGCTCGGCGGCGGGCGATCAGCGGATGGTGACCTGACGGTTCGCCAGTCCGGCCCGGGCGGAGCGGACCTCGGCGGACGGCTCGCCGTCGTCGGCCAGCGCCTCGTCCAGGGCGTCCTTGAACGCCGCCGCCGGCTCCTCGAGCGCCTCCACGCCGGTACCGACCGGGACGTCCCAGACCGGGGCGAGCAGCCCGTGCGCACGGAACATCCCGACGAACCGGGCGTCGGGCACGATCACGTCGGCACCGGAGACGTGCAGCCGCGCCAGCGCCAGCAGCAGCTCGTCCTCGGCCTGCGGCATCACCCAGCGCAGGTGCTCCTTGGGCCCGGTCGAGGTCCAGTACGCCGCCTCGACGCCGGTCAGCCGGGCGGTCGGCAACGCGGCCTCGTTGGCGTGCTCGAGCGCATGGCCGAGGTCCCCTCGATCCTCGACGTCGGCGACCCACCAGTCGAAGCCGTCGTGCACGGTGATGTCGAGGCGGTCGTCGGTGATCAGGTCCTGCAGCCGGGGCCCGGGTGCCGGCGCCGAGGTGAGCCCGACGATCCCGGACTCCCCCGCCTCAGCCTTCGCCAAGGCCTCCACCAGCACGGCGGCCATCTCGCGGGAGATGTCGCCGTAGTGGTGCTGCACCTGCATCCCGACCCACACCTGGCCGGAGTCGCGCGCCATCGCCGGAGCGGCGACGGGCAGCAGGCTGCCCAGCTGGACCGGCACGTCCTCGTGTCCCTTGATCCGCAGCGGCGCGGTCGCCGAGGGCACCAGCTCACGCAGGGCGACCAGGTCGCACTCGCTCGGCAGACCCTCGAAGGGGCGGGCGACGAACACGCCGCCGGCGGCACCGTGGCAGGCCTTGTAACGCTTGCCGGAGCCACACGGACACGGCTGGCGGGGGTTGATGCCGTCCGCGGCGACGGCGGTGGTGCGGGGTCTACGGGACTTCTTGGCCACCGGCCGAGCCTATGTCACGCCACGGCCGGCTCCGCAGCCGGCCGCTCGGCCCCTCAGCCGGCCGTCCGGTCGTCGAGCAGCCCCTTGATGTAGCCGGGGCGATCGGTGATCACGGCCGCCACTCCGAGCGAGAGGCAGAGGTCGAGGTCGTCCGCCTCGTTGATGGTCCACACGTGCAGCTCGTGGCCGGCCTTCCGGATGCGAGGACCCAGCCTCGGGTGCTCGCGCAGCATCTCGATCCCCGCGGCCACGATCCAGTCCGGCCCGATGGCGCGCCTGATGATGGGCCAGTTCATCGCCTTGTCGAAGATCTGGACCTGCTGGACCTCCGGCGCCAGCCGCTCCAGCCGCTGGATGGCGGTGAAGGAGAAGCTCATCACCCGCACCGGCGCACCGGCCCGCTCCCAGCCGAAGCGGTGCAGCATCTCCACCAGCCGCTTCTCCACCAGCGCGCCGTACCTGGTCGGATGCTTGGTCTCGATCGCCAGCTCCACCCGGCGGTCGTAGTCGCGGGCGGTCTCCAGCAGCGTCTGCAGGGTCAGCACCCGGTCCATCCGCGGATCGCGGTCGTCCTTGTCCGGCGCCTCCTCGCCGTCCCACCAGCCGGTCTTCCAGGACGCGAAGTCGAGCTCGGCCAGGTCGGCGAGCTCCATCGCCGAGATCAGACCCTTCGCCCCGATCCGGCGCAGGTCACGATCGTGCACGCACACCAGGTGCCCGTCGGCGGTGAGCCGGACGTCGCATTCCAGCGCCTCCGCGCCCGCGTCGAGGGCCGCCACGTAGGCCCCCAGGGTGTGCTCGGCATTGTCGTAGCTGGCGCCGCGGTGCGCGACGACCTGGGGCCTCATGGTTGCCATTGTGCGCGACCTGTGCGCGCGGACCATCGGCGACACAGCGACACCAGCAGAGTCCGGGAGAGTCCAGGAGGATCCGCGGCCCCGGGACAGGTCTCACCGGGAGTGCAGCGCGATCAGCGCCCAGATCACCGCGGCCCCGATGGCGGTGCCGAGGCAGACCCAGGTCAGCGGCGTCCAGCCTCGGCGCGGCGCGCGCACGATCACCCCGACCAGCGCCAGCGCACCGATCACCGCCCCGGCAAGCGGCACGAAGTAGGTGAACAGCGCCAGCACGACCGCCATCGCGAACGCCGGCATCCAGACCACGTCCGGGCCGTCCGGCTTCTCCTCCACCCGGGCATCATCGCCAATGCCGGTCCGGCTCAGAAGTTGCCGCGCCGCTCCTGCTCCCGCTCGATGGCCTCGAAGAGCGCCTTGAAGTTGCCCTTGCCGAAGCCGAGCGAGCCGTGCCGTTCGATCAGCTCGAAGAAGACCGTCGGCCGGTCGCCGATCGGCTTGGTGAAGATCTGCAGGAGGTAGCCGTCCTCGTCGCGGTCGACCAGGATCCCGCGCCGCTGCAGCTCCTCGATCGGCACCCGCACGGTGCCGATCCGGGCACGCAGCTGCGGGTCCTCGTAGTAGGAGTCGGGGGTCGCCAGGAACTCCACGCCGTTGGCGACCAGCGCGTCCACGCACGCCAGGATGTCACCGGTCGCCAGCGCGAGGTGTTGTGCGCCGGGGCCGCCGTAGAACTCCAGGTACTCGTCAATCTGGCTCTTCCTCTTGCCGATCGCCGGCTCGTTGAGCGGGAACTTCACCCGATGGTTGCCGCTGGCCACCACCTTGCTCATCAGCGCCGAGTAATCGGTGGCGATGTCGTCGCCGATGAACTCGGCCATGTTGGTGAAGCCCATCACCCGGTGATAGAACTCCACCCACTCGTCCATCGCGCCCAGCTCGACGTTGCCGACCACGTGGTCGAGCGCCTGGAAGAGCCGCTTCGGCGCCCCGGCGGGTCGCACGTACGACGACTCGCGAGCCACGTAGCCGGGCAGGTACGGGCCGTCGTACCGGCTCCGGTCGACGAGCGAGTGCACGGTCTCGCCGTACGCCGCGATCGAGGCGACCCGGACGGTGCCGTGCTCGTCGGCCAGGTCGTGCGGCTCGACGACGACGGTAGCACCCTGGGCGCGGGCGTGCTCGATGCAGCGGTCCACGTCGGGGACCTCCAGCGCGATGTCGGTGATGCCGTCGCCGTGCCGGGCGTGGTGCACGGCGACCGGGCTGTCCGCGGCCACGCCGCCGTTGAGCACGAACCGGACGGCGCCGGACTCCAGGACGTAGGAGTGGTGGTCGCGCTCGCCGGTCTCCGGACCGGCGTAGGCGACCAGCCGCATGCCGAAGACGTGCTGGTAGAAGAGCGCCGCCTGGGTGGCGTTGCCGACCGCCCAGACGACCGCGTCCCAGCCGGTCACCGGGAACGGGTCGGCCTCGGCATCGTAGGAGACCAGGCCGACGAGCTGGCGGAGCTCCTCGAAGCCCAGCTCGGCGAGGCGTTCGGTGTCGGTCAGCTGCTCTTCGACGATTCCGGTGTGAGTGGTCATGATCGGCCTCCGCAGGTGGTGGACGGTGAGGCGATCGAAGCCGGTTCGGGCTCGCTAGGCAAGCTGCGCATCCGATGGTGGTCATTCTGGCTCGTTCGGCTACCGTCTTCGCGCTTCCCCTAGTCTGATTGACTAGGAACATGATGATGCTCGACTCTCTCGACGTGGCGCTGTTGTCCGCGCTCACCGACTCGCCCCGAGCCGGTCAGCTCGAGCTCGCCCGCCGGCTCGAGGTGGCGCGGGCGACGGTGCAGGCCCGGATCCGCCGGCTCGAGGAGGCCGGCGTCATCACCGGCTACGGCCCGGACGTCGATCTGGACGCGGCCGGTCAGTCGGTCTCCGCGTTCGTCAGCCTGCAGATCGCCCAGGGCGCGCTCGAGGAGCTGCGGCCCGCCCTGGAGGCGATCCCATACGTCGTCGAGGCGTACGCGACCACCGGCGACGGCGACGTGCTGTGCCGGGTCGCCGCACCCTCACACCGCGGCCTGCAGCAGGCGCTGCTGCAGCTCGACCAGACGCCGCTGGTGGTGCGCTCGACCAGCGTCGTGGTGCTCTCCACCGTCGTGGCGCCGCGGGTGCTGCCGCTGTTGGCCCAATCGGCCTCCGGCGTACCCCGTGCTCCGGGCTACCGACCTTCTCCGCGCCCCTGACCCGGGCGGCGCACTCAACGGCCGCCGGTCACCCGCAGCGTCGTCGCGGTGACGTACGACGCCCGCGGGCTCATCAGCCAGGCGACCGCCTCGGCGATCTCGTCCGCGGAGCCGGCCCGGCCGAGCGGGATCTGCGGCGCCATCCGGGCGACCCGGCCCGGATCCCCGGTGCTCGCGTGCATGGTCGTCTCGATGAGTCCGGGCGCGACCGCGACGACCCGGATGCCCTCGCTCGCCACCTCCAGGCCCAGGCCCTTGGTGACGGCGTCGATGCCGGCCTTCGCCGCCGCGTAGTGCACGTACTCCCCCGGCGAGCCGAGGGTGGCGGCCCCGGAGGAGATGTTGACGATCACCCCGCCGTCACCGCCGCGAGCCGTGCTCATCACCTCGACCGCTGCCCGGGCGGTGAGGATCGGCGCGGTCAGATTGACGTCGATGGTGCGCCGCACCGACGCGGCCGGCGTCTCGACCAGCGGCGCGTACTCGTAGGTGGCGCCGGCGTTGTTGACCACGCCGGTCAGCCGGCCGACCTCGGCGGCCGCGGCGAAGAGCTCCTCGACGCCGCCCGGCTCGCCCAGATCGGCGCGCACCGTGCGCACCTCGACCCCCGTGCGCCGTACCCGGTCGGCGGTGTGTGCGGCGGCCTCCTCGTCGCGGGCGTAGCCGAGGACGAGGTCGTGCCCCTCGGCGGCGAGCCGGATCGCGATCGCCGCGCCGATGCCGCGGGTCCCGCCGGTGATCAGAGTCAGAGCCACCGGGCCATCCTCCCAGCGCCGGCGGCGGGCGACCGGACCGGGCGTAGGTTACTTCTCAGTAGAGTCGGCGGGGTCCGGCGATCGCACGAGGAGGAGCCATGGGCCAGGTCAGCAGGCTTGTCAGCGACGGTGTCGAGATCGCGGTGGAGAGCGACGGCCCGCCCGAGGCGCCGGTGGTGGTCCTGGTGCACGGCTATCCGGACAACCGCCGGGTCTGGGACGGCGTCGTCGAGCGACTGGTCGACGACTTCCGGGTGGTCCGCTACGACGTGCGCGGCTGCGGCGACTCCGGCGCCCCGGCCGGCCGCGAGGGCTACCGGATCGACCAGCTCAACCGCGACCTCGCGGCGGTGATGGACGCCGTCAGCCCGGATCGACCGGTACACCTGGTCGGCCACGACTGGGGGTCGGTGCAGGCCTGGGGAGCGGTCAGCGGCAACATCGAGCCACGCAGGATCGCCTCGTTCACCTCGATCTCCGGGCCCAGCCTCGACCACGCCGGCGTCTGGCTGCGCGGCCTGCGCGGCCACGGGATCGGCGGCGCGGCCACCCGGCTCCGCCAGCTCGCCGAGTCCGCCTACGTCGTCGCCTTCCAGGCACCGAGGCTGCCCGAGCTCGCCTGGCGCAGCGGCGTACTGGACCGGCTGATCGCACTCGGCTCGCGCGCCGAGCCGAACCGGCAGGAGCGGGACAAGATCAACGGACTGGAGCTCTACCGGGCCAATCTCATCGGCCGGCTCCGCCGGCCCGAGCCGAGCCGGGTGAGCGTCCCTGTCCAGGTGATCGCGCCCAGCCGCGATCCCTACGTCTCGGTGCCGCTGGCCACCCAGGCGCCGGCGCCGTACACCGACGACCTGCGGATCGACGAGGTCCGCGGCGGCCACTGGGTGATCGCCGACCGGCCCGAGGTGATCGCCGACCTGATCCGGGACTTCATCGAGGCGCTGCCGGTCGGAGCCGGCCGATGAGAGCGGTCGTCTGCCACGACGGCGACCTGCGGGTCAGCGAGGTGGACGAGCCGGCCCCGGGCCCCGGCCAGCTCCTGGTCGAGGTGGTCCGCTCCGGGATCTGCGGCTCCGACCTGCACGTGCGCCGGCACGCCGACGAGCTCTCCGACGTGGTGGCCGCGCTCGGGTACAACGGCGCCATGCGCCCCGAGCAGCGGATCGTGCTCGGTCACGAGATCGTCGGCCGGGTGGCGGGCTACGGAGCCGACACCCGGCGCGAGTGGGAGCTCGGCCAGCTGGTGGTGGCGCTGCCGGTGGTCAGGCACCCCGACGGTGTCCATCTGGTCGGCTTCGACACCGCCGCGCCCGGCGGCTTCGCCGAGCGGACGGTGATCCAGGAGGCGTTCACGTTCGCCGTGCCCGACGGGGTGGACGCGGAGCTCGCCGCCTTCACCGAGCCGCTCGCGGTGGCCTGGCACGCGGTACGTCGCGCGGGGTACGGCCGCGCCAGCCGTGGCCGGCCCGCGGTGGTGGTCGGCTGCGGTCCGATCGGGCTGGCGGTGATCGCCATGCTCAAGGCGGCCGGGGTGCGCACGGTGGTCGCCTCCGACCTCTCGCCGGCCCGCCGTGACCTGGCACGGCGCTGTGGCGCCGACACCGTCGTCGACCCGGCACAGGCCTCGCCCTGGTCGGCGTACCAGATCGCCACCGCGGTGCGCAGCCTGCCCGCCTACCTCGGCTTCGGCCTCGACGCGATGGCCAGGGTACGGCGGGTCCCGCTGCTGCCGTGGCGCCAGCTGATGGACCTCGCCGACCGGCTCGGCGCCACCCCGCAGGGGCCAGCCGTCTTCGAGTGCGTCGGCATCCCCGGCATGATCGAGGAGATCTGTGCCGCGGCGCCGCTGCACAGCACCGTGGTGGTCGTCGGCGTCTGCATGCAGCCCGACACCTTCCGGCCGGCCACCGCGATCCACAAAGAGCTCGATCTGCGATTCTGCTTCGGCTACGACCCGGCCGAGTTCGCCACCACCCTGGCGATGATCGCCGGCGGCCGGGTCGACCCCCGGCCGCTGCACACCGGCACGGTGGGACTCGACGGCGTGGCGCAGGCCTTCGACGACCTGGCCCGGCCCGAGCGGCACGCCAAGATCCTGGTCGATCCGCGGACCTGACCGGCCCGGTCACCGCAGGTCCGGCAGGGTGGGCATCTCGATCCCGCTGCCCCTCCCGACCAGGGCGGCGCGGGTGAGCGCCGCGGCGCCGTACTTTCCTCGTACGCCGTCGAGCGCCTGGTCCAGGGCGGACCCGCGGAGCTCGCCGACCACGGTGGCCGGCTCGAAGAGCGGCAGCTCGAGCTGCTCGCTGTCCGGGCTGACCAGGCCGGCGATCGTCACGCCGAGCAGCGTGCAGCCGCGCTCCTCGATCAGCGGCCGTGCCTGCCGCAGCAGCCGACGACCGGTCTCCAGCCAGGTCGCGGTCGCCGAGGTCGCGTGCGGGATCGTCGCCGACCGGGTGGCCCGATCGAAGTCGGCGAACCGCAGCCGCAGGGTGAACGTCCGGCCGATCCGCTCCCCGGCGCGCAGCCGCCGGGCGACCCGGTCGACCAGGCCCGCCAGCATCTCCTCCAGCTCGGTGAAACTGCGCCGGCGAGTGCCGAGCGCACGCTGGCTGCCGATCGAGCTGCGTCGGCGGCCGACCACCACCGGACGCGGGTCGAGCAGGTTGGCCAGCGCCCACAGCTGCTGTCCGTTGGCCCGGCCGAGGGTCCCGGTCAGCTCCTCGCGCTCCCGCGCCGCCAGCTGGCCGATCGTGCGGATGCCGTCGGCGTGCAGCCGGACGGCCGTCTTCTCCCCGACGCCCCAGAGCCGCTCGACCGGCAGCGGATTGAGGAACTCACGCTCGCGGTCCGGCTCGACCACCAGCAGGCCGTCGGGCTTGGAGACCGCGGAGGCGACCTTGGCCAGGTACTTGGTGCGGGCGATGCCCACCGAGATCGGCAGACCCACCTCGGCCCGGACCCGGTCCCGCAGCCGGACGGCGATGAGTCGCGGCTCACCGACCAGCCGGCGCAGGCCACCGACATCGAGGAACGCCTCGTCGATCGACACCGGCTCGACCAGCGGGGTGGTGTCCCGGAAGATCTCGAACACGCCGTGGCTCGCCTCGGCGTACGCCTCGAAACGCGGCGGCACGACCACCGCGTCCGGACACAGTCGCCGCGCGATGCGGCCGCCCATCCCGGCCCTCACGCCATGGGCCTTCGCCTCGTAGCTGGCGGCCAGCACCACCCCGCCACCCACCAGCACCGGTCGGCCCAGCAGCGCCGGGGCGTCCCGCTGCTCCACGGAGGCGAAGAAGGAGTCCAGGTCGGCGTGCAGGAGAGTGGCGCTCACCCTTGCCATGATCGAACAATTGTTCGATCATGGCAAGGGTGAGCCGGAGCGCTGCTCGTCGGGATCCCGGCCCGGTCCCTTGAAATCCGAACGAGCACCCGGGAATCATCGACCCCGTGACCATCAACGGGCTGCCGCTGCATCCACTCATCGTCCACGCGGTGGTGGTGCTGGTGCCCGCCTCCGCACTGGTCGGGCTCGTCTATGCGTGGCGGGAGAAGTGGCGCGACGTGCTGCGGATCCCGCTGCTGCTCGGCATCCTGGCCGGGCCACTGGTCTGGCTGGCGGCCCGCAGCGGTACCGACCTGAAGCACGCACTCAACGTGGACAACGCAGCGATCGCCGTTCACGAGACCTGGGCCGACCGGCTCGAGATCGCCTGCTGGGTGATGTCGGCGGTCTGGGTGGTCTCCTGGTGGGCACTGCCGTTCGCCAGCCGGCTGCGAGCGGGAGTCACCCGGACCGGCCACGGCGTCGCGGTCGACGTCACGCTGCGGGTGCTGCTGGTGCTGACCGCGCTGGCGACCCTCTACCTCGCCTACCGGACCGGCGACGCCGGCGCCAAGGCGGTCTGGGACGGCGTCGGCAGTTGAGCTCGGCTGGATTCGGGGCTGAGCCTCGGGCTCAGGTCGGCGAACCGTTCAGGAAGCGCCGACTCGCCGCTGGCCACTCGACCAACGACGAATCGCCCGAACCGGCCCGGCGGGCCGCGCAATCACAGCGGCTTCTCAGCGGTGTCATGGGATGGCCGCCGTACGATAGTTGAGCCTTCAACCCACCGCCTGCGGCAGGAGTGCCCGATGACCACCGATCGTGACCAGCCAGATCTCTCGACCGTCCGGGCCTCGCGGCGCATCGTCTTCACCGGCCTGGGGGCGCTCGGCGCCGCGGTCGCGCTGGCGGGGTGCGGGAGCAGCTCCTCGGACTCCTCCGGCACCACCGCGACCAGCGGGTCCGACGGCTCCAGCAGCGGGTCGTCGGCCTCCTCCTCGTCGGGCTCGTCAAGCTCATCGGGCTCATCGGGCTCGTCGTCGGCCACCGAGCTGGTCAAGACCAGCGACGTGCCGGTGGGCGGCGGCGTGATCCTGACCGACGAGAAGATCGTGGTCACCCAACCGACCGAGGGCACCTTCAAGGCCTTCAGCGCGGTCTGCACCCACCAGGGCTTCCTGGTCACCTCGGTCAGCGACGACGTGATCACCTGCGACCACCACGGCTCGGAGTACAGCGCCGAGACCGGCGACGTCGAGCAGGGCCCCGCACCGAGCGCCCTGGCCGAGGTCGCGATCAAGGTCAAGGGCGGCGCGGTCCTGGCCGCCTGACGACGCTCGGGGCGTTCTCGTCGCCGACCACGCGCTCATGTCCGCCGAGGGCGAAGGGGAGCATCTCGCGGGCCCCTGACAGCGAAGCGCTCAGCCCTGCTGGCGCAGATACCGCCCGAAGTGCGGCACGGTGAACGCGATCCGGCCTCGCTCGCCGGAGTAGATGAGGCCCTTCTTCAGCAGCGCGTCGCGCGCCGGCGAGAGGGACTGCGGCCTCTTGCCGAGTACGGCGGCGACGTCGGCGGTGGCCACCGAGGCGACCGGATCCGCGGCGCCATCGGCCTCACCGGCGGCGTCGGCCATGGCGCGCAGGTAGTCCCGCTCGGCCGGCGTGGCGCGCTCGTAGCGAGAGCCGAAGAAGCCGACCGCCAGCTCCCGCTCGGCCTCGGGGGCGGCCACCTCGACGTCGGCCGCGGTGATCGGCGTACGCGGCGCCAGGTCCCAGGCCGTCTTGCCGTAGGCCTGGATGAAGTAGGGATAGCCGCCGGTCGCGGCATACAGCGCCGCCAGTGCCTCCTCCGCGAACCCGGCCTCCTCCTCGGCCGCCGGCGCCACCAGCGCCCGATCGGCGGCCTCCCGGCCGAGCCGGTCGATGCGCTGATAGGAGAAGAGCCGCTCGGAGTAGGACTTGCTCGCCGAGAGCACCGCCGGCAGGTGCGGCAGCCCCGCGCCGACCACGATCAGCGGCAGTCCCGACTGGCTGATCTCGTGGCACGCCGCGCACAGCGCCGAGACGTCGTCCGGCCCGAGATCCTGCATCTCGTCGATGAAGACGCCCACCCCCTTGCCCACGTCGGCGGCGAGCCCGCCGACCTCGGTGAGCAGTTCCACCAGGTCGATCTCGACGTCGCCGGAGTCGGCCCGGCCGCGTACGGCGGGCACGTCGATGCCCGGGGACCACTGGTCGCGCAGCTTCGCGGAGGACCCGGCCTCCCGCTGGGCGAAGCTGCGGACGACACCCAGCACATGGCCGACCTGGTCGGACTCCGGGTGCCCGAGCTCGCGGACCGCCTGGTGCAGCGCCGAGGACAGCGGCCGGCGCAGCGACTGCTCCGGGCGCGCCTCGAGCTTGCCGGTCCCCCAGCCCTTGCGCACCGCCGTCGAGCGCAGCGCGTTGAGCAGGACCGTCTTGCCGACCCCGCGCAGTCCGGTGAGCACCAGCGACCGCTCCGGTCGTCCCCGGGCCACCCGCTCGACCACCACGTCGAACGCACGCAGCTGGTCGTCGCGGCCGGCCAGCTCGGGCGGCCGCTGCCCGGCGCCGGGGGCATAGGGATTGCGGATCGGGTCCATGATCGGACCGTATCGGGAGATCTAGCTGGATCCTTAGATCTCGCTAGCGAGTCCTGGCAAGGCGCCGTACCCGCCGTTCACCGATCTGGGTGAACGGCGGGTACACCGACAAAGGGCTCGGGGTCAGGCCCGGTGCGCTCCCTTTGCCTTGGCCGTCAACCAGGTGCGGGCCGGCGTACAGGCCAGCTGGGTGCCGACCGCACGACACCAGGTCTGGTAGTCGCTGGAGTAGAGCCGTTCGCCGACCCAGTGGTAGTCGGTGCCCCGCTCCCTGGCGGGCGTGTAGGAGTGGAAGTTCGACGCGT
This sequence comes from Nocardioides sp., assembly GCF_047606145.1. GTDB lineage: Bacteria > Actinomycetota > Actinomycetes > Propionibacteriales > Nocardioidaceae > Nocardioides. The sequence continues at coordinate 4,637 of NZ_JASGET010000137.1, read as the reverse complement.
CGTCGGTGCTGCCGTGCCCGTTGTAGCGCGCCACCGCCGGGTAGGGATAGACCGGCCGGGTGCGAGTCACGTTGCCGGCGCTGTCCAGCTTCCTGGCCACGATCGAGGTCGGCCTACGGCCGCTCTCCACCCAGGCCATGGTCGGGGTCAGGGCGTCGAACGAGTTCGGGCCCTCACCGCCACCGCAGTGCGCCACCCCGGGGAACAGGTAGAGCCGGGAGAATTCCGCGGTGGCCCGCTTGCCCATCGTCTTCTGCACGGCCGAGTAGTAGGCGAGCGTCGACTGCGGCGAGATGTGCTGGTCACCCCAGCCGTGCCACAGGATCAGCTTGCCGCCGCTGCGCTGGAACCGGCTCAGGTCGGGGTCCATCGCGGCCAGGTAGCTGGACGACTCGACCGTCTTCCAGAACGACCTCACGTCGAACTTGAGGTCGCTCAGGGTCCAGTCGGGCATGACCTTGTTGGTGTAGCCCAGATACCGGGCGAAGGACTCCACGAAGTTCTGCGAGCCGACCGTCTGCCCCTGCGCGGTCGGGATGAAGAGCGTCCAGTCCAGCTCCGAGCCCCACTCGTGCGAGATCGGCACCTCGAGCCGGTGGCCGTGGCCGTCGGTGGCACCGTCGTGCAGCCGCCGTACGACGCCGGCCTCGGCCTTGGTCAGGCACGTCGAGCTGTCCTGGCCCGCCTTGCAGACGATCGAGTACGGGTTGAAATCGCATGCCCGTGGGTCGTCGAGAATGCCGTCGGTGACGCCGTCCAGGCCGTCGCACTTCGCCAGCACGGCACTGTGGATCAGCGGGAGCTTGTCGGCCAGCAGGATGTAGTTGCCGTCGCTGTCCAGGTTGGTCAGCACGTTCCAGGCGTGGTGGTAGGTGTTCTGCACGTCCATGTTGTTCGCCGGCGCGCCTGCCAGGATGCCGTCGAAGTCGTTCGGATAGCGCTGCGCCTCCATCAGCCCCTCCCGGCCGCCGTCGGAGCAGCCGTCGAAGTAGGAGTACCTCGCCGGGTGGCCGTAGAACTTCGCGATCACCGCCTTGGCGACCTGGGAGGTGACGTGCACGCCGCGGTAGGCGAAGTCGATCTGCGCCTGCGGGTTGTTCGCCGCCCACGATCCGTCGTTGCCGCCCTGGTGTCCCATGTCGGTGGTGGCGCTGGCGATGGTGCCGTCGGTGACCGGGACGCAGCCGTCCGCGGCCGCGTAGTTGATGTTCGAGCTGCCGCACTCACCGCCACATCCGGTCTGCAGGTAGCGCTGGGTCCAGCCCTCCAGCGGCAGTCGCATCACGATGGTGTTCGCCGGCGCGATGGTCCCGGTGACCGAGCAGAACGGGCTCGCGGCGGTGGTGGTGTCGACGGTGGCCGACGTGATCGTGACCGCGGCGTCGGTGACGCCGTCGAGGTCCATCGAGGTGACGTCGGCACAGCTCATCACCGGCGTCAACGCCGGCAGGTTGGCCAGACCGTCGGCGGTGTACGACACCGGCGCACGACCCGTGCCGCCGGAGCTGGCCTCGGCGGTCGAGCCGAGCACGGCGGGCGCCAGGGCGAGCATGACGAGTGCGATCAGGGCGCCGGCGAGGCCGGCCCCGCGGGAGCGATGCGTGATTGCTGTGGTCGAGCGTGGGCGCGAGCGCCGCGCCGAGAGCCATGCCATGGGATCTCCTCTGCGGTGGGGTATCCGCACCCGGCGCCACCGCCCGATGCGGTGTGATGCACGTTACAGTTTCGTCAACAATCTGCACAGCAATCTCTTGGACAATTTTTGGCCCACTCCGAGGAACGGCGGCCGGGTGTCGCGCCGGCACTAGACTCGCTCCATGCCGGAGCTTCCCGAGGTCGAGGCGCTCGCGCAGGACCTGCGCGGCCGCCTGGACGGCCGGGCCCTCACCACCGTGCAGCTGGCGCAGTTCAGTGCGCTGAAGACCTACGCACCACCGCTCGAGGCCGTCGCCGGCACCCTGGTCGATGCGGTGAGCCGGCACGGCAAGTTCCTCGACATCGAGGCCAGCGGACTGCACCTGGTGCTCCACCTGGCCCGAGCCGGCTGGGTGCGCTGGCGCGAGGAGGTGCCGACGGTCCCGCCGCGGCCCAGCCCCAAGTCCACCCTGGCGGCCCGGATCGTGCTCGACGACGGCACCGGCCTGGACATCACCGAGGCCGGCACCAAGAAGAGCCTCGCGCTCTACCTGGTCGGCGACCCGTACGACGTGCCGGGCATCGCCTCGCTGGGCCCCGACCCGCTCACCGACGACTTCACCGTGGACGCCCTCCGGGCGATCCTGGCCGAGCAGGGCCGCAAGCAGATCAAGGGGGTGCTGCGCCACCAGGGCACCATCGCGGGCATCGGCAACGCCTACTCCGACGAGATCCTGCACGCGGCGAGGATGTCGCCGTTCAAGCCCGCCGAGATGACAGCCGAGGAGTCGGCCCGACTCTACGACGCGCTGCGCCGGACCCTCGGCGCCGCAGTGGAACGCTCGCGCGGGCTGGCCGCCGCCGACCTCAAGAGCGAGAAGAAGTCGAACCTCGCCGTGCACGGCCGCGCCGGCAAGCCCTGCCCGGTCTGCGGCGACACCATTCGCGAGGTGAGCTTCGCCGACTCGAGCCTGCAGTACTGCCCCACCTGCCAGACCGAGGGCAAGCCGCTCGCCGATCGGCGGATGTCCCGGCTGCTCAAGTAGCCCGAGGAGCCGCACGACCTCCTCACCTCCCGTCGCGGCCGGTCCGCCCGACGGCCTCCGCCCCGGCTCGATGGATCCGGGTGCTACCCGGTGGGTGCGAGGATGACGGCATGAGCATTCCGACCATCGACCTGGGCACCGTCCCGCAGCCGCCGCCGATCCCGGTGATCGACGTCCGGGAGGACGAGGAGTGGTCGGCCGGGCACATCGAGGGCGCCCTCCACATCCCGCTCCAGCAGTTGCCCGCCCGGCTGGGCGAGGTCCCGGCCGAGCAGACCCTGGTGGTGTGCAAGGCCGGCGGCCGCAGCGCGCAGGCGGTGCTCTATCTGGCGCAGCAGGGCTACGACGTGATCAACCTGGCCGGCGGGATGCTGGACTGGGCGGCCGACGGCCGGCCGATGGTGAGCGAGACCGGCGAGCCGGCGTACGTACTGTAGGTACGTGCGGGGACGGAGCCCGGCCCGGAGGGCTCAGTAGCAGTTGTTCACCCGGTAGTTGAAGTACGCCGTCCCGTCCTTCTTCTTGTACGGGATCTCATAGGAGAGATCCTCCTCCCAGCCACGCCGGGCGGCGGCCGACATGTTCGCGGGAGTGCCCAGCCGGACCCGCTTCCACAGCCAGCGGACATAGGCGGTGTCGTCGTTGGTCGGCAGGCTCAGGATCTGGCTCGCGGTGTCGCAGAAGTCCTTGACCGAGGCATCCTTGGGCGCATCGAGCGCCTCCTGCTTGCCCGGGTAGGTATCGGTGGGTACGTCGGTCGGCAGGTCGGTCGAGCCGGTGGGCACCGCGCTGGTCAGGTCGCTGGGTAGATCGCTGGGCAGATCACTGGCGGTGTCGGAGGGGAGATCGCTGGCCAGGGCACTCGGGTCGGAGTCGGTCGGCTCGCTGGTGCTCGAGGTGGTGTGCGAGTCCGCCGCGGAGTCGTCCTTGTCGTCGCCCTGGGTCAACAGCACGATCACCACCGCGGCGGCGATCACCGCGAGCACGGCGCCGCCGATCCCGAAGATCAGCAGCGGGTTGGTCTTCCGCGGCGGCGGGCCGCCGTACGGCGCGCCCTGCTGCCACTGCTGTCCGGCCTGGCCCCACTGCCCCTGCGGACCCCACTGGCCCTGCTGCCACTGGCCCTGTTGACCCTGGCCCTGTTGACCTTGTTGACCCTGCTGACCCCACTGGTTCGGGTCGCCCTGGACCCACTGGCCGGGTTGCTGGGACTCTCCCCAGGGCGAACCGGCCAGCGGTTGCTGCTCTGGTTGTGGTGGTTGCTGCGGTTGCTGGGGCGGGGCGACCGGCGGCTGGGTGTGCTCGGTCCACTGCACCCCGTCCCACCAGCGGGTCACGCCGTTCGGGTCCTCGTACCACCCCGCGGGTGTCTGGCTCATCTCGTCCCCCCACTCCTGCCGTGCCGCTCAGCCGAGTCCATAGCAGTTCTTGGCGACGTAGTCGGTGAACGCGGTCAGGGCGCTGTCGCTGCTGTCCAGATCGTTCGCCGCGTCGACACTGTCCAGGTTCACGAACTCCTCCCAGCCCTTGCGCGCATCCGACGACATGTCCGACGGGGTGCCCACCTTCCGCATGTCGTCCTGCCAGCCCTTCAGGTCGCTGTCGGACGGCGTGCCCGACATCGACTCGATCCAGTCCACCGAGTCGCAGAAGTCGGAGACCGAGGCGTCGGAGGGCGCGGACGACGCGTTGTGCGGGTTGTCGCCGCCTCCTCCGGTCACCAGCACCACGACCACCACGGCGATGATGGCGAGCACCACCACGCCACCGACGATGGCCATCCACGGCTTGAATCCGCCCTGCTTCGGCGCCGGACCGTTCTGCCAGGCCGGGGCTGCGAAGGGCGCGCCCGGACCTCCGGGGGCGGCCGGAGCTCCCCAGCCACCGGCAGGCGGCGGTGCGGTCGGGCCGGCGGCCTCACCGGGACCCTGGCCGAACTCGCCGGCCCGGCCGGTG
>NZ_JASGET010000136.1:0-9414 GCF_047606145.1 Nocardioides sp. | reverse complement strand
CGATGGCAAGGAACCGGCGACGGTTCTCGATCTTCCGCTGGGCCGCCAACTGGGCAGCAGCACGGGCGGCGCGCTCCTCACGCGAGGTCTTGCTCATCGATCACTCATCTCCATCGGGCGGACGTGGACGACGGACCTGCGCCGACAGCCTAGGCGTTCGTGTACGCGTCCTTGCGGAGCACGCCGGTGCCGGGACGCCGCCCCACCCAGGCGCGAAGAGGTCTCGATACGCCCGAGGCCGTGCCCGATGGGTTCATCGACTCGGCACGGGTCGGATGACACGGCGGTATGGTTCCCGGGTGTCTTCCCACAACGAGCGGCTGGTCTGGATCGACTGCGAGATGACCGGTCTGTCCCTGATCGACGACGCCCTGATCGAGGTGGCGGTCCTGGTCACCGACTTCGACCTGAACGTCCTCGGCGAGGGAGTCGACCTGATCATCAAGCCGCCGGCCCAGGCGCTGGACCGGATGGACGACTTCGTCCGCCAGATGCACACCAGGTCCGGGTTGCTCAACGAGCTCGACGCGGGGCTGAGCATGGCCGAGGCGGAGGAGCAGGTGCTGGCCTACGTCCGGGAGCACTGCGCCGACGGCTCCCGGCCGCCGCTGGGCGGCAACACCGTGGCCACCGACCGAGCGTTCCTGGCCCGCGACATGCCCGCGCTGGAAGGCTTCTTGCACTATCGCAACGTCGATGTCTCCTCGATCAAGGAGCTCGCCCGGCGCTGGTTCCCCAAGGCCTACTACTCGGCGCCGGCCAAACGCGGCAACCATCGTGCGCTCGCCGACATCGCCGAGTCGATCGAGGAACTGCGCTACTACCGGGAGGCGGTGTTCGTGCCGTCGCCCGGCCCGGCCAGTGAGTCCGCGAAGCAGATCGCCGCGAGGCACGGCGGCTCGATCACCGCCCAGTTGCCCGAGAGCCCCGATTCAGCGAAAGAGGACTGAGTCCCCTATGCTTTCCGCGCGGTCCAGGATCGTGTCCGAGGTGGCACGGCGCCGGGCCTCATGGTGGGCGTAGCTCAGCTGGTAGAGCATCGCGTTGTGGTCGCGAGGGTCGCGGGTTCGAGCCCCGTCGCTCACCCCACCAGATCGAAGGAGCACCGGGTCCGTAGCGCCCGGTGCTCCTTCGTCATATGCCCACGCCTCGGAACGGCGGCCTGTTCTCACCGCTATTGTCTGACTAAAGTCAGAGATATGGTGAGCTGCGAGCAGACCGCCGTCGTACGGCGCTTCAACCGGTCCTACACCCAGCGCATCGGAGCGCTGGAGGACTCCTTCCTCGGCCTCGGCCTCCCCCTCGCGGTCGCCCGGGTCGGCTTCGAGATCGGCGTCGAGCCGGGCACGGTGCAGGCGTTGCGTGCGCGGCTCGGGCTGGACTCCGGCCAGCTGAGCCGCATCCTGCGCCGGCTGGAACGCGACGAGATCGTCCGGGTCGAACCCGATCCGACGGATCGCCGCAGGCGGCTGGTGGAGCTGACCGCGGCCGGCCGCCGCTGGTGGGACGACCTGGACCGCCGTTCGCGGGAGCGCGCCGAGGCACTGCTGGCGCCGCTGACCGAGCGGCAGCGCGTCCGGCTCGGCAATGCACTGCGCGAGGCCGACCTCCTGGTCCGGGCCAGCACGGTCAGCCTCGAGGCGGTCGATCCGGCGAGCCCGGAGGCCCGGGCGACCGTCGCGGCGTACGTCGCCGAGATGGACGCCCGGTTCGACATCGGCTTCGACCCCGGTCCGATCGACGCCGACGACGACAGCCTGCGGCCGCCGGACGGTGTCTTCGTGGTGGCACGCAGCGACGGCGCAGCGGTGGCCGGCGGCGGTTGTCGCACCTTCGCCGGCGCCGCCGAGATCAAACGCATGTGGGTCGACGGGTCCTGGCGAGGCGCCGGACAGGGCGCGCGGCTGCTGCGCCGGTTGGAGCAGGAGGCGATCCGGCTGGGACACGATGTCGTCCGGCTCGACACCAGGGCGGTGCTCACCGAGGCGATCGCCCTCTACGAGCGCGCCGGATATCACCGGATCGAGCGCTACAACGACAACCCCTACGCCACCCATTTCTTCGCCAAGGACCTGCGGCCGGGCGTGCCGAGCCGGCCGATCGACTGACATACGCTGCTGGATGTGACATCCACCCAGCGGTACGACGTCGTCATCGTCGGTGGTGGCCACAACGGCCTCACCGCCGCCGCCTACCTGGGCCGGGCCGGGCTCAGCGTGCTGCTGCTGGAGCGACTCGACCACGTCGGCGGCGCGGCCGTCTCCGCCCGCGCCTTCCCGGACACCCCGACCCGGCTGTCGCGGTACAGCTACCTGGTCTCGCTGCTGCCCGAGCAGATCCGCGACGACCTCGGGCTGGACGTGGAGCTCCGCTCGCGTCGTACCGCGTCGTACACCCCGTTCGTGCGCGACGGGGTCGCCGGCGGGCTGTTGGTGGAGCACGAGGAGGGCGAGCTCACCGCGCGCTCGTTCCGCGAGCTGACCGGCAGCGATCGGGAGTACGAGGCCTGGCGGACCTTCTACGAGGAGGTCGGCGAGCTCGCCCGGGTGCTGGCGCCGACCCTCACCGCACCGCTGCCCACCGACGCGGCGGTGCGCGCGCAGGTGCCGGACGGGATCTGGCACGACCTGGTCGAGGCTCCGCTCGGCGAGAGCATCGAGCGCCGCTTCCGCGACGACCTGGTCCGTGGGGTGGTCGCCACCGACGCGCTGATCGGCACCTTCGCCTCGCTGCACGACCCCTCCCTCGTCCAGAACCGGTGCTTCCTCTACCACCTGATCGGCAACGGCACCGGGGAGTGGCGGGTGCCGGTCGGCGGGATGGGTGCGGTCACCGACGCGCTCACCAAGGCAGCCGTCGACGCCGGGGCGGAGATCCGCACCTCGGCCGGGGTCCACGCGATCCATGCCGGGACCGCATCCGACGACGGCGCCGAGGTCATCTGGGACGACGCGACCGGGCGCCACCGCGCGCCGGCCCGCTTCGTGCTCTCCGGAGTGGCGCCCTGGGTGCTGCGCATCCTGCTGCACGGCGAGGAGGACGCGGCCAGCAAGCCGATCGGCTCGCAGCTCAAGATCAACCTGCTGCTCGACCGCCTCCCCCGGTTGCGCTCCGGCGCCGATCCGGAGGTGGCCTTCGCCGGCACCCTCCACCTGGGTGAGTCCTACACCGAGCTCGAGCACGCGTACGCCGAGGCCGCCACCGGCCAGCTGCCGACTCGCCAGCCCGGCGAGGTGTACTGCCATTCGCTGACCGATCCCTCCATCCTCGGTGACGTGCCGGCCGGGACGCACACCCTCACCTACTTCGGACTGCACACCCCGGCGGGGCTCTTCGAGGACCCGGCGGCGAAGCAGGCCGCGGTCGATCGGGCGCTGGCCAGCCTGGACGAGCATCTGCTGGACCCGATCGCCTCGGTGGTACGGCGCGACGCCGAGGGCAACCCGTGCCTCGAGGCCAAGACCCCGGTCGAGATCGAGGCGGATCTGGCGATGCCGGGTGGGCACATCTTCCACGGCGACCTGGACTGGCCCTGGGCGCCGCAGCGGAGCCTGCTGGAGACCCCGGCGGCGCGCTGGGGCGTGCAGACCGACGTGGGCGCCGTACTGCTGTGTGGCTCCGGCGCCCGCCGCGGTGGCGCGGTCTCCGGCCTCGGCGGGCACAACGCCGCGCAGGCGGTGCTCGAGCTGCGCTGACCAAGACGCGTCGGGCCGTCGGGGCCGCCGTCGCTCCCGTCGATTTTGGGGGCCCCGGGTGCGCTGATAGTGTTCTTTCTCGCCGTCAGGCGCGCGCCACTAGCTCAATTGGCAGAGCAGCTGACTCTTAATCAGCGGGTTGTAGGTTCAAGTCCTACGTGGCGTACCGAGTGCCCTCCGATCTGCGATGCGGATCGGAGGGCTTCGTCGTTCCCGGCCGCGGCGGCGTCGTCCCGGTGCGATCGACGAACATCCGCGCGCCGTACTGGTGCGTAACTTCCGGGCCTGCTCGCGCGTTGACGTGACGTCAGTCACCAGGGAGGGGCAGTCATGCGTTCGTCAGTCTCGAGGGGTTTGGCGCTGGTCGCGGCCGGCGGGATGCTCGCCCTGGCCGCGGCGCCGGCCGATGCGGCCACCCATGTCGCCCAGGCGAGCGCGACCGCGGTGAGCCTCAGCCTGGCGAGCGCCAGCACCGGCACCGGCTCGTTCACCGCCGTCAACGACGGCACCGGACAGAGCACCACCGGATCGAACGAGCCGGCCGTCACGCTGCTCTCCGGGCAGAAGCTGATCACCGCCGGCGTGCTGGCCCAGGACGCGGTCACCCACGTCCGGCACGGCCGCGGCTCCTCGGCCGCCTGCGCCGGCCTGGCCGGTGACGGCGCGAGCGTGCTCGCCGTCGGGGACGGCAACTGCCTCAGCGGCGGTGAGAACCTGGCGCTCGACATCGGCAACCTCGACTTCAGCAGCCTCGACGTGGTGGCCTCACCGCTCTTCGATGGCCTGGACACCCAGCTCAAGGCCGCGCTCAAGCCCTACCAGGACCAGCTCACCTCGGCACTCTCGGCGGGGCTGAAGCAGTTCGTGGACGCCCTCGGTGACCCGGCGCTGCACCTCGACCTCGGCGCCGTCCAGAGCCACTGCACGGCCAGCGGCGACACCGCGAGCGGCGACAGCGAGATCGTCAACGCCGCCGGGTATGTCGAGATCCCGACCATCGGCCGGGTCGATCTCTTCGACCTCCCCGTCGACCCCGCACCGAACACCAAGGTCGTCACCGACCTGAGCAGCGTCGCAGGTGACCTGGAGGATGCCCTGCGCACCCAGCTCACGGCGGCGTTGAAGAGCCGGCTCACCGACGACGACAGCCCGTTGGCCGCGCTCGCCACCCTCCTCGATCCGGCCGGGGACGGCATCGACACCGTGTTGGACCAGCTCGACCCGGTGCTCAACAAGGCACTCGCCGAACTGAGCGACCAGCTCGCACCGGTCGAGGACAACCTGCTCGACATCACGCTGAACAAGCAGACCCGCGGCACCGGCCAGATCACCGTGACCGCGCTGGACGTCTCGGTCGGATCGGCGGCCAAGGCGTTCACCGGCAGCGACCTGGCGCACCTGAGCATCGGCACCTCCCACTGTGGCCCGTCCGGCCGGATCACCACCACCCGGACCACCACGACCACGAAGCACCACCACTCGCCGGCGACCGCGTCCCACCCGGTGCCCACCGTGGTGACCGCGGGACTGGCCGACGCACCGCCCGACCGCGGCAGCGCGGGCCGCACCGGGCTGGTCGGGCTGCTGGTGCTCGGCGCGCTCGGCGCCGGAGCGGTCGCCTATCGGCGTACCGTGGCCCGGGCCGTCTCCCGGTCACGGCACTGACCCGTGGCCACCGGCTCGTCCGCGCAGGCGCCCGTCGCCGGCCGGCTCGCCGCCGCCGGCGCGGCCCTGTGGACCATGGCGGCGGTCCTGGCCGCCTGTCTGGTGGTGGCCGGACTGGTCTGGCCGAGCAACGGCCAGGACGCCGACCTCCCGCCCGGTGCGCCGATCAGGCTCAAGCTGCCCGGCGTGAAGACCCAGGCGGAGGTGGTCCCCATCCGGCTCGAGGGCACGGTGCTCGACCCGCCCCGCAACTACACCGAGGTCGGCTGGTGGCGGGCCAGCGCGAAGCCGGGGGCCTCGCACGGACAGACGGTGATCACCGGGCACACGGTGCACACGGGCGGTGGCAGTCTCAACCGGCTCGGCCGGCTCAAGGAGCAGCAGGAGGTCGACGTCGTCACCCGGCGCGGCACGTTCCAGTACCAGGTCGACGACGTCGTCGTCCTCTCCCGCGCGCAACTGGCCGACCGGGCGCGCCGGCTCTTCGGCCAGGGACACGGCCAGGGCCGGCTGGTGCTGGTGACCTGCACCGACTGGAACGGCAGCGAGTACCTGAGCAACGTCGTCGTGCTCGCCCACCGGTACGGCGCGATCGCGAAGCGCGGCTGACGCCGCACGGTCGGCTACAGGTAGAGACCGGTCGCCTGATCGCCGACTCGCTCGGCCGCGACCGCGTGCACGTCACGCTCCCGCATCAGCACATAGAGCTCGCCGGCCACCTCGACCTCCGGCTTGTCCTCGGCGTCGAAGAGCACCCGGTCCCCGACCTGGACCGAGCGGGCGTGCGGACCGATCGCCACCACCCGCGACCACGACAGCCGGCGGGCACCCATCGCGGCCGTGGCGGGGATGACGATGCCGCCGGTCGAACGCCGCTCTCCATCGTCCTGGCCGACCTCGACCAGCACCCGGTCGTGCAGCATCTTGATGGGTGTCTTGTCGCCGCCGACCTCGGTGCCGCCGCTCACTGCCAGACTCACTTGGCCAGACTCACTTGGCCAGCTTGCGCACCAGCGCGAACAGCACCACGACGCCGACCACGCCACCGACCGTCTTGGCGATGTTGCCGGTGCGTGGCTCACCGGTCTCGGGGTCGACGTAGACCGCCTTGACCGCCGCCACCTGCCGCGACGCGATCGTCTTCGGGTTCGCCCGGTAGACGAGCTGGTCGATGGTGCCGGCGAGGCGCTCGCGGATCTCCTCGATCTCGTGCTCCAGCTCGGAGCTCTGGTCGGACTTGGCCATGGTCCGAACCCTAGCAAGCCGGCGACGGTGGACCGACGGGCACACAGTAGGTTGTGGACATGACCCGCCTCGAACCCGGCGCACCAGCCCCCGACTTCACCCTCACCGACGACACCGGCGAGTCGGTCACCCTCAGTGACCTGCGCGGAGGCAAGGTGATCGTCTACTTCTACCCCGCCGCGATGACGCCGGGCTGCACCAAGCAGGCCTGCGACTTCACCGACTCCCTGGACTCGCTCCAGGCGGGCGGCTACACGGTGTTGGGCATCTCGCCGGACAAGCCGGAGAAGCTCGCCAAGTTCCGCGAGCGGGACCACCTGCGGATCACCCTGCTCTCCGACCCGGAGAAGTCGGTGCTGACGGCGTACGGCGCCTTCGGAGAGAAGAAGCTGTACGGCAAGGTCGTCGAGGGTGTCATCCGGTCGACGTTCGTGATCGGCGAGGACGGCACCATCGAGCTCGCCCAGTACAACGTGAAGGCGACCGGTCACGTGGCCAAGCTGCGCAAGGACCTCGGCCTGGCCGTCTGACGCCGGACGGTCGCTGAGAGGCACTGACCCCACAGACAGACGGCTCGGACCCCGTGGGGTCCGAGCCGTCTGGATCTCCAGCGAGATCACATGGTGGAGCTGCGGGGAATCGAACCCCGGTCCTCGAGCGACATACCAGGTCTTCTCCGGGCGCAGTCTGCGCTGTTCGCTTTTCTCGGCCCCGGTGCTCGCACAGACACGTCACCGACGGGCTCAGTCAGTTGATTGTCCCCTCGAACCCCACTGACGAGAGAGGGAGGGTGAGTCTCCTAGTCGACGCCTGGATCCGGGTCGGAGACGGACACCCGGTCAGACGCTTCGATCACCGCTCAGGCGGCGAGAGCGAAGGAACTGCGCTTAGCGTTGGCAGTTATTGGTTCCCAGCGGTCGTTTACGAGATGACGCTGGCTCCTCGACCCGCTTCCCCTGGAAACACCGTCCCAAGTCGAAACCGATCAGCCCCTCTTGAGTTGTCAACCGAACCGCAAGCCTAGCGGTCCGACCCCGGCGGACGCGAACGGCTTTCCCGTCGAACGCTCCCACCATGGTGGTCAACACGCTGCGCGCGGTCGTTCTTCCCCGGGACTCGACGTCACGCCGCGCCAGCCGCCACGGGCCGACGGTCGTCCCGGAGTCCGTCCGGAGGGTCACTCACGCATCCCCTTGAGCCGGCGCCCGACCTCGACCTCGGCCTCCCGCTTCGCGGTCCGCTCGGAGATCGCCTGCCGCTTGTCCCAGGCCTTCTTGCCGCGGGCGACGCCGATCTCGACCTTCGCCCGGCCGTCGTTGAAGTAGAGCTGCAACGGGATGACCGTCAGCCCCTTCTCCGAGACCCGGCGGTCGATCTTCTCGATCTCGGCCTTGTGCAGCAGCAGCTTGCGCTTGCGCCGGGCGGCGTGGTTGGTCCAGGTGCCGTTGAGGTACTCCGGGATGTGCACGCCGTGCAGCCAGGCCTCGCCGCGCTCGATGTCCACGAAGCCGTCCACGATCGAGGCCCGTCCCTCACGCAACGACTTGACCTCGGTCCCCTGCAGGACCATCCCGGCCTCGTAGGTGTCCTCGATGTGGTAGTCGTGTCGCGCCTTCTTGTTCTGCGCCACGACCTTGCGCCCCTGCTCCTTCGGCATCTGTCCATCATCCCAAAGAGATGCAAGCTCTTATCCCTCGCCTTGTCCCCTCGACTGTCCCCTCGGCTGGGCGGTCGAGGGCTCACATCCCGATCAGCGGTGCCGGATCCACCGGATCGCCGTCGCGCATGATCGTGAAGTGCAGGTGGCAGGCGGTGGACCAGCCGGTGGTGCCGGCGTACGCCACCGTGTCGCCGCGACCTACGACCTGGCCGACCCGTGCCTGGTACCGAGACAGGTGGTTGTAGATCGCGGTGTAGGAGTGCCCGTTGATCCGCCCGAGGTAGAGGTAGAGCCGGTTGCCCCACACGCTCGAATAGCCGGTGGAGATCACCTTGCCGGTGCCGACCGCCCGCTCCGGGGTCCCACACGGGGCATGCAGGTCGTCGCCGTTGTGCAGGCCCCAGTAGTGGTAGATCGGGTGCTCGCGCCAGCCGTACGGCGAGGTGATGTAGCTGTGCGCGACCGGCGTCGCGAACATCCCGCCGGTCGAGGAGACGTGCCGGTTCGGCGAGCGCGCGGCCAGCGCCAGGATCCGCGCCCTGATCCGCTTCTCCTGCCGCTCGAGACGGGCCAGCTCGCGCCGGTCCCGGGCGGTGGCGCGGGCGGCCGCCCGCTTCGCCGTACGCCGATCGGCGACCAGCTCGGCGACGTCGTCGCGAGCGTCGACCGCCCGTGCGCGCAGGGTGAGGATCTCGGCGACCTTGTCCGCCGCCGTGTCCTCCTTGTCGGCCACCGTGTCGGTCGTCTCCTCGACCTCCTGGGCGCGGACGGTCAGGACCGTCCGGGCGGCCTCGAGCCGCTGCAGGGTGTCGTCCTGGGTGGCGGTCAGGGTCACGTCGTACTCCCGCTCGCGGGTGAGCTCGCTCAGCGACCCGCCCCGCACCAGGGCGGCCACCTCGCCGAGCGCCGGCGCGCCGCCCGCGTATCGGGCCAGGATGGTGTCGCGTACCGCGCCGCGTGCGGTCGCCACATCACGGCGCCCCGAGACCAGCGCGGTACGCGCCCGGGCGAGCTTCGCACGCTGGACACCCAGCTCCCGCTGGAGCCTGCGGTGCGCGACCCGGGCGTCGGCGAGCTTGTGCTGGACTCGGCGCAGGTGGGCGCGGGCGGCGCGCAACCTGACCTCGGCGCGGCCGAGCGCGCGGTTGG
>NZ_JASGET010000135.1:0-25403 GCF_047606145.1 Nocardioides sp. | reverse complement strand
GCCGCGTCGCCGGACCACCGTCACCACCGCGATGCCGCCGACCGGCCAGGCCGCGCCGACCAGTCCGGTGCGGCCGGCGCCCCAGCCGTGGGCGTGCCCGGCGAGCGGGACACACAGCTCGACCAGCGGAAGGATCGTGACCGCCAACCCGAAGACGGCTATCAGCGTGGGTGTCACCCCGCGACGGGTGCGTGCGGCCGCGACCGCCTCACGGAGCCGGGACGCCCAGCCGACCGTCGCGCGCTCGACCGATGGCGTCAACGGCGGTCGCACCGCGATCAGCACCAGACCGACCAGGGCGAACGAGACGGCGTCGATCCCGGAGGTGCACGGCAGACCGCCCAGGTCGAGGAGCACCCCACCGAGGACCGGGCCGGTCATCTGTGCGACCTGCGTGAGCAGGGTCATGGTCGCCATCAACCGGGTCAGCTCGTCGTCGCGGGCGAACAGCCGCGGGAACACGCCGGCGGCCGGTCGTCGTACGCCCGCCGCGGCACCGCTGGCGAACGAGACGACCGCCAGCGCCCAGACCGGTGCCGACCACAGGGCGCCGACGGCGAAGGCGCCCATCACCGCCGCCATCGCCAGGTCGCAGCAGACCATCACGGCCCGGACACCGCACCGGTCGGCGACCAGACCGCCCACGAGGATGAGCAGGCACAGCGGAGCCGAGCCGATGGTGAGCACGAGGCTGGCCGCGCCGGGACCGTGACTCGAGGCCGCCCAGGCCAGCGCGAAGAAGGTCATCGTGTCCCCGAGCGCGGAGAGCGCTGCGCTGGCCGCCCACACCGCCGCGTTGCGCCGTGCGGCCGGGGTCACCGCTCGTCCGCTGTGCGGGCGATCGGCATGACGAGCGCGAGGAACCCGGACTGGTACGGCGAGGTCACCCGCACCGGTCGCGTACCCGAGGTGAGCCGAAGCACGATCTCGGGGCCGAGCGCGCACTCGACGGCGCGGATGGTGAGCGCCGCGCCCAGACGCAGCGACATCCCCGGCCCCTCGGTCGGGGCGGGGATCTCCCGGTCGCCGACGCGCACACCGCCGGGCAGGACCGCGAGGTCGAACTCGGCGTGCCGGACCGCCTCGATCGCCGCGACCAGCTCGGCACGCGGCGCGACGACACGGGTGGTGGCCGGCGGCAGGCCGGCGAGCAGCATCCGATGCGCCGGGTAGGCGGTCTCGCGCGCGAGGAGCTCCTCCTCCTCGACCCGGATCCGGGTGGACGCGAGCTCGAGCGTGACCCGGTCGTGGTGGTCGAGGAGCGCGCTCAGCCGGCTCGCGTTCGTCGGTGACAGCACCGCCCGGGCGGCATCGGCGGGCGCGGTGGGCAGGGTCCGGATCGCCATCCAGTACCTGTTGGTGGCCACCACGTCGAGGGCCCCCAGTGACGCGTCGAGGAGGACGCCCGACAGCGGTGAGGTCGGGTCGGTGTCGGTGGCGGCCCGCACCTGGCGGATGGCTGCGGCCAGCTCACCCCCGTCGACGGTGACGGTGCCGGTCTCGCCGGTGTCGCCGGCGAGCAGCTCCTCGATCATCGCGGTGCGACGCGCGGTCAGCTCCTCCTGCTCGGCGAGCACCTGGCGCAGCACCTCGCGCCGCTCCTCGGGGCCGCCGTCGAGCACCATCCGCATCGCCTCGATCGACATGCCGGCATCCCGCATCTGGGTCACCGCTCGGGCGCGGCCGGCGAGCTCGGGGGTGTAGTACCGATACCCGGTGGCGTCGTCGACCTCGGCCGGTCGCAGCAGGCCACACTCGTCGTAGTAGCGCAACGCGCTCGGTGCCAGCCGGACGGCGCGAGCGAAGGCGCCGATCGTCAACAGCGGTTGGTCCATGCCCTCAGCCTGAGGCTTGAAGTGACTCGAAGGTCAAGCCCCGGGTGCGGTCGCGGCATGCTCGGTCGCGGGTCGGGCCGGCCAGACGATCTCCGCCAGCGGGCGGCGTTCGCGGGTCGTCCCGGGGTACGACGCGGCGCCGGCCGCCGGGAGGCCGACCGCCGCCATCGTGGTCACCTCCCAGTGCGGTGGCACGCCGAACTCCCGGTCGGTGCCTTCGACCAGCTGCTGGGACAGGTTGGCCAGCAGCAGGCCGGCCTGCGGAGCCCAGCTCGCCGAGCTGCGGGCGAGGTGCCGCACCAACCGGGCGTGCACCTGGTCGCCACGACGTCCGGCGACGAAGGCCCACGGCTGGGCGTTGCCGGCCGAGGGTGCCCGGCCGGCCGCCCGCAGCAGTGTCTCGACCTGCCGGCCGGTGACCTGGTGGTGCGGATCGAACCGCATCGGGCTGAACCTGGTCGCCGCGAACGAGGTCAGCTCGGCTGGGCGGTCCATGTCCCGGCAACCGCGTGCCGACCCGCGGCATTCCGATCGGGGCCGCCGGTGGCGACGGAGTTCGCCGGCCGGGCTATCCGTCCCGTCGATGTTCGCCATCGGGAAGTCCCCGCTTCCCCTGGGACCCGCTCTTCGGCCACAGTGACTGCTGTCCGCATCTCCCGGAGGTAGCCCGATGTCCGCCGTACGTCCCGTCCGTCGCGCCCGCGCTCAACGACCCCGACCGGGGGCCGTTCCGTGCTCCGTCCGGATGGCGCACGGATGAGACTGGCGACCTTCAGCGGCCCCGATGCGGTCGGACCGCGCACCGGCGTGGTGGCCGGCGACCGCATCCATCCGCTCCCCGAGGGGCTCTCCATGCGCGAGGTCGTCGACCGTGGCCTCGCCGCCGCGGCCGAGCTCGGCCGGACCGCTCTCGCCGCGCCGGGCATCGCGCTCGACGACGTACGACTTCTGGCTCCGCTGGAGCCGGCCTCGGTGCGGGACTTCGTGGCCTTCGAGGCCCACGTGGAGGGGGTACGGCGCAGCATCGACCGCGCCAACGGCGTCCCCGCGGCGTGGTACGACGCCCCGGCGTTCTACTTCACCAACCCGCACGCGATCGTCGGACCCGACGCGGAGGTGGCCTTCCCGCACGAGTGCCGGGACCGCGACTTCGAGCTCGAGGTCGCGGTCGTGGTCAGCGGCGACGGGCGCTCGCTCAGCGTCGCGCAGGCCGAGGAGCACATCTTCGGCTACACGATCATGAACGACTTCTCCGCGCGCGACCTGCAGGGCCGGGAGATGCAGGTCGGGCTGGGTCCCGCCAAGGGCAAGGACTTCGCCACCGGCCTGGGCCCGTTCCTGGTCACCGCCGACGAGGTCGAGTCCCACCGTGACGCCGACGGCCTCCTCGACCTCGGCTGCACGGTGAGCGTCAACGACGTCGAGATCGGTCGCGACCGGCTGACCCACATGGGCTGGAGCTTCGCCGCGATGATCGCCTACGCCTCCCGCGACAGCCTGGTGACCAGCGGCGACGTGCTCGGCTCCGGCACCACCGGCGACGGCTGCCTGGCCGAGTTCTGGGGACGACGCGGTGAGCGGACCCCGCCACCGCTGCAGGTCGGCGACGTGGTCCGGATCGAGGTCGACGTCCTCGGCACCCTGAGCAACACCGTCACCCAGGCCCCTCCCGCGCCGGCGCTCCCGCCGTTCCGCCGCGGCTGACCCCCATCCCCGAGCCAAGGACGACCACGCATGTTCGAGCACTCTCCCGGCCACCAGGTAGGCAACCCCGGTGTGATGCCGGGAGGACGGACGACGCCGGACACGCGCACAGGGCGGGGCCGACGGTGAGTCCGGCCGAGCTGGACCGCACCGACCCCGAGGGTGCCGTCGCGGCGATGGTCGCGAGGGTGTCGAACGTCGGGCGTTGGGGCGAGGACGACGTACGCGGGACGATGAACCTCATCGATGCGGCCAAGCGACGCGAGGCGGCCGGGCTGATCCGGACCGGTGAGTCGTTCTCGCTGGCGCAGTCCTTCGACATGGACGGTCCGCAGCGTGGCTGGCGCCGCCGGACCAATCCGGTGCACACGATGCTCGACACCGGCAGCGATGCCGCGCTGGGCAACCAGGGCTTCCCGCACGGCATCGGTGGCGCGGACGACGTGATCGCGATGCCGCTGCAGTGCTCGACCCAGTGGGACGGGCTGGGCCACATCTTCGACCACGGGCGGGCCTGGAACGGGCGGCCGGCGGAGAGGGTCGTGACCAGCGACGGGGACCTGGTCACCGGCATCGAGAAGGTGGCCGACGTGGTCGTCGGTCGCGGCGTGCTGCTCGACGTCGGGCGAGTGGTCGGCGCGGCGAGCGGTGACGAGGCGGGCGAGCTCCCGGACGGCTATGCGATCACCACCGAGGACCTGGAGCGGACCATCGCCGTCCAGGGAGAGTCGGCGCGGGTGGGGCGCGGCGACATCGTCGTGGTCCGCACCGGGCAGCTCAGCCGGGCGCGACGCGAGGGCTGGGGGGAGTACGCCGGAGGACCGGCCCCGGGCCTGTCGTTCACCACCGCGCCCTGGCTGCACGAGACCGAGATCGCCGCGATCGCCACCGACACCTGGGGCTTCGAGGTCCGGCCGAACGAGTTCGACGTCGCCTTCCAGCCGCTGCACCAGGTCGCCATCCCGAACATGGGGCTCTTCCTCGGCGAGATGTGGGATCCGGACGCGCTCGCCGCCGCGTGCGCGGCCGACGGGGTCTACGACTTCTTCCTCACCGCCGCCCCGCTGCCGATCACCGGTGCCGTCGGGTCGCCGGTCAATCCGATCGCGGTGCGCTGAGCCGGTGCGGGCCGGTGCGGGCCGGGTGTTCGCCTCGGTTGGTGGTGTGCCACGGCCGGGGAGCGGTGGATCCGGCAGGCCGTCGGGACCGTAGGGTCGAGTCATGCCGCTGACCTTGTGCGTGATGTTGTGGCCGCGCCCGGGTCAGGACGAGGCCCTCTCGGCGTACGAGGATGGCGTCCTCGCCCTGCTCGGCGACCACGGCGCCCGGCTCGTCTCGCGGGTGCGCCGCGTCGACGGATCCGCGGGTCCCGTGGAGGTCCAGGTGATCGAGCTTCCCGACGAGGCGGCGCTGGACTCCTATCTGGCCGATCCGCGGCGCACCGCGAACGCCGCGGTCCGTGACGCCGTCATCGATCGCACCGAGATCATGCGGGTCAGATCCGTCGAGACGTCGTAGCCGGACCGCGCGGTGATGGGCGATCAGGGCTCGTCGGTGCGTCGCGTCGGGATCAGCAGTGACAGCACGGCGGCGAGTGCGGTGAAGGCCGTCGCCCACCAGAACGACCGGTCGAAGGCGTCGGCGAGAGCGGCGAGCGAGGACGCGTCACCGGCGGCGTCGGCGAGGATCACCGCCAGCACCGCGACACCGAACGACCCGCCGAGCTGCTGCGCGATCCGGGTGATGGTGCTCGCGTCCGGCATCTCCGCACGCTCCAGGCCGAGGTAGGCGCCGGTCATCAGCGGAATCATGACGGCGCCCAGACCGAACCCGCGGACCAGCAGGACGGCCATCAGCAGGATCGTGCTGGTGTGCGCGGTCGCGAGCGCGAACGGGACCGTGGCGAGGGCCAGCACCGCGAACCCGGCGGCGGCCACCCAGCGTCCGCCGATCGTGTCGGTCAGTCGGCCGGCCAGGGTGCGCGAGGCCAGCGCGCCGATGCCCTGCGGGATCAACAGCAGCCCGGCACCCAGGGCGTCCTCACCCCGGACCTGCTGCCAGTAGAGCGGCAGCAGGAACATGGCGCCGTACAGCACCGCGCCGGTGAGGAAGAGCAGCGCGGCGGACGCGGTGAGTGCGCGGTGCCGGAAGAGGCGTACGTCGATCAGCGCGGCCGTGCCGCGCCGCAGCGCCCGCCACCCGAAGAGCCCGATCAGCGCCAGCCCGGTCAGCAGCGGCACCCGCGCCTGTCCGAACCCACCCCCGCCGGCGGCCCGGGAGAGTCCGTAGATCACGCCGACGACACCGGGCGAGACGAGCAGCAGCCCGACCAGGTCGAGGCGGACCGGCCGGCCGGGCTCGCCCGCCGGGAAGAAGCGGATCGCCAGCATCAGGCCGACCACGCCGAGCGGGACGTTGATCAGGAAGAGCCACTGCCAGGAGAGGTAGTTCAAGATGACCCCGCCCAGCACCGGTCCGAGGATCGGGCCGAGGGCCGCCGGCAGGCTCACCGTCGCCATCAGCCGACCGAGGTTGCGTCCCTGTGCCGCCTGCATGAGCACGGTCGTCATCAGCGGCATCAGTACCCCGCCGCCAAGGCCCTGGACGGCACGGAAGGCGATCAGGCTCTCCGCATTCCAGGCGAGCGCGCACAGCATGGAGCCGAGCATGAAGACGCTCAGCGCGAGCAGCCACAGGCGTTTGCTGCCCAGTCTGCTCTGTGCCCAGCCGGTCAGCGGGATGGTCACGAACATCGCCAGCAGGTAGGCGGTGCTCACCCACTGGATGGTCGGCACCGAGGCGTTCAGCGATTCACCGAGTTGGTGGATCCCGACGCTGACGATGGTGGTGTCCAGGATGACCGCGATGGCGCCGGCGACGACGGCGATCGCCAGCCGCTTGAGCTCGGGGTCGATCGGCGCGACCGACGTCGCTGACGTCTCCGATGTCGCTGGTGCGCCCACGGGGTCTGTCCGCTCGACCACGCCGCCTCCATTAGATACAGGAACGTTTCTTATGGCAGCGTAGCCCGCCGAGATAGGATGCACAAGTGGATCTTAAGAACAGGCGACGCCGCGGCGCCGAGCTCGAGGACGCACTGCTGGACGCGGCCTGGGACGAGCTCGTCGCGCACGGCTACGCCGGCCTGACGATCGACTCGGTCGCCCAGCGCGCGGGCACCAGCCGGCCGGTCATCTACCGGCGCTGGGCGAGCAAGCCGGAGCTGGTTCGTGCGGCGGTCGACCGGATGCTCCGGGCCGATCCGATGACCCCGCCCGACACCGGCAGCCTGCGCGGCGACCTCCTCGCCGTCCTCCGCTTCGCCAATGAGCACCGGGTCGGCGTGATGACGCTGCTCAGCTCGTATCTGGGTGGCTACTTCCAGGAGACCGGCACCACCCCCGCCGACCTGCGTGCCACCATGCTCCGCGATCGGCCCTCGCCGATGGACGCCGTCGTCGACCGGGCGATCGAGCGCGGCGAGGTGGATCCGGTCCGGGCCACCCCGCGGATCCGCAGCCTCGCCTTCGACCTCTGCCGGCACGAGGCGTTGATGACCCTCACCCAGGTCCCCGAGGAGGTCATCGAGGAGATCGTGGACGACATCGTGCTGCCGCTGCTTCGCGGCTGATCGCAGCTGATCACGCTGGATCGAGGCCGGATCGGTGGCCGCTCAGCCCTCCGCGATGCTGAGCCGGGGGGCGTAGAGCACCGCGTCGAACGCGGTCGCCGTCTCGCGGAGGAGATCGACCTCGGCAGGCTCGCGCAGGTCGAGGACGCCGGTGCCGGCTGGTGCCGGGAGCAGGCGCTCGGGGTGATCCTCCAGCCAGTGGCTCAGCGGCGCGTACTCGCCCAGCGGAAAGCGCACGGTCGGATCCCCGTCGCGCCACAGCGCCCCGACGAGCCGCACCGGGCCGAGCTCCCCGGAGCGCAGCCGCGCACCGAGCGAGCCGTGTGCCCGTGGATCGAGGTGTCCGGTCTGCTCGAAGACCAGGATCCGGTCCTCGGGATGCCTGGCCGCGACCTCGGTCAGGGAGGCGAACTGGGCGTCGTCGCGTACGGCGAGGTCGCGGTGGTCCCCACCCGCCGCCTCGTGCTCGCCCCGCCAGCGGCGCAGCCGCTCGGCATGGGCGCGGTCCTCCTCCGGCACCGGCGCGAGGTCGGGCGGGGCGCCGTACATGTCGAGGCCGTAGAAGCGCACCCGTGCCGCGGGTGGCCGGGTGGCGTTGACCGCACGCAGCCATGCCAGCAGCGACCGGTTCGCAGCCAGCGGCCGGCCGGCCCACGACCACACTCCGCAGATCGCGGCCACCGATGGCGTCGCGGCCTGCTCGCCGCGCAGGTAGGCGTCGGTGGCGCGGGAGGCGGCGAAGTTGCTCTCCGCGGCGATCACCCGGATCAGGTCCCGCTCGACCAGCTGCCTGATCACCGCGTCGCGGACCGTCAGGTACTCGGTGCGCAGGTGGATCCCCTCGGACCATCCGAGGATGCGGGAGCGCTCCGCGAGGTCGTTCACCAGTGCGGCGAACGCGCCGTCGGGTCGTGGGGTGGGCACCCGGCCACCTTAGGAGCACCCGCAACCGGGCGCCGACGTCTGGACGAGGGGCGCTCCGGGCGGTTAGGACTGACTCGTGGAGTTCACTCTCGGTGGTCCGGTGATCGAGTGGCGCGGTCCGGCGCCGTACGTCTTCCTCCTCATCGGCGAGGAGGAGAGTGCGGACATCAAGGAGGCGGCCCGCGGCCTGGAGTACTGGGGCCAGGTCGCCGTCGTCGCCCGGATCGGTGCCACCGACTTCACCACCGCCCTGTTCCCCAAGGACGGCAGCTACCTGCTCCCGCTCAAGGCCGCCGTACGGCATGCCGAGGGGATCGAGGTCGGCCAGCAGCTGAGCGCCGAGCTGGATCTCGCCGCACGCTGAACACGCCCCGAGAGGTCAGCGCACGCCGCGGGACCGGCCCGGTCCCACGTGGTCGTCGCCGGTGGGGGCGGCTACCGTGATCCCCGATGGGTACGAGCGAGGACTACTGCGAGCTGTGCGACCTGCCGACGTCACAGTGCGTGCACGGACGACGGCCACCGCCGGTGGCCCCGGCCACGACCGCCCGAGCGCGGTCCGCCAAGCCGTCGACCACCCCGAAGCCGCGCAAGCGGGCGGCTGCGTCCGCCGGGCCGGTGACCCGGTCGGCGCCGCGCAAGTGGACCCGGCCCGAGGAGTTCCGCCCGGCGATCCTCGAGCTGCTCGCCGAGGCCGGCGGCGAGATGGAGAACGAGCAGTTCTTCGTCGAGCTCGAGACGCGGGTGGGCGATCTGCTCCGTCCCGGTGACCGGGAGCGGACGCCGGAGGGCGAGCTGCGCTGGCGGTACGCCGCCCGTCGGGCTCGCCAGGCGATGATCGGAGAAGGGCTGATGACCAAGGGAGGGCCGGGCGTCTGGAAGCTGGGCCGATAGCCCGGGCTCACCCGGGGCCGAGGCATACTCTGGTGTGTCACGTCGTCCCGCGTCATGTCGTCCGCGAAGGTAGGTCCCCGTGATTCGCAATGTGATCGAGCCCGAGCATCTGCTCGTCATCCTGGCCATCGTGGTGCTGGTCTTCGGCGGCAAGAAGCTGCCCGAGCTCGCCCGCGGTGCCGGCCAGAGCGTACGGATCTTCCGCGCCGAGATGCGGGCGGTCGACGCCGACGAGGCCGCGCAGAAGCGCACCGAGGACGCCTGACCCCGGTCCGCTGGTCGCTCGGCCGGCACCCGGTGGCGAGCGATGCCGGGTGCGTCATCCGCCGGTGCACGGTCGAGGATCGGGTGTGCCGTCAGCGCCTGTCCGCTCCGCGAGGCCGTCGGCGGGTGAGCTCGCGGAGCTCCTCGGCGACCTCGTCGAGCGTGTCCGAGAGCCGGGGCGAGCCGGACGCCGCGATCCAACGGGTGAAGGCCGTCTGGAAGACGGTGATCGCGCTCTGCGCCGCGAGCGCCGCCGTCGGCTCGGCTACGCCCCGCTGCTGGAGGGCCTGGTTGATGTAGTCGGCCATCAGGGCGAGCTTGAGCAGCTCGCGTTCCTGCAGGCTCGGTGCGCTGGCGATGATCGCCGCGCGGCGAACCGCATGGTCCCGGATCTGGTCGAGCAGCCCGACGGCCGCGCGAACCCCGGTGAGCGCGGCGGCGAGCGGTGCCGCGTCGGGGTCGGCGCCGGCGATCGCCTCCCGCACCGCCCGCTCCATCGCCTCCGAGCCGTCGAAGAGGACCTCGCGCTTGTCGGTGAAGTGTCGGAAGAAGGTGCGCTCGGTGACGCCGGCCCGTGCGGCGATGTCGCCGGCGGTGGTCTCCTCGAAGCCGCGCTCGGCGAAGAGCTCGGCGGCGGCCTCCGCCATCCGGCCCCGCGCGCCGGGCACCCATCGACCCATGTCCGCAGTCTATTGATGACAGCGACTGGCATCACCGTAGTACAGTCGATGTCAGTCACTGACATGATGACTGATCGGACTGAAAGGGAATCGACATGCGCGTCTTCGTCACCGGTGCCTCCGGCTGGATCGGCTCCGCCGTCACCCACGAGCTGATCGCCCACGATCACAAGGTCGTGGGTCTCGCCCGCTCCGACTCCTCGGCCGCGGCGCTGGCGGCCGCGGGAGCCACCGTCCACCGAGGAGACCTCGAGGACCCCGACTCGCTCGCCGTCGCGGCCGCGACGGCCGACGCGGTGGTCCATCTCGCGTTCAAGCACGACTTCGACGACTTCGCGGCCGCCGGTCGCACCGAGCGCGCCGCCCTCCTGGCCATGCTCGGAGCGTTGGAGGGCACCGGCCGGCCGTTCCTGTTCGCCTCCGGCCTCGCCTCGGGTCAGGGCGGACGGCTGACCGAGGAGCAGGCCTCGCCGTTCGAGGGTCCGGACTCGATGCGCGGCGGCGGTGAGAACCTGGCGCTCTCCTATGCCGAGCGCGGCGTACGCCCGGTGGCCATTCGCTTCGCACCGACGGTGCATGGCGTCGGCGACGGCGGGTTCACCGCCCGGCTGGCGGCGATCGCGGTCGAGCGCGGTGCGGCCGGCTACGTCGGCGAGGGGACGACGAGCTGGGCGGCCGTGCACCGCAGCGATGCCGCGCGCCTGGTGCGCCTGGCCCTCGACCGGGCTCCGGCGGGCTCGCGGATGCATGCCGTGGGTGAGGAGGCGATCGCCTCGCGCGACATCGCCGCCGCGCTCGGTGCCCACCTGGGCCTGCCCGTGGTCTCGGTGGCGCCGGAGGCCGCCGCCGCCCACTTCGGCTGGATCGGACACTTCTTCGGCTCGGAGGCCTCGGCGAGCAACCAGATCACCCGTGAGACCCTCGGCTGGGCGCCCACCGGTCCGACGTTGTTCGAGGACATCGCCGCCGGGGTCTATCCCGGCCGTTGACCCCGCGCCCCGACATCGAGCCCAGGGGTCAGGGGCGCAGCAGCACCTTGCCGCGCCGGCCCGGCTCGAGGCTCTTGGCGGCCGCCGTACGAATCTCGGAGAACGGATAGATCGCGTCGACCGGGAGGGTCAGCGCACCGGTGGCGATCCGCTCGACCAGCTCGGCGAAGAGTGCGCGGCGCTGCTCGGCGCTCATCGCGGCGCTGACCTTGCTCCCCCAGAACCCCTTGACCACCGCCTGCTTGAAGATCACGTCGCCGGAGGAGATCTGCATGGTGGGGGAGTCCATCGCGCCGAAGGCGACGAGAGTGCCGCCGTCGGTGAGCAGGGAGAGCACGTCGCCGCTGGCCCGGCCGCCGACCGAGTCGACCCCGGCCACGATCGGCGCCCCGCCGGTGAGCTCGTCCACCCGGTCCCGCCAGCCGTCGCCGTCGGTGGCGACGACGTGATCGACCCCCTGGTCGGCGAGCTCGCCGATGCCGGCGGCGCGGCGGACGAGTCCGATCACGTTGATCCCGCGCGCGCCGGCGAGTTGGGCGACCATCCGCCCGACGGCACCGTTGGCGGCGTTCTGCACGACCCACTCGCCCGGGCCGGCGCCGAGGAAGTCGACCAGGGTGATCGCGCTGAACGGCATCGACACCAGCTGCGCGGCGGTCTGGTCGGGCAGGTCGTCGGGGACCGGGATCAGGGCACCGGCCTTGGCGAGGAACTGCTCGGCCCACGCGCCGAAGGTGCCACCGGTCGCCACCCGCTGGCCGACCTCGAACCCGCGCACGTCGTCGCCGAGCGCGTCGATGATCCCGACGGCCTCGGTGCCGGCCCGGGCGGGCAGCTCCGGCTTGACACCGTAGGTGCCGCGGACGGTCCACAGGTCGTGGTGATGGATCGCGGCCAGCAGCGTACGGATCCGGACCTGCCCCGGGCCGGGCTCGGGCAGTGGAAGCTCCGTGACCTCGAGCACCTGGCTCGGCTCCCCGAACGCCTCGTGCGTGACTGCCTTCATCGCTGCTCCTCGGCCGATGGTCGGTGTGTCGCCACGCCGCCCGACGGACGACGCTCGCCCCGGAGCCTACGTCGCCCTCATCCGGGCCTGTCCGGATCCCCGCGGCTGGCCCCGGTGACAGGGGGTGTCGCCGGGGCCAGCCGGCTCGACTCGGGAGGACCGGCGCCGAGTCGAGCCCTGGGTCGCCCGGCCGCGCACGTCAGCCTGGGATCTGACGCGCGCGGCCGAGCAGCTCGTGTTTGATCTCCGTCTTGAGGACCTTGCCCAACTTCGAGCGAGGCAGATCGGGCCAGATCTCGACCTGCTTGGGGGCCTTCACACTGCCGATCCGTGCCTTCACGAACCCGATGACCTGGTCGGGATCGACCGCGTCGGCCGACTCGCCGGGACGCAGCTGCAGCACGGCCGTGACGCGTTCGCCCCACTTCTCGTCCGGCAGCCCGACCACCGCGCAGTCCGCGACCGCCGGGTGCGCCATCAGCGCCTGCTCGACCTCGGTGGAATAGACGTTGAAACCCCCGGTGATCACCATGTCCTTGGCTCGATCGACGATGTAGAGGAGGCCGTCGGCGTCCAGGTAGCCGATGTCGCCGGTGTGGTGCCAGCCGTGCGCGCTCGCCTCCGCGTTCGCCGCCGGGTTCTTGAAGTAGCCGCGCATCACCAGCGAGCCGCGCACCACGATCTCGCCGCGCTCGCCCGCACCGACGATCGACCCGTCGCCGTCCATCACCGCGACCGTGACCAGCGGGGAGGGGCGCCCGGCCGACGACAGCCGCCGGGTGGCGATCGATCCGTCGGCGGCGAAGTGCTCGGCCGGGGACAGGGTGGAGATCATCATCGGTGCCTCGGTCTGGCCGAACAGCTGGGCCATCACCGGTCCGATCCGGTCCAGCGCCTCGGCCAGCCGGCGCGACGACATCGGCGCCGCGCCGTACCAGAAGCAGCGCAGCGAGGACAGGTCGGCCCGCGTCAGATCGGGATGGTCCAGCACCATGTAGATCAGCGTCGGCGGCAGGAAGGTGTGGGTGACCCGGTGCCGCCCGATCGCGGCCAGGAACTCGCCGACGTCCGGCCGACGCAGCACCACGATCGACCCGCCGCGACACAGCACCGGGAAGCAGAGCACCCCGGCGGCGTGGGTCAGAGGCGCCAGCGCGAGGTACGTCGGCCGGCTCGGTGCGGCGGGCCACGGATAGCTCATCAGGGTGATGGCGCTCATCGTCTCCAGGTTGGTGCCGGTCAGCATCACGCCCTTGGGCCGGCCGGTGGTGCCGCCGGTGCCGACGATCATCGCCAGGTCGTCGGCCGCGGGCGCGTCGACCACCTCGGTGCCGCCACCGAGGAAGTCCGCCCAGGAGAGGGCCCAGCCCAGGTCGGCGTCCAGGCAGACCAGCGTGCGCAGTCGCGGCAGATCGCCGCGGATCGCCTCGACCAGGGCGGCGAAGGCGGACTGGAAGATCAGCGTCCCGCACTCGAACAGGTCGAGCAGCTCGGCGTTCTCGGCGGCCTCGTTACGTGGGTTGATCGGGCACCAGACCGCCCCGGCTCGACTGGTCCCGAACACGCAGGTGAAGGCCACCGGGTCGTTCGCCGACAGGATCGCCACCTTGTCGCCGGCCGCGACTCCCCGGGCATGCAGCGCCGAGGCGATCCGGCCGGCGAGGTCGCGCACCTCGGCATAGCTCCAGGTGACCTCGTCGCACACCAGGCACGGGGCCTCGTCGCCCAGCGACGCTCCCTTGTCCAGATAGTCGACGAGACGCATCGGCTCAGCCCTCGACGGTCAGCACCGGCTCGCAGACCAGCCCGAAGGCGCGCAGCTGACCGAGCAGCTCGCGATGCCCGAACGCCTTGCAACCCGAGACGAACCCGGCCCGGCGTGGCGGCTGCTGCAGGAGTGCGTAGGCGGCGTAGGCCTGTAACAGCCCGGTCTGCTTGTAGTTCTGGTTGCCGTGGATGACACAGTGCGCCCGTCCCAGCGGTCCGGAGGCGTGCACCGAGTCCAGCGACTTGTTCAGCCGGGCGTTCTCCCGGGGCGGCATCACGTTCATCACCTGCGCCGCGGTCTCGGTCAGCGCCCGGTCCCGGGCGGCGGCGTCCATGTCCTTGGTCGCCTCCAGCGCCGCGGCGACGATCTGTGGCACGCCGCGCATCAGGGCGGCGTTGAAGACGCCGCCCTGGGCCTTGCAGTTGGCCACCCGCGGATCGTTGCGATACCAGACCGGGTGCGAGGTGCCGCCCCACGGCAGGGACTGGGCCAGCTCGTGCTGGCCGGGCACCACCAGCGGCACCAGGCCCTGGTTCGGGTCGAACTCGACGTAGGCGTTCTGCTCCAGGTAGTGCGCCGTCGAGGTCGCGGCGTTGACCAGGATGGTGCGGGTGGAGGCGATGGTCGGTGAGCCGCCCCAGAAGACCGCGATGTCGAGGGTGTCCAGGCCGGGCCTCTCCAGGCAGAGCTCGGCGGCGATCTCCCCGGTGGTGTACATCTGGGCGAGCCCGGGGCACAGCATCAGTCCGGCTGCGGCGAAGTCGGCGCCGTACCGCTCCTGGCAGGTCACCAGCCAGTCCTGCTCGCCGGTGGTGTCGAGGTAGTGCACGCCGGCGGCGAGGCAGGCCTCGACCACCTCGGGTCCGTGGGCGCTGAACGGGCCGACGGTGTTGCAGACCACCGAGGCGCCGGTGAAGAGCTCGGTGAGCGCTGCCACGCTGTGCTCGGTCTCGGCCACCTCGTAGTCGGCCGTCTCGATGCCCGGCACGTGGGAGGCCATCGAGTCCTGCAGCTTGGTGGCATCGCGGCCGGCGGCGAGGAAGGGTACGCCGAACTCGCGGAGGTATTCGCAGATCAGCCGGCCGGTGTAGCCGGAGGCACCGTAGACGACGACGGGCTTGGTCATCTCACATCCCCATCCCACCGTCGACCGGCAGGCCGACCCCGTTGATGAACTGCGCCCGGTCGGAGGCGAGGAAGGCCACCGCCGCGGCCATGTCCTCGACGGTGCCGAGGCGGCCCGACGGGGTCAGGGCGACCACCGCCTGCACGGCCTCCTCGGGCGAGCCGAACAGCCCGAGCCGGGCGACGTCGGCGGCCAGGCCGGCGCCCATCTCGGTCGGCACCAGGCCGGGATAGATCGAGTTCACCCGGACGCCGTACCCCAGCCTGCCGCTCTCGGCGGCCGCCACCCGGGTGAGCCGGTCGATCGCCGACTTGCTGGCCGAGTAGACCGAGATCGCCGGGAAGGCGATGGTCGCGGCGACCGAGGCGACGTTGATCACCACCCCGCCCCCACCCGCGAGGCCGCCCGGCCGCATCGCGCGGAAGGCGTGTTTGAGCCCCAGCGCGGTGCCGAGCACGTTGACCTCGAGCATCCGGCGTACGTCGTTCGGGTCGAGGTCGACGACCAGGCTGGAGATCTCGATCCCGGCGTTGTTGACCACCACGTCGAGCCGGCCGGTGGCCTCCACGGCGCGGGTCAGGGTGGTCTGCCAGGAGACCTCGTCGGTGACGTCGTGGTCGACGAACTCCCCGGCCACCGACTCGGCCACGGCCAGGCCGCGCTCGGCGTTGAGGTCGGCGATCACCACCCGCGCACCGGCGGCGGCGAGCGCGCTGGCCATGCCCTCACCGAGGCCCTGTGCGCCGCCGGTGATGACCGCCGTACGGCCGTCCAGATCGAGGTCGGTCATGTCGGACTCCTCTGTCGACAGGTGGGTGACACGCGCCACATCGGTGACTTGACGAGTGTCCAGACTTCCCCTGACAGTTGTCAAGAAAAATCTGGACACTCGTCAAAACCGTGCCGGACGGGAGTAGTCTCTGGCGTCATGACCACCGTTGCCGAGCGCCGTACGCCGGCCGACAAGCACGAGGAGCGCCGTCGCGCTCTCGGCGAATCGGCATTGCGCACCCTCGGCGAGCTCGGCTATGCGCGGGCGAGCCTGCGCGAGATCGCGAACAACTCCGAGTTCTCCCATGGCGTCGTGCACTACTACTTCCACGACAAGCTCGAGCTGATCGTCTACTGCGTCCGGCAGTACAAGGCCGTCTGCGTGCACCGCTTCGACGGCGTGATCGCGGACTCGACGTCCGCAGCCGAGCTGGTCGAGGGCTTCGCGGACAAGCTGGTCGAGACCATCCGTGAGGAGGCGCCGATGCACCGCCTCTGGTACGACCTGCGCGCACAGAGCCTGTTCGAGGAGTCGCTGCGAGACGCCGTGCTCGGCATCGACAAGACGCTCGAGGAGATGATCTGGCGGGTGGTGACGACGTACGGCGAGCTGTCGGGTCGCCCGCCGGCGATGTCGAGCAACCTCGCCTACGGACTGCTCGACGGGATCTTCCAGCAGGGCCTGCTCGGGCACCTCGGCGGCCGCAGGGAGGCGCTGTCGCAGATGCGCGCCCAGGTGCACGAGATCATGCCGCTGCTGTTGGGCTGAGTCCGGTGATGAAGCCGGTCCCGGCCGGTCCGTGGGCGACGTCCTCAAGCGTTGCCGACAAGCAGCGCGAACTGGCGCCGCCAGGCATAGCTCAACACGGTCACCGAGAACACATCGGTGAGGAGCACGATGCCCGCCTCGACGGTCCCGCTTCCACCGCGGAAGAGGACTCCGTTCGCTAGGCCGTAGAGCAGGTCCATCCTGGCCGACGATCGATGAGCGCGATCAGCGCTAGCAGGCAGGCCAGCCCCAGCCACGCGTCGGCGAGCGGGAACGCGTTCTCGAACTGGTAGTAGGCGTCGGTGGTCCCGCTTGCCAGGACCGGCCGGTCGGTGAACCAGATTGTCCAATAGGCAACGTCGATGAGGATTGCCACCACCAGCATGACTCGGATCGGCCGTCGCATCGGATGATCAAAGCAGGTCCGTCCGTGGCGGCGTCACCGAGGATCGAACGCTGGCCCCCGATTGCCAGGGTCAGCTGGAGGCGTCCGAGCGGCCAGCGTGGCGACCGACGTCGGAGCTCCACCGACTCGGGAGCACTCAGCACGGCGAGTTACGGTAGGTCGGTGGTCAGGGGCGATACCGGGGCGGTCGTCTCGCCGAGTGCCAAGGCGGTGCGCGCGGTGCGTTCGGCGCTGACCGCGCACGGACCGCTCTCTCGGGCCGAGCTGATCGAGCGGACCGGCCTGGCGCGATCCACCGTCGCTCGCACGGTCCAGACCCTGCTGGATCACGGTGAGCTGCGGGAGACCGAGCCGCGCTCGACCGCCGGCCGCGGCCGTCCGCCGGCACTGGTGACCTTCGCTGGAGATGTCGAGATTGTCGGGTTCCTCGGTCTCTCGCACAGCGAGTTGCGAGCGGTGGTCCTGACTCATGAAGGTGAGGTTGTTGCCGAGCGTCGTACGCCGTTCGACTCGCTGAGCCGTGAGTCCGACCCGATCAGCGTCGGTGCCGGACTACTCGACGAGGCCGTCGCGGATCTAGGGGGCGGATACGCGGCCGAAGTGTCGGCAATCGCGTTCGGGATGCCTGGTGCCTATGTCCCCGGGATCGGCCTGACTGGGGCGAGCGAATTGGAGGAGCAGGTCGCCACGATCGTGGGGACCGGCGGCCTGCCGGATTGGATGCGCGGAGATCCCGCCGTCACGTTGCGGGAGCGTTTCGGCGTGCCCGCGGTGGCCGAGAACGACGCAAACCTGATGGCGTTGGGTGAGGTCCACTTCGGCGCTGGCGCCGGTGCGAGCGGAGTGTTGGTGGTCAAACTCGTCGACGGTGTTGGCGCGGGCCTGGTGATCAACGGCCGCCTCTTCCGCGGTGCGGCGGGCATGGCCGGGGAGATCGCGCATGTGAGCGTGGCGGAGGACGGCCCACCGTGTCTGTGTGGCCGAAGGGGATGTCTGGCTGCGGTCCTGGCGACGACAGCGCTCACGGCACCAGGAACTCTGCGGGACGCCCCGGCGCGTCTCGGTGACGTCTTCGCTCGCGCCGCCTTCGGCGACTCCAACGTGCTCGCCGACCTGCTCACCTCGGTGCGTTACCTGGGCCGGGTGATCGGTGATCTCTGTGTCTGGCTCAACCCGGACGCCATCGTTCTGGCGGGCCTCGACGAAGTCGTCGGCGCTCGGGTGATCGCGTCCTTGGCGGGTGAGATCGAGGCCCGCGCCGGTCGCCTGGTGGGTGAGTCGACCACGCTGGCGCTGGGGGCTCTGGGACCCGACGCCGACGTGATGGGCGGCTTCGTGCTCCTCCGTGGGCTGCTTGCCAGCCGGGCCTGACGAGGAGTCGATCAGGTTCGTCTGGTGGTCCCGTCAGGTGGGCCATTCGTGCAATTAAGCCCATCCGAGTCATAAAAAGTCTTTGAATGGAATTTTTTCTGACTCATTGACGCATGATTCACGTCACTCTAGAGTCGGCGTACACCGCTGGCCCGTGATCTGTCGGAGCGCGTTGCTCGGGCACCGGGGTCTCGCCATGGCCGCTGTCGTGCTGCCCGCACGGCGGCTCGGCCATGCGCTGCGACGTCTCGTGGCCCAGCGGTGGGTCCGTGTGCTTGCCCGCCCTTCGAGGGCTCACGAAAGGTTGTCTAGATGTCAACACGTCCCAGGCTCGTCGCCTGTGCCGCTGCCACAGTCGCTGTGGCCACGGTGCTCGGCATGGTCGCCTCGACAGGCGGCCCAGCGGTCGCTTCACCCGGTGTGGCCGCTTCTGCGGTGGAGGGAGCGCAGTCGAGTGCAAGTGTCTCGTCGGTCACCAGCGACGCCAAGGTTGACGCCCTGCTCGCCAAGATGTCGCTGGATGAGAAGCTCACGTTGCTGACCGGGCAGTCGGTCTCGAGCGTGGGCGGCGATGAGAACCAGAGCCAGGCCGGCTACCTGCCCGGCATTCCGCGGCTCGGTATCCCGTCATTGACGCTTGCCGACGGCCCCCCGGGTGTGGTGACGAAGGAGAACTCGACCGGACATGTCTCCGAGATGGGCCAGGCAGCGACGTTCGACACCGATCAGATCGAGGCCGACGGCACCGTGGTCGGCAAGGACGCAGACGCGCTCGGGCAGGATGTCGTACTCGAGCCGTTCATCAACATGGACCGCGACACCTCCGGTGACCGTACCTGGAACACTTACGGTGAGGATCCTTACCTGACCGGGCAGATGGGTGCCGCGGCCATCAAGGGCATCCAGAGCACCGGCACCATGGCACAGGCCAAGCACTACATCGCCTACGACGGAGGCAATAACGTCGAGGTCGACGAGCAGACCCTGCACGAGGTCTACCTCGCGCCGTTCGCCGATGCCTCCGATGCCGGTGTCTCCTCCATGATGTGCGCGTACGGCGCCGTCAACGTCGGGCAGAACACCGACAAGAAGTACAGTTCGTGCGGTAACTCCGAGATGCTGACCACCGTGTTGCGCGACCAGGTCGGCTTCACCGGTTTCGTCACCTCCGACTGGGGCGGCACCCACGCCACCACCGACATCAACACCGGGCTGGACATGGAGATGCCGGGCGGCAGCTACTTCTCCAAGACCAACCTGAAGGCAGCGATCGCCGACGGCGAGGTCACCATGGCCACCGTCAACCAAGCGGTCGGCCGGATCCTCTTCACCTATGACCGATTCGGGCTGCTCGACCACGCCCCGAAGCACAACGTGACCGGCGAGGACCGGGTCTACGACAACAAGGTCATTCAGCAGACCGCGAGTGAGTCGGCGACCCTGTTGAAGAACGACGACGTGCTACCGCTGAACGACGACGGCAACGTCGCCCTGATCGGACCGGGGGCCGGTCAGACCATCGCAACCTATGGCACCGGTGAGAAGTCCGGTGGCATTGCCGAGGAGCAGACCGGCACCTATCAGGTTCTGAAGCAGAAGATCGGTGCGACCGCCGACCTGACCTACGCGGTCGGCGACGACCTGACCGGCAAGACCATCCCGGCCTCGGCACTCTCGCACCAGGATGACAACGGGAACACCGTGGCCGGGCTTGCGCGGACCACGAGCGGTCTCGACGGCACCCAGGTTGACGATCAGGTCTGGGACACCGTCGCGCGTGACAACGCCCTTCCGGCCGGCAGCACCTCTACCTGGACCGGGACGCTGACCGTCCCTGAGGACGGCACCTACTGGATCAACGTCGGCATCCTGGGCAGTGCCAGTGCCAGTCTGAAGATCGACGACCAGTCGTTCGGCGGCAGCGGAAGCGCGCGCTACGGCACACTGCATGCCAACGAAGGCAACGGCCCGGCGCCCACGACCGACAACCTCGCCAACTTCCGCTACCAGGTCACTCTGACCGCGGGCGAGCACGACCTGACGTTGTCGAACACCGTCGATGAGTCCGACGACCCGGTGCAGATGCGACTCTCCTGGGTGACTCCATCGCAGCAGCAGACCAATCACGACGCTGCGGTCGATGCGGCGGCCAGTGCCCAGACGGCAGTCGTCTTCGCCTATACGACTCAGGAGGGCAACCTGGAGGACGCACTCCCGGAGAGCCAGGACCAGCTCATCGAGGATGTCGCGGCGGTCAACCCCAACACTGTGGTCGTGCTGAACAACAACCAGCCGATCGCGATGTCGTGGCTCGATGATGTCGCCGGCGTGTTGGACATGTGGTTCCCAGGTGACCGTGGTGGGTACGCCACGGCTGACGTGCTCCTCGGGAATGTCAATCCAGGCGGCCGGCTGCCGGTCACTTGGGCCAAGTCCATCGACCAAGAGGTGTCCCACGACCCGGACCATCCTGAGCGGTCCTCCGCGGGCGTCGGTGAGTCCTGCCCGTCCGGCAGCGGCACCATCCTTGCGCCGTGGACGTGTCCGGTGACGACCTACTCCGAGGGAGTCAACATCGGGTACCGACACTTCGCCGCGGAGGGCGAGACCCCGCTCTACTCCTTCGGCTACGGCCTCTCCTACACCACCTTCTCCTACCGCGGTTTGAAGGTCGCCAAGACGGAGGACGGTGGCCTCGACGTCTCATTCGCGGTCAAGAACACCGGCAAGGTCGCGGGCGATGTCACGCCACAGGTCTACCTCGGCGCGCCCGATGGAGACAACGGTGACGCCCAGTTCGCCCCGACCGCGTTGGCGGCGTTCAAGCGCATCACCCTGAAGGCGGGCGAACAGCAGCAGACCAGGATCCATGTGCGGCCCCGACAATTGCAGTACTGGTCGAGCGAGAACGACGCCTGGACGAAGGCGTTGGGAACTCGCAGCGTGAGCGTCAACAGCGACGCCAGTACAGCGGAACTCACCGCCAAGGTGACGGTCAACAAGGGCAACCTGGTCGCCACCACCGCACCGAAGGTGACCGGTGCGCATCGGGTGGGGCAGACGCTCCACGCCAGTTCGGGGGCCTGGGACCAGGCCAGTGTCAAGATCAGCTACCAGTGGCTCCGCAACGGCACCACGATCAAGGGCGCGACCAAGGCGACCTACCGGCAGACCGTCACCGACTTCGGTGCCGCACTCAGCGTCCGGATCATCGCCACCAAGAGCGGGTACGACAACGGGACCGTCACCACCAAGGGCGTCCGGGTGAAGGCGGCGACGACCCACGTGACTCTCAGGGGTGAGCGCCGGGCCAAGGCGGGTCAGCAGATCGCAGTCAAGGTCAGCGTCACCGCGACCGGCGCCACACCGACGGGAGCGGTCACACTACGCGACGGGAAGCAGAGCGTGATGGCAACCCTGAAGCACGGCAAGGCCACGGTCCACCTGAGGCTCATCGGCGTCGGCAACCACCGGATCATCGGCAGCTACAAGCCGGGCGCCGGCTTCGCGGCGAGCAGGACGACCGAGTTGGTGCGCGTGGCTCGGTAGGGGAGGTGGTGAGGGTCGGCATCGACGTACTTGGTCCGACCCTCACCACCACGTTGCCCGACCACTGCAGCTCGATCTGAGTCTGTCGACCACCGGTCGTCTGGGGCAGCGGAAGGGTCCGGGCCGCGACTCGGGGACGTTTGCGCCGACTCGGCGATCCTCAGCGTGACAAATGCGCCGACTCGGCGAGTGAGTGGACGGTGTGGGTCAGGCGATGCCGTAGGTCTTGATGTTGGCGAACTGATCCATCCCGGAGCGGCCCAGCTCGCGTCCCACGCCGGAGCGCTTGGTGCCGCCGAACGGGATCTCGAGCGGGGCGCCGAGATAGCGGTTGATGCCGACGCCACCGGTGTCGAGCCGCTCCGCCACCGCGCGGGCCTCGTCGGGATCGCCGTACACCGTGCCGCCCAGGCCGTAGACCGAGCCGTTGGCCAGTTCGACCGCGGCGTCGGCGTCCGGCACCCGGTAGATCATCGCCAGCGGACCGAAGGCCTCCTCGGTGTAGACCCGCATCTGCGGCGTGATGTCGGTGATGGCCGCCGGCGTGAAGAACGCCCCCGGACCGTCGACGCGCCCACCGGGCACCAGCACGGTGGCGCCCTTGTCGAGGGCGTCCTGGTACTGCGCCTGCAGGTGGTCGGCGGCGGTGGCGCTGGACAGCGGTCCGACGGTGGTGGCCGGGTCGAACGGGTCACCCACCACCTGGTTGCCGAACACCTCGGTGAAGGCCGCGATGAACTCGTCGGCCACCGAGTCGACCACGATCATCCGCTTGGGCGAGATGCACACCTGTCCGCCGATCGCCAGCCGGCAGGCGGACGCGACGCCGGCGGCCTTGGCGACGTCGGCGGAGTCGAGCACGACGAAGGCGTCCGAGCCGCCGAGCTCCAGGACCACCGGCTTGATGTGCCGGCCCGCCTGCTCGCCGACCGCTGACCCGGCCCGGTCCGATCCGGTGAGGGTCACGGCCCGGATGCGCGGATCGGCGATGTAGGTCGAGACCTGGTCGGTGGAGACCAGCGCGGTCTGGTAGACGCCCTCGGGGAAGCCGGCGTCGGTGAACAGGCTGTCGAAGAAGAGCGTCGATCCGGCGGAGATCTCCGACGGCTTGAGCAGCACGGTGTTGCCGAGCATCAGGTTCGGCGCGGTCGCACGCATCGCCTGGTACATCGGGCCGTTCCACGGCTCGATGCCGAGGACGACGCCGACCGGCTCCCGCCGGGTGATCGCCCGGCTGAAGCCCGGCACCGAGACCTCCTCGTCGGCGAGCAGCTCCTCGCCGTACTCGGCGTAGTAGCGGAACATCCCGGAGGCCATCGTGACCTCGCCACGGGACTGGGCGAGTGGCTTGCCCATCTCGGTGGTGGTCAGCCGGGCGAGCTCGTCGGCGTTGGCGTCGATCAGGTCGGCGAGCGCCTTGAAGAGCATCACCCGCTCGGCGACCGGCGTGGCCCGCCAGCTGCGGTAGGCGGCGTCCGCGCGGGTCAGCATCGCCTCGGCCTCCTCGTCGGTGGCCCGCGGGAACTCGCGGAGCACCTCGCCGGTGGCGGGATTGGTGGTGCGGTACTGCCGGGACGCGACGTCGACGTCGGGGTGGGTGACTGGTTGTTCGATGGTGGTCATCGGTGACCTCCTGGTCGAGGGGATGGCGGCGTCGGTGTCGGCGTCGTCGATGGCACTGGGTGCCATCGACAGTACACCGCAGCTGGTGCCGGTCACCTCGCCCAGCGCGCGGGACCACCGCGCGCAGGCATCGTGGCTAGGCGGAGTGCGAGAGCCGGATCGCCGCCGGATCGATCACCAGCTCCGGATTGGCCATCGCGCCGAGCAGGCGTCCGTCGGCGCAGATCGGCGGGCCGTCGATCAGGTCGCTGACCAGGCAGGTGACGTTGTCCCGGCCACCGGCGGCGAGCGCGGCGGCGACCAGGGACTCGGCGGCCTCGTCGGGGTCGGGGGTGGCCAGCCGGGTGGCGATCTCGGACTCCTCGACGAAGTCGCTGAGCCCATCGCTGCACAACAGCAGCCGATCGCCGACCCGGAGCTCGGTGGTCCACAGGTCCGGCGGCTGCTCCTGGTCGGCGTTGACCGACTTGACCACCACCGACCGGTACGGGTTGGTGCGGGCCTCGTCCGGTGTCAGCCGGCCCTGGTCGATCATCAACTGCACGAGGGTGTGGTCGCGGGTCAGCCGGATGAGCGCCCCGTCGCGCAGCAGGTAGCCGCGGGAGTCGCCGATGTGCACCATCGTCACCCGGCCGTGGCGGGCGAGCCCTGCCACCAACGTGGTCGCCATGCCGTGGCGCTCGGGCTCTCGCCGTACGCCGTCCTGGAGCTGGTGCTGCGCCAACCGCACCGCCTCGGCGAGCAGCGGGACCGGATCGGCCTCCGGGGAGGCCGCTGTGAGCGCGCTGACCAGGTAGGCGGTGGTGGCCGCCGCGACCTCGCCGGCGGCCGCACCGCCGACCCCGTCGGCGACGAGCTGGAGGTAGGGTCCGGCGAAGCCGGCGTCCTCGTTGTGACTGCGCACCAGACCGACATCGGATCGCGCGCCATAGCTGAATCGCAGCATCGTCGGGCACCTCCTCTCAGAATTCCAGCGTAGCCGCGCGCGTCATGGCGGTCGCTAGGAGGAGCCTGTGAAACCGATCCGGACGGGCAGGCGGCCGCCTGCCCCCGGCGGAGGCCTGGATGGCCGCGGATCAGCGCCGGCGCGCCTCGATCGCCAGCAGCCAGACCAGATAGAGGCCGCCGATGGTCACCGTCACCGCGCCGACCGGGAGGATCACGTTCGGTACGGCGTGCTGGGCCACGACGTCGGCGGCGAGCAGCAGCAGCGCCCCCATCAGCCCGGCCAGCGGCAGCGAGAGCGGCGCACCCCGGCCGGCCAGGCGTCGGGCGAGGTGCGGCGCGGCGAGGGCGACGAACGAGATCGGGCCGGCACTGGCGCTGACCAGCACCACGCACACCACCCCGAGGGTGAGCAGTCCGAGTCGCGCTCGCTCCACCCGGATGCCGAGGCCGGCGGCGAGGTCATCGCCCAGTTCGAGCTGGCGCAGGGTGCGTTGGGCCGGCAGGACCAGCAGCGCCACACCGGCAAGGACGGCGGCCGCCAGCCGGAGTGCCGACCAGTCGACGAGCGCCAGCGTGCCGGCACCCCAGACCGCGGCCTCCATCGCCAGATCGACGTCCACCTTGGTGGCGAACCAGGTGTTGATGCTGGTCAGGAAGGCGTTGACGGCGATCCCGACGATGATGAACCGGAAGCCGCTCACCCCACCTCGCGCGGCCAGCAGGTAGATCCCGGCAGCGGTCAGCAGGCCGCCGGCCAGCGCGCCACCGGAGATCGCGGCGGCACCGGTGCCGCCGACCCAGAGCACCGTCACCACGCCGGTGAACGAGCCGGTGGTCAGGCCGATCACGTCCGGGCTGCCGAGCGGGTTGCCGGTGATGCCCTGGAAGACGGCACCGCCGACCCCGAGGGCGGCACCGAACAGCACCGCGGCGCAGACCCGGGGCGCCCGCCAGTCCAGCAGGACCATCCGCATCGGCCCGTCGTCGTGGCCGGTCAGCACCGCGACCACCTCGCTCGGCGAGACCCGGATGTCGCCGAGCATCAGCGCCACCCCGGCCAGCGCCACGATGGCGACGAGCAGCAGCACGCCGACCAGCGCCGAGCGCGGGTGCCGCCGCGACCGCCGGCGTACGGCGGCCGGCGT
>NZ_JASGET010000134.1:0-8903 GCF_047606145.1 Nocardioides sp. | reverse complement strand
GTGTGCTCGGCCCGCTGCTGACCGATCGGGCGGTCACCGCCGCGGCGGTGCTCGACCGGCCGCCGCCGGCGCCCGGCGCCGCCCCGCGTGAGGATCTGCTCTACGAGACACCGCTCGGCACCGAGGCGCTCTTCTCCTTCCGCTGGCAGCTCGCGCTGGGCGGCGACCCGTTGACCGAGCAGGAGATGGACCGGCTGGCCGAGGCGGCGACGCCGGTGCTGAAGCTACGCGGTGCCTGGACGATCGTGCCTCCGAGCGTCGCGCGCAAGGCTCGTAGGCGACTGCTGCGCCGGGTCAGCAACGGCGAGGCGCTGGCGACGGCGCTGGTCGGCGAGCCGCCGGAGGTGCTGGTCGACCAGGTCGAGGAGTCGGCGATCCTGGGCGCCTCCATCGGACGCCTGCGCGACCGGGTGCTGGCGGCCGCCGCGAGTGAGCCGGTGCCGGC
Organism: Nocardioides sp.; assembly: GCF_047606145.1. Classification (GTDB taxonomy): domain Bacteria; phylum Actinomycetota; class Actinomycetes; order Propionibacteriales; family Nocardioidaceae; genus Nocardioides. Next base: position 8,458 of record NZ_JASGET010000134.1, on the reverse strand, counting down.
GCCGACGGGGTTGCGGGCCACCCTGCGCGACTATCAGCGCGCCGGGGTCGGCTGGCTGGCCGGCATCACCGGGCTCGGCCTGGGCTGCTGCCTGGCCGACGACATGGGGCTCGGCAAGACCGTCACCGTGATCGCGCTCCAGCTACACCGGCTGGAGCGGCGCGCGGACGCCGGCCCGATGCTGGTCGTGTGTCCGACCAGCCTGCTCGGCAACTGGGAGGCGGAGCTGCGACGGTTCGCGCCGCGACTCGCGGTGCGCCGCTTCCACGGCACCGATCGCGACCTGGGGGAGCTGGCGGCCGGCACGGTGGTGCTGACGACGTACCAGACGATGCGGAGGCACGCCCCGGCGCTCGGCGAGGTGCGCTGGGGGCTGGTGGTCGCCGACGAGGCGCAGCACGTCAAGAACGCCTCCTCGGCGACCGCACGAGCCCTCCGGACGCTGCCCGCCGGGGCCAGGGTGGCGCTGACCGGTACCCCGGTGGAGAACGACCTGACCGAGCTGTGGGCGATCCTCGACTGGTGTGTGCCGGGGCTGCTGGGCAGCCGGCAGGCGTTCCGCCGGGTGTGGGCCAGTCAGATCGAGTCGGGTGCGGACAGCGGCAAGGCGCGCCAGTTCGCGGAGCTGGTGGGGCCGTTCCTGCTCCGGCGACGCAAGACCGACCCCGGGATCGCGCCCGAGCTCCCGGCCAAGACCGAGACCGATCATCCGCTCACCCTGACCCGGGAGCAGACGGTCCTCTACGAGGCCCACCTGCGCGAGACCATGACCAGGATCGAGGAGCTGGCCGCGGACGATCCGATGCGCCGCGGGCTGGTGCTGCGGCTGCTGACCGGGTTGAAGCAGATCTGCAACCACCCGGCGCAGTTCCTCCGGCAGAGCGGCGGCCGGCTGACCGGCCGCTCGGAGAAGCTGGACGCGCTCGACGAGCTGATCGACACCGCGCTGAGCGAGGACGGCGGCGTGCTCGTCTTCACCCAGTACGTCGCGATGGGGCGGCTGCTGGAGCGGCACTGGGCCGAGCGGGGCGTGCCGCACCAGTTCCTGCACGGGGGTGTCCCGGCGCGGGACCGGGAGCGGATGGTGACGATCTTCAGCGAGTCCCAGGCCGGGCCGCCGGTGTTCCTGCTCTCCCTCAAGGCGGGCGGCACCGGGCTCAACCTCACCCGCGCCGACCACGTCATCCACGTCGACCGGTGGTGGAACCCCGCCGTCGAGGACCAGGCCACCGACCGCGCCCACCGGATCGGTCAGACCAGGCCGGTGCAGGTCCATCGCCTCGTCACGCTGGGGACGGTGGAGGAGCGGATCGGCGCGGTGCTCACCCGCAAGCGGGCGCTGGCCGAGGCCGTGCTCGGTCGCGGCGAGGCGGCCTTCACCGAGCTCAGCAACGAGGCGCTGCGCGATCTCGTCACCCTGCGGCCGGTGCGATGAGGACGGGTGCGAAGACCGGCGCGACCGGCCGCCGCCGACCGGTCAGCTGGTGGGCCCGGGCGCTGCGCCGTACCGCCGAGGAGGTGGCCGAGGACCAGCGAGCGCTGGCGGTCGGCGCCCGGCTGCGGCGATCCGGCCGGGTGCAGGTGGTGGTCTCGGCGGGCTCGTTCGCCGGCTCGGTGGCCCCTTCGACGGCCCCTTCGGCGGCTGAGTCCGGCGACGTGGTGACGCTCCTCGGCCAGGTGCCGGTGCTCACCGCCGAGGCCGTGGCCGGGTTCCTCGAGGCGGTGAGCTTCGATCCGGCCCGGATCGCGGCAGTGCGTCGCGGGGAGCTCCCGTACGACCTCATCGAGCACGCCGAGGAGGCCGGCGTCGAGCTCATCCCCGCCGCCGACGAGATCGCCTCGACCTGCTCGTGCGGGCACTGGCGCCCGGGTTGCGTCCATCTGGTCGCCGTACTGCTGGTGCTGGCCGAGCAGGCCGGCGCGGACGCCCGGGTGCTGCTGCGACTGCGGGGCGTGCCGGTCGACGAAGATCGATCGGGGTCGGCGGCGATCGGAGCCGGCCCGGAGGGGGCGGCCGACGCCGCCGGCGACCAACGGGCCGACCTGGAGCTGGCCGTCGAGGCGACGCTGCGGGCCCGAGCGCTGCTGGCCGATGCTCCGGAGCCCTCGCCATCGTCGGCCACGCCACCGGCGCCGCATTGAGAGGTCTCAGGCCAGCGCCGCCAGCGCCATCCGGACCAGCACCGTGCGGGTCTCCTCGTCGGGCAGTGCGCGGTTGTGCGGAGTGGAGTTGATCAGCCCGAACGCGGCGTGCGCCATCGCCCGGGCGGTGTCGCGGCTCAGGCCGGCGTCTCGCAGCCGAAGCTGATCGGCCCACAGGTCGACGTACTCCCGCTGCAGCCGGCGCACCCGCTCGCGCGCCTCGGCGGGCAGCGAGGACCAGTCGCGGTCCTGGACCACGATCAGCGACCGGTCCCGCAGTGCGAAGTCGACGTGCCAGGCGACCAGCGCGGCCAGCGCCGCGTCGGCGCCGTCCGCCGCGGCCACCCGGGCCCGGCCCTCGGCCAGCAGGGTCACCGAGATGCCGACGAGCATCTCCGCGAGGACCGCGTCCTTGCTGCTGAAGTGCTTGTAGAGCGCCGGCCCGGAGATCCCGCAGGCGGCGCCGAGCTCGGTCACCGAGACTCCGTGGAACCCGCGCTCGGCGAACAGGTCCGCGGCCTTGGCCAGGATCTGCTCGCGCCGGGGGTTCGGGGTCTCGGACATGGGTCGAGGCTATCCAGCGCCGGCCGCACTTCCTGCGCAGAACTGGAACTTCCTGCGTGATGCAACCCTCAGGAAGTTCCAGTTTCACCGGTTCACCGGTGATTCCGCCCGGCCTTGCCACCCCAGGTTAATGATCGTTAACCTAGGCACATGCCGACACTCATCGAGCTGACCGAGGAGCTGCGCGAGCGACTGGCCCGGGTCCGTCGGGGTGGCAGCGAACGGGCCCGGCAGCGCCACCTCGATCGCGGCAAGCTCCTCGTCCGCGACCGGATCGACCTGCTGCTCGATCCGGGCAGCCCCTTCCTCGAGGTCGGCCCGCTCGCGGCCTACGGGATGTACGACGACACCGATCCCTGGGCGGTGCCCAGCGCCGGGGTGGTGGCCGGCATCGGTCGGGTCAGCGGCCGCGAGTGCCTGGTGATCGCCAACGACGCCACCGTCAAGGGCGGCAGCTACTACCCGATGACCGTCAAGAAGCACCTGCGTGCCCAGCAGATCGCGGCCGACAACCGGCTGCCGTGCATCTATCTGGTCGACTCCGGCGGCGCCTTCCTGCCGCTGCAGGACGAGGTCTTCCCCGACCGCGAGCACTTCGGCCGGATCTTCTTCAACCAGGCCAACCTCTCCCGGGCCGGGATCCCGCAGCTGGCCTGCGTGATGGGCAGCTGCACCGCCGGCGGCGCCTACGTGCCGGCGATGTCGGACGAGACGGTGATCGTCAAGGACCAGGGGACGATCTTCCTCGGCGGACCGCCGCTGGTGAAGGCGGCGACCGGTGAGGTGGTCACCGCCGAGGAGCTCGGCGGTGGCGACGTGCACGCCCGCAGGTCCGGGGTGGTCGATCACCTGGCCGACGACGACGCGCACGCGCTGGCGATCCTGCGGGGGATCGTGGAGACGCTGCCCGGGGGCGTCGTCGGTCGAGCAGGGAGCGCCGGCGACCGTATCGAGACCTACGAGGAGCCGGCCGAGGAGCCGGCGAGCATCTACGACGTGGTGCCGACCGACACCCGGACGCCGTACGACGTGCGCGGGGTGATCCGGCGGGTGGTGGACGGGTCCCGCTTCAGCGAGTTCAAGCAGCTCTACGGCGAGACGCTGGTGTGCGCCTTCGCCACCATCGAGGGGTACCGGGTCGGGATCCTGGCCAACAACGGCATCCTGTTCAGCGAGTCCGCGCGCAAGGGCGCGCACTTCATCGAGCTGTGCAACCAGCGCCGCATCCCGCTGGTCTTCCTGCAGAACATCACCGGCTTCATGGTCGGCCGGGAGTACGAGAACGGCGGCATCGCCCGGGACGGCGCCAAGCTCGTGACGGCGGTCGCGTCCAGCGTGGTGCCGAAGTTCACCGTCGTCATCGGCGGCAGCTTCGGCGCCGGCAACTACGGCATGTGCGGGCGCGCCTACGATCCGCGGTTCCTGTGGATGTGGCCCAACGCCCGGATCTCGGTGATGGGCGGGGAGCAGGCGGCGAGCGTGCTCGCCACCGTCCGCACGGACCTGGACACGCCCGAGCAGGTCGAGGCGTTCAAGGCGCCGATCCGGGAGCAGTACGAGACCCAGGGCTCGCCGTACTACGCCACCGCCCGCGGCTGGGACGACGGCATCATCGACCCCGCCGAGACCCGCCGGGTGCTCGCCATGGGCCTGGCGGTCGCCGCCCGCGCCCCGATCCCCGAGCCGTCCTACGGCATCTTCCGGATGTGAGGACGCCGATGAGAATCGAATCCGTGCTGATCGCCAACCGTGGCGAGATCGCCCTGCGCGTGATGCGTACGGCGAGCCGGCTGGGACTGCGCACCGTCGCCGTCCACACCGACCTGGACGCCGACGCGCCGCACGTGCGCGCCGCCGACGAGGCCGTGCCGGTGCCGAGCTACCTGGACATCGAGGCGGTGGTCGCGGCCGCGCTGGCCACCGGCGCCGACGCGGTCCACCCGGGCTACGGCTTCCTCTCCGAACGGGCCGAGTTCGCCGCCGCGCTGGAGGCCGCCGGGATCACCCTGGTCGGGCCGTCCGCGGCGGTGATGGAGCAGATGGGACGCAAGGACGCCGCCCGTCGGATCGCGCTCGCCGCCGGCGTGCCGGTGGTCCCGGACGGTGAGGACGCGCGCCGGGACTGGACCGGTCCGGTCCTGGTCAAGGCGGCCGCCGGGGGCGGCGGCAAGGGCATGCGCGTGGTGCGCTCCGCCGACGAGCTCGACGAGGCGGTGGCCGCGGCCGAGCGCGAGGCGAGCAGCGCCTTCGGCGACGACACCGTGCTGATCGAGAGGTACGTCGAGCGCGGCCGGCACATCGAGGTCCAGGTGATCGGCGACACCGCCGGCACCGTGCTGCACCTGGGTGAGCGGGACTGCTCCCCCCAGCGCCGGCACCAGAAGGTGCTCGAGGAGGCCCCCGCGCCGACGATCAGCGAGGCGATCCGGGAGCGCGTCACCAGCGCGGCGGTCGCGCTGGCGACCCATGTCGGCTACCTGAACGCCGGCACGGTGGAGTTCCTGCTCGACCCCGAGGCCGACGGCGGCGCCGGCGAGGTCTACTTCCTGGAGATGAACACCCGCCTCCAGGTGGAGCACCCGGTCACCGAGGCGGTGGTGCGGGTGGCGGGTGCGCCGCTGGACCTGGTCGAGCTGCAGCTGCGGGTGGCGGCCGGGGAGCCGCTGGGGATCGGCCAGGACGACGTACGCGTCGAGGGGCATGCCATCGAGGCGCGGGTCTATGCCGAGGACCCGTATCGGGGCTTCCTGCCCCAAGCCGGTACGGCGAGGAGGGTGCGCTGGCCGGACGGGGTCCGGGTGGACGCGGCCCTGGCCGACGGGCAGACGGTCGGCACCGCCTACGACCCGATGCTCGGCAAGGTGATCGCACACGGCCCCGACCGTGAGTCGGCGCGGCTGTCGTTGATCGATGCCCTCGACCGCACCGTCATCCTCGGCCTGACCACCAACGCCGGCTTCCTGCGGGCACTGTTGGCCACCGACGAGTTCCGCGACGCGGCGATCGACACCGCCTGGCTCGACCGCCATGAGCTGCCCGCGCCCGATCGGGAGCTGCCGCGGCGGATCGCCGCGGCCGAGCTCGCCGGTCGGCGCGGTGTCGAGGCCGGACCGTTCCGCGCCGACGGCTTCCGCCTGGGTGGCCCGCCGGCGCCGATCCGGATCCCGCTCGACGGCCGTCTGGTCGAGGTGCGGCCGCTGCCGGCGGGCGTGGCCGAGCACGCCACCGTGACCCTCGCCGGCCCGCTCGACCATGCGCGGGTCGAGGTCGCCTACCGGGGTCAGCGGTTCGTCTTCGCTCCGCCCGACCGGGTCGCCGGCGGCGCCGCGGCCGGCGACGGGAGCATCACCGCACCGATGCCGGGCACCGTCCTGGAGGTCCGGGTCGAGCCGGGCACCGCGGTGGTCGAGGGAGAGGTGCTCGGCGTGCTGGAGGCGATGAAGATGGAGCTCTCCTTGACGGCGCCGTTCGCCGGCACCGTCACCCGCCTCGGCGCCCGGGCTGGTGCGCAGGTGGCGCTGGGGGCAGAGTTGTTCGTGGTGGCGCCGGCCGAGGGCGCCGAGACGTGAGCCGGGAGCCGCAGCGTGTCGCAGGGTGAGCCACGGGATGGTCGAGGAGCGCGGCCGTGTCGGTGAGTGGGCTGCCGGCCGTCGTACCCGCCCCCGGCGACCAGCTGCCGGCCCGGGTGCGGATCTATGAGGTCGGCCCGCGCGACGGGCTGCAGAACGAGCAGACCGCGGTGCCGACCGAGGTGAAGCGGGAGTTCGTCCGGCGGCTGCTGGCCGCCGGTGCGCCGATGGTGGAGGCGACCAGCTTCGTGCACCCGAGCTGGGTGCCGCAGCTCGCCGACGCCGCCGAGCTGATGGCGCTGCTCGGCGACGACCTGGGTGAGGCGGCCCGGGACCTTCCGGTGCTGGTGCCCAACCGCCGAGGCCTCGACCGTGCGCTGGAGCTCGGCTGCCGGCACATCGCGATCTTCGGCTCGGCCACCGAGACCTTCGCCGGCAAGAACCTCAACAGCACCCTCGAGGGCCAGTTCGAGATGTTCGCCCCGACCGTCGCCACCGCCCGGCAGGCCGGCCTGGACGTGCGCGCCTACCTCAGCATGTGCTTCGGCGACCCGTGGGAGGGCCGGGTGCCGATCGACCAGGTGGTCGCGGTCGGCAGGCGCCTGCTCGACCTCGGTGCCTGGCAGCTCAGTCTCGGCGACACCATCGGCGTCGGCACGCCGGGTCACGTGACGGCGCTGGTGGGCGCCTTCGCCGAGGCCGGCGTACCGGCCGACCGGCTGGCGCTGCACTTCCACGACACCTACGGGCAGGCGCTGGCCAACGCCTACGCAGGTCTGCAGGCGGGCGTGACGACGTACGACGCCAGCGCCGGCGGCCTCGGCGGCTGCCCCTACGCCAAGAGCGCCACCGGCAACCTGGCCACCGAGGACCTGGCCTGGATGCTCACCGGACTCGGCATCGAGCACGGCCTCGACCTGGACGCGCTGGTGAGGACCAGCGGCTGGATGGCCGAACGGCTGGGGCGGCCGAGCCCGAGCGCCGTGGTGCGGGCGCTGACCGGTGCCCGCTGAGCGCTCGCGGCAGCGGTGCGTCACAATCTGGACATGACGCGCAAGGTCTTCGTTCATGTCGGGGCGCCGAAGACCGGTACGACGTACCTGCAGGACCGGCTCTACCACAACCGGTCCGCGCTGGCGGCGCACGGCATCGACTACCCGGTCGGGCTCAAGCTGGACATGTTCGGCGCCGCGCTCGACCTGGTCGACCGGCCCTGGGGCGGCCTGCGCCAGGAGGTCCACGGGGAGTGGGACGCGCTGGTCCGCCGGGTGTCGCGGCACAGCGACACGGTCGTGCTCAGCCACGAGATCCTGGCCGGCGCGAAGACACCGCAGATCGAGCGCGCGATGCAGGACCTGACCGTCGCGGGCGCCGAGGTGCACGTCATCTACACCGCGCGCGACCTGGGCCGGCAGATCCCGGCGGAGTGGCAGGAGCAGATCAAGCACAACGGCCGGACCCGCTTCCGGCGCTACGTGCGTCAGGTCCGCAAGGCGCGCCAGGACCATGCCAAGCGCTGGTTCTGGCGGGTGCAGGGACTGCCCGACGTGCTGACCCGATGGGGCCGCAACCTGCCGCCCGAGCACGTCCACCTGATCACCGTGCCGCAACCGGGGGCGCCGAAGGACACGCTGTGGCTGCGGTTCTGCGAGGTCGTCGGCATCGATCCGCAGTGGGCGCCGGTGGACAGTCAGCGGCGCAACCCCTCGCTGGGTGGCGCCGAGGCGGCGGTGCTGCGCCGGCTCAACACGATCCTCAAGGACGAGGACTTCGGAGGCGCCGACTACCGGATGCTGGTGCGCGAGGTGATCGCGCATCGCACCCTGGCCCAGCGTGCCCGGACGACCCGGATCACCCTGCCGCCGGATGCCCATCCCTGGGCGGACTCGGTGGCCAGTCGATGGATCGAGTGGATCGAGGGCTCCCGGATCGACGTCACCGGCGATCTGGCCGAGCTTCGCCCGGCGGAGCCCGGTCCGGAGCCGTGGGCGAACCCCGACAAGCCGCGCAACAAGGATGTCGCCGACGCCGCGATCGAGGCGCTGGCCGCGGTGGTGCTCGAGGCCGGTCGCCGGCCCGACCCGCGGTTCAGTCTGCGCGCCAAGATGGCGCGGGCCGTCCGGCGGGCGCGGGCGTAGTCCCGATGGGCGAGCGCAGCGAAGCCTCCGGCCGGTCGCCGGCGG
>NZ_JASGET010000133.1:0-25732 GCF_047606145.1 Nocardioides sp. | reverse complement strand
GGCCTGTTGCGCGGCCAGCGCCCGCGGCCGTCGGGGCAGGCCGAGCGGGGCCAGGCCGGCGGCGATGGCGCCGGAGGAGACCAGCACGACCTCGGCGTCACGGCTCCGGCTCGCGGCGAGTACGTCGACCAGGGCGCGCACCCGGGCCGGATCGATCCCACCGGCGGCGGTGGTGAGCGAGGACGAGCCGACCTTGACGACGACCCGGCGCGCCCGGGTGACCGCGGGACGCATGCTCAGTCCTCGTCGGCGGGGCCGGGATCCCGCTCGGCCCAGTCCGCGTCGTCACGGTCGGGGTCGGCGGCCGAGCCGATCTCGTAGGACACCGGCTGGGACTCGTCGACGCGACGGGCCACGTCGGCACGGGTCTCGTGCTCACCCCGCTCGGGCATCGCGTCCTCGATCGCGCGGCGGCGGCGCGCCGCGGGCCGCTCCTCGTAGAAGCGCTGGTCCTCACCACGTCGGCCGAGCATCTCCGCGCCGGTCTCGATCGAGGGCCGGAAGTCGAAGACCACCGCGTTGTCGACCTCGCCGATCACCACCGTGTCGCCCTCGACGGCACCGAGCTCGACCAGCCGCTCCTCCACGCCCAGTCGGTTCAGCCGGTCGGCCAGGTAGCCGACGGCCTCCTCGTTGGCGAAGTCGGTCTGGCGCACCCAGCGCTCCGGCTTGGGACCGCGCACCAGGAAGGAGCCGTCCCGGGCGACCTTGACGGTGAAGTCCGCCCCGCCGTCCGACTGCGGGCGCAGCACGATCCGCCGGGGCTCGACCACCGGGCGCTCGGTGCGCGAGGCCTCGACCAGCGCCGCCATCGCGTAGACCAGGTCGCGCACGCCCTCCCCGGACGCCGCGGAGACCTCGAAGACCCGCAGGCCCCGGGCGCGCAGCTCCTCGAGGGTCATGTCGGCGATCTCGCGACCGTCCGGCACGTCGATCTTGTTCAGCGCGACCAGGCGCGGACGGTCCTCGAGCCCACCGTGGCGGCTGAGCTCGTTCTCGATGACGTCGAGGTCGTCGACCGGATTGCGGCCCGGCTCGAGCGAGGCGGTGTCGACGACGTGGACCAGCGCGGCGCAACGCTCGATGTGACGCAGGAAGTCATGGCCCAGCCCACGGCCGTCGCTGGCGCCCTCGATCAGCCCCGGCACGTCGGCGACGGTGAAGGTGGTCTCACCGGCCCGGACCACGCCCAGGTTCGGCACCAGGGTGGTGAAGGGATAGTCGGCGATCTTGGGACGGGCCCGGGAGATGGCCGCGATCAGCGACGACTTCCCGGCGCTGGGGAAGCCGACCAGGCCGACGTCGGCGACGACCTTGAGCTCCAGGCCGATCTGCCGCTCCTCCCCCGGCTCACCGAGCAGCGCGAATCCGGGGGCCTTGCGCTTGGTGCTCGCCAGGGCCGCGTTGCCCAGCCCGCCACGGCCGCCCTCGGCGACCACCAGCTCGCTGCCGGGACCGATCAGGTCGGCCAGCACCCGGCCGGTCATGTCGGTCACCACGGTGCCGTCCGGCACCGGCAGCACCAGGTCCTCGCCATGGCTGCCGTTGCGGTGGCTGCCGGCCCCCTGGCCGCCGTTCGTGGCACTCCGCTTCGCGGAGTGGTGGTAGTCGATGAGGGTGGTGACGTCGGGGTCGACCCGCAGGATCACCGATCCGCCGGGGCCGCCGTTGCCGCCGTCCGGGCCACCCAGGGGCTTGAACTTCTCCCGGTGCACCGAGGCGACGCCGTGGCCGCCCCGGCCCCCGGCCACGTGCAACGTGACCCGGTCGACGAAGGTGGGCACAGCCATGAGGTCTCCGGGTGATCGAGATGGTCGAGGTGGTTGAGATGGTCGAGATGTGGGGTGGGGCCGCCCGAGTGGCGAGCTCGGGTCGTCGGGCTCCCGGCGGTCGTACGACGACAAAAGGGCGCCCCCATCGGGACGCCCTTCGTCGATAGCCCTACGAGCGCGTCGTCACTCCGCCGGGACGACGTTGACGACGCGACGGCCGCGCTTGGTGCCGAACTGCACCGCACCGGCCTGCAGCGCGAACAGGGTGTCGTCGCCGCCGCGACCGACGCCGGCGCCGGGGTGGAAGTGGGTGCCGTGCTGGCGGACGATGATCTCGCCCGCGTTGACGGCCTGGCCACCGAAGCGCTTCACGCCGAGGCGCTGGGAGTTGGAGTCGCGGCCGTTCTTGGTCGAGGCCGCACCCTTCTTGTGTGCCATCTCTTCAGTCCTTGTTCTCGAGCCGAATGATCACGCCGCTCAGGCGTTGATCGCGGTGACCTTGACCTGGGTGTACTTCTGCCGGTGACCCTGGCGCTTCTTGTAGCCGGTCTTGTTCTTGTACTTCTGGATCACGATCTTCGGACCCTTGGTGGCGCCGACGACCTCGGCGGTCACGGCCGCGGAGTCGAGACCGGTCGCGGTGACCTTCTCGCCGTCCACGAGGAGGACCACCGGCAGCGTCACCGAGCTGCCGGTCTCACCGTCGACGCGGTCGATCTCGATGACGTCGCCGACGGCAACCTTCTGCTGGGTGCTGCCAGCCTTCACGATCGCGTACACCGCGGTCTCCTTCATCTACCTGCGAACAAAGCTTGTGCATACCGGAGCCCGCGATTGCAGGCTCCCCTCGCCACGACACGTCTGCGGCGGGGAGCCCGCAGACAGGCTGCGCACGCCGAGGATCAATAGTACGCAGTCACTGCGCAGCACCGCAAAACGTCGCGACGCCGGCGACTCGTGCGTGGCACCAGGCTCAGCGCTTGCGGCCCTTGCGCTTGACCGGGACGTGCTCGACGGCGGGGTCCTCGGCGGTCGAGCCGTCGCCGGCGAGCACGACGCTCGCACCGTCGGCGACGGTCGCACCGGCCGGACGGCTGGCACCACGACGGGTCCGGGTGATCACCTTGGGCGGCTCGGGCACCGACACGCTCGCGGCCGGTACGGCGACCGGCGCGAGCACGATCGGCGCCGGTTCGCTGGCCACCGGTGAACCGGCCGGCCGGCTGGCGGACCGGCGGCGGGTGCGGGTCACGACCTTGGGCCGGACGGGGCCATCGTCATGCTGTGTCGCAGTCTCGGTCGCAGTCTCGGTCGCAGTCTCGGTCGCAGTCTCGGTCGCAGTCTCGGTCGCAGTCTCGGTCGCAGTCTCGGCGACCGCGTCCGACTCGGGAACGACCTCGGTGACCGGCTCAGTGGCGGGCTCGGTGACCGGCTCAGTGGCGGGCTCGGCCGGTTCGATCACGACATCCGGCTCGACAACCGGCTCGACAGCCGACGCCGACTCGGGGTCGCCTTGAGTCGACTTGGCCGCCATGGCGGCGAACTCCGCCGGCGACGGGGTCTTCGGCTCCGAGGCGTTCTCGCCGCCCTTGCCGGCCCGACCGTTCTTGCCGGCGTCTCGAGCCTGCTCGGCCTCGGCGCTCTTCCCCCGCTTGCCGCGACGGCGTCGGGGCTCCTCACTCGCGCCACCGTTGCCCCCCTTGCCGGGGTCGACCGGGTGGTCGTGCAGCACCAGACCGCGACCGCCGCAGTGCTCGCACGTCTCCGAGAACGCCTCCAACAGACCGGTGCCGATCCGCTTGCGGGTCATCTGGATCAGGCCGAGCGAGGTCACCTCGGCGACCTGATGCCGGGTGCGGTCTCGCCCCAGGCACTCGACCAGTCGGCGCAGGACCAGATCCCGATTGGACTCCAGCACCATGTCGATGAAGTCGACGACGATGATGCCGCCGATGTCACGCAACCGGAGCTGACGGACGATCTCCTCGGCCGCCTCCAGGTTGTTCTTGGTGACCGTCTCCTCCAGGTTTCCGCCGGAGCCGGTGAACTTTCCGGTGTTCACGTCGACCACCGTCATCGCTTCGGTGCGGTCGATGATCAGCGAGCCGCCCGAGGGCAGCCAGACCTTGCGATCGAGCCCCTTGGCGATCTGCTCGTCGATCCGGTAGGCGGCGAAGGCGTCCACTCCGGAGTGCTCGGCGACGTCGTACCGCTCCAGCCGCGGCTCCAGGTCGGGAGCCACCTGGGCGACATAGGACTGCACCGTGTCCCAGGATCCGTCGCCCTGGATGACCAACTTGGCGAAGTCCTCGGTGAACAGGTCGCGGACCACCTTGAGGGTCAGGTCCGGCTCGCCGTACAGCAGCTGGGGTGCGTTCCCACCGGCCTTCTTCTCGATCTCCTCCCAGCGGGCCTTGAGCCGCTCGACATCGCGGGTGAGCTCGTCCTCGGAGGCCCCCTCCGCCGCGGTGCGCACGATGACGCCGGCGCTGTCCGGGACGATCTGCTTGAGCAGGCTCTTCAACCGGTGTCGCTCGGTGTCCGGCAGCTTGCGGGAGATGCCGGAGGTGGTGCCGTCCGGCACGTAGACCAGGAACCGCCCGGCGAGCGAGACCTGGGAGGTCAGCCGGGCGCCCTTGTGACCGATCGGGTCCTTGGTGACCTGGACGAGCACCTTCTGGCCGGAGGTCAGCACCGACTCGATCTTGCGGGGCTGGCCCTCCTTCCAGCCGAGCGCCGACCAGTTCACCTCGCCGGCGTAGAGCACCGCGTTGCGCCCCTTGCCGATGTCGACGAACGCCGCCTCCATCGAGGGCAGCACGTTCTGCACCCGGCCGAGATAGACATTGCCGATCAGCGAGGTCTGCGACTCGCGAGCGACGTAGTGCTCGACGAGGACCTTGTCCTCGAGCACGCCGATCTGGGTGAGGTCCGACCGCTGGCGGATGACCATCACCCGCTCCACCGACTCGCGGCGAGCCAGGAACTCCGCCTCGCTCACGATCGGGGCGCGGCGACGACCGGCCTCACGACCCTCGCGACGACGCTGCTTCTTGGCCTCGAGCCGGGTCGAGCCGGACAGCGCCGTGATCTGGTCCTCCGCGGAGCGGGCCTGACGCACCTTGGTGACGGTGTTGGGCGGGCTGTCGCCACCTGTGTCCGCGTCCGCCTCGCCCGCCCGGCGACGCCGGCGTCGACGACGCGACGAACCGGAAGACTGCTCGGCTCCCTCGGTGGTGTCCTCACCGTCGGTGCTGCCGGACTCGTCGGACTTGTTGGCCTCATCGGACTTGGCGGACTTGGCGGACTTGGCGGACTTGGCGGACTTGTTGGACTCGGCGGAGTCGGCCTTGGCGTCGGCGCCATCGTTCTTCTCCGCGTCGGCGAGCTCGCCGTCGGTGGCCTCGGCGTCACCGCTCGACTTGCGGCGGCGGCGACCGCCCCGGCGTCGGCGCCGGCGACCGGAGGCGGCCTCGGCCTGCTCGCCCTCGTCCTCGGCCGACTCGGACCCGCCGGTCTCGTCGTCCGGCGCGACCTGGTCCGGCGTCGTACCGGCCTCGACCGGGGTCTCCGCGGCCGCTGCCGAGGCGCTCGCCTCCTGCTCGGTGGGGGCGCCGTCCTCGCCCGGCTCCACGACCGGCTCCGCGGCGGCCTTCTTGGTGGCCCGCCTCCGGGTCTTCTTGGCCGGCGCCTGGAACAGCACCGCGGGCGCCTGCGCCTCCGCGTGCTCCCCGGTCTGCTCCAACTGCTCGGTCTGCTCCGGCTGCTCGCCGTCGACGGGCTGGTCGGTGTCGGCAGCCTTCGCCCGCCGGCTGGTCGTCTTCTTCGTCGCGGTCGCCTTCGTGGCAGCGGCACGCTTGCGGGTGGCCTTCTTCGCCGGCGCCGCGCCCTCGGCCGCTTCCTCACCCGAGGTCTCGACCGTCTCGGCTGTTCCAACGACCGTCTCGGCTGTTCCAACGACCGACTCGACTGCTCCAACGACCGACTCGGCCGGCGCGCTCGCCGGCTTCTTCGCGGCCCGTCGGGTCGTCCTCTTCGCCGGCGCGGCCGGCTCGACCGCCTCCTCGACCGCGGCCGGCTCGGACTCGGCCTTCTTCGCGGCCGCCCTAGTCGCGGTCGTCTTCTTCGCCGTGGTCTTCCTGGTGGCGCTCTTCTTCGCCGTGGTGGTCTTCTTGGCGGCGGCCTTGCGCGTGCTGGTCTTCTTCGCCGGCGGATCGCTCGCCTCGTCGCCGGCGACGGCGGGCTGCTCGGCGGTCTCGGTGGCGGTCTCGGTGGTGGCCCCGACCACCGCTGCCGAGGCGGCCGCTCGCTTGCGTGTCGTGCGCTTCGCCGGCGTCCTCGCGGGATCGGACCCGGGATCGGACCCGGTCTCTGGCCCGGGGTCCGTCTGGGCGTCGGGTGCGGCGGCGGTCTTCTTCGCCGCGGACTTCTTCGTGGTCCGCCGGGTGGTCGTCTTGCGTGCCGGGGCCGAGCCGGAGCTCTCCTCGGGCACGGCGATGTCAAGGGTTTGGTCGTCGGCCATGCCGTACTCCTCTTCTCCCCCACGACGGATCGCGGTGGAGCCTCAGGTGCCGCGGCCGGGATCCGGCCGGCGGCGCAAAGCTTGTCAGTGGCGGCGGCGCTCTCCGCAGCACGTCACCTGCCGACCCGATCGCTCCTGCCGCGGTCGCCGGCCCGATCTTCGAGCCGCGTCGCGGTCTGGCGACGATCCGGTCCACCGGTGTGCCGACTCCCGTCCCGAGGGACAGGCGCCGGCGAGAACGTCGTCGGCCCGGCCTTCGCGCGACGGTGGCCGCAGCCGGACATCCCGATTATCGCACACGGTCCACAGAACTCCGGCAGCGTCGCCGCATCGACGCGTCTTTGCCGGGATGTTCAGCGGGCCGCCAGCGGGTCTCCGATCAGCCCGGTCGCGTCGTCGAAGGGGCCCTGGGCGAGCCGGGTCAGCAGCGGCAGGCCGCCGTACTCCACCCCGACCTCGAGCCCGCCGGTGCGCTCCAGTCCGGTGACGACGTCGTCGGGACGCACCGCGGGGGTGCCGTGCCGCAGGATGAGCTCGAGCCGGGAGCCGGGCACGCGCGAGCCGGCGGCCAGCCGCACCACCGCCGACCGGGCGTCGAAGGTGCGCAGCCCCTTCTTCGTCATCCGGTCGACCGGCACCTCGGTGGCCTCCAGGAAGGCCGCCACCGCCGCCTGCGCGCGCTCGTACGACGCGGGCAGGTCGATGAGCCAACTGCTCGCCTGGAGCAGTTCGGCGAGCGCGCCGGGCATCGTGTTCGCCGCGTCCACCACCTCGACCAGGTCGAGGCCGGACGGCATCGCCGCGCTCAACGCCTCCCGAGTGGATCCCGGGTCGACCGGCTCACGCAGCGCGAGCTCGACGTACTCCGCCTCGCTGGCCGCACCCGTCGGGGCGGCGCCGGCGTACGAGATCCGCGGGTGCGGGTTGAATCCCGAGGAGTAGGCGACCGGGACGCCGGCCCGGGCGACGGCACGCTCGAAGGCTCGGGAGAAGTCGCGGTGGCTGGTGAAGCGGAGCCGGCCGCGCTTGGCGTATCGGATCCGCAGGCGCTGCACCGGGGGCGCTTGTTGTTCGGGCTGCTGACGCACCCGGGCAGGGTAATGCGGTCGCCGGGCACCCTGACATTCGTCACGGTCTCGACCGAACCCGCGAGCCCGACGAGACCACCCTCACATCCGGATGACAGGATGCAGGCAGTGAACCGCCGAACGACCTCCGCCGCGCTGATGCTCGCGGGCATTCTGCTGCTCGCGCTGAACCTGCGCCCGGCGGCGGTCAGTGTCGGTCCGGTGCTCCCCGACGTCGGCTCGAGCCTCGACATGTCGGCGACGGTGGCCTCGCTGCTGACCGCGCTGCCGGTGCTGGCCTTCTCCGCCTTCGGGGCGATCGCGCCGTGGGTGGCACGCACCTTCGGAATCCACCGGGCGACCCTGCTCTCGCTCTTCGCGGTCGCGGTCGGACTGTTCTCCCGGTCGTTGGCGGCCAACGAATGGATCTTCCTGGCGCTCTCGGCGGTCGCCCTGGCCGGGATGGCCGTCGCCAACGTGCTGCTGCCCTCGCTGGTGAAACGGCACTTCCCGCAGCGGGTCGGCGTCGTGACCGCGCTCTACAGCACCGTCTCGGCGCTCAGCATGACATTGGCCCTGGTGCTGACCGTGCCGATCTCGCACGCCGACGGCGGTTGGCGCACCGGGCTCGCGGTCTGGGGCGTCTATGCGGTGGTCGCCGCCATGCCCTGGCTGGGCCTGATGCGACACGACCGGTCGACGCCGCCGCCGGCGAAGTCGGTCCGGCTGGTCGACGTCGCCCGCACCCCGCTCGGCCTCGGCCTGGCCGCGTTCTTCGGGCTGCAGTCGCTGCAGGCGTACGCCGTCTTCGGCTGGTTCCCGTCACTGTGGCGGGGCAGCGGCTTCTCCGCCGGCGAGGCCGGGCTGCTGGTCGGGCTGGTCAGCGCCACCGCCGTCCCGCTCTCGCTGATCGTCCCGGCTGCGGCGGCCTGGCGCCGGGATCCGCGCCCGATCCTGCTCACCACCATCGCCGGCTTCCCGCTGGGATACCTCTGCGTGCTGGTGGCACCGCACGCGCTCGCCATTCCGGCGGCGCTGCTGATCGGTGTCGGCACGCTGACCTTCCCGCTGTGCCTGGTGATGATCGGACTGCGCAGCCGGGACCACGAGACCACCGCCGCGCTGTCGGCGGTGGTGCAGTCGCTGGGCTACCTGCTGGCCGCCGCCGGCCCGTTCGCGTTCGGCCTGCTGCACACGGCGACCGACGGCTGGACGGCTCCGGTGCTGATGCTGATGGTGCTCACCGTCCCGCTCGGCGCGCTGGCGCTCTACATCGGGCGTCCACTCCTGGTCGAGCAGCAGCTCGCCCGGCGGCACCCGCGCCCGGCGACCGGGTCTGCCGGGTCTGCCGGGTCTGCCGGGTCTGCTGAGACCGTCGAAGACACCGAGGAACCGGCAGCCGACGAGCCGAGCGGAACCTGATGGCGCGACGCTGGGCCCGTGACCTGGCGCCGGCGCTGGTGCTCGCGGTGGTCCTCGCCGTGATCGGCGTCGCGGTGGCGGTGCGGTCGCTCGACCAGGACGACAGCTCCGCCGGTCCGTCGACCTCCTCGTCGGCCTCGCCCAGCGCCTCCGCCTCGGCCGGCGGCTCCTCGAGCGCCACCGCGACGGCCGGCGCCGGCGGCTCGAGCGGCTCGGCGGGGACCTCCGACGGCTCCACCGGGATCGATCCCTCGGCGATACCGAGCCTGTCACCCTGCCGCTCGCCGCGCCGGCTCAGCGTGATGACGTTCAACATCCACGGTGGGATCGGCCAGCACCGGGTGCAGTTGGCCCGGATAGCGGCCGAGATCGCTGCCGCCCAGCCGGACGTCGTACTCCTGCAGGAGGTCGACCGGTTCCGGTTCCGCACCGGGTTCCGCGACGAACCGACGATCCTGGCCGGGCTGACCGGCATGCACGCCGCATTCGGCACCAACGTGGTGCGAGCGCCGATCGGCCGCGAGACCCGCCAGGGGCTCTACGGGACCGCCGTTCTCAGCCGCTACAAGATCCTGTCCTCGACCAACACCCACCTGCCGAACCGGGCCGGCATGGAGCAACGCGGTCTCCTCCGGGTGCGGATCAGCCTCGACGGCCAGGCGGTGAGCGTCCTCGACACCCATCTGCAGCAGACCTCCGCCTCGATGCGCGTCGTCCAGATCAAGGCGATACGACGGCTGGTCGCGGGCATCGACGAGCCGGTCGTCCTCGGTGGCGACTTCAACTCCACGCCCCGCTCGCAGGTGTATCGGATCGCTGCCGGCATGCTCTCCGACACCTGGGCCCAGGTGGGTTCGGGACCCGGGCTCACCCACCCGCAGCGACGGGCTCGCAACCGGATCGACTTCCTGTTCCACAACGACTGGCTGACCCCGACGAAGGCGCGGGTGCTGCGCTCGACCGTCTCCGACCATCGGGCGGTGTGGGCCTCCTACGACGTGTGGGGGCGTGCCGGCTGTGGCAACTAGTGCCGGACGCAGGAGTTGTCGAGCACCGCGCGACTGGTCGGAGGGGGAGCGCCACCTTGCGGGTCAGGTACGAGACACCGTCGGTCGAGCCGACCGGCTCCCAGGCGTTCAGGATCGGCGACAACCGCGGCTGGCGCTCCCCTGCTCGATGGACCGTCTTCACGATCCCGTCTGTTGCCCGCCCCATCGGACATCGAGGGGGCGGGCACGGGGCCCGTCGGACCGTCGGGTCCGAACTCGAACTGACGAGCGGAGGTCGTACGGCCAGCCGAAGACCGGGTCGGTGAGGGCGCGACGCCGGCGTACTCCACCGCTCACCCTCCTCGTGGCTCAATACATCGGGCACCGGTCCAATATATTGGACCACTTGCCAACGCGCAGGCGAACAGGGTGGGGCGGTGCCGGCGACCGACCACCAACCCGACTTCGCCGAGAAGGCGCGGCTCTTCGGGGCCAAGGTGCGGAGTCTGCGCGCCGAGCGGGGACTCTCCGAGCGGACGCTGGCCGAGAGGGCGGGACTCAGCCGCGGCTACATCTCGCTGCTGCTGAAGGACCGCGGTAGTCACAAGGACTCTCACGGTGAGTACAAGCTGCCGAACCCGACGCTCGACGTCATCTGGCGCCTGGCCGACGCCCTCGATGTCGATCCGACGTATCTCGTGGACCACACCCGCGGGGTCGAGGTCAACGTCGGCCGGTCGCGATAGCGCGAAGATCGACGCGATGGTGCTGGGCACCGACGAGACCGGTCGGACGCCGGCGTCACAGACGTCGTGGCTTCGCCGGGCGCCCGCTCACACCACGCTGAGCGGCAGCAGCTTCTTTCCTGTCGGTCCGATCTGCGTTTCGGTCGAGAGTTCAGGACAGACGCCACAGTCGTAGCACGGCGTCCAGCGGCAGTCCTCGACCTCGATGTCCTCGCCTTCGGCGGCGGCGAGCGCGTCCTCCCAGTCGGCCCACAGCCAGTCCTTGTCCAGGCCCGAGTCGAGGTGGTCCCAGGGCAGGATCTCGTCGTACGCCCGCTCGCGGGTGGTGTACCAGTCGAGGTCGACCCCCCGCTCCGCGGCGGGCAGCGCGGCCAGGGCGCGCTCGGCGGCCCCGACCCAACGGTCGTAGGAGAAGTGCTCGCTCCAGCCGTCGAACCGGCCGCCGTCGCGCCAGACCTCCTCGATGATGGCGCCGACCCGGCGGTCGCCGCGGGAGAGCAGTCCCTCGACGATGCCCGGCTTGCCGTCGTGGTAGCGGAAGCCGATCGCCCGGCCGAAGCGCTTGTCGGCGCGCACCGCCTCACGCAGCTTGGCCAGCCGCTGGTCGGTGGTCTCGTGGTCGAGCTGCGCCGCCCACTGGAAGGGGGTGTGCGGCTTCGGCACGAACCCGCCGATCGACACCGTGCAGCGGATGTCGTGGCGACCCGACACCTCTCGGCCGGTGGCGATCACCTGCTTGGCCAGCTCGGCGATCTCGAGCACGTCCTCGTCGGTCTCGGTCGGCAGACCGCACATGAAGTAGAGCTTCACCTGCCGCCAGCCATGCGAGTACGCCGCGGCGACGGTCCGGATCAGGTCCTCGGCGGTGACCATCTTGTTGATCACCTTGCGCATCCGCTCCGAGCCGCCCTCCGGGGCGAAGGTCAGCCCGGAGCGCCGGCCGTTGCGGGAGAACTCGTTGGCCAGCGTGATGTTGAAGGCGTCCACCCGGGTCGAGGGCAGCGAGAGCGAGACGTTCGACCCCTCGTAGCGGTCGGCCAGTCCGGTCGCGATGTCACCGATCTCGGTGTGGTCGGCACTCGACAGCGACAGCAGTCCGACCTCGGTGAAGCCGGACTTGCGGATGCCGTTCTCCACCATGTCGCCGATGGTCGTGATCGACCGCTCCCGCACCGGCCGGGTGATCATCCCGGCCTGGCAGAACCGGCAGCCGCGGGTGCAGCCGCGGAAGATCTCCACGCTGAACCGCTCGTGCACCGTCTCGGCCAGCGGCACCAGCGGGTTGCGCGGATAGGGCCAGGCGTCGAGATCCATCAGGGTGTGCTTGCGCACCCGCCACGGCACCCCGGCATGAGTAGGCACGACGGCCTCGATCGTGCCGTCCTCGGCGTAGCTGACCCGATAGAACTTCGGCACGTAGACGGCGCCGCTGACCGCCAGCCGGCGCAGCAGCTCGTCGCGCGCGCTCGGCATCGTGCCCGCCGGGCGACCCTCGGACTTCCACTCGCGGACCACCTCGGAGATCCTCAGCACGACCTCCTCGCCGTCGCCGAGCACGGCGGCGTCGAGGAAGTCCGCGATCGGCTCGGGGTTGAAGGCGGCATGCCCACCGGCGAGGACGATCGGGTGGTCCGCGCCGCGGTCGACCGCATGCAGCGGGATCCCCGCGAGATCGAGCGCGGTCAGCATGTTGGTGTAGCCGAGCTCGGTGGAGAAGCTGATCCCGAACAGGTCGAACGCGCCGACCGGCCGGTGCGCGTCGACGGTGAACTGCGGGATCGGCCCCTGCTCGTCGCCGTCGCGCATCACCTTCTCCAGGTCGGGCCAGACGGCGTAGGTGCGCTCGGCGAGGATCCAGTCCTGCTCGTTGAGCACCTCGTAGAGGATCTGCACGCCCTGGTTGGGCAGGCCGACCTCGTAGGCATCGGGATACATCAGCGCCCACCGGACCGTCTCGCCGTCCTGGCCCGCGCCGTCCTGGCCCTCGGCAGCCGCTCCGCAGTCCCAGTCCTTCACCGTCGCGTTGAGCTCTCCGCCGACGTACTGGACCGGCTTGGAGACCAGCGCGAGACGTGGCTCGAGGCGCGGGAAGACCGACGCGGGCGCGGAGCTGGACATGCCTGCCAGCCTACGTCGAGCGACGAGGCCGCCACGAACCGTCACCACGTGCTCCTGGCATCGCTCCGGCTCTCAGCGTCGCTCCGGCTCGGTGGGCATGGCAGCGGCCCGGGCCGCCGCGGCCGAGGTCGCTCGCAGCTCGACCTCCGGCATCGTCGCGAGCACCAGGAGGGCGAGCACCCCCAGGCCGCCGGCGGTCCAGAAGATGGGCGTCATCGACTCCGCGAACCCCACCTTCAGCGGGTGCGCCAGCACCGGATCGAGCCGGTTGATGATCGAGGAGTCCTGACTGATGCCGGTGATCACGCTCGACTCGCCGCTGGCCAGTCGGTGGTCCGGGCTGGACGCCGGCTCCTCGAGCGCGGCGGCGACGGCCTGCTGGTAGCTCTGCGTCGTGGCGGCGTCCTCGAGCGCCGAGGCGATGTTGCCCGGCACGGCGGCGAAGAGGATGGAGAGGAAGACCGCGACCCCGATCGTGCCGCCGATCTGACGGAAGAAGGTGGCGCTCGAGGTGGCCACGCCGATCTCGGTCGGCGGCACCGAGGACTGGACGGTGAGGATGAGCGGCTGCATGCAGTTGCCGACGCCGTAGCCGGTGATCAGCATGAAGACCATCACCAGCCAGAGCGGGGTGTCGGCGGTGATCTGGGCGAGCAGGAACATGCCCACCGCCATCAGCGCGGACCCGACGATGGGGAAGATCCGGGTCCTGCCGGTGCGGCTGATGATCCTGCCCGAGGAGAAGGCGGCCGACATCAGGCCGAGCACCATCGGCAGCATCATGAATCCGGACTCGGTGGGCGAGGCGCCGTGCACGATCTGCATGTACAGCGGAAGCACCATCATCCCGCCGAAGAGCGCCATGCCGACGATGACGCTGGCGACCAGGGTGATGGCGGCCGGCCTGATCCGGAAGATCCGCAGCGGGATGAGAGCATCGTCGCGCAGATGGCGCTCGACCACGACGAAGCCCAGCAGACCGGCCGCGCCGACGATGAAGCAGGCCAGAGACCGGCCCGAGGCCCATCCCCAGCTCCGACCCTGCTCGGCCACGGTCAGCAGCGGCACCAGGCAGACGACCAGCGCCACCGCGCCCATCCAGTCGACCCGGGCCGCCCGCTTGACGTGGTGCACGTGCAGGGTGCGGTAGACCACGACCAACGCCAGGATCCCGATCGGCACGTTGACCAGGAAGACCCATCGCCAGCCGGCGATACCCAGGATGGTGCCGGTGCCGGCGAAGAAGCCGCCGATCACCGGGCCGAGCACGCTCGAGGATCCGAAGGTGGCCATGAAGTAGCCGGTGTACTTCGCCCGCTCGCGCGGCGAGACGATGTCGCCGACGATCGCCAGCACCAGGGTGAACAGGCCACCGGCGCCGAGACCCTGGAAGGCGCGGAACGCGGCCAGCTCGTACATCGAGGTCGACAGGGTGCACAGCGTCGAGCCGATGACGAAGACGGTGATGGCGAACATGAACAGCTTCTTGCGACCCCACAGGTCGCCGAGCTTGCCGTAGATCGGCGTCGTGATCGTCGAGGTGACCAGGTAGGCGGTGGTCGCCCACGCCTGGGCGTCGAGCCCGTGGAGGTCGTCGGCGATCGTCCGGATCGCGGTGGAGACGATGGTCTGGTCCAGCGATCCGAGGAACATCCCGAGCAGCAGCCCGGTGAGGATCGTGACGATCTGCTGGTGGGTGTACTCGCCGGTCGGTGCCGGACCGTCCGGGGTGGCTGTGCTGGTGCTCATCGATGCCGAATCTAAACCAGATGCGGCCAAGAAACGGAGACTCTCTACGCATCCGTGACAGTTGTCATCGGTCGTCTGTCATCGGTCGTCGCCGGTCGTCATCCGTCGGGGTAGCGAGACCGGATCGAGAGGGCGGTCGCGCGGCCGTTCAGCGCACCGCGAGCGCGCTGCCCGCCGCCCGTCGTACGGCGGCCGGCGCGGTCGCCCGGGCGTGGATGTTCTGCAGCAGCCCGATCGCGAGCATCGAGGCGAACATCGAGGATCCGCCGTAGGAGAGGAACGGCAGCGGGACGCCCGTGACCGGCATGATGCCGAGGCACATCCCGATGTTCTGGAACGCCTGGAAGCCGAACCAGCAGGCGATCCCGGCGGCCGCCACCCGGCCGTAGAGGTCGTCGGTGCGGGCGGCGATGCGCAGCGCCCGCCACAGTACGACGACCAGCAGCCCGATCACCACCACCGATCCGACCAGGCCGAGCTCCTCGCCCACCACGGTGAAGATGAAGTCGGTGTGCTGCTCGGGCACGAAGCCGGCGCGGGTCTGGCTGCCGCTGAACAGCCCCTGGCCGAAGATCCCGCCGTCACCGATCGCGATCCGTGCCTGCTGCACGTTGTAGCCCGCCCCGCTCGGGTCGAGGCTCGGATCGGTGAAGGCCATGAACCGGTGGATCTGGTATTCCTTCAGCAGGCCGCCGTCCACCACAGCGGCGGCCGCCGCGACGCCGCCGAGCGCGAGCACGCCGAGCCAGCGCCGCGGGGTGCCGGCGGCGGCGAGCACCCCGAACACGGTGGCGGTGAGCACCAGCATCGTGCCCAGGTCGGGCTGGGCGATGATCAGCACCGCCGGCACCGCGGCGACCGCCAGCATCGCGGCCAGGTCACCGACGCCCACCCGGGCACGCCAGCGTCCCTCGGCGCGCTCGGCCAGCACCAACGCCATGCCGACCACCACGGCGAGCTTGGCGAACTCGGAGGGCTGGATGCTGAGCGGCCCGAAGTCGAGCCAGGAGCGCGACCCGTTGATGGTCGAGCCCATCACGAGCACGAGCACCAGGCCGAGCACCGAGGCGCCGTACACCACCGGGGTCATGATCCGCACCCAGCGGTGGTCGGTGGAGACGACGACCGCGAGCAGGCCGAGACCGATGACGATGTTGAGCACCTGACGGCGCAGGTAGGCGGTGGAGTCCCCACCAGTGAGCGAGTCGCGGTGCGCGGTGGCCGACCAGACCAGCAGCGCGGAGAGCACCACCAGGGCGAGCACCGCGGCCATCAGCACCCAATCGAGCCGGACCAGCCGACGGGTGAACGCGGCGCCGGGCGAGGAGCTCACGGCGGACCCGGCCATCAGTCCTCCCCCTTGCCAGCCGACTTGCCAGCCGACTTGCCGGAGCTGGCCGGCGGCAGGATGGAGCCGTCCTTGCCGAACCGGGGCAGCGACTCGGTCTCCACCACTCCCGGGATCGCCGACTTGCTCTCATCCACAGAGCTGCCGGTGATGCCGTACAGGCTCTCCCAGATCTTGCGGACCGCCGGTCCGGAGGTGCCCGAGCCGGTGCCGCCCTGGCTGACCATCATGATCACCACGTAGTTCTTGTCGTAGGTGGCCACCCAGCTGGTCGACTGCTTGCCCTCGACCTCGGCCGAGCCGGTCTTGCCGCGGATGTGCACCTTGTCCAGCGGGAACCCGTTGAACTTCCAGGCCAGGGTGCCGTTCCAGGAGCCGTCGGCCTTCAAGGTGCCGAGCAGGGCGGTGTTCACGTAGGAGATCGCCGACTTGCTGACCTTGGCGTGACCGGCGACCTTGGGCTTGATCTTCTTGATCACCGTGCCGTCGGCGCTGACGATCGCCTTGCCGATGGTCGGCTCGTAGACGGTGCCGCCGTTGGACATCGCCGCATACGCACGGGCGAGCTGGATCGGGGTGACGGTGGTGTCTCCCTGCCCGATGGTGAAGTTGGCCGCGTCACCCTGCCGGAAGTAGTTGCCCTCGGCGCAGAACTCGTGGGAGAAGAGCTTGAGGAAGGCGGTCGGCGCGTTGCCCTTCTTGTCCATCGTGCAGTAGTAGCTCTTCATCTGCTTGTAGTACGACGCCCGCCAGACCCGGTCGCCCACCCGGCCGCTGGCCTCGCCGGGCAGGTCGATCCCGGTCTGCTTGCCGAAGCCGAACGAGTGCGCCGCGCTGGCCAGCGGGTCCTTCGCCTTGGCGTTGGCCGGGTCGCTGCCGTACTTGTTCCAGAAATGCAGGCCGACGCGGTAGAAGAAGGTGTCACAGGAGACGTTCAGCGCCTCGGCGAAGGAGATGTCGCCGTAGGACTCCGACTCGTAGTTCTTGAACCAGCGGTTGCCGATCTGCAGCCCCGAGGTGCAGCCCAACCGGGTGTCCGCGGACAGGTCATCGCTGAGCGCCCCGGTGGTCACGAACGGCTTCCAGGTCGATCCGGGCGCGAACTGGCCCTGGGTGGCGCGGGTCACCAGCGGATAGCCGGACCTCTTGGAGTAGAGCCGGTTGAGCTGCTTCTGGGTGATGCCGCCGACCCACTCGCTCGGGTCGTAGGTCGGCGAGCTCGCCATCGCCACCACGCGACCGGTCTTGGCCTCCATCACCACCACCGCACCGGAGTCGGCCACGTAGTTCTTGTGCGTGACCGTGTCGTAGGTGTTGCGGGCCGTCTTGATCGTCTGCGCGAGCTGCTTCTCGGCGACGCTCTGGACCCGGGCGTCGATGCTGGTGACCAGGGTGTCACCGGCCTGGGCCGCCACCGAGTCGCCCTCCCCGATCTCCCGGCCGAGCGAGTCGACGGTGACCGAGTCGTAACCCGGCATGCCGCGCAGGTACTCGTCGTACTCCTTCTCCAGGCCGGAGCGGCCGACCTCGGAGGTGTTGTTCAGCGACTCGTCATCGGCCTTCTGCGCGGCCTTGTACTCCTTGTCGGTGATCGGCGAGAGGTAGCCGAGCACGCCGGCCGCGTTGACGCCGTAGGGCTTCGGGTAGTAGCGCACGGTCTGCTTCTTGGCCACCACGCCCGGATAGTCCTCGGGCTGCTCCAGGATCCGCAGCGCGACCTTCTTGCTCACGTCCTCGGCGACCGGCACCGGCTGGTAGGACGACCCGTTCCAGCTCTTCAGCGCCGATCGGATGCTCGTGCCGCTCACCTTGGTCGCCGCGGTGACCCGGGCGTAGAGCCGCCGCCGGTCCTTGGCGGAGAGCTTGTCCACCACCTCGGTGTCGATGCTGATCACCCACGAGGTGCGGTTGGTGACCAGCGCCCGGCCCTGGTCGTCGACGATCAGGCCACGGACCGGCTGCTCGACCACCTCGCGGACCGACTGCGAGGCGGCCTGCTCCTGGTAGGAGTCGCCGTGCGTGACCTGCAGGTAGTACAGCCGTACGCCGAGCGTGGCGAAGAGCGAGAAGACCAGCGCCTGGATCACGAACAGCCGAAGCCGGCTGGTCCGGGCGGTGGGCGCCGACTTCGCCGGGCTCGGCGTGGTGTGGGATCTCATCAGGCGCGCACACGCTCCCGCTCGAGCCGAGCGAACATCGCGATGACGACCGGGATCACCAGCGGCGCCAGCAGCACGTCCCAGACCAGGCTCATCGCGATCACCCGCAGCATCTCGCCGAACCCGACGCCGCCGTCGCCCGACCCGATCCAGCCCAGCACGACCCCGGTCAGCGCGAACACGCTGGTGCCGACGAACGAGCAGGCCGCGACCGTCGCCATCGCCGCGACAGCGGTGGGCCGGCCGTCCTCCCCGCGGGGCACACCCGCGTCGGTGGCGCGCACCCGGCCGGCGATGTAGCCGACCAGCATCAGCGCCAGCGCCCAGCGGCCGGCGCTGTGGTCGGCCGGCGGGGCGAGGTCGAGCAGCATGCCGCCGACGAAGCCGAGCACGACCCCGGTCTGACCGCCGCGGGCCAGACCGGCGGCGACCACCACCAGGAGCACCAGGTCGGGGACCACGCCGTCCCAGGCGAAGGCGCCGAACAGGCTGTGCTGGAGCACCAGCGCGACCAGCAGGGCGAGCACTCCGGCGAGGTGGCGTACGGCGTTCATCGGCTCGCTCCGCTGTCGGTGCTCGATCCGGTGCTCGATCCGGTGCTCGAGGTGATGCTCCCGTCCGCGCCGATGGTGCCGTGGTCTCCGGTGGTGCCGGCCGGCACCACCACCCCGACCACGTCCAGCGAGCCGAAGTCGACGTACGGCTTGATCCGCACGGTCCGCGAGGAGTCCTGCAGACTGGCGTAGACCCCGGTGACCTTCCCGATCGGGATGCCGCCGACGTACGGCGTGGTGGTGCCCTCACCCCAGGAGAGGACGCTCTCCCCCTTCAGCGGTGCGGCGGTCTGGTCGACCAGGTCAAGGTCGAGGGTGGCGTCGTGGGCGATCTGGCCGGTCCCGCTGACCATGCCGACCTCGCCCGAGGAGCCGACCCGGCCGCCGACCACCGAATCGTCGTCGACCAGCAGCAGCACGGTCGCGGTGTGCCGACTGACCCGCAGGATCCGGCCGACCAGGCCGTCGTCGTCGATCACCGTCATGTCGGCACTCAGTCCGGCGGCCGACCCGGTGTTGAGGGTCACCGTGCGGGAGAACGACTGGGCCGGGCCGTAGGCGATCACCCGGGCCGGCACCAGGTCACGGCCGAAGCTCTGCGCGCTGTCGACCAGCCCGTGCAGCTGGGCGACCTCCGCCTTGGTGACCTGGTCGCTGCGCAGCTGGGCACGCAGGTCGGCGTTCTTGGCCTTCTCGGTGGCGAGCTCGGCACGCAGCTTGTCCCGGCTGTCGAACCAGTCCGGGATCGAGGTGAGCGGTCGAGCGAGGGTGCTGACCGCCGACTCGGCCGGACTGAGCAGGTCGCCGAACGCGTTGCGTGCCGGGTCGAGCGCCGAGGTCTGGTCCAGGGTGAAGAGGGTGGCGCAGGCGAGCACCAGAGCGAGCACCGTCGACTTCTTCGGGCCGTGCGGGTCCTTGGGACGCAGGCTGCCGCGCCGGTTGAGGCCCTCGGGCCCGCCCGCACCGGTGTCACCGGTCTTGAGCGGGCTGATCAGCGGCCGCAGCCGGGTCCGGCCGGGAGGCGTCAACAGAGCCATCAGCGCCTCCGGCGCTCGGAGACCAGCACCGCTCGCAGCGCGTCGAACTCCTCCACGCATCGGCCCGCGCCGAGCGCGACCGAGGTCAACGGACTGTCGGCGACGTGCACCGGCATCGAGGTCTCGTGCCGCAACCGCTCGTCCAGGCCGCGGAGCAGCGCCCCGCCGCCGGTGAGCACGATGCCGCGATCCATGATGTCGCCGGCGAGCTCGGGAGGCGTCTGGTCGAGGGTCGCACGGACGGCGTCGATGATCCCGTGCAGCGGCTCCTCGATCGCGTGGCGCACGTCGGCCGCGGAGACGGTGACGGTGCGCGGGAGACCGCTGACCAGGTCGCGGCCGCGGATCTCGGCCTCGGTCTCGTCCGAGGTCGGCCAGGCCGACCCCAGCGACATCTTGACCTCCTCGGCGGTCCGGTCGCCCAGCAGCAGGGCGTGCTCCTTCTTCATCCAGGCGACGATCGCGTTGTCGACGTCGTCGCCCGCGGTGGTGACCGAGAGGCTGGTGACCACGCCGCCGAGGCTGATCACCGCGACCTCGGTGGTACCGCCGCCGACGTCGACCACCATGTTGCCGGTCGGCAGGTGCACCGGCAGTCCGGCGCCGATCGCCGCCGCCATCGGCTCCTCGACGATGTAGACGTTGCGCGCACCCGCCTGGTAGCCGGCCTCCTTGACCGCCCGGGTCTCCACCGCGGTGATCCCGCTGGGCACACAGATCACCAGCCGCGGCTTGGCGAAGTACCGCCGCCGGTGCACCTGCCGGATGAAGTAGCGGAGCATCTGCTCGCAGGTCTCGAAGTCGGCGATCACGCCGTCCTTGAGCGGCCGGATCGTCTCGATCTCGTCGGGCGTGCGGCCGACCATCTGCTTGGCCTCGTGGCCCACCGCCACCAGTTCGCCACTGGCGGACTGGACCGCCACCACACTCGGCTCGTCGACCAGGATGCCCTTGCCGCGCACGTAGACAAGGGTGTTGGCGGTGCCGAGATCCACGGCCATGTCACGGCCGACGAAACTGTTCGCCATCCTCGATCGCCTCGCGTCCTGGGCGCGGGTCGGGGAAGGTGAGACGCGCCCGCATCCGAGGCTAGGCAGCGGCGTGCCTGATTCTGGTGAGGCACGCCGACACCAGTGTGGCTGATGTTGCGATCCGCCGGGCCATCGGCCCGGATCGTCTCCCGGGCTCAGTGGGTGCGCGGGGTGGTCGGGTCCCGGTCGGCCTCGGGGTCGTCGGAGGTGCCGGTCAGCGAGTCGATCCCGCCGGCCAGGTCGCGCCCGCCGTCGGCCAGCTCGTCGCCCGCGCCGCCCAGCCCGAACAGCGCGGAGTAGCCGGCGCGCAGACCGTGCTCGAGCCCGCTGACGGTGTGGCCCACCCCGGAGCCGATGTCCCTCAGTCCGGGGTCGTCGTCGGCAACCACCGGATCGGTGGTGGTCACGTGCGCGTAGTCGCCGGTGGCGACGTGGGCGATGTTGGCCAGCGACTCGGTGTCGTGGTCGAAGTAGGAGGTGTGGTTGGCGATCCAGCCCTGGCTGCCGCGATCGTCCCGGTCGACGTCCTCGGCCTCGACCCGGATGGCGCCGAAGTCGTCGGCGGCCGGGTCGGGCCCCAGCGCGAGCCCGGCGCCGGCGCCGGTCAGGTCGGGGTGGTCGCCGATCTCGGCGATCGGGTCGCCGCTGTTGCGGGCCACGTAGACGTGCCCGTCGGGGACCGTCAGGTCCGAGGCGTGGTCGTGCTCGGTGCCCGCCCCGGGGCTGCCGGCCAGCACCAGGTCGTCCACCTCCCCCGGCCGGGCGTCGTCGACGCCGTAGGTCGCGGTGGTGGAGCCGTAGCTGTGTCCGATGATGGTCAGGTGCGGGTCGTCGTCGCGCATGGTGGTGAGGCCGTCGATGGCGTGCCCCAGCAGCCGGCCGCCGTCGACCGCCCTGGACTCGTTGCTCAGCCCGGTCCAGTAGTGGTCGTCGCCGGTGCCGTCGTCGGTCTTGTCCGGGGCGTCGTACCCGATCCAGAACATGGTGGCGGTGGGTGTCCCCGGCGAGAGGTAGCGGGAGGCCTGGTAGAGGTTGATCGCCTTGGTGGCCTGGTCCGACGCGCTGCCGGCGTCGGTGCCCACCCCCGGCACGGTGATCGCCACGTTCGGCGCGGCGTCCAGGTCGCCGATGCCGACCGCCACCCGGCCGTCGTGCGCGAAGGAGTCGGGGTCGTAGAGGTAGATCTGGGTGGGGACCGGTTCGCCGGTGAGCGGGTCGTTCCCCAGCCGTCGGTCGATCCGGGCCAGGGCACGGGAGAGCGCCCGGGCGTTGGCCAGCCGGTCGCGCTCCTCGTCGCTGAGGGTGCCGCTCGGATAGGTCTCCAGGGTGATCAGGTCACGACCCAGTCGGATCCGGTTGGCGGCGTCGCGCACCGAGGCCGGCAGACCGTCGAGGTTGCCGAGCCGCTCCGGGCTCTCGGTCAACAGCGCGTCGCGCTGGGGCTGGGTGAGCGAGTCCCACCAGCGGCGTACGGCGAGCGGGTCGGCGCCCGGGTCGGGGATGGTGAGCCCGTCGGCCGGGTCCGGCCGCCCGCCGTAGCGTCGCAGCACCCGGCGCTCGCCGTCGGCGCGACCGAAGGCGGCCAGCATCGACTGCTCCGCCTCATGCAGGTCCGCGAGCCATGCGGACCGGTCACGCTCGTAGCTGGCCACCAGCGCGTCGTGCTGCCCGGGCGGCTCGACACTCGGGCCGTAGCCGTGCGGCGCGTCGCCCGGGACGCCGGCCACCGGCCCCACCGGCCCTGCCCCGGCGGCCTCCAGCTCCCGGTAGCGCCGCTCCAGATCGCGATGGCGGCCGTGCAGTGCCGAGAGGGCGTCGGCGTGGTCCAGGACCCGCAGGCCGACCGTCCGGGCGGCCGCGGCCATCGCGTCGGCCCGGCGGCCGACCCGGCGCACGCTGCTCCGGTAGCTCTCGGCGGCGACCCCCTGCCAATCGTCGGTGCGGGCGGAGCGGTAGGCCGTCGAGCCGAGGTCGTCGAGGATCGCCGAGACGGCCAGGACGTCGTTGCCGAAGTCGGTCACCGTCGCCGGACGGGCGGTGAAGCGGGGCATCGGCGTGGGCCTCATCGCACCTCCCGCAGCGTCTGCAGGGTCAGGTCCAGGACCAGTCCGTGAGCGGCCTGGCCGACGAGCTGCTCCACGACCAGCAGGGTCCGCGCGGTGGCGCGCAGCGCGTCCGCCCGAGCCTCGGCCTGCCGGGCATGGTCGCGGAGGTGATCGCGCCAGTGGCCGGCGAACCCGGCGGCTGCACCGCGCACCGCGGTGGTGAAGCCCGCCGTCGGCGCGGCGGCGACACTGGACGACGCTGCGTCGAGGTCGAGGCTCTGGTCGTCCCACTCCCGCGCCAGGGTGGCGATCGCGAGCGGCTCCAGCTCGAGCGTGGTGGCTGTCATGGACGGGACGGTGCCCGGCGGTCCCGACGGAAAACGGCGTACCGCGCGACTGTGGACAACCCCGCGTGAATCGGTCCCCGGACCCGGCCTCGGCGGCACGGCCGGGGCGCGCTCGACCGGGCTACCGGGTCACAGCTCGGGGAACCAGAGCGCGATCTCCCGCTCCGCGGACTCCGGGCTGTCCGAGCCGTGCACCAGGTTCTCCCGGTTGGACAGCGACAGGTCGCCACGGATCGTCCCCGGCGCGGCCGCCCGGCCGTCGGTGGCGCCGTTCAGGGTGCGCACCACCTCGATCGCCTCGTCACCCTCCAGCACCAGCGCGACCAGCGGGCCGGAGGTGATGAAGGCGCGCAGCGGCGGGTAGAAGTCCCGCTCGACGTGCTCGGCGTAGTGCCGATCCGCCAGGTCGCCGTCGATGGTGCGCTGGGCCAGCGCCGCGATGGTGAGGCCCTTGGCCTCGTAGCGGGTGAGGACCTCGCCCACCAGGCCGCGGCGAACCGCGTCGGGCTTGACGATCACGAACGTGCGCTGGCTCATGGCCCGAACCCTAATCCGAGAACCACCCCCGGCATGCGCCGGGGTGAGCGCGGCGACTCCTCCGAGCGGGACCGCGTCCTCACCCCGGGGCGCCCAGCTGCCGGGCCCGCCGTACGACGTCCGCGGGGACCGGGCCGGTGGCGTCCGGGTCGGGCACCGGCTCCCCGGCCGTCCGGCGCACCGGGATGTGACCGCCCCAGACCCCGGCGGCGATGTCCCCGGCCTCGTCGCCCGGGCCGCCGGCGCGCTGCTTCATCGACGCCTCGGCCAGGCCGAGGGCGAGCACCGCGGTGGCGGCGAGCTCCTTGCGGGTGCTCGCCCGTAGCGTCCGCCAGCGGCCCGGGATCATGTGATCGACCACCAGCTCCAGCGCCCGCTCCCGCTCGGCGAGCTCGGTCACCAGCCGGGCCCGGCCGATGACGACGGCACTGCGGTAGTTCATCGAGTGGTGGAAGCTGCTGCGGCCGGCCACCAGCCCGTCGAGCTCGGTGACGCTCAGGCAGACGTCGTGCTCGAGGGCGCGGGCCAGCCAGCCGGCGGCGACCGACCCGTGCAGATAGAGGGTGCCACCGGCATCCGGTCCGGCCGCCTCGACGCCGAAGGCGACCGGCAGCACCACCGGATGCTCGTGGGGGTGCTCACCGGCCAGCACGCCGAGATGGGCGACCAGGGCGTCGGCCAGCAGTGCGTGCAACTGCTCGCGTTCGCGCACGGCGCGGTCCCGGCCGCGGCCGATGGTGGTGCGGGGTGTCGGAGAGAGCGGGTCCATGACACCATCGTGTCGCGGAATTGGCCTGTCTCCACGGGCCAATCAGACGTCACTTCGACAGGACACTCATGCTGCCCCTGCTGCTCGACCGCACCGCCACGGCGCCGCTGCCGGCTCAGCTCGCCGGGCAGGTCCGCAACCTGATCGTCGCCGGCACGCTGCGCCGCGACGACCGACTCCCCTCCTCCCGGGCGCTCGCCGCCGACCTAGGGGTCTCGCGCGCGGTGATCGAACAGGCCTACGAGCAACTGCTCGCCGAGGGCTGGGTGAGCGCCCGGCGCGGAGCCGGCACGTTCGTCGCGGCGCCGCCCGGACCGGGACTCGGGCGCAGCACCGACCATCGCGCCCACCGCGGCGCCCAGCACGGCGCGGGGCGCGCCGCCGGATCCACCGCACCGACCGCGACCGGGCGACGTCATCTCGACACCGGCACGCCGTGGGTGGACGTCCGGCACGATCCCGGCTGGCGACGCGCCTGGCGCGAGGTCTCCACCGCCGCGCCGCCGCCGGGCTACGACGACCCGCGCGGACTGCCCGCGCTGCGCGTCGCCATCGCCGAACGGCTGGCCCGCACCCGCGGTCTGCGGGTCGACCCCGACGAGATCGTGGTGACCGCCGGCACCACCGACGGACTGCGCCAGCTGCTGCCGGAGCTGCCGACAGGTCCGGTGGCGATCGAGGACCCCGGCTACCGGGCCGCGGCCGAGACGGTGCGCAGCCACGGCCGGGAGGTGCACGACCTGCCGGCCGCCGTACCGCTCCCGGCCGTCGACGGCCCCCTCGACGGGGTGGTCGCGGTGTACGTCACCCCCGCTCATCAGCACCCGCTCGGCCGGGTCATGCCGGCCGCCGACCGGCTCGCCCTGCTGGCTGCCGCCGAACGCACCGGCGCGCTGGTGATCGAGGACGACTACGACTCCGAGTTCCGCTACGACGTGGCGCCGGTGCCCGCCCTGGTCAGCCTCGACCGGACGCGGGTGGCCTATCTCGGCACCGCGGCCAAGTCGGTGCTGCCGACCCTGCGGATCGGCTGGCTGGTGGCGCCGCCACGACTGCACGAGGCGATCGTGGCGCGCCGACTGCTGACCCACACCGGCGCCGCCTGGCCCTGTCAACGGGCGTTGCTCACCCTGCTCCGGGACGGGTGGCTCGACAAGCAGGTGCGCGCGGCCCGCAAGGTATACGCCGAGCGGGCGCCGCGGGTCGCCGCCGCGCTCGCGCCGTACGCCGACCTGGCCGGCCCCCTGGCCGGGATGTACTCCACCTGGCTGCTGCCCGAGCCGGACGCGGTCCGCGCCCGTGACGCCGCCCGCGCGGCCGGGTTCGAGGTCAACCTGCTGAGCTCGTATGCTCGCAGCAGTCCGCTGACCGGGCTGGTGGTCGGATTCGGCGGCGTGAGCGACGCCGAGCTCGATCGTGCCCTGGCCGCACTGACCTCGGCCCTGGGCGCACGCGCCTGATCGACGCCGGCCGCGCTCAGTGCGCCGGGCCCGGCGGGCCGGCCGGCGGCGCCCCGCGCG